>MIAR01000001.1 GCA_001829185.1 Spirochaetes bacterium GWB1_60_80
CGATTGCGACCTTAAACTTGAACTCTTTGGTATAGTGATTCCTGCTGCCTTTTCCCATTTCCTGGCTCCTCCAAGACATTAGACCGGCAAGCTTAGCTCCTTGTCCAGTCCTGTGGGTTCATTATATCTGACCGAGCAGCGTGGAATATTCCGCGCCGACCACACCAGTGTAATCAGTTGTCCTGAAGCGGTGGCGCGTGGAACGCGGCAAGCGTGCCACCTGCGTGGCCGGCATTAGGCCTACTGCAACGCCAGCTTGAAATCTGTATGGTACACCAATCGGCTGTTTGACATGATGAACGCAGGTTACCATTAAACGCCCGTATTGCCAATCTGATTACCGTAACCGTCAATTCTTCCCATTCTCCAGCCTGTTCCACGGCAGAAGGCTGTTCCAATCGCCGGACTGCCGCACCTGGGGCAGGCTGTTCAAGACAGCCAGTAAATAGGCGTATGGCTCTTGGCCATTCAGCTTGGCTGTTTCGATGAGGCTGAACACTCGGCATGAAGCCTCGGCACCCGTCTGCTTGGTTATTTGTGTACCCGTGGCGAGCAGAGGACTGTCCGGCAGGCGACCTTCGCATAAGACGGTCTTATGCGAAGGTCGCCGGTGCCTGTGGTTCTACCACGGGCAGCCGGACAGCCCGCAGCCGCTTCTGGAGCGGGGGGCGTAGAGTCAGGCCAATGGGGTGAAGTGTTTAGGCCAAGACGTGGTTGGTCTCGTCTTCTATGGCCTTTTCAATGTATTTGTTTAGTGAAAGCCCGATACGGGCGGCGGCGACGGCAGCCCGACTGTGCAGCTCTGGACTGGTACGAACCAAAAGCTTGCCCGAGAAAGGCTTCTCAGGCTCTTTGCCGCGTTCGGCGCACCAATTTAAGTAAAAGTCTACGGACTCGGCCATGGCCGTCTCCAGCTCTCCAACTGAGGTTCCCTGAAAGGTGATAACATCGTGAAGCCCCAGGACTTCACCATGGAACAACTTGGCTTCCTCGTCAAACTCAACAATTCCTGTATATCCTTTGTACTTCATGGTTTTACCCCTGCATTGATTAGAAATTTTCGAACCGATTTGACAGCACCTTTGTCGGTCTCTTTTTGGGGGTGTGGCCCGATGTACGACAATATCAACACCTTTCAGGCTAAAACCAACTCGAGGCCCGCGCCCTCTTTGCTGTCAGCTCCCAACGACAATAAGAGAGATTCCACGTCGACCCAGAGGATGTTTGCTTTGACAGGATCGGTGAAGATGGCAGCGAGTGTTTTCCTTTGTTTACTGTTCACAAGAGAATGATACCACTATTTGATATCACAATCAAGTGGATTCTTTACTCGTCTTGGGCGCGGACCATGCATCTGACTTTAAGGCGGGAGGCTTCCTTATGAAGAACTCTCCGAATGATTAAACCCGCCGCCGCCAACCATAAAAGGCAGCGGACAAAACATCGACCCCCACCGCCACCTCAAACCAAACATGGGGGTAGGCCAGGATCGCCGGCGCCGCACACAGCGCCCAGCAGTGGCGGGCTTGCAAGCAAGACCGCCATTCCAGCACACCACCAGCGGCGACGGAAGCCTGGCCGAGGGGGAGCCGCCCAGAACCAAAGCGCCGGCACCGTGCTGCAACGCAAGCGCGCCACAAGAGCCACAGGGCGGATCGCTGAACCCACGGCGCACAACAGCCGCCAAACCACGCGTTTGCTTTTTATTGAAAGCCGCCAAACCACGCGTTTGCTTTTTATTGAAAGCCAGGCCCCGCGACTATACTGTCCATGGACAAGCCTCATCACCGTTGTACTTTAGGGAGCAACACCGTGCCATCACGCAGCCTTGCCCAGTGGCTCCTCCAACGCGCCAAATGCAGCACTGCGCAGCGCTCCCTCAACCACGCGGGTGGCACGACCACGCATGGCAAAGCGATAAGCGCAGCCATGCGTGAAAGTGTCAGGCCCCGCGACAATACTGTCCATGGACAAGTCTCATCGCCGTTGTTAACTGAATTACCCCGTGCCTTCAACCTGAAACGCCCAGTGGCTCTTGGGATGTGTACTTAGGACTCCAGCATGGCCCGGACCGCCAGACTGGCCAGGATGTGGCCGGCGGCCTGCGGCACGAAGGGAGCCGAGCCCTGGACGGCCCGGACCCGGCCCAGGCCGGCGATGGTGCCGGGGATGCTGCCGTCTTCCGGGGCGGCCGGGGCCACCGCCGGCTCGTCGGACCAGACGCAGGTGATGGCGTCGGCCTCGCCGATGCCCAGGCGGCGCAGGCGGCTGCGCACTTTGGCGGCCAGGCTGCAGTGGTGCACCTGCCAGAGGCTACCGACCTGCAGGCGTTCCGGCCGCAGCCGGCCGGCGGTACCCATGCTGGAGGTGAAGGGGTAATGGTGGCGCACTAGTTCGCCGATTAGATTGACCTTGGAGTTGAGGGTGTCGATGCAGTCCAGGTAGTAGTCGCAGTCGGCCGGCAGGATGTCGCCGATCTGGGCGCCGCGCAGCAGGCCGGAATATTCGATAACCTTGATGGCCGGGTTGACGCGCCGCGCGTAGGCCGCGAAGGCTGCCGTCTTGGCCAGGCCGACGGTATCAAGGTAGCCGAAGTACAGGCGGTTGAGGTTGGATTCCTGGACGGCATCGAAGTCGATCACTGCCAGGCGGCCGACGCCGCAACGTACCAGGTCCATGGCGGCGGCCGCGCCGACGCCGCCCAGGCCGGCCACGCAGATAGTTGTATCCTCCAGGCGCGTCAGGTTGGCGTCCCCGAAAATGATGCGGCTGCGGTCCTTGAAGCTCATAGGCGGAACAACTCCTTGAAATTCGTTTCGATGCGTTCTTCCAGCTGCTGGCAATCGCAGCCACGGATGGCGGCCATCAGGGCTAGCGTCGGCAGGACGTCGGCCGGTTCCGACCAGGCGCGCACGATCGCGGCGCCCGGTTTCGGCGCGGCCCTTGGCGGTTGGTAGGGGGCGTCGCTCTCGGTTAGCAGGGCCGTGGCCGGCAGCCGGGCCACGCAGGCGGCGGCCTTGCGGTTGCCGTTGAGCAAGCCGGTGCCGAAGGAAAAGCAGGCTCGCGGGCAGCGCTGTAGCAGGCTGGCCGCCTCGTTGGCCGGCCCGCTCCAGCCGTGCAGGATGAAACCCGGTAGGCGGGACAGCTGGCTTGAGTACTGGAAGATTATATCACTGGCCTTGCGCAGGTGCAGCACCATGGGCAGGCCCTGGCGGATGGCCAGTTCCAGCTGCGCTTCAAAGGCTTGGCGCTGCCGCTCCAGGTTGGCCGGGTTGCGCAGCCGCTCGGGCCGGTCGCCGAAGAAGTCGAAGCCGGCCTCGCCGATGGCGGCGATGGACCCGGACTCGGCTAGCCTGGTCAGCAGGGGCAACTCGTCGAGGACGGGCAGCTGGGGGTGCAGGCCGAAGCTGACCAGCCAGCGCGCGCCGGCCGCCGCCTGCAGTTCCAGCGTGGCCTGGTAGCCGGCGGCGTCGTGGCAGCTGGCCAGTCCGCGGTGGCTGGCGCCGTCGGGCAGGGGGGCAAACCAGCTGGCGAAGTCGGGACGGTAGCGGCAGAGGTCGTCGGCATGAAAATGGGCGTCGACCAGCACGGCGGATCGTCAGTCCCGCTCGAGGCTTTCTTCTATGAAGAAACGAAAGACCGTGCCGCCGGCGATGATGCGGTCGCCGTAGGCCAGCCGGGTCATCTTGGCTACGGCTTTGCCGTTCAGCCAGGTACCGTTCTTGGAGCCGGCGTCGTCAAGGAAGAAGCCTTCCGGGCTGCGGACGATGTTGAAGTGCTGCTTACTCAGCTTGTCGTCGGCGATGGCCAGCTGGCAGCCTTCGGCTTGGCGGCCGATGACCGACAAGCCGGTGTCCAGCACTAGGCCTTGGCCAAAGTGGTGGCCGGACATGACCAGCAGGATGGCCTTTTCCTTGAGCCAGGTGGTGGCGCTTTTCTTGGGTTTGGAGCCGTCGAGGGTTTTCTCGGGTGTCTGTTCCATGGTGGCCTGAATTTAGCACAGGCACCGCGCACAAACAAGGGGTTGGCGACTTTGGCTGGCTGACGGGCGGCTGGGTCGACGACAGTATTCGGGCCGGCGGCCTTTGACACGTCGCCGGTCGGCCGGCTATCATGCTGGCGGCCAAGCGCGGCGCTGGTCGGGAGGACAGCATGATTCCGGTAACTTATGACGACCCCGATTACCAGCGACAGCTGGACGCCCTACCGACTGACGGCGTCTCCATTTTCACGCTCGAAAACGATGCCATCCGCGGCGCCCTGGTATCCGGCACCCGCCTGGTGGCTCAGATGGCGCTCAGCCATCGCCTGGGCCCGCTCGAGACCCTGGTGCTAGGGCAGGCCTACCTGGCGGCTGGCCTGTTGTCGGTCACCATCAAGGGCCAGGACCGGCTGATGCTGCGCGTCCAGAGCCAGGGGCCGTCGGCCGGCTACTCGGTGGAGTGCAACGCCGTCGGCCAGGTGCGCGGCCGCCTGTTCAACCAGCCTTTTGAGCTGGAACGGCCCCTAGAGGCGCTGGACACGGCGCTACTACTGGGTAGCGGCTTTTTATCTATTACCCGCCACCAGGCCGGCCGCAGCCAGCCGTTCACCGGCACGGTGGCGCTGCGCTCCGGCCGCCTGGCCGAAGACCTGGCTTGGTACTATCACGAGAGCGAGCAGACCAACACCGCCTTCACCCTCGGCCTGCACTTCGACCGCGCCGGGCGGGTGATCGGCGCCGGCGGCCTATACTTGCAGGCCCTGCCCTTCGCCGCCGCCGATGCCCTGGAACGGGTGGAGCGTCTGGTCTACAGCCTGCCGCAGCTGGGAGCGGCCTTCGCAGGCGGCAGCGGCCGGGCCGACATCATGCTGCGCATGTTCCCCTTCTTCGATCTCAACATGCTGGAGGAGCGGCCGCTGGCCTTCCATTGTCCCTGCGACAAGGCGCGCCTGGGCGGCTTCCTAAAGGCCTTGTCGACCGCCGAGCGCGCACAGATGCGCGAATACGGTCCGTTCCCGGTAGAGGTGGCCTGCCACAACTGCGGTTCGGTCTATTCGTTCGACCAGGCCGAACTGGCGCTTCTGTTGGCTTGACGGCTGGCTGGTTGACGGCGGCTAGGCGCGACCCGGCTGGTCGTCCAGGTAGCAGAAGGCCGGCCGCGCCTGGCTTTTGGTCCAGAGGTGGATCGACGAGCCCTGGCAGTCGTCCCAGTGCGGGCAGCGCCGCTGTCTGGCATTGCCCTGGCAGTCGCTGCCGCGCAGCCAAGGGCGCCGCCGGAAATCCTGGAAGCGCTGCCGCCAGACGGTCAGGAAGTCGTCGCGCAGGATGTTGCCCTGAGCAAAGTCGCGGTGGTTGTTGGAACAGCCGGTGATGTCGCCGTTGCACAGGATGCTAGCGATGTTGATGCCGGCCCGGCAGAAGAAGGGCTGGGCGCGCACCTGGCGGTCGATTGCGAATGGCAGGTAGCCTTCGCAGCACAGTTGTAGATCCAGGCCGCGTTCCAGCCAGCGCGGGCGGCGGTCGCGGATCCAGTCCACCAAGCGCCAGCTGCCGGCGGCGTCCAGGAGCAGCGCCGGGTCCCGCGCCGCCCGGCCGATCGGGAAGATGCGAAACAGCCGCCAGGCTGGTACGCCCAGGCCATGCAGGGTCTCGGCCAGATTGTCCAGAGTGTCCAGGTTGCCGGGGTAAACGCAGCTGACCACGTCCAGTTGTGACAGGCCGGCCTTGGCCAGAAAGCCCAGCGTCTTGAGGGCGTGGTCGTAGGCTTTGGGGTGGCGGCGCAGGCCGTTGTGGCCGGCGGCGTCGCCGTCCAGGCTGATGGTGGCGCTGGCCAGGCGGCGGTCCAACAAGGCCTGCCAGCGGGCTGGGTCATAGATGAAGCCGTTGGACACCAGCCCCCAGGTGAAGCCGTTCTCGCCCAGGTGGGCGGCGATGGTTTCCAGGCCGGGACTGAGCAGCGGCTCGCCACCGGTGATGACCACGGCCGGCGGCGGCTGGAAGCGGGCCTTGAAGTAGTCGATGATTTTCAGCCAGCTGTCGGTGCTTAGTTCCCGGCCCTGGCTGGCGGCGCTGCAGTCCGAGCCGCAGTGCCGGCAGCTCAGGTTGCAGCGGCGGGTGATCTCGGCGAACAGGTAGTGGAGCTCGGGTCGCAGCCGCTCCAGCCGGCGGTACAGTCGGTAGATGAAGCGTCCGACAGGTTGCGCGGTCATGCCGAAGCTAGTTCGCGTTCTTGGCGGTCGGGTAGGCGTTGATCTCGTCGTCGTCGCCGGGCTGGATGACCAGGCTGAGGTCGGCGAAGTCGCCGCCGTTGGCCGGGCCGTCGACATCGAGCGCCAGGAAGGTCCCGTCGACCGGCATGTTCAGCTCCGTATCCAGTAAAATCTCGCCGTTGGCATCGGTCTGGCCGAGGTGGCGCGCCTGGTCGACCGATTCGACCACCAGACCGGCGATTGGCCGATTGCTGCCGTCCAGTAGCCGGACGATGCGCCGCCCCAGCCAGGTGGCGCGCACGTCGATGGGCGGTCCGTAGCAGGCGGCCAGGATCAGCGACAGCGAGCCGAGCGCCAGGAAGAACAGCGCTTTTTTGATTGTTCTCATGTCTCCGAGTATAGCCCGGCCGCTGGGCGCTGTCAATTTCTAGCAGGGTGTTGAAAAACGCGGATGCGGCTTTTCAACACTTCAAAAGCCGGTACAATTACGCAGCATAGCGCAAGCTATGCGAGGAATTGT
>MIAR01000002.1 GCA_001829185.1 Spirochaetes bacterium GWB1_60_80
GAATTGATCAATTGTTCGAAAGCTTGTTGATCTGCCGGATACTTTTCCATCTAGCTATACTACCGGTGGTATATACCTTAGTCAAGTGCATACCCAGGTAGATTTTTTTAAGAAACGCAACATATTTCATGAACAACCTCGCAAAAACCTAGCTGAAAGTCTTTCATGGATGGCAGCGGGTGAAAAAAAAGGCTCCCGTTTAGCAGGAGCCTTTTTGCGAACCATGACTACTTACCAGCCATCGGCCATATCGTCTTCGTCGCGGCTGTCTTCCGCGAAGATATCGCTCACCGCGCGCAGATCATCAAAATAGATGTAGTACGAACCATAGGCTTCCATCGGATCGGTCTCAATCTTGAAGCCGACGACGCGCAGGCCCATGTGGTGGTTGTAGTGATAATTACGCTGGATGATGCCACTAGTGCCATCGGGATTCTGCGGCGGTACGGCTACGGACAGTTTCTTCCAGCCCTGGAAATTAAGCGTTCCCATGGTAAGCTCGAAGTAATTGTTGAAGAAATCGCGTACCATCACCTTGAGGACATGATTGTTATTACGCCCGATCACCCACAACGATATGGTCTTGGTAATGCCCTCGATGGGGAGCGGCCGCTGGGGCAGTATGTAGATGGTGTTGTGACCACGGCGGAAAAAATCTACCCGGGCGCCATAGACATTGATATCCGAAATGTTGGGGTCAATGCCGGTATAGCGTTCCTGCGGCGAAGGATCTTCCGCCTTGCCGAGCGGCGTGCCCCGGAACAAGCGGCCATAGGCCACGCCTTCGTCCGGCGAGATGAAGACCGACCAGAAGCCCTCGGCTTCGAAGGCGTCTACCGAAATCAGCTGCAATTGCTGCTGGGCGCTATCGACACCGATCGCATTGGGATCGGGATTCCCGACGGTCGCAGTGTCAGCCATAAGTCCGACGACTACGGCACAGGCCATTAAAATAACTAATATCTTCTTCATGGTTTCCCCTTAGTTATTATTCGTCTAAATTCCAGTTTTCCTGGATGAAGGTCGGATCGGTCAAGGTATCGCCATCATAGAGCGCCTCGAATGTATCAGTCAGCACCTTGAGCTGGTCGAAGTATACGAAAATGGCCTTGTCCGCGAGCGGCGCGTCGGCCGCGGCGGGGATGGCGGCTACTTCGGTGGGGCGGCCCCATATCCGGAACTTGACGAACGATAAGCCTTCGCGCACCGGTAAATAACGCCGGGACTGGGGGATGTTGGTCGGCAGGCTGACGCGGAAGTTCTTCCAACCGACATGGTTAAGGTCGCCCAGGTTTAAGGTGTGGATGACGCCATTAAAATCGCGTAGGTAAACCTCGACGTAATAGTTGATGTTTGGCGACCAGATCCAGACATCGACCATTTGGACCCGTCCGGGCAGTGGCAGTTCGAGCGGCGTGTAGGTGGTTTCCTCGCCTTCGCCGCTTTTAGTACCGGGGATGACGTCCACCCAGTTGTATTCGCGGCGGTCGAAGAGCATGGCCACACCCATGGAGCGCAAATCGGCGCCATCGCGGTTGTTGCCGAAGACGGCCAACGGCCAGGTCGGCACGTGGGCAACACGCGGGAACCCGGCGGTGGAGAATTTACTGCCAATGACAAACCAGGGATCTTCATCGGGGGTGTCAAAAGTTTGGACAACCTCAGAGACCAGGTTTACCGCCTTGTCCTCATCAGCGAACGACGGGGTTATCCCAAGCAGGAAAACCAGTACCAGGGACAGGCAAAACGCCCTGACGACGTGTTGTTTCATCCGGATTACTCCTTGTGGCCTTTTCTGACCTATCAGCTATGCAAGCAATTATATTTTTAAGGCCGGCCTTTGTCAAATAATTTCGGCAAAGAAATGACATTCCTCCACTTATTTATGGTCAATGTCCTGCTCTTTCCATTCCAGACTGTTGATGCTGCCTGGTTGCTGGCCTATTTGCCGGCTTAGCTGGTCCAGGGCGCCTGAGAAATCCCAGCTGAGCACCAGGTCTGCCGCGGAAAATAGGCGGTAGCCGAAGGGCAGAGTAGCAATGATGAAGCAGCTGGGGTCGAACATGATCTCGATGTACTGGTTGACTTGACCAGAGGGAACCGCCAGGAAGGCGATGGCGATGTCCATTTCGCGGTAGGCGGCAACGGCCTCGGCCGAGTAGGCGGCGCCGACGAACACTTCGATCAAGGGCTGGTCGGCCGGTAGCAAGTCGGCGATTTGGCCACTGAAAGCCTGTCCGACGGCTGGGGCGGTACCGTCAGGCATGACCAGGGCGACGCGACCGCCGCGTTGGCTGGCTGGAGTAGCTTCCAGGTGGCGGCGGGCCAAGCGGCCGGCTTGGAGCGCGGCTCGCTCCACTTCAAAGCTGATTACATGGAGGCGATCGTCGGTCACGGTTGGAGGCCCACCAATATAGGCCAGGTCAATCTCCGGGAATTCGCTGAGAATAGTGGGAATTTCGGACAGGAAGACGGGTGATAAAAAGAGTTGCTGGGGCGGATTGGTTTGCAGGCGCTGGTAGAGCTCGCTGGATAGCTCAGAGCCTTTAAGGACCAGCTGGCTGGCCGTATGGGCGGTGAAGGCGGCGGCGGCGGACGGGGCCAGGGCGACGAAATATTCGTCTAGGATGGCGAGGCTGCCCGTCGGAGCGCAGGCTGCTAGACTGAGCAGGCTGGCCAGGAGCAGGCTGGCCTGGAGCAGGCTGGCCTGGAGCAGGCTGGCCTGGAGCAGGCTGGCCTGGAGCAGGCTGGCTTGAAGCAGGCTGCCAAGTACCGGCGAGGCTGGACTGGAAACGGTCGAAGCTTGTTTTTTCATTTGCCCGCTCAGTGTACCAAGCCGCGCTGGCCCTGGCAAGGTAGGTGGCGGCACCCTTGGTCAACTTGTTACTTAACAGGTTGTTGAAAAAGCCGGTTGCTTTCTCAACAACCTTAACAATTCCTCGCATAGCTTGCGCTATGCTGCGTAATTGTACCGGCTTTTGAAGTGTTGAAAAGCCGCATCCGCGTTTTTCAACACCCTGTTAAGACAGAAAGCCTAGCCGGTTTTAGCCAATGGGCTTGACCTCGCCGCCCGCAGCTTTTAGACTTGAGACTGCCAGTGCCGTCGGCGGAGTATCCGTCAGGCGGCGTATACCTTAGCTCAAGGAGTCTTCCATGACCAGTTACAAGGAACTCGGCCTTTCCAATACCGTCGAGTTGTTCAAGAAAGCCGTCGCCGGCGGCTATGCCCTGCCGGCCTACAATTTCAACAATCTCGAGCAGCTCCAGGCTATCGTCATGGCCTGCGTCGAGACGCGCAGTCCGGTCATCCTGCAGGTTTCCTCGGGCGCTCGCAAGTACGCCAACGCCACGCTGCTGCGCAACATGGCCAAGGGCGCGGTCGAATACGCCAAGGAACTCGGCTTCGCCATTCCCATCGTGCTGCATCTCGACCATGGCGACAGCTTTGAACTGTGCGTCGACTGCATCGAGAACGGTTTTTCCAGCGTCATGATCGATGGCTCGCACCTGCCGTACGCCGAGAACGTGGCCCTGACCAAGAAGGTATGCGACTACGCCCACTCGCGCCCGGATTACGTTTCCGTGGAGGGTGAGTTGGGCGTCCTGGCCGGCGTCGAGGACGACGTTTCGGCCGAGCACAGCAACTATACCGAGCCGTCCGAAGTCGAGGATTTCGTCAAGAAAACCGGCGTCGATTCGCTGGCCATTTCCATCGGTACCAGCCACGGCCGCACCAAGTTCCGGCCGGAGCAGTGCACCCGCGATGCCAGCGGCATCCTGTTGCCGCCCCCGCTGCGTTTCGACATCCTGGCCGAGATCGAGAAGCGCATTCCCGGCTTCCCGATCGTGCTGCACGGCTCCTCGAGCGTTCCGCCCGAGTACATCGCCATGATCGAGAAGTTCGGCGGCAAGCTCAAGGATTCGGTCGGCATACCCGAATCTCAGCTGCGTCAGGCCGCGGCCAGCGCCGTCTGCAAGATCAACATCGACTCCGACGGCCGCCTGGCCATGACGGCGCTGATCCGCAAGGTGTTGGTCGAGAAGCCGGAGGAATTCGATCCGCGCAAGATTTTGGGGCCGGCCCGCGATGAGCTTAAGAAGCTGTACATGCACAAGAACAAGGAAGTCCTCGGCTCGGCTGGCAAGGCCTGACCGCCAACGAGCAGGTTAGCCGAACCACTGGCTAGCAGGCTAGCCGGACCGCCGGCTAGCCACGATTGGCATCCGGAGCGCCCGCCGTGGTGCTTCCGGGTGCGTTAAGTGCTTTTGGGCGCGGCTTCAGCGCTGGTTCTCGGTGACGCCTTGCCGGGCCAGCACGTCGCAGCGCTCGTTCCAGACCTCGCCAGCGTGTCCCTTGACCCAAACGTAGGCGGCCCCGGTTTTCTGGGTCAGACCGTCCAGAATTTCCCAGAGGTCGCGGTTCTTGACCGGATCCTTGCTGGCCGTCCGCCAGCCATTGCGTTTCCAGGCGGTCAGCCAGGTGCTCATGCCGTTCTTGACGTATTGCGAGTCGGTGTGGACCTTGATGGGCGCCGGCCGCATTTCGCCGCTGGCGATGCGGGCGGCCACTTGCTCGAGGGCGTCGACCGCGGCCTGCAGTTCCATGCGATTATTGGTGGTGGCCGGAGCGCCGCCGTAGCCTTCGCGGATTTCGCCGCCGCCCAGACAAACCCAGCCCCAGCCGCCTGGCCCGGGATTACCCGAGCAGGCTCCATCGGTATAAATGGTGATCGGCGCGACGAGGCTCATCCGACGAACGCCAGGCTGAGCCAAGGGAGCCAGGTAACGAGAGCCAAAATCACTAGCTGTATGGCCAGGAAGGGCAGGACATTCCGGGCGATTTCCAGGACTGGCTTCTTGAAGGCGTAGCTGGCCAGAAATAGGTTCATGCCGATAGGCGGCGTCAGGAAGCCGATGGTCAGGTTGGTAATGAAAATCACGCCCAGGTGCACCGGATGCACGCCGAAGGCGCCGCCGAGGGGAATCACCAGCGGCGCTACCACCAGGATGGCCGAGAAGATATCCATAAAACAGCCGACCAGCAACAAGGCTAGGTTCAAGAGCAGCAGGAAAACCGCCTTGGAGGTGACGATCGAGCTTACCCACAAGGTGAAGCGCTCCACCACGCCGTAATCGATGATGAAGGTGGATAGGCCTTTGGCCATAGCGATAATGATCAGCACGCCGCCAACCACCGGCAAGGCCTCTTTGATAACCTTGAACAGCGACATAGCCGGATCGACGGCCTCGACCGCCTTCTCGCTAACCCGCGCGCCACTCTCGGCCGCCTTGCGCTTATCGATGCTATGGTAAACAGCCTCCACGATCAGCAGGTAGACAATGACCATGGTGGCGATCTCGGTCAGGTTTGCCAGATTGCTGACCCAAACCAGGATGATGAAGACTGGCAGCAGTATCTCCGGCAGGCTGGCCGATAACGCCTTCAGGGCGCGTTTGACCGACAGTTTGGGGCGGGTCGCCTTGTAGCCCAGGCTTTTAACGAGCCCCAAGCCGGCCATGCCGAGAATCAGTAGCAGGCCGGGCAGTAAGCCGCCCAGGAACAGGCTGTTGATGCTGAAGTTGCTGCCTTCGATTAGCTGTGGGCTGTTCTGGTAGGTGAAGGTGGCGCTGATAAAGTAAATGATGACCGCGATACTGGGCGGGAAGAGTAAGCCGATCGATGAGGAGGCTGTCAGTAGGCCGTGGACGTCTTTTTCCTTGTAGAAGCCGGTGCCGGACAGGACGCCGGCCAGCAAGCCGCCCAGGGCCAGGATGGTAATGCCGTTGGCGCCGGTGAAGGTGGTAAAGAAGGCGCAGACCATAACGGCCGCGATGGCCTCGCCGCCCGGCAGCCAGCCGAACAGTTCGCGGAAGAGGTTTACCAGCCGCTTGGAGGCGCCGGTTTCGGCCAACAGGAAGCCGGCGATGGTGAAGAGCGGGATGGCCGGCAGGCTGGATTCTGGGCTGGCCAACAGGGTATAGGCCTCGTTGGGCACGTTGATCAGGCTGCCGAAGTCGCCCAGATAGAGCAGGGCGGCCAGGCCGCCGAGCATCAGGAAGAGGGGCAGGCCGAGGAAGGCCATGCCGACCAGGAGCAAGCCCAGCGGCACGATCAGCCACTGAATGACCTGATTGACCAGGTTGCCGGCATCAAGCAGCCATTGCAGTTCCAGTCCCAGGCCGCTAACCATGAATTCGGCTATAGTCGGCAGCGCCACCAGGATACCGGGCAGGACGCCGCCGAGCAGCACGACGAGAAGGCGGCGGTGTTTGGCCGCCTCGGCCAGTTCGAAGAGCAGCATCAAGAGGAAGCTGAGGGGCAGGGGAATGGCTAGTACCTGCACCGGGATACCGAACAAGCCGGTGCTGAAACTGAGGCTGAGAGTCAGAAAACTGACCGAAGCAAAGAATAGAACGGTATAGATCAGGGCTGAGCTGATACTGCCTGAATAGTCAACCAGCTTTTTCCAGCGTTGGCTTAGGCTGGCACTCAGATTGACGTGTTTCCGGTCGGCCGTGGCCAGGGCGGCGGCATAGCAGGACAGGCCAAGCATGGCGAATTGGATGATGCCAGTGCTGCCGGGGATGCCCAGTAGATGGAAGAGCCGGGTGGCTATCAGGTTGAGGATGACAACCGCGATCAGGCCCACCAGCCCGGCGATGGCCAGAGCCTGGGTAGCGCTATGCAAGATGCGCTTGAACATCAGCGGTTCCTGATGGCGTCAACGGCCTGGTTGATGCGTTCCATATAGGTGGCGCTAAACCAGCTGCGCAGCATGGTGACGGCTTGGGCGCCGGCGAAAAACTCGTCCCAGAGCCGTTGGTTGGCGCTACTCACTGGCGTGATGGTCAGGCCATTGTCGCGCAGCGCCTGGATGGCGGCGGCGTCATGGGTAATCGATTCGACGCCCATCTCGCGGATAATGCGCTGGGCGGCGGCCAGCAGGGGGGGCTGCAGCGTGGCCGGAACGTGTTCCCAGTCGGCCTTGTTGATGATCAAGGCGCCAAAGAACGGGCCGATCCGTTGGGCGGACATGTGCGTGACATGGGTTTTAAGATTCGGCCAAATGGTGGAAATGTAGAGTGGGCTGGTGTAGGTGACATCGATCTGGTTGCTCGAGAATTGGCGGGCCAGACTGGTAGTGGTGCTACTGACCGGAATGCCGCCCAGCAACTGCATGGTCTGAACCAGGATTTCCAGGTCGGTATTGACGCCGATGCGCAGGCCAGCCATGTCGGCCGGGACGTTGATCGGCCGATCGGAGAAGAAGTAGACCCAGCCGCCTTGGGCCAAGCCCAGCACCACGAAATCGTCGTCGACCTGGGCGGCCAGTGCCGAGACGGCTACGGCGGACGCCGCCGCGAATTCCTGTTCGCTGCGGATGACGTTGGGCATGGACAGGTAATAGATGTCGCGCTGCAGTTGGTTAAGGCCGGCGATCTCCAGCAGGGCGGCGTTCAGGGTTCGGGCGCTCAAGCGGCGCAGGATGGCATCCTGGGGAGAATTGACCAGGCCGCCCTGGAACTGGATCTGAACTTGGTTGTTGGACAACCTGGCCCATTCGCTGGCCAGGCGGCGCATGCCGATATCCCAGATACTGTTGGTTGGCACGGCGCTGCCAAAACGGATGCGGATGGTCTGGGCGGGCAGTGCGCTGAGCACCAAGGCAGCCAATAGGCCGCATAGCATAATTCTTCGCGTATGGGCGCGCATCTCAATAGTCTCCTGTGTTTTCCTGGTTGGTTGGCGGTAAATCAAAGTAGCGGTCGGCGTTGGCCAACAGCCAGGCGGCCTTACGGGCGGCCAGCCGGTTGAGTAGGGAGGGGAATTCCGTATCCGCGCTTAGTGCAATGGCCTCTTGCAAGTGGCTTGCGTACAGCGCGTAGTCATTGGCGACGACGCAGAAAGTCAGGGCATAGCCGACATGAAAACCGGCCGATGCCGGGATAGTATCATCGGCCAGGATGGCAGCGGCCAGGCCTTCCGCCTCGGGACGGTTGCCGCCCATCGTTTCCGGCAGGGAAGCGTAGGCCGTAACGGCCAATTCCCGCACCATGCCGCCATTGTAGTCGGGATTAAGCGCCATGGCCTGGCGCAACAGTAGGATGGCCAGCGGCAGGCGCTGGGCGGACTCAAAATCCATCGGATTCAGCGCAAAGCCGGCCAGGTTGGCGGCCGCGAAATAGTAGAGGATGTCGATATCGGTCGGCTTAAAGGCGCCAATCAAGCGCTGTTGGCGGGCGGCTTGCCCGTCATCCGGATTATAGATATTGATCTCGGCTTGGAGTAAGCCAGGGCTTCTGGCCAGGAGCAGCGGTTCCAGCAGGGTGGCCGCCCGGCGATAGAGCTGGCCGGCCCTCGTCTGCAGGTCGCGGGCGCGGTCGTAGTCGCTATCCATCAGATAAAAGGCTTCGCCTTCCATAAAGGCATTGGCGTACAGCATATACATGGACGCCAGGCTGACTCTAAAGCCACGGTCGTCCGGGTAGGTGCGCTGGGCGATCTCGACAATTTTGATGATGGCCGGCATGGCTGCACCGGCCAAGGCTGGATCGGTTTCCTCCAGAAAAGCGCGGTTGGCATGCACGCCAACTTGGGACAAGGCACACGATGCCGACAGCACGGATACAATACAGCACACGCCGACAAAATGAGTGGTTGGCTTCATGGTTGCAGTATCCTGTCTGCTCGCTGTTTTGTCAATATCAGGCTTTTTTGGATGAAGACTCGACAATTTTGACCGAAGCCTGTTCTGGTTTGGCCTTGCATAAAGCCGACGGCCAAGTATACCATGCCCATTATATGTTGAAAGAATTCCGCACCCTTGGTCCGTATATCAGGCAGCATTGGTATCGGTACCTTCTCGGTATCCTCTGTCTCTTGCTGGTCGATAGCGCCCAATTACTGATACCGCAATATATTCAGCGTTCGATCGACGCGGTGGCGGCCGGCCAGGCCCGGTCGGCCGTGCTGGCCATCGTGGTCTGGTTGCTGGGCACGGCGGCTTTGGTGGCGGCCGGTCGCTTCCTGTGGCGTTTCTTCATCCATGGCGCCTCGCGCCGTATCGAAAGGGACCTGCGCGACAAGCTGTTCGGCCGCCTGATGACCCTGCCTATGAAATTCTTCCAGGACAACAGCGTTGGCGATCTGATGGCCCGGGCCACCAACGACATGCAGAATATCCGCATGGCCTCGGGCATGGCCTTCGTGGCCTTTTTTGACGGCGTCTTCATGTCCCTGGCCATCCTGGCGGTGATGTTCGCCCGCCATCCGGCTACCGCCCTGTGGGTGGTGATACCGTTGCCGCTGATAACCTTGCTGATCATCTTTTTCGGCCGTTTTCTGGGCCGGCGCTTCAAGGTGGTGCAGGAACGCTACGCCGACATGAGCACGGTGGTGCAGGAAAGCCTGCAGGGCATCCGGGTGGTCAAGTCCTTTGTTAAAGAGGACTATTTCAGCCGGCGCTTCGGCCTAGCCAACGACCGCTACCGCGACGCCTCCATGGCCGTGGTTCGCCTGTATGGCCTGTTTTTCCCGCTGATAACTTTTCTGGCTGGTTTGACCACCCTGCTCCTGTTGCTGGTGGGTGGCGGGGCGGTGCTTGAAAACCGCATGTCGCCAGGTAACCTGGCCGCCATGCTGGCCTACCTGGAAATGCTGGTCTGGCCGATGGTTGGCGCCGGCTTTACCGTTAACATGATCCAACGCGGTGCCGTCAGCCTGAAACGCATTAACGAGATTCTGCATCTGGCGCCGGAAGCCGAGTTGGCAGCCGCTGTGGTCGGTGAGTCGGGCGACCAGGGCGACCAGGGCGGGGCCAGCCTCATGGCGACCAGTCGCGCCGCCGCCGCCGTGCCGACTGCCGTGCCGACCGGGGCGGCGGGTCACCTGGAAATCCGCGATTTGAGTTTCACCTATCCGGGAACGGCGACGCCGGCGCTCTCGTCAGTCAGCCTGCGCCTGCCGGCCGGCCAGACCCTGGGCTTGCTGGGCAGGATCGGCTCCGGGAAGAGCACCTTACTCAAGATGCTGCCGCGTATCGTCGAGCCGCCGCGCGCTAGTCTGCTGATCGGCGGCCGGGATATCGGTTCGTACTGTCTGGCCGACCTGCGCCAGGCGATCGGCTTCGTGCCGCAGGAGAGTTTCCTGTTTTCGGACAGCATCCGCCACAACGTCTGTTTCGCCTGCCCGGACCTGAGCGCGGCGCGCTTTAGCGAGGTGCTGCGCATCAGCGCCCTGGAACGCGATATCGATTTGTTCGCCGACGGCTGGGAAACGATGGTCGGCGAGCGCGGCCTGACGCTGTCCGGCGGCCAGAAACAGCGCGTGGCCATCGCCCGCGCCTTGGCCAGAAATCCACAGATCCTGGTCTTCGACGATGCCCTGTCGGCGGTCGACGCCGGCACCGAAGAACTGATCCTGGCCGGCATCCTGGCCGACCGGGCCGGCAAGACCAACATCATCGTGTCCAACCGGGTATCCACCCTGCAGCGGGCTGACCTGATAGCCGTCCTGGACGACGGCGGCCTGATCCAGTTCGGCCCACCGGCCGAGCTGATCCGCCAGGACGGCTTCTACGCCGAGACGGCGGCCTTGCAGGAATTGGCCCATCATGTGGCCGAAGGGCGGGATTGACCATGGCCAACTTTTTTGACAGCGATGAAATTCTCAAAAGCTTCGACTGGCCGATCGTGCGCCGCATCCTGGCCTTCGTCCGGCCGCACAAGCTGTTGCTGGCCTGCACGGTGTTGTCGCTGGCGCTGTCCACGGTCGGGTCGCTGTTCCTGCCGCTGATTTCGCGGCGGATCGTCGACGGTTCACTGATGGTCTCCTCGGTCAGCCTGCCGCGCCAGGTGCTTGACGACGAGCGCTTCCGCGGCCTGCCCGGGCTGGACAAGGCCGTTACCATTGGCGACCGCCTGTTCGTGCGCCGGTCCGATTTGTCGGGCCTGCCGGCCGCCAGCCGCGCCGCCTTACTGGCCGACGGGGCGCTGGACGAGGCGCCCTGCTACGTGGTGGCCTGGGCCGAGGCGGCTGACCTGCCGGCCAGCCTGCGCGGCGACCTCGGTTCATGCTTGCCGGATTTCGGACAAGCGTTGGCCGGTCCGGTCTGGCTGGATGGCGCTCTGGTGCTGCCGGAAGCGCGGCTGCTGGCTTTGTCGCCGCCAGAGGCCCGCCAGCTGCGTCGCGCCGATTTTACCACGCTGCGCCGCGATGGCCTGTGGTTCCTGGTCAGCCTGGCGCTGGTCCTGGCCGCCACCTTCGGCCAAACCTGGAGCACTAGCCTGACCGGGCAATATGTGATGAAAGATTTGCGCCTGCAGCTGTTTCGGCGCACCGCCGGCCAGAGTATCGGCTTCCTGTCGCGCCAGCCGGTGGGGCGCCTAGTCACCCGCCTAACCAGCGACGTCGAGACTATCAATGAATTTTTCACGAATGTGCTGGTCTCTTTCGTCAAGGACGGGTCGGTGATGGTTGGCGTCATCATCGTGTTGTTCGCGATGAGCCCGCGTCTGGCGACGGTGGTGTTGCTGAGCTTGCCGCCGGTTTTCATCGCTTCAACGGTCTCCCGGCAGAAAGCCCGCGACGCCTTTCGCAAGCAGCGGACGCTCCTGTCGCGCGTCAATGCCTTCATCGCCGAACACATCTGTGGCGTCAATATCGTCAAGCTGTTCGGGCGTGAGCGGGCGGTGGCCGCCGATTTCAGTGTCGATAACCATGGCCTGATGAAGGCTAGCCTAGCCGAGATGTACGTCTTTGCCACCTTTCGGCCGCTGATCGAGTTTTTTTCGGCCACCTCGACGGCCGCCGTACTCTACTACGGCGCCGGCCTGCACCGTAGTGGCTTGATCAGCCTGGGAGCCTTAATCGCCTTCGTTAATCTGATACGCATGTTTTACGCGCCGGTCCAGGACCTCTCGGAAAAATTCACCATCCTGCAAAGCGCCATGGCCGGCGGCGAGCGTGTCTTCAGTCTGCTGGATACCGACCAGGCGTTGCCGGACCGCCCGGTGGCCAGCCTGGCGGCCGGGGTGCGCGGGCACATCGAGTTCGACCAGGTCTGGTTTGCGTACAAACAGGAAGACTGGGTCCTGAAGGATATTTCCTTCACGGTTGAGCCGGGCCAGACCCTGGCCATCGTCGGCTCGACCGGCGCCGGCAAGAGCACCGTCGTCAACCTGTTGCCTAGGCTCTGGGATATCCAGCGCGGCTATATCAAGCTCGACGGTACATCGATCGTGGATTTGCCGCTGGCGGCGGTGCGAACGGCGGTGCGGCCGGTGCTGCAGGACGTATTCCTGTTCTCCGGCACCATCGCCGAGAATATCGCCCTGGGCTTGCCGCTGGAGCGGTCCCAGGTGGAGGCCGCCGCCCGCACCGTCCATGCCCACGAGTTCGTGGAGCGCTTGCCGGACGGCTACGATACCCGCTTGGGCGAAGGCGCGGCCACCCTGTCGGCCGGCCAGCGCCAGCTTTTGTCATTTGCCCGCGTAGTCGCCCACAATCCGGCCATCATCGTGCTGGATGAGGCCACCAGCTCGGTCGATACCGAAACCGAGCGCCTGATCCAGGCCGGCCTGGCCGGCTTGATGCAGGGGCGGACCACTATTGCAATTGCCCACCGTTTGTCTACAATTAAGCATGCCGACCGCATTCTGGTACTGGCTGAAGGTCGGCTGGCCGAGCAGGGCAGCCATGACGAGTTGATCGCGCTGCGCGGCCTGTACTACAATCTCTATCGCCTGCAATACGAGCGCAAAGGAGCTACTGCCTAATGAGTGACCAGTACCTGTTCGAGATAGTCGCCATGGTCAAGCCAGCGGTGCAAAGCTTGTTGCAGGCTTATATCGAAAATATGCCGGAATGTTCCCTCCATTTTTGCGCCCATGAAGACGAGCTCTACCGCCTCACCCAAGGCTGCAGCCTCGATCTGGTGTTGCTCGATCCCGAACTGGTGGTTCTGAACGCCGCCGACAGCATCGCCCTGGTGAAGGCGGCCTGCGTCGACTGCGAGATCGTGCTGCTGTTGACCAACCAGGATATCACTATCGACGTCGAGCTGATGAAGATCGGCGCCTATGCCGCCCTGGCCAATCCGCCGGCCGCCATCGACCTGGCCACCCTGCTTTCCGGCTTGATGGCCAAGAAGGAAGTAGAGCGGGAGAACCGCGCCTTGATCGAGGCCCTGGGCGACGGCAAGACCCAGACCATCATCTCGCACAGCCCGGAGATGGAGAAAGTCCTGTCCATGGCGGCGCGGGCGGCGCGCAGCAACTCGACGGTTTTGATTTCCGGCGAAAGCGGGACCGGCAAGGAGCTGATTGCCCGCGCCATCCACCTGCTAGGCGACCGCAAGCATAAGCCCTTCGTTCCGGTCAACATCGCCGCCCT
The DNA here is from genome assembly GCA_001829185.1 of Spirochaetes bacterium GWB1_60_80. Classification (GTDB taxonomy): domain Bacteria; phylum Spirochaetota; class Spirochaetia; order Treponematales; family UBA12059; genus UBA12059. Next base: position 13,394 of record MIAR01000002.1, read on the forward strand.
GCCGGAAAATTTAATCGAGAGCGAGCTGTTCGGCCACATCAAGGGTTCCTTTACCGGCGCCATGGCCGACCGAGCCGGCCGCTTTTCCCTAGCCAACGGCGGCACCTTGTTCATTGACGAGATCGGCGAGGTTCCTCCCGGCATCCAGGTCAAGTTGCTGCGGGTGCTGCAATTCGGCAGTTACGAACGGGTGGGCGAGAATGCCGGCAAGACGGCGGACGTGCGCATTATCGCCGCCACCAACCGCGATCTCAAGACCGAGGTGCAGGAAGGCCACTTTCGGGCCGACCTGTACTATCGCATCAACGTGGTGCCGGTGAACGTGCCGCCCTTGCGCGAGCATAAATCGGATATCCCGTACTTGGCCGAGTATTTCCTCAAGAAATACGCCATGAAGAACCGCAAGCGCGTTCAGGGCATCACGGCTGAGGCCATGGCCCGCATCATGCGCTATTCCTTCCCCGGCAACGTGCGCGAGCTGGAAAACATCATCGAGCGCGGCATGGTGCTGTGCCGGGGCGATTACCTGACCGAAACCGATATTTTCATGCCTTCGGACGACGTCGTCACCGGTAGTACCACCGTGCCGGTCGGTAGCTATGACGAGGCCATGAGCTCCTTCGAGCGCGAGTATCTGCTGCAGGTTATCCGCCGGCATGGCGGTAATAAGAGTGCCGCCGCCCGCGAGATCGGCATCAACGAGCGGCGCATGCGCTACCGGCTCAAGGTGCTCGATATCGATACGCCGGACTGAGGTTCGAACCTCGCGGCGACAGCGGTTTGGCCGGATTGCCGGTCTGGCGTTTGCCGCCGCCGCTGGCTGGTGCGCTGCCGCTCAGAAGCCGTCCAGGAAGTCCTGACGCAGAATTTCCTCAAAGGATTCCAGCGCCGCGCCGTTGGCCACCAGTTGGTTGAAGACCGCCAGGTCAATGTACTTGACCGCCAGGGGGCGTTCCACCGACAATCGGGTAGCCTGGTCCTGCCAGACGCTTTCGCCTGGCGACAGGCTCTGGGGTTGGCCGTAGCGGCCGGTCATGGCCGTGAAAATGGCGTAGTGGTCAATCTGGCGCTCGTTCATGGCGAAGATCATCACAAACAGCCGGCCTTCATAGAATTGGAAAAATGCCCGTCGGACGTAGGACAAGCCGGCCACCTCCAGCAGGGTCTCGTTGGGACGCGGCAACAGGCTGACGTCCGCGTCGCCTTGGAAGTGGAACAGGCCGTCGGCGCGCAGGATGGCCTTGACTTCATCCAGGCTCATGCCCAGGCTGACGCCGCGGAACTCGCGCGGCACGGCTACGGCCGTCGCGTCGCCAGCGGGGTCGGCCGGCGCGAGCGTCGTGGTTGGCGCGGTCAGCTCGCCTGTCTGGCCAGGCACGACAGCCGGCATAAGCAAAAACATTGACAAGGCGAAAGGCAGCCAAGGCTGCCGGATGACTAATTTCAGGGTGGCCTCCGTCGGTGGCAAGGCGCATAGCAGGCCTTGCCACCAGATTATCGGCAGTAACGCGGCGCCGGTTGAGTCCGGCGCCGCGCTTGGTCGAGCTTGCAGCGCGGCGTCTTGGCCGTCGCTCAGCGCAGTTGGTCGGGGTTCAGGCAGAGCAGTTCCGGCACCACGAACAGGCCGTCCTTGCGCACCAGTACGCCATCGAACCAGATTTCCCCGCCGCCGAATTCCGGCGTCTGGATCAGTACCAGGTCCCAGTGGACGGCCGAACGGTTGCCGTTGAAGCAGTCGTCGTAGCTGTTGCCCGGCGTGAAGTGGATCGAGCCGGCGATCTTTTCGTCGAACAGGGTTTCCTTCATGGCCTTGGTGATGAAAGGATTGACGCCGATGGCGAATTCGCCGACGTAGCGGGCGCCTTCGTCGGTATCCAGCACCCGGTTGAGCCGGACGCTGTCGTTGGCGCTGGCCTTGATTATTTTGCCGTCTTTAAACTCGAAGCGGATCTGCTCGTAGGTAAAGCCCTCGTGCTCGCTGGGCGTGTTGTAGGATATATGGCCGTTGACCGAGTCCTTGACCGGCGCGGAATAAACCTCGCCGTCCGGGATGTTCAGCTTGCCGTCGCACTTGATGGGCGGCAGGCCCTTGATGCTGAAGCACAGGTCGGTGCCGGCCGCCACTAGGCGCACCTGGTCGGTCTTGGCCATCAGGGCCACCAGTTTGTCCATGGCCAGGCTCATCTTGGCGTAATCCATGGTGCAGACCTGGAAGTAGAATTCCTCGAAGGCTTCCTCGCTCAGGCCGGCCATCTGGGCCATGGCGGCGGTTGGATAGCGCAGCACCACCCAGCGGGTATGCGGCAGGCGCTGCTCGATGTGCACCTTTTTCCAGATGTTGCGGTTATAGAGGTCCATCTTGTCGCCGGGGACGTCGTTCATGGCGCTCATGTTGCGGATGGCCGAATAGCCGATGAAACACTGCATTTTTTTCATGCGTGCCAGTTCCAGCTCGGCCTGCAGCTCGATTTGGCCGGCCGAGGCGTTCAATAATAGCTCGCGGTCGATGGTCTTGTCGCGCAGGCTGACGAAGGCGTTGCCGCCGGCCTGGTGGATGGCCTTGACCAGGGCCCGGTCGAAGGCCGGTTCGTAGCCGGTGGCCTGGACCAGGACGTTTTCGCCGGGTTTGACGCAGATCGAATAGTTGACCAGGATGGCGGCCAGTTTTTCTACACGGGTATCGAGCATGATGAACTCCTTTTCCTGGCGACCAGAATAAACTGCATCCGGCCGCTTGTAAAGCCGATGGCGGGTGGCCACTTGTCAGGCCAAGGCGGAGTCTCTATGCTGGTGCCATGATATATTTAACCGCCCATGCCGACCCCATTATCGTGGCCGAGACGCCGGATTGGCTGGTCGCCGCCAAGCCGGCCGCTTGGCACTGCGCCCCGACGGCCGGCCGGCCGGCCACGCCGGCCTTGCTGGTGGATACCGCCGCCGCCGGCATTATGGCTGACGCTGACGCTGTCGTTTCAGTCGCCCGGCCCACCCTGTGCGACTGGCTTTTTTCCATATATCCCGAGGTGGCGGCCATCAACGGCTTTGCGCCCGGCGAAGGCGGCCTGCTGCACCGCCTGGACGCCGCCACTTCGGGCCTGGTGCTGTTTGCCCGCACCCAGACGGCTTTCGACCGGCTGCGCCTGTCGTCCGCCGCCGGCCACTTTGCCAAGGAGTACCTGGCGGCCTGCGACCTGTCGGCTACCGGTGGCGCCTTGGCCGGCCTGGATGGCTGCCGCCCGCCGCTCAATTGGCCAGCCGGCGTGGATGAAAGCGACTGGCCCGGCCTACTGCGCCGGGCCGAGCCGGCCCGTCTGGCCGCCGCCCTGAGCGCCACCAGCCTGATCGGCGTCTTTCGGCCCTTCGGCCCGGCCGCCCGGCAGGTAGCCTGCGCCCGGCTGCCTTTGCCGGCCGGCAAGGCGGCCCGCAACTGGGGCAGTCGCCATTACCGCACCGACATCCTGCGGGCCCGGCCGGCCTGGTTGGTGGCCGGGGGCGAGCTGGATAGCCTGACGCTGAACCTGTCCGATGCCGACGTGCCGGCTGGCACCCGGCCGGCCTTGCTCTGCCGGGTGCGCCTGAGCAAGGGCTTCCGCCACCAGATCCGCGCCCACCTGGCCTGGCTGGGCCTGCCCCTGCTCGGCGACCAGCTCTACAACCCGGCGGCCGGCGACCTGCCAACTACCCCGCGCCTGGGACTGCATGCCGGCCGACTGACTTTCCCCGATCCGAGTACCGGCCAAGAGCGCAACGTCGTCGACTCGGCTTGGTTGGCAGCCTTCGACGAGCCTGACAATCCGACGCCAAAACCAGCTTGACAGGTTGTTGCAAAAGCCGGTTGCTTTTCCAACAACCTTAACAATTTTCGCCAGAGTACTGGCGCTCGCATAGCTTGCGCTATGCTGCGCAATTGTACTGGCTTTTGAAGTGTAGAAAAGCCGCATTCGCGTTTTTCTACACTCTGTTTAGGCTTGCCAGGCGGCGGACTTGCCAGTAGTATTATCGTATGGCTGAACACAGTACTTTTGAAGCACTGGTCATGGATCTCCCGGACCTGGAACGGCGCAGCCTCTTGGAAAAACTACAGGCCGTTACCCAGGTTTCCACCGAAGCTTTGATTAATAAAGACCCGGTCGAGAGCGGCCCGGCAAATTACGACGAGCTGTATAAAAGCATGAACTGGCTGGCCAAGCTCGTCCTCTGGATCAAATGCCTGATTTTTAGCACCAGTCGCCACCACCTGCTGCGTGGCAGTATGGTCAAAAAGCTGGTGCGCAAGCTGGAAATCCAGGCTAAGGGGCTGCTCGACGCCCCGCGCGGCATGCTGCAAGACGGCTTTATGCTGGAGCTGCAGCAACTGCGCAACGCCGCCAAGTATTTTTATAATCTGCTGGATCGCACCTTGGAAAAGGAGCGGATCGCCTTTTTCGCCTTCCTGGCCTCGCTTGACCTGGAATTGGTACACAGCCAGCTGATGCTTGAGACTGACCCATGGCTGGCGGCGCAGGGTCGTCCCGAAGCCATGGAAGCCGAAATCCGACAAATCGTCAACAAGGCTATCGACAACGCCTTCTTGCTGATCGGCGAGGAGCAGCGGCGCGCCATGTATCAGAACGTGCATGGCTTGTTCGTGCTTAAAAGCCTGTCGGCCTTCCAGTTTGAGCGCTTGATGAAGCCGTTCACGGCCGGCTATTCCGACCGGCACGAAGTCAGCCTGTCGGCCGTTAGCGACCAGCTACGCGAGCTTGGCGCCATACTGGGCGCTTTGGAGCTGCCGCCATCGCGGCAATTGATGGAGGCCTTCTTCAGTTTTTTCTTCGCCGACCAGATGGAAGACCGCAATTTCGATCTCGAGGCGGCGGTGCGGGCCGAGCTGACTAATACCGAGAAGGCTTTGAGCGCCATCCGGGGCTTCAACAACCGTGTGCCGCTGCACAATATTATTCGGCTAGCCCTCAATGACCCGGATTTCCAGAGCGACCCGGTGGCCGGCGGCGAGGACTGGTTCGCCTTGTTCCGTATCTTTTGGCGCGAACGGACCGAAAAACGTTATCAGAAATGGCTGGCCGAGAAGCGCATCCACGAACTGCAATTGCGTATCGACAGCCTGGTGGGAAGCAATTGGGCCGGCAGCTTCGCGCATCTGGTGGCCGCTGACGCCGCTGCCGACGAGACGGCGGTGCCGGTACGCTATGCGCGGGCCTTGCGCTGCCTGGATTCCTTCTACAATGTGGTGTTTGTGCAGCAATTGAACCGGCCACTCAAGTTGATCCTGCTGGAGGGCGAGTTCTACAAGCGCGACAACCGGCTGGATTTTACTGATGCCTACAGTAAGATCCTGGAACTGCCCGACCTGTTGCGCAAGTACGACGAAAAGCTGTCGTCGGTCGGCGAGTATGGGCAGGCCTTTCTGCAATCGCGCCAGGAGCTCAGCTCCCTGAGCGCCAAACGCCGCAAGCTAGAATCGGCCATCCAGGCCGCCGAGACCGAGGCTGAAACGATCATCCGGGGAACTACCGAAGCCATGGCCCGCCTGCAGCAGGTTCTCAAGGGCATCCTGTCCGGCAATTCGCGCGAGCGCTACGATTCGCTGGCCAACCTGTCCCGTATGGACGGCAAGGCCAACGCCGACTTTTTAAGGCAGCTTGAGGCTGCCAAGGATCGGCTGGAGCAGGTGGTCGGCTTAGTAAACGAATTGTCACGCCTGGCTATGATGAACGAGACCATGCTGGACGTGGCCGTGGTCATGAACGAGGTGGCCGGCGCCGAAAGCGTTCGGGTGGTAGCGTCTGATACCGGGAATCGCCCTTCATGACGGGACACTTCGAGGAATATAGCCTGGTCGACGCCGGTGCTTCTGGCCTGTCCTTGCCCTGGCCGGCCAGCCGAGCCCACGGCGGCGGCGGCCTGCTAGCGCCGCAGATCAGGCTTAGCCTACGCCGGGTCGGCGACATGACTTTCCAGCCGGAAAGCGGCAATCCCGGACGGGACGCCTGGCTGCGCCTCCAGGGCTTTGACCCGGCCGCCAGCCTGGCGCTGCGCTTGATCCACGGTCGGGCGGTGCTCATCGCCGGGCGGCCAGGCGAGTTGGCTGGCCAGTCAGGTGATGGTATTATCACCGCTAACAGGACGGCGCACGCGGTGGTGACGGTGGCGGACTGCCTGCCGATTTTCATTTTCGACCATCGCTCCGGCGCCTTTGGCGTCCTCCATTCCGGCTGGCAAGGCACCGGCATCCTGGAGACGGCCGTCGATACCCTACACGCCCACTTTGGCAGTCAGCCGCAGGAATTGGCCGTAACTTTGGGGCCGCATATCGGCACCTGCTGTTATACGGTCGACGAGGGCCGCGCCGCCGAGTTTGCCAGCCGCTTTGGCGGCGCGGCGGTGGACCGGAGTAGAGGTCAGCCGCGGCTAGACTTGCTGGCGGCCAACCTGGACCTCGCCCGGCGGCTGGGACTGGTTCATATCGCCTTTACCCGCAGCTGCACATGCTGCCATCCCCAGTACGGTTCCTACCGCCGCCAGGGCGCGGCCGAATTCACGCGTATGGCGGCCGTCATCGGTTACCCGACTATTCTGGAGGCCGTGTGAACCTGCCCCGTGGCTTATTGCTGGCTTGGCTGCTCGGTAGCTGTGCTAGCCTGGTCGCCCAGGTACCGCTTTTGCCGGCCTTCGTGCCGCCGGAAGGCCGCGTCCAGATTACCGAGCGCTCCGATTTTTCGCGCTATACCAACGGCCGCTACGACGGCCATACCTACCGCGAAGCCCGGCTGAGCCTGGAACGGCGCCTGCTGGCCGGCGGCATCACCGCCTACGACGGCGAAGTCCTGATCCTACAGGAAACCCTGCGCGACCTGCGCGCCAGCGCCCGCCAGCTCGACGCCAGTCAGCCGGTCAGCTTCCGGGTCGGCCCGAGCGGCCTGGTCAGCTTCCAGGTTGATGAGGGCTATCCCATCCTGCGCGGCTTTCCGCTGGCGCCGCCCCAGCCGGCCAGCCAAGGCCAGCGCTGGACCGGCCAGGCGGTGGTGGTGGTCCGTCCCCGGGCCGACCAGGCGGCCACCCGCGTGCCGGTGCTGGTGGAGTACGAATACGCCGGGGTGGGCGTCTGGGCCGGACAGCCGGCCTTCATCATCAAGGCGCGCTACGCCATCCGCTACCGCGGCGGCGACCGCCTAGGCGACCCGGCCATGCTGCGCAGCGAGGGCGGCCGCAACGCCGATATCTACGTCTCCCAGACTGACGGCAGTACCCTGTTCATCCGCGAGAGCCTGGACGAAACCTACGGCTACGCCGACGGCAGCACCATCCGCCTGAGCGGCTTCATCCTGCACTTCCACCAAGGCAGCCTGCCGGGCGACCGCGACCGCATCGCCGCCCTGCTGGGCCACCCCGGCGGACCGACGCCGGGCAGCCAGCCTGGCGGTCAGCCGGGCGACACGCCGGCGCCTACCGCGCCGCCGGGCGGTGGCGCGACCGCTCCCGGCGCTCCAGCTACCAATCCGCCCAGCGGCGCCAATCCGCCCACCAGCCAGCCGGCTACGCCGCCGCCCTTTGAACTGGGCCAGAGCGACCGCGGCCTGGTACTGCTGCTCTACGACTTGCGTTTCGTGGCCGACAGCGACCAGCTGCTGGCCGGGGAGGGGAGCCGGCTGGAGGCCATCGCCGCCGCCCTGCGCGCCTTGCCAGGCCGCAGCTTCCTGGTGGAGGGACATACCGCCGCCGTCGGCACGGCCGAGAGCCAGTACGACTTGTCGGTTGCGCGCGCCAAGCGCATCGTCGACGAACTGGTGGCGCGCGGCGTCCCGGCCGCCAGCTTTGTTTACCGCGGCCTGGGCGGCAGCCAGCCGATCGCCGCCAATGATACCGAACAAAACCGAGCCCGCAACCGCCGGGTCGAGATTACCATCCTGGAGTAAGGCATGACGATTCGCACCTTTCTGCGCCATTATCTGGTTTCACCCCTCGGCATCGGCGTCAGCCTGGCCAGCCTGGCGGCCGGCGCCGCGCCGCTGCTGCTGGGCCGGCCGCTCCTGAGCCTGCCGGCGCTGGCCGGCACCTGGTTGTTGGCCACGACCATAAGTTTCAAGCTGGGCCTCGGCGCCCGCTCGGTGGTATCCGAGCAGGCCCGCGCTGGCTGGCAGGCCCAGGCCGAAGGCCTGGAGGCGGTGGCGGCCGCCGCCCGGCGCCTGGGCAGCCTGCGCCTGGCCGACCCCGAGTTGAAGCGCCTGGCCAGCCTGGCCGCGCTCCAGGCCGACCGCTATTATGCGGCTTGCCAGCGCCACAAAACCATCGAGCCGCGCGCCAGCCAGGCGGCCGTGGAGTGCCTCGAGGTCATCGACAGCGCCCTGGCCGGCAGCGACGCCTTGTGCCAAGGCAAGCACTACGGTGCCGGCGCCTCTCCGGATGGCGGCGACCTGGCCGGGGGCGACCTGGGCGCGCGCGCCGCCGCCCTGCTGGTGGAGCGCATTAAGCTCATGGAACACGCCACCTTGGCCATCGAGGGAGGCCTTATGCCCGCGGATCGCCTGGCTATCAAGGAGGAACTGCAATCATGAAATACGGCAACCCGGGCGTCCAGCGCGCCATCCTGGTTATTTTATTATTCCTGGTCGGCCAACCCGGCGCCATGGCGCTCGACGCCAACCTGGTATCCAACGAGATCACCCTGGTGCTGGGGCCGAACGGCGCCGTCACCACCTTCTATAAAATCGAGTGGAACGTCACCAGCGGCACGATGGGGGCTTTTTACTTCGAGGGCGAGGCCTACCAGCCGGCCTGGGACATGGAGCGCTGCTACCTGGACCTGGCTAGCCGGGAGCGCCTACCCATCACCATCACCCCAGTGGGCGGCAACAACAAATACGACATCGTGGTGGCCAACGGCCGGCGCTATTCCGGCCGCGGCTGGTTCGTCCTGACCTATGGCGGCGATTTCGCCGAGCTGGGACTGGTCGGCCGGACCACCAGCCCGGACTTTGGCGAGCTGGTCTACTTCAACTGGGCGCCGGTGGTCTGGGACGCCTCCCTGGAGTACCGGGCGGTGCGGCTGGTGCTGCCCTTTACGGTCGGCGGCGAGACCCTGAGCGAGGCCGAGCGCGCCGCCATCCCGATGCGCACCGAGCCGTTCGTCAACAGCCAGAACCGCATCGACTACTACGGCACCCTCGGCGACGACGGCCGCTACTACCTGACCATCCTGTTCTACCAGGAAAACCCGGCCGCCTACGCCACCCAGCAGTTACAATTATATTTCCCGGCCGACTGGCTGCCGCTGGACGCCAGCCTGGCTACGCGGCAGTTCAGTGGCGGCAAGACCGGCAACAAAGTAGTCGACCAGTCGGCAACCGCCACGGCCGACGATTACGAGTACAGCTACACGCCACCGCTGACGGCCGCCGAGCTTTGGCGCCGCTACTGGTTTCTGGCCATCCCGGTCTTCGCCGCCGTCATCGGCCTGGCCTTGTTGGCCTTCTGGCGCCGCTACTTGGGGTACGAGAAGCGCCGGGCGATGGTCGAGGGCCTGTCCTGGGCCGGCGACTCCTGGAGCCCGCCCAAATTGCTGGCCGGCACCTACCAGGTACAAGGCAAGGTGCTGGAAGACCTCCACCCGGTGGAGGTGGCGCTGCTCCTGGAGCTGGAATTGCCGCGCATCGCCGCCATCATGCTGGACGGCCTGCGCGCCCAGGGTATTCTGGAAATCGTGCGCGAGGATCCGCTGCAAGTGCGCTTCCTGTCCAGCCAGACGGCCGCCAACGAATATGAAGAAAAGTTCCTGGGCGTCTTCAATATCGCCGGCGAGGTGCTGCCGGGCCTGATGGCCGACTTTTTCGAGTTTGCTATCAAAAAGTTGCAGGAAAAACTGTGGGACAGCGACCTGGAGGCCACCAAGTCCTACTACCGCCAGAAACTGTTCGAGATGAAGGCCGCCGAGGAAAAGGCCGCCACCATGTCCGAGGCCGAGCGCCAAAGCTACCGCAGCCACTATCATTATTACTGGTATTGGCACAGCTTCAACCGGGTGCATCATCACCCGACCTATCTGGCTGGCCTGGTCATGCCCAGCGGCATGGGTAGTAATTACGGCGAATTCATGCGCTCGGCCGGTTGCTACGCTGGCTGCTTTGCGCCGGCCGATATCGGCACCGTCAACGCCTGCCACTCGGCCTGCCACAATGCCTGCCATGACGCCTGCCATTCGGCCTGTCACTCCGCCTGCCACTCGGCTTGCCATTCGGCCTGCCACTCGGCCTGCGTCTCCGGCGGGGCGCGCTGATGGCGTTTTGGCCGCGCTGGCCCGGCAAACGGGCGACCAGGGGAGCGGTCGCCGACGCTGCCATCACCCGCCGGCTGGACTGGATCGCCGATTTCTGGCGCCAGCTGTCGCCCTACGCCTACGTGCGCGCCGAGGACAGCGTCCTGATCGTGCCGCCCAACCTGGTCTACAAGACCAATGCCTCAGGCGTCGGCCTGATCCAGTATCTGGAGCGCGGCGGCCGCCTGGTCGACCTGCCGGGCCTGGATGCCGGGCGGGCGGCCGCGATCGAGGCCTTTTTCCTGGACATCAAGGCGGTATCCGAAGGGCGCTCGCCGCGCCTGGAGCAGGTCGCGTACGACTTTGACTTCACCGCCCTGCCGGTGCTGGGCGAGATCGCCGTCACCTACCGCTGCAACAACCGCTGTCGCTTCTGCTACGCCGGCTGTGCGCCGGAGGCAGGCAGCGGGCCGGACGAGGCCGACCAGCCGGCAGCGGTCGCCGTGCCATGCGCTTTTGCCGGCCGGTCTAGCCTTACGCCCATGGCGCGTGATCCGCAGGGCAGTGGCGATGAGCTCGATACGGCCGGCCTGAAAAAGATCATCGACCTGTTCCGGACCGAAGCCAAGATCCCGTTCTTTTCCTTTACCGGCGGCGAGCCGCTGCTGCGAGCCGACCTCGAGGAGTTGATCGCCTACTCAGGCTTGGTCGGCCTGCGCGTCAACCTGGTCAGCAACGGCACCCTGGCCACGGCGGCGCGCGCCGCCAGCCTGAAGGCGGCCGGCCTGACCACCGCCCAGGTCAGCCTGGAGGCGCCCGACGCCTCCTTGCACGACCAACTGTGCGGCCGCGCCGGCTCTTTTGCGCAAACCGTGGCCGGCATCGGCCACTTGTTGGCGGCCGGCATTCGGGTGCAAACCAATACCACCGTTACGGCCCTGAACCGCGCCTGCCTGCCGGACTTGCCGGCCTTCGTCAAGTCCTTGGGCGTGGACCGGATGGCCATGAACCTGTTCATCCCGGCCGGGACGGGACTGCACGACGCCGAGTTGCTGGTGCCGTACAGCCAGGCCGGCGCGGTGGTTGACGCGGTGCGCGCGCGCGCCCTGGCCCTGGGCATGGAATTTTTCTGGTACTCGCCGACGCCCTTGTGCCTGTATAATCCGATCGCCAAGGGACTCGGCAACAAAAGCTGCGCCGCCTGCGACGGCCTGATTTCGGTGGCGCCCAACGGCGATGTGCTGCCGTGCTCGTCCTGGCCGGAAGCGGTCGGCAATTTGCTGAGCGACGGTTTCCGGGCCACCTGGTTCGGTCCGACCGCCCAGGCGCTCAAGCACAAGGAATACGCCCCGGCCGCCTGCCGGCAGTGCGGCTACTTCACGGCCTGCCAGGCGGCCTGCCCGCTGTATTGGCGGGTCTGCGGCTATGCGGAATTGGAAAACAGCGGCCAGCCGGTCTGGCAGCAGGAACGCGCGAGGAGTGGACAGTCATGAAAAAGATTTTTAGTTTCTTCAATCTGCCGGTGGCCTCGCGCTTCCTGCTGGCCGGGGCCTGCTATGCGGCCTGCGTGGCTCTGCAGCTGGTCAGCGGCAGCGTCGTCCTCGGCTACCTGTTCGTGTTGCCGGCCTGGTTCGTCCTGGCCATGAAGACCATCAAGAACAAGCCCGACGACCAGGGGCTGGAGAACTGGCGCGCCGTCGGCGAGGCCGAGGTCAACCGCATCGCCGACACCCTGGTGCAGACCAGGCGGCTGCAGACCCGCGCCGCCGGACCAGGCTGCCTGCTGTTGTTGGGTACCGGCGTGCTGGTGGGCATCGCCTTCATCATCCAGGGCGACGCGCCCCACGTCAGCCTGGCCCTGTTCGACCTGGCGGTTTTCTGCATCCCAGCCCTGCTGTTCGGCGCCATCAGCCTGTTCGTGCCGGCCGACCTGGCCATGAAGGTGCCGGCCTTCCTGCCCTTGATGAACGCCACCCGGCCCAAGGACATGATCCTGACGCCCTACATCCGCTTCGACGAAGATAAGCAGAAAAACGAGATACCCGAGGACCTGCGCTTTATGCTCGAGCCCCGCCGCAAGCCGGACGACCTGATCGGCGTGCAGCTGCAGATCGCCATCAACAAGGGCCCGAACGGACCGGTGCCCTACATGTACGCCGTGGTGCTGCTGCGCGGCCGGACCAGTCCCCTCTACCGGGCTTTCAGCGGCATCAGCGTCAAAGGCTACGAGATCGAGCCGGGCGGGGACGACGAGTACGGCACCGTGGTCATCCGCCAGTTCACCACCGGCACCGGCTACCACACCAAGCCGGCCGATTGCCTGCAGTTGCTCGAGCTGGTCATCCAGGCCCTGCAGAAAGTGCTGCCGACCGTCGCGGGTTGATGCCAGCGGCTGCGGGCTCAGACGTCCGATTTTTCAGGCGTGGGGTCTGACCTCATGTCAGGCAATTGAAGGGTTAGCCCGCAGAGATTTGCACTTCTCTTCGAATTATTTATCGATGCTCATACCACAAAAGGTATTGGCATAGTCGATTAATTCATCTAAGCTATAGATCGTGTCGTATACGATGTCTGGATTACACTCCTGCATATAAAACATATATGCGATAAATTGAATTATCGACGCCATCGTTTCATAATGGTGTTCAATAGTCAAATCGTCTGGGAGCTTATATAGTTGATTTATATTAGACGGCGTAAAGACATCAACCGCGCGACCCATAACCGTAACGTAATATAAATGATACAATTCGTGAGCAAGGATATTTACAAGTGAACAATCGTCGCTATTCAAATACACGTTAGATAAGACGTAAATGTTTTAATCTAATGGGTCGTACATAGCCAGGGCAGATGTAGTCGTAACACGAGCAAGCGTATCTGCATAAAATACGCGGCTCATATTAGCATCAACGAATTCTTTACCAAAAATACGATAAAGAATTGAAGTTTGCGTTTTATTAAGTTCAATGTTTCCCGCGGGAGTTGTAAAAATCAATTCACATGAAATAGTACTTATGCAGATAGCCAATATTGTCAGGATAGTAATAAATTTTGTCACAGTGTTGCCTCGTATAAAAGTCGTCTACCAGTTCATACGAACAAGGATTGGGGCTCACTGCTTGCCAGGCCACGTGGGGTCGACCCCAGTCGCCGGTGGGCACGGGGTTTGACCTATGCTGTCAATAGTGGACAGTTGGTTTTCATGAAGTTCTCCTTCCGTAGTAGGATTTGCTGGCATACGCCGACGGCGCGACGAAACTCAATGCAGTACTGGTTCTGAGTCAGTTATAAAAACATCAATGTATTCTTGGATAGCGACCCTGGCGGCTAATCGCGTAGAAAATGACGACGATAGACCAATTCCTGTTTCAAGCGCACCCAGTAACCTTCCATCGGGGCGTTGGCATAAAAATTTTACGGCTTTATATGAAAAACATGCTATACTACAAATGGAACCTTTGTGTTAAACCCCAATCGTTGGCGGATGCGGGGTCAGACGTCCAAATTTCTAGGAGCGGGGTCTGACCCCAACGTCAGGAAAAGCGGGTGTCTGCCCCCGGCTTGGGAAAAATGAGGGGCTGACCCGCAGGAATCGAACGAGGGAATAATGAGCCAACTCGAACGTGTGGCATTCATCCATCAGGCAATCAGGGAGGACGGTGGCGTGACCTCCGCGCGAGTACGGGACCATTTCGAGGTGGACGATAGAACCGTAAAGCGCGACCTTGAGTTCATGAAAGACCGGCTCGGAGCACCCGTGGTATGGAACCGGGATTCGGCATCGTACCGTTATAAAGGCGATTATGACGAGCTTGATTTCCTGAACGAGCGGAATCTCCTTTTTTCTGTAGTGATACGCGGTCTCTGCGGAAATCCGTCCTACGTCCCTTTCGTGACCGGAGAACTGGCCAAGGCTGTGGAGGCCAGCATCCCGCGGGATTACCTCAAGATCGCCGCTTCGATAATCTTCGAGACCGAAGAATGCGAACCACCGCCCATGGAAAAGCTCAAGGATATTTTCAGGTCGCTCATCGACCGGATGAGGCTCGCACTCACCTACACTGATCCAAGCGGTAAAACCACCGTTAGGGAGATCGAACCGCTAAAGATAGTGAATTACTCAGGGCGATGGTATGTCGTGGCACTTGACTCCATATCGGGTGAACTCAGGAATTTCCTTGTGGGCCGCATGCGTAAAACCATCCTGACGCATTCGCCCTTCACGGGGGATTTCGCGCAAGAAAAAGTAGACCGCTACATGGAAGGCTCTTTCGGGATTTATAAAGGCGCACCGACGGAACAGGCCCGCCTTGCGTTCACGGGAAAGGCAGCGCGCATCGTCCGGGACCAAGTCTGGCACCCATCCCAAACCCTTAATGAAGAAATGCTGTCAGACGGGCAAGTCAGGCTCGTAATTGCCCTGCCAATAGCCCATTACCCGGAAATACTGGGCAAGGCTTTAAGGTGGGGCGCGTCGTGCGAAATCCTCGCGCCGGAGGGATTAAGAAAAGCGTGGATGGAAGAGATAGAAACGATGCGGGAGAGGTTTTGTTCCAGGGAAAAGTGCCTATAATTACCGGGACGATTTCCCGAGCCATTGGGATTACGTCGCTAAAAAAGGGAAACCAAAATGACAGATTCGGAACGGAAACGGATTCAGGTAAAAATCGATCACTACAAGAAAGCCATGTCAGATTTCAAGGCACGGATGGGATTTATAGACGACGGAAGGGGGAACCGTTATGAGATTCCTGTCCTCCAGATGCGGCTTATGGATCTTACCCCGGCTTTGCGCTACTACACCTGGTTTTGGAAGAATTTTCCGGATGACATCGGGGAACCGATCATGAACCTTGCCTGGACCGCGATGTTTTTCCATCGAGGCGAGACCGCCAAGGCCAATGCCTATTTTTACCTGACCCTGTTCTCGAATCCTTATTTGTTTTCATATGTGGCGGGAAAGCCCATGGGACTTTATGATATGTGGCACGGGGCAAACGTGGATGAGCCTGGGTGGTTTGAGAACGTTGACTTTGATTCGTTTGAGTTTCTCACTCCCCAATTCCGCGCGTGGCTATGGGAAAGATACGAAAGCGCCGAAACCAAGGAAGTAATTTCCCGCTTTATGGAACTAAACCGGAAATTGAACACCGAACCCGTTGGAGAGAAAAGGTCGGCCTTAGTGGATGAGCTTTTCCAACTCAAATATGGAGGGCGAGGCGGAATATAAGGATCGTGTTACTGCCAGGGCAAGGCCTTGAGCGAGAAGAAGAATTCAGCGGAAAAAAATTAAAATAAATCCTGGATGACAGCGGGTGTCATAGGTGGTGATTTAGAATAAGGGAAGATCAAGGTTGCAATCTCGGAATCGGGGGATTAGGATTGGGGGATATGGCAAAATATTGGAAGAGGAAGAAGGCATGAGGGAAAAGGCGATAGCGCACGAAAACCAAACCTTAAAAGATCATCTTGAAGGTGTGGCTGGGCTTTGTCGCAAAAATGCCGATAAAATTGGTTGTGCAAATTATGGAGAACTTCTTGGACTTTTACATGATATTGGTAAATATAGTCAAATTTTTCAAGATTATATTAAATCTGCGGTCGGACTTCTCGATCCGGATAATGATATAGAATATGTTGATACAAAAGAACTTAAAGGGAAGATTGATCACTCAACTGCCGGAGCCCAGTTTTTAGGGAATAGATTTTCCTCGGGAAACCCAACGGAAAGGATTCTTACGCAAATTCTTTCTCTCTGTCTCGTTTCACATCATTCGGGGATTATCGATTGCTTGACAACCAATTCAGAGGGAACAGTGGATAATTTCTCGAGGAGAATAGTAAAGACGTATGAAAAAACGCATTTTGATGAGATCCAAAATAAAGTAGAGGTTTTAGAACGATTGAATTTCATTATTTCGGAAAAGAGTTTTACAAAACCAATAGAGTCAATATTAAAAGTAGTATTTGCGATGTCGCCAGAAAAAAATCCATTGTCGATTGTATTTCAGTTTCAAGTTGGATTATTTGTTCGATTCCTTTTTAGTGCTCTTATTGATGCTGATCGGCAAAACACGGCAGATTCTGAGAAAACTGGAATAAAGGATAACCGTCAAAATGGATTATACCTAGGTTGGCAGGATTTGATCGAACGCCTGGAACGCCGACTTGTTCAATTCGGTTTACCGCAGACCCCTGTGGATAATTTACGTGTAGAAATAGCTCAACATTGTCTTGATGCAGCAGGAGGGGGGAAAGGAATTTACTCCCTTACAGTACCAACTGGAGGTGGTAAGACACTAGCTAGTCTTCGATTTGCCCTTCATCACGCTAAAATCCACGATCTCGATAGGATTATATATATTATTCCATTTACTTCCATCATCGATCAAAATGCTGATGTTGTTAGCAGGTTGTTGAAAATTACACACCATTAACCAAAACAACCTCTGATTTTGATGTAAAAGACAAAATTATGATAGAATAACCGTTGATTTCAAAAGT
>MIAR01000003.1:0-72083 GCA_001829185.1 Spirochaetes bacterium GWB1_60_80
CTCCATAAATCACCCCATGGTAGAGTCTACTCACAGGGCTAGATTTTACTTATGAGTCAACCACTTTTTTTCGGCTAGATTAATTATGAGTCAATGCGCTCTCTTGTCATAAAGCTGGATCGTCGCTACTATACCGGCATGACCAGCTCGCACAACCCGGCCAACGGCCTGCCCGGCTCGCATTTAGTCAGCGCCGCCCGCAAATTCATGGAAATCATCATACCGGATCTGGATCTACTCTTACCAGAGGCCTGGGCGTTGGCCGCCGCTTGCTACGAGCAGGCAGACCTCAAGCATACCGACCGGGCGGCCTTCGTCGCCTTGAGCTTCCTGCCCTTCATCAACGAGGAAGGCCCCGGACCGACCGGCATGAAGCCCTTCTTCCGGCTGGACTACCTGAACGACTCCGACAAGCTGCAGTTGGCGCGCTACCTGCCGCTGGTCCAGAAACGGATCGAGGCCAAGCGCACCACCTTCCTGGGCGAGGGCCTGTTCAAGCTCAAGCAGCGCGAGGAACGGGTCGACACCCAGGGCACCAAGTTCCACCGCGTGGCCAGCGCCTTCATTCAATGGGCCGACGTCTACGTCACCACCGGCGGCCTGCCCTCAGGCGGCGCCGACTTCCTGAAAGGCCTCAACAAGCGCATCCTGAGCCCGACCGGCCCCGGCGGCGTCACACTAGAGGGCGCCAGCGGCAACGCCAACCGCTTCGCCGAGCAGGCCAGCGCCACGCCGCAGCAGCAAGCCGACCGCGAAAAAGCCCTCAAGGAGGCGCTCGATAAGCTGGAAGCCCTGACTGGCATGAATCCGATCAAGGAACAGGTCCGTACCTTGTCCAACTTGATGAAGGTGCACCAGAAGCGGGCCACCTTGGGCATGAAGATTCCGCCCATCGCCCTGCACTCGGTCTTCACCGGCGGCCCCGGCACCGGCAAAACCACCGTCGCCCGCCTCCTGGGTCAGATTTTCGCCGCTCAAGGCTTTTTACGCAAGGGCCATCTGGTGGAAACCGACCGCGCCCACCTGGTGGCCGGCTTCGTCGGCCAGACCGCCGGCCGGGTAGACGAGGCCATCTCCAGCGCCCTGGACGGCGTCCTGTTCATCGACGAGGCCTATACCCTGATCCCCGAGAACGCCGGCAACGACTTCGGCCGCGAGGCCGTCGATACCCTGCTTAAGCGCATGGAGGACTACCGCGACCGCTTGATCGTGGTGGTGGCCGGTTACCCCGGCGAGATGACCCGCTTCCTGGATTCCAACCCCGGCCTGGCCAGCCGCTTCTCGCGCCGCTTCCACTTCGACGACTTCTCGCCGGAGGAACTGGAAGCCATCTTCCAGCGCTTCGTGGCCGAAACCGGCATGACCATCACCGATTGCGCCATCGCCAAGCTGCGCGTCTACCTCAAAGTGCTCTGGCAGAAGCGCGACAAGTATTTCGGCAACGGCCGCATGGTGCGCAATCTGTTCGAGCGTTGCCTGGAAAGCCAGGCCAACCGCCTGGCCAGCTGCCAGGAACTGACCCAGGAACTGCTGTCCTCGATCGAGGAAGAAGACCTGCCCAACGAGTAAATCGGTGGGCAGCCTTGGTATAATGGTAGTGGAATAGGGAAGAATGAAATACATCCGCATTTTGCTGGCCTTGCTCTTTGGCGCGGCCGTGTCTGGAATAGGATTGCTGGCTTTCAAATTGTTCGGCATCGCCATTTTCGACGCGACGACCATCCTAACCGTACCATTCATATTCTTGGTAGGCGGAGCGGCCACGCCCTGCCTGAATATAGCCGTACTATCCTGGAAATCACCTCTCATCCAGATCGAAGGCGCCAAGGAAAATGCCCTATTGCTGACCTGCACTTACACGAAGACACTGCCCTTGTCCGTCACCGACAGCAATAAAAGAATCCAGGAAATAGCCAATTCCATACTATTTAATAATAACAAGGATTTATATCTGACCATCGAAGCGGACGACTATCTGTGCTTCTATGTGGATGATAAGGCTCCTGGCGGTTTGGAAAAGGAAAAAAAAGTTAATCAAAATTTTAACAACAGCAAAATCGAGACACACATTAACAGGTTGTTGAAAAAGCCGGTTGCTTTCTCAACAACCTTAACAATTCCTCGCATAGCTTGCGCTATGCTGCGTAATTGTACCGGCTTTTGAAGTGTTGAAAAGCCGCATCCGCGTTTTTCAACACCCTGTTAAAGACCTGAAAAACGGCTTTTCCGAAGTAGCGCTGACGGCTTCATCCCTGCCGCTATCGATCTATTCCAACAGCCAGAACCGGGAACTAATGAATATTTTCATCAAGAATTTGAATCCAGCGGCGGACACGGGCGACGCAGTTCAAACCACCAACTAAGCCGCCGTCACGCCGGCCGTCAGTAGTGCGGCGGCCGCTCCTGCGGCAGGCTGGCGCCCGGCTTGGTATCGTCCAGCTCCTTGAGCCGGCCGGCCAGCTGGCGCAGCAGTTCCTCGAGACGGGCCAGCCGGCGCTCGTGGCCGAAGATCTGGCCGCCCAGGTCGGCGATAGTCCGCTCCTGCCAGGCAAAGCGGCTTTCCAGTTCGGTCAGGCGCGTCGCCTGGGCATCGGGCTTCCGTTCTACCATGGTCAGCCTCCCCCTTCTATCAAATCGGCCAGCTCGGCCCAACGCTCGGTTTTACTGTCTATCAAGTGACCCAGGGCCTGGTAGCGGGCGGTGGCCTGCTCGAGGGCGGTGACCCCGGACACGAAGACGGCCTCCAGCGCCGCTTTCTCGGCTTCCAGGGCGTCGATCTCGGCCAGAATGCCGTCGTATTCCTTTTTTTCGGCAAAACTGGGCTTGCGCGCCCGCTGGCGGCCGGCAGCACTGGCCTCGCTGCCAGTTTTATCAAGGCCACCGGACTTGTCGGCGCTGGCCGACTTGTCAGCCAAGCGGGCGGCCGCCGCCAGGTTGGTCGCCACGGCTGCCGCCTCCGCCGCCTCGTCGGCCAGGGCCTGGCGGTACTCGCCGTAGTTGCCGGGGAACAAGTTAACGTGGCCGTCGGCGCCAAAGGCCAGGGTGGTCTTGCAGACGCTGTCCAGGAAGGCCCTGTCGTGCGAGACGATAACCACCACGCCGGCGAAGTCGTCGACATAGTCCTCCAAGAGCTCGATGGTATCGATATCGAGGTCGTTGGTCGGCTCGTCCAGGATCAAGAGGTTCGGCGCACCGACCAGCAGGGCCACCAGTTGCAGCCGCCGCTTCTCGCCGCCGGACAGGGTGTACAATTTTTGCTGCTGCATGGTGCCGTCGAACAAGAAGCGCTCCAGCAGGCGGGCCGGATCCAGTACCAGGTCGTCGCCCAGCTTGATCTGCTCGGCCTGGTGGCGGATGTAGTCCAGCATGCGCAGGTCGCCGGGCAGCTCGTCGGCAGTCTGGCCGTAATAGGCGATGCGGGTGTTGACGCCGGCCACGATGCTGCCAGCGTCGGGGTCCAGCTGCTGGCAGAGCAGGCGCAGCAGGGTGGTCTTGCCGCAGCCGTTGGGGCCGACCACGGCGATGCGGTCGTCCTTACAGAACTCGAACGAAAAGGGGTCGAACAGCCGACGGCCACCGAAGCTCTTGGTGATGCCCTTGACCTCCAGGATTTTCTTGCCCAGGCGGGTGGTGGCCGAGCCAAAATCGCCCATCGCTTCCGGCCGCTCCAGGGCCGCGCCTTGCATGTCGCGGATGATCTGCTTGCGCCGTTCGCTCTTGGTGGCGCGGGCCCGGGCGCCGCGGCCCAGCCACTTGAGCTCGATCTTCAAGATAGCTTCGCGGCGGGCGTCGGCCTTCTCCAGCGAGTTCCAGCGCTCGGCGCGCATCTCCAGGAAGCTCGAATAGTTCCCCGGGTAGCTGAAAATGGCCGAGCGGTCGATTTCCAGGATGCGCCGGCAGACCGACTCCAAGAAGACGCGGTCGTGCGTCACCAAGAGGAAGGCGAAATTCGCGCCCAAGAGCTTGCGCTCCAGCAGCTCGACCGACTCGATGTCCAGATGGTTGGTCGGCTCATCGAGCAAAACCAGCTCCGGCTGGCCGGCCAGCGCCCGGCAGATGGCGGCCTTCTTGACCATGCCGCCGGAAAAGCCGTCCATGGTCGTCTCCGGCGGCGGCAGGCCAAACTCGTTGCACAGCGAGGCAAACGACTGCTCAAGCTGGAAGCCGCCTAGCTGCTCCATCTGCCGGCTGACGGCGTCCAGCTGGCGGTGGTCGGCCTGGTCGGCCCGGTGCAGCAAGGCCTGGTACTTGGCCACCAGGCTAACCAACGGCGATTCGCCGGCTAGCAGAAAATCCAGCAGGCTCCAGCCGGGTTGCACCAGCGGCGTCTGGGGCAGGTTGTGGACGCGCAGATCGCGCCGCCGCGCCAGGCTACCTTCGTCGACCTCCAGGCTGCCGGCCAGCAGGCGCAGGAAGGTCGATTTGCCGGCGCCGTTGCGGCCAACCAGGCCGATACGGTCACTGTCCTCTATGCCGAGCGACACCGCCTGGAAGAGCGGCGTGCCGATCAGGGTCTTGGATACATTGGTCAGGGAAACGATATTCATGGCGCCGATTGTGCCCGTAAAAGCGGAAAATTACAATCGGTTGAGGTCGGCGGCTTGCGCGCAGCCTATATTCGGCTATACTGGGAAGGTGAACCGCCTGCCCGGATCGCGATCGATGCGGGCCCGGCCGGTCGCCGCATCCCCATCGATGGCGCAAGGAAGCCGTAGCATGTTGATTCTGGACATGGTATTCAGCCTGGCTCACCTGATAGCCGTAGCCAGCCTGGCTGGCGCCATCGACGTCACGTGGCCGCAGAAGCCCTTCCGGATCTGGCTCCAGGGCCTGGCCTTCGGGCTGGCCGCCATCATCGTCATGCTCAAACCCTTCCACTTCGCGTCTGGTATCTTTTTTGACAGTCGCTCCATCATGCTCAGCCTGTGCGGGCTATTCTACGGCCCGCTGGCTACCGCCCTGGCCACGGCTCTCAGTCTGGCCGCCCGCCTGCTAATCGGCGGCGCCGGCCGGCTCTTCGGCAGTCTATTCATCGTCTGGGCCAGCCTGATGGGCCTAGCTTTCCGCGCCTGGCTGGCCAGGCGGCAGCGCGAGCCGGGAATGGCCAACCTCGTGCTCCTGAGCATTCTGGCGCACCTGCCGGTACCGCTCAGCGCCAGCCTGGCCGGCGACGTGATGTCGCCCGTCCAGCTGGTTCTGTCCATGAGCCTGGTCATCGGCCTGATCTTCCCGATCGGTACCGTCGCCGCCGGTTGGGTGCTCATCACCCTCAAGCGCAGCTGGCAGGTCCGGACGGCCGCCCAGCAAAGCCGTGATTTCTTGGAAAGCGTCTTCAACCATGCCAACGCGCCCATTTTAATCTGGGACACCGCCTTCAAGGTCATCCGCTGCAACCAGGCCGCCGAGCAGCTGGCCGGCCGCAGCCAAGCCGAAATCGTCGACCACCCGCTGGAAAACCTCTTCCCGTCCTATCAACGCGCCCTGATCATGCAGCTGATCCGCGATTCGCTGCACGGTCCGCGCCTGGAAAACATGGAACTGTCCATCGCCCGCAAAAACCAGGAGTTGCGCATCGTGCGCTGGAATTCAGCCACCGTCTACGCCGAGGACGAGACGACGCCCCTGGCCGGCATGGCCCAGGGCATCGACATCACCGACTTCAAGAATGCCGAGCAGCAACTGCGCGCCAACGAGGCCAAATGGCGCAGCTACATCAACCACGCCCCCATCGGCATCGTGGTTATCGACCGCTTCGGCCGGATCCGCGAGTCCAACCAGACCGTTACCCATATCACCGGCTGGAGCTCTGGCGAGCTGGCCGGCACCTCCATCATCCAGCTCTTGTCCGCCAACAGCCAAGAACAGCGGCACCGCCAGTTCGAGCAGCTGCTGCGCAGTAGCGAAAACCAGGCCGAGTTCGCCATCCGCCGACCGGACGGAGAGCGCCGCCACATCGCCGTCAACGCCGCCAGCTTGGTGGATCACCAGTTCATCCTGTTCATCACCGACATCAGCCACAAGAAAACCATCGAGAACGTCATGCGGGCCATCGCCGCCAGCAACCTGACCGGCGACGGCGACATCTTCCGCTTCCTGGCCCAGCAGCTGGCGACAGCCTTGCGCAAACGCGGCGCCTTGATTGCCGAGATCGAAAGCCAGGGTAGCCTGCAGGCCAGGACACTGGCCGTCTGCGACCGGGGGCACCTGGTCGCCAACTTCGACTTTAACATCAACAATATCCTGCCATCGGTAATCCCGCAGGCCGTCAATCTGGCGGAGACTGCGGCCGATGACCACACCTTGCCCGACTTGGACCTGGCCTCGCAACTGCCAGGTTTGCACAGCTACCTGAGCCTGTCCTTGCACGACAGCACCGGCTCCATCAGCGGCCTGATCGCCATCCTGGACGACCAGCCCATAGTCCACGACAGCAACGCCGACAGCATCCTGCAAATATTCGCGGCCCGCGCCGCCGCCGAGTTGGAGCGGCGTAAAACCGAGCAGAAGTACCAACTGCTATTCAACCGCATACTGGAAGGCTTCGCCATCCACGATATCATCTGCGACCAAGCCGGCCGGCCGATCGACTACCGCTTCCTGGCCGTCAACCCGGCCTTCGAGAAGCTAACCGGCCTCAAGGCAGTCGACATTCTCGGTAAAACCGTGCTGCAGGTCTTGCCGGAAACCGAAGCCTACTGGATAGACGGCTACGGCCGGGTAGCCCTAGACGGCGAGCCACTCGAATTCGAAGCCTATTCCGAGGGCATCAACCGTTTTTACCATACCACGGCCTTCCAGACCCAGTACAAGCAGTTTGCCTGCATCATCACCGACATCACCGACCGCCGCATCCACGAGGCCCAGATCAAGCAGAGCCTCCATGAAAAGGAGATATTGCTTAAAGAAGTGCACCACCGCGTCAAGAACAACCTGAATATAGTGGCCAGCCTGCTCAGCCTGCAAAGCGGGCACACCAACAGCCGCGAGGACGCCATCACCGCCTTCGCCAACAGCCGCGACCAGATCATGTCGATGGCCCTGGTGCACGAAGAGCTGTATCAGTCCAGCGACTACAGCAACGTCAACATGCCATCCTACATCGCGCGCATCAAAACCAACCTGGTGCAACTCTACCATAGCGATAAACCCATCAGCATCGAAACCGACATCCACGATATCAAGCTGGACGTCAACACCGCCATTCCCTGCAGCCTCATCCTGAACGAGATGATTACCAACAGCTTCAAGTATGCCTTCCAGGACCGCCCGGATGGTACTATCCGCATCAGCCTCAAGCACCTGGATAGCGCCTTGGTTCGACTCGACTACACCGACAACGGCCGGGGTCTGCCGCCCGACTTCGACATCGCCCAGAGCGCCAGCCTCGGCCTGACCCTTATCCAGCTTCTGTCCGGCCAGATCGACGGCCGGCTACACATCGACAATGAAGACGGCCTGCACTACCAGCTGGACTTCCCGCTGGTCTTGACCAGGAATGGCGAGACGGCCCGGGCCGCCAGCCAGCAAGGAGACACCGACCATGGACAATGAGCGACTGGTCAAGCTCGGCAACAGCCTGATCGACAACCTGAACGCCGACCGCATCATTCCGCAAAAGCTGCTGCTGGAAACCGCCTCCATCATTGCCGATGGCGACGAGGCGGCCAAGCAGCTCTTCATGCGGCTGTGGGAGCAACGCGGAGGCACGTCCGCCGCTAACCAGGCGAGTGGTAGCCCGGCCAACCCCGAAGCCCAGGCCGAGCTCATCCTGCGCGCCGCCGAGAAAGGCCTTGGCCTGGGGCCAGAAAACCTGGCTAAAATAAACGGCGGCCGCGCCCCGGATCACGAGACGATGCGCGCCGTCCTGGCCGACACCATCGTCAAGCGCAAGCTGCAGCCCCAGCTGCTGGAACACTTCCTGGGCAGGAAAACCGATAAATATATCGAGCTTTTGAAGGATTTCCTGCGCCAGACCGTGGCCTCCCGAGCGGAGGATCCGCAGGAGCTCATCCTGTATACCGGCATGTACCTCTTGTTCAACGGCGCCGAGCCGGACAATCTGGCCGCCCTCGGCCTGGCCGCGCCGCTGCTGGCCTACCTCACCGACCGCATCGGCCGGGTCCGTTCCATCTACTACGCCTCGATGCTGTTCATGCACAGCTACCTGTTCGTGCTCTTCGCCCAGGCCTTCGAGCTGTCCGGAAAGTTCCGCCAGGCTACGCCGGACCAGCAGCTGAAGCTGCGCAAACTCTATTCCGGCGAGGACCGCATCGCCGTGCTGGTGAACAACGCCGTCACCATCGCCAGCCGCAAACTGGCGCCGTTCAAGGTGGACGCCCGCGAGGTGTTAACCAACTTCAAGAATTTCTGCGCCAGCCACAAGAACCACTACGGGCCGGCCGACCTATTCGATAGCGATTACCGCGGCTGAGCCGGGAAAGGGACACGCATGATAGTACGACCCAAGAATGCCTTCGCCGGCCTGATGCGGATTCTGGACGCCATTAACCCCGTCATCGTCCTCCTGTCCATCGTCGGCCTGTTTCTGGAATACACCCCGCTGCGCCGCTGGGTACTGCTGCCCAATGAAATCATCTCGCTGGCTTTCGTGGCCGACTTCATCCTGCGCCTGATCGCCTTCCCGGCTGGTAAATATTTCTTCAAGGGCTTTGGCTGGGTCGACTTCCTGGCCAGTCTGCCCGGCCTGCTCATCCTGGTGGCGCGCACCCCGATCTTCGCCGTCTTCAAGGTCTTGCGCATCGGCCGCTTTTTCCGCATCATCCGGGTGCTGCGCTTCCTGCGGGCCTTCGACTTCATGAAAAAGATGCGCGACGACTCGGCCTGGGTGCAGGAGCGTATCATGCAGATCGGCGTGTCTATCGTGCTGCTCTTCGTCAGCGGCATCGTGCTCCTGGACTTGAACCTAACCGGCCACTACGACAGCCTGAACCGCCAGGAACTGACGCTACTGCGCCAGCAAGCCGGCAACGACACGGCCCGCCTGGCAGCCGTTCATGCCGACACGGTCTACTGGTTCCGCGCCGGGCTTATCCTGCCGCCCGACGGTGGCGCGGTGGTCAGCCCGGCCGACTACCAGGCCCGATTGGTTGAACTGGACTCCGGTTATCAGCTGATTGCCTTTTCGGCCGCCACGCTCAGCCCGGACGGCCACACCAGCCTGCCGGCCGACGGCATCCTGGTGCTAACCCCAACGACCACCGCCTGGTACAACCAGATCATGCTGATCGTGCTCGGCACCCTGTTGGCCATCCTGACCACCATCATCTTCTACATGGGCTACGTCTTCGCCAAGGACATGAGCGTGCTGCAGCTGATCATCGACTCCTTCGACGCCGGCGACTACAGCCTGCTGACTCACGCCGCCGAGGGCCTGCGCGGGCTTGATGGCGGCATCAGCCTGGACGACGACGACGACGAGATCAGCGGCTTACTGAAGATGGCGGCCAGCCTGGGCAGCAGCCTGCAGGCCGACGGCGCCGCCGTCCAGGCCGCCAGTTTCGGCTTCGGCCTGAGTGGCTTGGACAGCGCTCCCGACGCCGGCCAAGCCGCAAGCAGCCAAGCCCTGGCCCGGCTGGAGGATCGCCTGGCCGCCCTGGAAGGCGCCGCCCGCGACGCCCACAAGACGGTCGCCCGCCAGACCCTCAAGCTGGCCTTGCCAATCATCGTCCGCTACGTCAAGGCCGAGCTGGGCCGGGATCCGTCCGCTTAACAGGTTGTTGAAAAAGCCGGTTGCTTTCTCAACAACCTTAACAATTCCTCGCATAGCTTGCGCTATGCTGCGTAATTGTACCGGCATTTGAAGTGTTGAAAAGCCGCATTCGCGTTTTTCAACACCCTGTTAAAAGACCGGCGGCACGGCCGGCCCGCCGTCGGCCGGCAGCTGGTTGAACTCCTGCCACTGCAGGCAGGCGGCCGGGGCGACATCGTCAGCGCTAGACTCGCTTCCGGAGGGCGGCCGGACCAACAGGCGGAACAGGCCGCAGTTGCCAGTGGTAATCAGCGGCATCCAGCTTGTACTGCCGAAGGTCAGGCGCACCAGCCACTGCAGCAGGCCGCCGTGCGTCACGGCCAGGACGTTGCCGCCCCCCTCCAGCGCGGCCTGGCGCAGCCGCCGCCAGACCTGGCCGGCCCTGGCCCGCAATTGGGCCACGCTCTCGGCGCCGGGCACCGCCGCCCAGCTGTGGCTGTCGAAGCGGGCATGGACGGCCGGGAAGCGTTCGGCCACCTCGGCCAGGGTCAGGCCGGTATAGCAGCCGGTATCCAGCTCCATCAAGTCCGGCAACTCGACCACCGGTGGCAGTCCGGCCAAATGGCCGATGATGTCGGCGCTCTGGCGGGCCCGCAGCTGCGGCGAACAGAAGAAGCTCTTGACGCCGGCGGCGCTAAACCAGGCGGCGGCGGCGGCGGCTTGGCGCCGGCCGTTTTCGGTCAGGCCGTGCTCGCTGCGGCCTTGGATGCGCCCCTCCAGGTTGGCGGTGGTCTCGCCGTGACGCAGGAGGAAGAAACTGGTGACAGCCGGCAGTCCGGCGAAGAAGGCGGGGTCGATGGCATTCTGGTGACTCATATTGTACTGCAGGCTAGCACGATTCGGCGACTCGCGGCCAGCGGCCGGCCGGCTGGCAAGCCTGGTCGCCAGGCGAAAAACCTTTATTATTTCCGGCGTTTGATATATAATCCTTCCAGACCGGGCCTACTGTTGGCGCCCTGTATCCAAAATGGTGGAGATGCAACAATGTTCGATGCCGGCAACCTGATAACCCTGGGCGTGGTACTGGTCGTCCTGATAGCCTTCCGGATACTCGACAAGGACAACCGCTCCCTGGAGAAAATCAAGAAGTACACCGACAAACTCAAGGAAGAGCTCGATGCCGTGGCCGCCGAACGGGCCGAAGCGCTTAAAAGCTACGCCGTCGAGGTGGACAGCCACAAAAAAGCCGCCAAGGAAGTACTGCGTCAGGTCCAGGAGGCCGAGACCAACCTGGCCGCCCGCGCCGAAGGCATCGCCTCGGTAGCCCAGCGCATCGCCGAATACGACAAGGCCCTGGCCGAGCTGAAGGCCATGAGCCAGCGCGTCGACCAGAACCTACATATCATCCACGAGGAAAGTGACTTCGTTGACGGCTTGGCCAAGGAAATCCGCAACACCCGCGCCGATATCGACCAGCTGAACCAAGAGATTCCGCTGCTACGTACCGCGGCCTATGAGGAATCGCTGGCCAGCGGCCAACAGCTGCAAGCCCGCTTCCAGGCCGACCTGACGGCCGCCACCGTCCAGGCCGAAGCGCAGAACGGCCGCATCAAACAGGAACTGGACGCCGCCTTCGTGCGCGCCCACGCCGAGGCCCAGAAACTGGAGGCCGCCAGCTTCCAGCAGCTGCGTGCCCAGATCGAGCAGCGCGTGGCCGCTCTGACTACCCTCCAGGCCGAAGGCAGCCGCCAGGCGCAGGACGCGATGGCCAAGCAGGAACAGGCCAGCCGCCAGCAAACCGAGGCGGCCGCGGCCAAACTGCGCCAGGAACTGAACGGGCGTATGGCCGAGATTATCCAGCTGGCCGACGGCAACGACGAAAAACTGACCGGCCTGGTGACCAAGCGCTTCGACGATATCCAAAAGTTTGCCGATAACCGCTCCACGGCGCTGGAAAGCCTGGTCAACCAGCGCCTTGACCAGATCGAGGACCAGACCGGGTTGCGCGCCGATAAGTTGACCGCCGCCATCGGCGGCCGCCTGGACGCCCTGGACCAGCTGGCCGGCAGCCGCTCCGCCAAGCTGGAGGAGGCCATCGAGACGCGTTTCAGCAGCCTGCGCGAACAGGCCAAGGAAAAAGTGGCCGAGACCCAGGGCCTACTTAAGGGCTTCAAGCAGGACTGGCGCAAGGAGGCCGAGGAACTGCTCGAGCAGTCGCGACAGGCGGCCATGGCCTGCCAATCCCAGCTGGAACCGCTCCTCAAGGACACCCGGCAAGCCTTGGACAAGGCCGAAACCGGCTGGACGGAGCGCCTGCAGCAGCTGGAAACCAAAAGCACCGAAAGCGCCCAGGCCTTGCTGGTCAAGTTGAAGGACAATCTCAAAGAGCACCAGGAAGAATTGACCAAGAAGCACCTGGATACCAAAACCGACCTACAGCTACTATTCAAGCAGCAGCGTGAGGCGGCTCAGGCCCTGGCTGACGAGACCACGCGCAGCCTGGCCGAGGCCAACGCCCGCCTGAGCGCCGGCCGGCAAGCTCAGGACAGCCAACTGGCCGCCATCAGCGAACAGCTACAGACGGCCGAACGTCAGGCCCGGCAAACCATCGACGCCCTGAATGACAAATTCACCCAGCGCGGCGCCGACCTGGAAAACCGGGTGTTGGCCGGCTTCGAGCAGCGGGCCGACAGCCTGCGCGCCTTGGTCGAGCAAGGCCTGGAACGACTCGAAGCCTCCCGCCTGGATATCAACCAGCTGGAAAAGGGCCTGCGCGGCAGCATGGCCGGCGTCGAAAAGCGAGTCGAGGCCGACTTCAGCCTGTTTGCCCAAGATGTCGTCGGCCGGCACGAAGCCTTTGAGGCCAAGATGGCCGCCGAGGCCGGCAAGTTACACCACGCCATGAAGGCCCTAGACGAAGATTTGCAGACGCTCAAGGGCAACGCCTACGACAATGTTTCCGCCCAGCTCAAGATCTTCGAGGACGAATTCTTCGCCGACCTAAAAAAGCGGCGCGAAGACGCCGACCAGAAACTGCAAACCTGGCGCAGCAGCCTCGATGAACACCTGACCAACGCCCTGCACGGCGCCGACAGCGAACGAGCCGAGGCCGAGCGCGCCTGGCTGGACGAGGCCCGGCAGCGCGCCGCCGCCATCCAGCAACAGGTCGGCGACGCCTTGGACAAGCTGGCTGGCCAAGTGGACCGGCACCGCCAGTCCATCACCGAGCGGGTCAGCGAGGCCGACACCGCCCTGGTGCAGCTCAAGGACGCCGTCCGCACCGACCTGGAAGAGGCCCGCGACGCGGCCAATGCCCTGCTCAAGGCCGAACTGGCCCGTTGGCAGCAGAGCGGCAACGAGCAGATCCAGCAGGCCGAACAGAAGGCCGCCCTGGAAACCAAGCGCCTAGCCGAGCTGCTCAAGGAGAGCAAAAGCCTGTTCGACAGCGGCCGCTCCGACCTCAACCAGCAGCTGCAGACCTTCAGCCACGATTTCGCCCACAAGATGGAAGAGAGCCAGCAGATCAAGCAGGCCGCCATCGAGACCCTCGGCGCCAGCTTCAACAACTCGGTGCAGGCCCTGGACAAGGAGTGGAAGACCCAGCGCGAGAAACTGGTCGAGGGCAGCAAGGCGGAGCGCGAAACCATCGCCCGTGAGGTCCGCCGCCTGTCCGACGAGTTGGACCGGCTGCGGACCGACCTCGGGCAGCGCGGCGCCCAGGCCCTGGACGACTTCAAGCGCGAATGGGAAACCGCCCAGCAGGCGGCCAGCCGCAAGCTGCAGGAAACCGAGGGCGCCATCCAGGCCTCGGTGGAGGAGTACCGCCAGGAGGAAAAAAACCTGCAGTCCGTCTTCCTGAACAGCCGCGACAAACTGCAGAAGGGCCTGGACGAGGAACGCCGCGAGCGCGAGAAAATCTTCGCCGAGATCGACAAGCAGGTGAAAGCCTTCCAGACCCAGACACGCCTGTTCGAGCGGGCCGACGAACTGAAGCAGCAGCTGGCCGACAGCGTCGAGAGCCTGAAGGCCGACATGGCCAGAGCCGACTCGCGCCGAGCCGAGATGGCCGAATTGGAGACCCAATACGGCCGCATCAAGCGCGCCGAGGACGAGGTCGGCCAGAAGGTGACCCGTTTCATGGCCGAGAAGCGGCGCATCGACAGCATGGAGGAGGACTTCAAGCGCTTGCTCGGGCTGTCCCAAGCCGTCGACCAGAAACTGGCGACCGTTACCGCCAACCATGACCAACTGACCCAGCTCCAGGCCGATATGCGCCGGCTGATGGACGCCGCCGGCGAGGCCAACGAGAAATACGAACGGGTGGAAAAGAAGTCGAGCATCCTGGACGCCACGGCCGACGCCATCGACAAGAACTTCCAGGCTATCAGCGAGCTGGAGCGCAACCTGCGCGGCCTGGACGCCGACATCAAGGACTTCCCAGACCGCGTCATTCAGTTGAAGCGCTCCATTCAGGAGGTCAGCGCCGTCCAGCCGCAGATCGACGCCAGCCTAGAGCGGCTGGAGAGCATGGGCCAGCTGATGGTTGACGCCGAGAAGCGGGCGGCCGAACTCCAAAAAGCCCGGGAGTGGCTGGCGCGGGCCGAGACCAGATTCGAGGAACTCAACAAGAAGACCAACGACCACCTGAAACTGCTCAACGACCTTTTGAAGGACGATCCCGGTCCGCGTAAAGACAAATCGGGCGCCCCGCCGCTGTCCGTCCAGGAATCGGTCCGCAAGCTGGCTCACCAGGGCTGGAAAACCGACGAGATCGCCCGGGCAGTCAAGCTGTCGCGCGGCGAAGTGGAACTGATACTGGAACTAAGCAACGACAAGTAGCGGGTATAGGCTGGACGGCGCCGTCGGAATGGCTTAGAATTCGGGCCAGGGGCGCCGGCCGGCCAGCAATCGCTGGTCGAGCCGACCCGACCGACGCATCCATCCGTCTGGCAACCTGCAAGGAGTCCGGCCATGAACGCAGCCATCATCAATCCCTTCCTGACGTCCGCCGTGGATCTGTTCAGGGAAATGTTCAGCATCCAGGCCGACGCCGGCCAACCCTACGTCCTGACCGACCAAACCAGCCACAACTGGGAGATTTCCGGCATCCTGGGCATTACCGGCGACTACCAGGGCATCCTGGCCTTCCGCCTGCCGCGCCCGCTGGCCGACAAACTACTGGAAAAATCCGGCGTCACCAGCGACAGCGAGGAAGAGCGCAAGGACACGGTCAACGGCATGGTCGGCGAACTGACCAACATCATTTCGGGCAACGCCTCCAGCAAATTCGAGAATGTGACTATCGACATCTCGCCGCCGGTAGTAGTCCTCGGCGAGAATCACCGCATCGCCTGGCCGAAGATCGGCCCGGTCATGGCCATTCCCTTCAGTACCACGCACGGCAACTTTGAGGTTAACGTTTGTTTGAAATAGCGACGGCGGCCTTAGCAGGGTGTTGAAAAACGCGGATGCGGCTTTTCAACACTTCAAAAGCCGGTACAATTACGCAGCATAGCGCAAGCTATGCGAGGAATTGTTAAGGTTGTTGAGAAAGCAACCGGCTTTTTCAACAACCTGTTAGAGCTAGCCAGCTTGCGGTGGCCGGCTGGCTAGCCAGCTTGCGGTGGCCGGCTGGCTAGCCAGCTTGCGGTGGCCGGATTCCGCCAAAACCCCTTGTTTTTATGGCCGCCATCGACCAGACTTAAATCCATGACCAGCGATCAGTCGTTGCCGCTCAATGATTCTCCCGGAAAAACCGATAGGTATAGGGGGTATCAGGCAGTGACAGTAAAGAGCGGATTTGCGCTCGTCGACAACGACCGGAAATTAATCCGGGAACATCTTCACCAAATCCGCGAAGCCTTGTTTGCCTGCACCACGCAGGAACAGGTCGAATGCGCGGTCGGCTTTGCCCGCTATCTGAACCGAGCCGGCCTGACGGCCGACAATTTCTGGTTGTTTCTGCGCCTGGTAATGACCAACAACCCTTGGGTCATCGACGAGCTGCTGCACGAACGCGAACCCAAGCTGCTGTTTTCGACCATCCAGCCGGATCAGGAATTGATTGAGGCCGCCTTTCAGACCCTGTTCGCGCGCCATCCAGAAGAAATCTACACGCCAGTGCTGGAGGCCATGCTCGGAATCATCCAGAATGCCTATTTTGACCCGGATGACGGCTACCGCCTCCGTAAAATCACGATCATGGATATCAATACCCTGGGCAAATTCCTGCTCAAGGCCGAACCCCAGGACCACCCCTTGAACCGCCTGGTGCTGGAAATCCTGGACCGGCTGGCGCATATTGGCGATTACTACGGCGAGCCTGATAAAAACGTCCTGTCCAAGCACGCCTTCAATGTCCGCTATGCCTATTTCGACCACACCCGCGATCTGATCGATGCCATTCCAGAACCCTTGCTGATACGCTTCCCCGATCGCCAGGGCGTGCACCCGGAGGACGATTTTGCCGAACTGGTTTCCCAGCGAAGGCTGCGCAAACGGGATCCTCATGGACGGTTTGTAAAAGAAAGCGAGCCGGTAGCCGCGCTTCAGTCAAGCGCTGATCCGGTTGTCAAGCCGCTTGCTGCGCCGCCGCCCGCCCAACCTAAGGTGGCCGCGACCAATCCGTCGGCCGGCCGCCTAAAGCCCGGGTCGGCCAGCGCCACTACGCTTGGCAAGTCAACCAAGTCAACCAAGTCAGCCAAGTCAACCAAGGCAGCCAACACAACTGCCTCAAAAGGGTCTGCCGCCCAACCTAGAAGCAAGCCAACGCCAAGCGCTGGCCAACCCAAAGCGCCTAAAAAGCCGAGATAGCCTGGATATACAGTCTTCTGACCAAACAGGAGGGAAAGTGGCGCGGAGAATCGCACATGGCACTGGCGCAACAACTAGTCAACCGGCCAGTCAACCGGCTATCAAGCCCGGGTTGACCGGCGCACTCAAGATCCGCCAGGTAATCGAACTGGTTCAGTCTATGCCCGGCCGACTGAAAAACACCGCTGGCGAACCCGGCGGCTTGATCATGTTTCCGCCCGCCAAGCGGCCGATCATCATCGGCGACCTGCACGCCAACCGTAAAAACCTCCGGGATATCCTGGTTCACGAGAATAACCAGGCTGACCTGGAAAGCGGCGCGGCGGCCTGCATCTTCCTGGGCGACATACTGCATGACGACCAGACCGGACACATGAAGGAAATGCAGAGTTCGGTAGAAATTTTTGACGACTTGCTGGACATTTTCCTGAAATATCCGGGCCAGATATACTATATCCGCGGCAATCATGATAGCTTTGACGAGCGATTGCGCAAAAGCGGCATTTCGCAGGGCGTGGAATGCAAAAACGCCATGCTGGCCGCCCATGGTCCCGCCTACGTCGAAGCCGTTAATGATTTTTTCCTCAGCCTGCCGGTGTTCGTCATCGGGCAGGGCTTCGTCATCACCCATGCCGGTCCGACTCGCGGCGGGCTATCGCGCGACGAACTAATCAACATCAAGAACTACCCGGAAAAGCTGCACCAGCTAATGTGGAACCGCGTCAACGAATTCCATGGCAATCCCAGCCTGAAGGAATATGGCGAAAAGGACCTGCGTTTGGTGCTGGATCTGCTGGATCTGCCGGCCGACACCCATTTCATCGTGGGGCACAACCCGCTCTGGAACGACGGAAACAAAGTCGGCGTCTGGCAGAATGTCATCGGCATGAAGAATCACCATATCCTGTATTCGGGATCGGGTAGCCGAGCGCCTTATTTTACCATCGAAGACGGCGTGCTAGTCTGCAAGTTCGCCATCTCCCAACAACCTGAGGTATATTATTATGGATGAACAGGCAAAATTGGCCCTTGATGTCGGCGATCAGGATTTAATCCGTTATTTCTATCTCAATATGACGACGCCCGCCGTCCTTGAGTATATGGACAAACTGCGGCTGACCCTGTCCGGCAAGCAGGATGACGTCCCCTTCAACGCCCAGGTCAAGAGCTATTTTGGCGCCCGGGACCAAGATGGCGACCAATGGATCGTCAAGCCGGTAGTCGATGCCCAGGAAATGCTCTACCATCGGGCTTGCGAGCTAGCTTATTTATTGGATCACCGCACCGGCACCTTCGCGGCGCCGACGACGGCGCTGTTGATCGACAAAAAGCGCTATCGGGCTACCAAAGTAGTACCCCATGCCGTACAGATCAGTTCCTACAACTATATGGAAGCGCCGTTTATCAACATCTTGCGCGCCGACCTGGTCAATCGCTGGATTTATTTCGACGAGGACCGCAATCCAAACAACTACCTGATCATCAACAACCAGAAGAACCGGCAGTTTATCGTCGCTATTGACTACGACAAGGCCGACATGCTTTCCGAAACCATGAAAATCACCGGCATGCCCGACAAATTCGGCTGGCTGCGCGCCGAGAAGACCCGCTTCCTGACCTTGCTCCGCCCGGACAACTTCCAGAACATCTCGATCGACGAATTCGAAGCTCGACTCGGCGCTTTTAGCGCGGTTTCCAAGGAAGAGTTTACCAACCTCTGCCGAATGGTCTTTACGGGTTATTGCGACGATCCGGCGGCGCTAGGCGAGAAAACCGCCCGCAATATCCTGCAGCGCCGGGATTACGTTAATAATTATTTCCGTCAGATGTTCAAATCGGCCGACGAAACCCAGGCCAACAGCCAGGATTGCGACTATTCGGCCTTCGGGGAGAGCTTTATGGCCATGCACAATAAAAAAAAGTAGCTATTTTGGACTTCCGGCTTGACAAGTCCGCAAGTCGACCTAGAATTATAGATAGCAGGTCACAGGTTTTTGGTTCATCTTCACATGGAGGTTATGATGGATAAGCAGACCGAACGGGTCATCGAAAGAACTTGGTCGAAAGAGACCATAGTGCAGGTTGAGCTTGGTATTGTTCAGAACATGCTTGGCTCAAGAACTGAGGAAGCGGTGGAAGGTTCGATCAGTTTCGCCCGTTTTCTCAGCCTTTCAGGCTTGAACAATGACAATTACCCATTGTTCCTCAAATTGCTGGAAGTTGAAAACCATTGGGTGATCGATACCATGGTCGGCAAGAAGGATCCCTTCCTGCTACTGAGCGCCATCCAACCGAACAGCTACGTCGCCTTCACGGCTTTCAAACTGCTGACCAACTGGCATCCGGGCGGCATCTATCCGGTTACCTTGTCGATCGTCCTGGGCATCCTGCAGGCCACCTATGCTTCGCCCAAGGATGGATACAAGATTTTCTCGGTCTCCATCAACGACGTCAACAATCTCGGCAAGCACCTCAACAAAGAACTGGGACAGGATGATCCGAACAACCGGTGTATCCTGGATATCCTGGACAGGATGGGAACTTTGGCAGGCACATCGAATAACGCCGACAAAGAGCAAATGGCGCGGCAAGCCAACAATATTCGTACCTTCTATTTTGACAAGCGCAAGAAAATGGAAGACGTCATTCCGCAAGTCTTGCTGGTCAAGTCAGACTATGTTGCCAAAGAAACTGCTCCCAAGCAGCTGTTCGTCGACTGAAAATAAGGAAGGAGCACGGATATGAAAGAACTTTTTGAGAAGAAGCAGGACTGGGCGGAAAGCGAAGTCCAGCAGATAGAATACAGCATGCTCAAGGGTATATTGGGCTGCCGCAGCATTGAGGCGGTCGAGGCGGCTACCACCTATGCCAGTTACTTGAACTTCACCGGCATTACCAACGGCAACTATCCGGTTTTCCTAGGCATCCTGACGGTTCGCAACCATAACGTCATCGATGCCCTCCTGGGTACCCGCGATCCCTTCCTGTTCATGAGTTCCATCCAGCCCAACTACTTCATCGTCTCGACCTGCTTCGCGATCCTGACCAAGTATCGCAAGGCCGAGATCTATCCCAAGACCCTGGGCATCATCCTGGGCGTATTCCAGGCCACCTATAACTCGCCGCTCGACGGATACAAGATCTATCCGCCCTGCGTCGCCGACGTCAACGCCCTGGGCAAGCACCTGAACGAAGAAAAAGGCCAGGATGATTTATTAAATCGCAGCATTCTGGATATTCTGGACAAATTATCGTCCCTGGAAGGCCAAAACGTGGACGAAGACATGGAAGACTTGGCGATCCATTCGCACAACATCCGGAATAACTTCTTCGACTCCAAAAAGCACCTGGTCGATGTCATTCCGGAAGTTCAGCTGCGCCTCGAGCAGAATCTCGACAAGGACGTCCAGCCGCGCAATCGCCTGCCTTTGGCCGAGGCTGAAAAGCAGCCGGCCTAACACCGCAAGACCGTAACAGAACTGGCTGGCCGCCGGATCCGTCCGGCGGCGTAGTCCAGAATCAGGAGGAATAGATGCCCGGCGCCGAATGGCCTATGTGGTCTGAGAAGGAGATAGACGCGCTCTCGCTCAGTTATATCAAGGATGTGATGGCTTGCGCCGATGAATATGGCACGTTTGTGGCCATAGCGCTTTCACATTACCTTGTCAAGAAGGTCGGATTACACCCGGATAACTACCCTATCTTTTTCCGGCTGATCGAATCCGGGAATCATTGGGTCATCGATACGCTGGTAGCCCAAAGCGATCCCACCAAGTTCCTGGGCACCATCCAGCCAAACACCTTCATGCTGAAAGAATGCTTCCGGATGTTGACCGTCTGGAAACCCGGCCAAGTCTATCCGACTGCCCTGGTCATCATCTATGGCTTATTAACCCAATGCTACAAGATGCCCGAGGAAGGCTACCGGATGTACCCCTTGACGGTTAGTGACGTCAACAATCTCGGCAAGCACCTGGACAAAAGCAAGGACCAGATGGATCCCCTCAATCGGGTCGTACTGTCGGTGCTGGACCGCTTGGCCAGCCTGATCGAGCCGCAGAAGCCGATGCCGTCCATCGAGATACAGGACGTGGCGCTGCAGGCCAACAATATCCGGGGCAAGTTCCTGGACATGACCAAGTCGCTGAATGAAAGCATTCCCGATGTCTTGCTCGAACGAGGCGATTATACCCTCAGCCAGGTCAAGCCGAATGTCGCGCCCATCGTTCTGTAAGCTGCCTTGAACCCCAAGGGCCGCCGGCTTTGCATAATCCAACGATGCAGGGCGGCGGTTTATTTTTACCGGTGGATGTAAGATGACCGCCTTAACCCCATTCCTGGAGATCAACCATTGCTACACGCTCCAGGAGCGAGTTGGGCATGACCAGTTTTCCGATCTCTGGCGGGCCTCAGCCCTCTATTCGCCTAATCAATTCCTGCTGCGCTTCCTACACGAATCGTATACCGACCCGGCGGCCATCACGCTCTTCCGGCAAGAAGCCCGCCGTTATTTCGCCTTTGCCAATGACTCTTTCAACGGCTTCATCGAAGTCGACTTCGCGGACGGGCGGCTTTTCGTCTCGTCGGAATACGGCTCCCGGATACTGCTATCGCAGTGGATCGAGGCTGGCCACCGCCTAACGATCCAGGAGGCCTGCCTTAACGCCATCCACTTGGCCAGGCTAATAAACCAGATTCACGAAAAAGGTTTGGCTTTCGGCAGCCTGAATCCGGAGTGCATCACCGTTGGCCCCACTGCCGCGGCTGGCGCGCCGGGGCGATTCAGGATCGACATACCAAGCTATTCCGCGTTTTTGGCTAGTTGCAAGGCTCAAGGTCGATTACCTCCAAGTGTTCAGTTTTTCCTGGCGCCGGAAATTGAGGCTGGTCTACCGCTCCGGGCGGCTAGCGATCTGTACTCACTCGGCGCCTTATTGCGCCTTTTTCTGGACGATCAGCCGCAGCGACTGGTAACTGCCGGCGGTTTGGCAAACCGGCGGCCAGACGCCGATAGACTCAACGAACTGGACGCGAGCGGCAGTCTGGCCTGCATCATCGACCGGGCGCGGGCCAGCGATCCGGAGGAGCGCTTCCGGAATTGCGGCCAGTTTATAGAGGCGATCCAATGCTTTCTGGATGAGCGGAGCTGGACGGCGCAGCCCGAGCCAGGCGATCTGTCGGCCGAAGGCCTGGCTCAGCCAGCCGGCTCACTGACGGCCGCGCCAAGCGGCGCCGAATCGGGCGGCCGGCCGGAGATATCCCGTTATTTCCGGGAACTGGCGGCCGACTATTTGGGCTGGCAAGGCCAGCCAGCGGGCACGGCAGACAGCGGCAAAATTCCAGTCAGCCACGGCCAGACACCTCGGCCGCTGCCAGCCAAGGCAGCAGGCTACCCGACAACCGACCTGAAGCCGCTTGAAGCTGCAACCGTCAGGCCCATCACGCCAGCCTCGCTAATACCGCCGTCGACTGAGCTTGCCGCCAGCTCGTTGCTACAGCCGCCGATTCCGACGAAGGATCCCGTTCCGCAGAATGAAGCTCTCCAGCCAGTCCTGGGCCAGCCAGCCAGCCTGGCCGCACCGCCCGACCTCAAATACAACTGGCACTATCGCCGCCTGTCGTTTGAACAGTTTACGGACGCCATCAGGGATACGATTCGCCGCTGTCGGCGGGGAACGGGCGATTTCCGCTATATCGGGGAGCCGGATTCGCTAGAAACCCTCGACCATCTCGATGCCTTCTTCGAGAGTATCGCCGACCAATGCCTGCTGGTGGATATTGGGTCGATGTTGCGGTTTGGGAGAGCCGATGTGACTGATTTCCTGACGGCCTTCAGCCAGGCCCTGGCCCGCAAACTGCGCCAGGAAAGCCGCCGATCAATCGGCCGCTTTGCGAGCTTGATCGAACGGCTGGGAGCCCGAGCCTTTTTCTCGGCATACCCGCTGGGCGAAATGCTCTACGGCGCCAATCTGGACAATGTCAGCCCGGGCAAGGATGACTATCGATCCATCATCCAGGCGATGGCCATTTTCGGCCGGCGTCGAAAGCCGCTACTATTCATCGTCCGTGGCGGCGAGTGCATTCAGCCCGAATTGGTAGGCTTCTTCAATGCCATCATTCCGCTTATAGCGCCCCACCCGGTTTGTTTCTTCATTCTCGGCGAAAATTTCCCGGAGAGCCTGCGCCCGACGGAAGGCAGAGACCAGGCCAGTTGAGCGGAACCGGCCCTATTTGCTTTCGTTCAAGCCATCGACCACGTAATGGCCCTTGCCAATTTTCTTGGCGCGCTTCAGGGCCTGCCTAGCCCGTTCTAAAATGGCAGGACCTTCCAGCGGCGAGCCGGTAGCCGCGCCGACCGAACCGCCGATCCAGACAATGCCTGAGGCCATCTCGATCGGCCGCTGCAGCATTTCAGCCATCTTGCCGGCCTGTTCGACCGCTACTTCCAGGGCATGATTCGGCACTACCGTGGCGATGGCCGCGAATTCGTCGCCTTCCGTCCGGGCGGCAATACCATCCTCGCCGATGAAGGAAGAAACGCGCTTAGCGGCCTCGCGCAGGATGGTGTTGGTCTGTTCCAAGCCGCGCGCCTGCAGCAGTTGGGCATAATTTGCCAAATCCGCGGCCAGGATGACGA
Organism: Spirochaetes bacterium GWB1_60_80; assembly: GCA_001829185.1. Taxonomy (GTDB): domain Bacteria; phylum Spirochaetota; class Spirochaetia; order Treponematales; family UBA12059; genus UBA12059. The sequence goes on from MIAR01000003.1 coordinate 23,160, forward strand.
TGGATTTCTTGTCTTCCACCAAGCGTTGGCTTTTTTCCTGAAACCAAGCATTAAGCCCGTTCATGTTCGCCAACCCGGTCAATTCATCGATCCGGTCGGCGGCTATGACGGCGGGTCCGCTGGCCTGGCTAGCCTTGCCGGCGCGGCGCCGCAGTCCCGCTGCTCTGGAAACGGACAGCCAGACCACGCAGATGACCGGCGCTACTACCGCGCCGATGAGCAAGCCAGACCAGCCGGCCAACAGCGTCGTCAGACCCGAGACCAAGGCGATAACCAGGGCCATGGCCAGAGCGCTGACGGCGGTGAGGCTTCCCGCCTTGAAAATAGTTGTATCCATGGCATCATTTTCGGCTAATCCCGCTGAAAGCTACACTACTGTCCAATTCGAAGCCCACTATCCGCTTTGCCAGCTGGTGTAGCCAAGGCTAGCCTGACCGCGCCTTAGTGAACGACAGCAGCCGGTCAGTCGCCGCCTGCATCGCCGCTGCCTTCGGTAGCCGACCCGTCGGTAGGCGTGGCGGGCGGAGTTCCGGCTGCGGCCGCGGCGGCGGCTTCGGCAGCTGCGGCGGCCGCTGTCACAGCCGCCGCCCGGGCTTCGGCTATCAAGGCGGCGACGGCCTCGGCTTCCAGCAGGTCGGGCCGCGCCAGTAAGGCGGTCAAGGCCGCTTCGTCCAGGAAACCGGCCGCCAGGGCCAGCGTCAGGTCGGCCAAGCCCTGCACGGCGTCCTCGATAACCGTCAGCCGCAGGCGGGCCAGGTCAAAGCGGGCCAGGGCGTTGTTCGGCGCCTTCTGGAGCATCGCTTCAAGCAGCTCGACGGCCCGGGCGTAATTGCCAGCGCCTTCGCAGGCCCGGAACAAGGCGACATGGGCCGGTATGGAGGCGGCCTTGGCGGCCAGATACGACTCCAGCCAGGTGACGGCCTCGTCGAACTCCCCGGCCTGAGTCAACAGCACGCCCAGGCGATACTGGCTGTCGGCGTGGTCGGCCTTGCGCTCCAATAAGGATCGGTACAGCGTGATGGCCTCCGTCGGCCGCTCGGCCGCTTCCAGCAATATCGCCAGATTAAAGCTGCTGTTGATGTCCTCGGCATTGCCGGCCACCACCCGTTCATACAGGACGATGGCTTCGGCCGCGGCGCCGGTCCGGTACAGGGCATAAGCCTTGGCGGCCAAAACCAGGCCGTTTTCCGGATCAATATCCAGCAGACGGTCGGCCTGGACGATGGCCTCGTCGTAGCGCTCGGCCTCGGTCAAGGCGCGGATCAGGTTGTAGGCGGCCACGTTCTGGGTGGGATCCAGCTCCAAGGCGCGCGACCAGGCGTCGCCGGCCTTGTCCCACTCGCCCTCGGCGGCGAAGACGGTACCCAGGTCGGTGTAGGCGTTGGCCAGGCGCAGGCGCTCGCCGACGCTCAGGCAGCCGGTCAGCAGCGCGACCGATAAGACCAGCGCCGTCAGGCGGTGGGCTGGCACCAGGCTTGGGCTTGCTGCCGGAGGGCGGGCGTTTCGATTGACGTTGTTCATCGGCGCAGGACGGTGTCCTCGATCACCCGGATCTGGGAACGGTACAGGTTGGCGATGTTCGATCCGTAGTCGGCGATCAGCTGGATCATGTCGCGCGGGGTGCTCTCCATGTCCAGGCCGTTGATGCGGTCGCCGGCGTCGCCCAGCCCCGGCATGATGTAGGCCAGCTCGTTGAGGACCGGGTCCATCCACAGGGTGTAGACTTCCATGTTCTCGATGGCCCGGGCCACGCGCAGGGCGCCTTTGAGGGCCGAGATGATGGTAAAGAACTTGATGGAGCGCGGCTTGACGCCCTGGTCCAGGATGTACTTGATGACGGTGACCAGGCTGCCGCCGGTGGCGTTCATCGGATCGGCGAAGATCAGGTCCTTGCCGTCCAGCTGCTCCGGCTTGAAGTAGCTGCGGTCCAGGTCCAGGATGTACTCCATGGTCTGCTCGTCGCGCCGGTCGTCGCGCTTGATCTTGAACAGCGCGAAGGGCGTAACGTAGGCGTGCGACGAAAACTCCTCGATTTCCTTGGACATGATCATGGAGGGCAGCAGGGCGCCGCGCAGCATGACGCACATGACGCTGTTCTCGATAGCCTCGTCGATGTTGGGAATCTTGTGCACCGCGAAATTCTGAACCGGATTGGTGACCGGCGTGCGCACGATCAGGTAGTTTTTATTAGCGCTATAGACGCCGCCGAAGGCCAGGTTGAACAAAAGCTCGTAGGCGCGCTGGGTGTAGTAGACGAACTCGTTGCGCTGGGTGTTGACGTCGCGCAGCTTGGCGATCAGGCGGCTGGCCTCGCCGTGGTTCTCGGCCGGCGTCTTGAAGGAATAGACGCGGATGCGCGGCTCGGCGCTGCAGATTTCCTGCATGCGGGCGCCCATCTCGTTGTAGACGCTGATCAACTCCTCGGTGTGCTTACGCTGCGCGTCGCCGAGGCTGCCAGTCAGTACCTTGAAGCTCTGCATGGCCTTGCCGTAGAGCGTGTCCATGCCTTCCAGCAGCCGACGGTCGGTCTCGTTGAGGTAACCGTCCAGGTCGCTGGCCTTCAGGATGATCTTATTCACGCGGAACCCCTTTCCCGGCGCCTGGCCGGCCGGCGTGGTCAGGAATGGCGGCGGATAACCTGGCCGAAGGCGCCGGAAGCGATGCCCACCGCGTTGCCCTCGTCGAAATCAAGGTGGCATTCCAGGGCAAAGCTAGGGTGCACTCGGCAAACGACGTTACTGAAGACCGCGCCGCGCTCGCCGTCGACGCGCAATTCGACTTGCTCCTGGTCGGCCACGCCGAAGGCCTCGGCGCTGGCGGGGTCAAAGTGGATATGGCGCTTGGCGATGATCAGCCCCTTGTCCTTCTTGACGGTGCCGTGCGGTCCTTCGATGGTGAGGGGGAAGGAGCCGTCCAGCTTGCCGGACTCGCGGGTCGGGCAGCCGGGCACGCCCAGCTTGAAGACATCGCTGGACAGGATCTCGCACTGGGTTTCCTTGCGCTCCGGGCCGAGGATGCGCACGTTGGCGATAGCGCCCTTGGGGCCGCGGATCGTAACACATTCATCACAGGCGAATTGCCCTGGCTGCATGAGATCCTTGGTGAGCGTCAGCTGGTGGCCGGGGCCGAACAAGGCGGCGAGGTCTTCTTTGGATACATGGATATGGCGATTTGACAGGTTGACGAGCACTTTAGTCTGGGGCATGGGGAACTCCTTTTTCGGGGCCTGTCCGGCGGCGGAAAGGACCGCTGGTGGCCTTTCGGCCGCCGGCCAGGATATCACGGCGCTATTTCCGTCTGCCGCCAGTATAGCAGCAAACTGCTGCCTTGTCACGCTCCGGCAGCCATCCGCCGGCCCAGCCTTAGCCGGGCGGCGGGGCCCAGGCGTCGACCAGCGGCGCCTGGCCAGCCGGGCAGGCGTCGAGCAGCACCAGCTGCGGAGTCTCAATGCCGTTCCAGACGTTCTTCTTGACCTGGAAGACCACGTCCAGCGCCATGTCGCGGCCGATGTCGCCCCTTAAGCGGTCGGCGGCGTTCCACCACAGCGCCGGCCAGCGATGCGCCCCAAAATCCAGCGTGAACTTGAGATGGCTCTTCTCGGTACGGCCGACGATCTCGGCCTGCAGCACCGGCACCTTGCGGGCCAAAAAAACCAGCGGCTGGTGCGCTTCGCCGTAGGGTTCCAGCTTGGTTATCAGGTCGGCCAGCTCGGGCTTCAGATAGTCGTGCGGCAGTTCGGCGTCGATGTCGATGGTCTCGTCATAAGCCTCCAGCTGCACCTCGGACAGGAAGCGGCCGGCCAGCGCCACAAAACGCGGCCAATTGGCGGCCGGCATGGAGAAGCCAGCCGCGGCGTCATGGCCGCCGAAATCGATAAACAACTCGGCGCAGTGCTCGAGCAGGCTCTTGACATTGTAGTTGCGGGCCGAGCGGACGCTGGCGATGACCGTGCCGTCCGGCAGGCTGGCGGCGGCCACCGCCGGCGCCTTGAAGGTGTCGGCCAGGCGGCTGGCGATGATGCCGGTGATGCCGCGGTTCAGCGCCGGGCTGGAGACGATGACGTACTTGCCGCCGCTGGCCTCGGCCTGGCGGCAGGCGTCGGGGTAGATGGCGTCCCAGGCCTCTGCGCCGAGCTGCCGCCGCTGGCTGTTCAGGTCGACCAGCTGGTCGGCCAGCTGGCCGCGCCGCGCCGCGTCGCCCTCCAGCAAGAGCTGCACGGCCACGCCGGGTTGGCCCATGCGGCCGGCGGCGTTGATGACCGGCGACAGCTGCCAGGAAATCTCGCTGGCCGTCAGCTGGCGGCCGAGCAGGTTCTGGCGCTGCAGCAGTTCGAGCAGGCCGGGCCGCGGCTTGCGGCTCATGGCGGCCAGGCCCTGGCGCACCAGGATGCGGTTCTCGTCCAGGAGCGGCATGATATCGGCGATGGTGGACAGGGCCACCAGCTGGAGGGCCGACTGGTCCTCCTCGCCGAAGCACTTGGCCTTGCGCAGGGCAAAGGACGTAAACAGGCTGATGAAGGTGTCCAGCTCGCTGTGGTCGCGAGTCGAATAGCGGCCCACCCGGGACAGCTCGGTTAGGCGCAGCAGGCTGGCGCCGGCCGCCTGGCTGATAACCCGGGCCACTTCCGGCTGAACATCGTAGAAATTGACTTCGGCGCCGCGGCCCAGGGCCTTGGCCAGCAGCCGCTTCTGCACCTCGCCGTCCCAGACCATGATCTGGCGGTCGGCCAGGAAGGGCACCAACCTAGTCTGGGCCAGGTCGACCATGCCCGGCACGATGGTTTCAACGAGGCGGCCGGTCTCCACCAGGTTGGACAGGCGCACCGCCTCGATCTGGTAGGCCTCGTTGAGCGGCCGGACGTTGAGCAGGGCGACCTGCTGCTTGTACAGGCCGCTGCCGGCGAAGCGCAGCGCCCAGGCCAGCTTGTAGACCACGCCGCAGCCGGACAGGTCGCGGAAAGGATAGCCGCAATCCGGCAGCTTGGGATTGATGACGGCCAGGGCGCTAGGTGGCGACTCGGCCTGCAGGACATGGTGGTCCAGGATGATGACGTCGATGCCCTTGGAGCGGGCGTACTCCACTTCCTTGTGGTTGGAAATACCGCAGTCGACGGTGATAATGAGCGACCCGAAGGCGGCGGCATGCTCGTCGATGGCCTTGACCGACAGCCCATACTTCTCGTCGTCGGCCGGCAGCCGCCAACTGGCCTCGATGCCAAGAGCCTGCAGGGCCTCGCAGAGCAGGGTGGCGGCGGTGACGCCGTCGACGTCGCGGTCGCCGAAGACCATCACCTTTTCCTGCTCGTCGGCCGCCAGGAGCACCCGGTCGACGGCGTCTTCCATGTCGTTAAACAGGAAAGGGTTGCGCAGGAAGCGCATGTCATCTTCGAGGAAATAGAGCAGCGACTCGGCGCCGCTGTGGCCGCGCCGGGCCAGGATGGCGGCTGTCAGCAGGTCCAATTTGTACTTGTCGGCCAGTTCCCGGATCCTAGCGGCGGACACATCGCGCTTGCGCCATCTCATAACGCGGTAATTTCCTTGATGATTAGTGATTTGAAGGCCGGCTTGGTTGGCGCCACGGTCAGGGCGGCCGAAATCATCGGCCAGGCCGCGTCCAGGGCCGCCTCGGTGCGGGCGTAGACCCGGGCCACCACGTCGCCACGGCGGACGGCGTCGCCCTTGACCTTTTCGAAGATGAAGCCGACGTCGGCGAAGACCGGGTCGCTGGTTTTATTGCGTCCCACGCCCAGGTAAACGCCGGCCAGTCCGATCTGCCAGGCGTCGATACTGCCGACAAACCCGTCGGCCGGCGCCTTCAGCTCGCGTACGCAGGCGGCGCGGCAACTGTCCTTGAGCTTGTCCAGCTGGTCGACCTGGCCGCCTTGGCTGGCGACGTTGCGCAGGAAATAGCGCCAGGCGCTACCGTCGGCCAGCACCTTGGCGCACTGGGCCAGGGCCTCGTCCATGGTGGCGCAGCGGCCGGCCGCGATCAGCATCCAGGCCGCCAGGCGCTTGGTCACTTCCATGACATCTAGCGGCCCCTTGCCGTGCAGGCAGTCGATGGTTTCCTCGATCTCGAACCAGTTGCCGACCTTGCGGCCGAGCGGCTCGGTCATGTCGGTGATGACGGCCACCACCTTCTTGCCCATGACGTGTCCGGTCTTGACCAGGCTGTTGGCCAGGCGCTCGGCGTCCTCAAAGGTCTTCATGAAGGCGCCGGGGCCGCATTTGACGTCGAAGACCAAGGCATCGGCGCCCTCGGCCACTTTTTTTGAAAGAATGCTGGCGGTAATCAGCGGCACCGATTCGACGGTGGCCGTGACGTCGCGCAGGGCGTACAGTTTCTTGTCGGCCGGCACGATCTGGGCGGTCTGGCCGGTCATAGCCATGTTGTCGGCCTCCAGGTAGGCGCGGAAACGGGCCTCGTCGAGCTGGACTTGATAGCCAGGAATGCTTTCCAGCTTGTCCAGGGTGCCGCCAGTATGGCCCAGGGCCCGGCCGGACATCATCGGCACGCGCGCGCCGGAGGCAGCCACCATCGGCGCCAGGATCAGCGACAGCTTGTCGCCGACGCCGCCGGTGGAATGCTTGTCGACAAAGGGACCGGCGATGCCGCCCAGATTCATGACGGCGCCGGACTTGAGCATCAGCTCGGTCAGGGTAGCCGTCTCCTCGAAGCTCATGCCCTTGAAGAAAATGGCCATCAAGAGGGACGAAACCTGGTAATCGGGGATGTCGCCGGCCACATAACCGGTAATGATGAATGCCAGTTCCTCACGGCAGAGCTCGTGGCCGTCCCGTTTCTTCATGATAATGTCTACCGCTCTCATGCTTCCTCCTTCGACTCCGAACAGCGCCGGAGCCGCATTGTGCTTTTTATTGCGTGGCTTGTAAAGATGCCGCCAGACTATTGTAGGTCGATTCAGGCCGGCACCAGCAGCCGCAAAGACTGCAACGGACCGCCGGTGGCCTTAGCCAGCCAGTCGACCAGGCAGGCCCGCATGGCCTGGGCCGATTCCCTGGCCAGGCCGAGGCCCAGCGCGCCGTCGAAATCATGTTCCAGGCTACGTTGCAGCCAGGCGATGGCGCCGGCCGGCAGCGCGATGGCCTCCCCTTCGGCGCAGCGGGCGCAGACGAACACGCCGTGTCGGCGGGAATAGTAATGTAAAGCATTTGCGCCACTTGCGCCAGAGCAACGCTCGCAGGCCGACGGGTCGGACAATAATCCCATCTGCTGCAATACCCGCAGGCTGAACTGGAGCAGCACCGCTTCAACGGTTAGGGAACGAGACATAGCTCCCGCCGCCCGATCCAGGCCGCGCAGGCTGTGCAGGCAGAGCGAGAAAGCCGCCTGATGATCGCCGCCCAAGCCGGAGGTGGCCAGCAACACCTCGCTGACCAGGCTGGCCACCGCCATCGCCTCCAGGCTGGCGCGGATATGGGAAAACTCCTCCAGCGGGTCAAAGTCGCTCAGCTTGATAAAATCGCTGCGGTCGCGGTACAGCACGGCCCGGCCGGCGTGCCAGGGCGAGGCCAACGAGCGCAGCTTGCTCTTGCCGCCGCCGAACAGGAAGGTCTGCAGCAGACCTTGCGCGGGGGTGAGGAGCCAAATCAGGCGGCCGCCGGAGCTGCTTTCGCGGCTGTGCACCACCACGGCATCGATCGTTTCGCTACGTTGCGCCATACCACTCCATCATCCCGCCTGACGGCGCTTTAGTCAATCCGCCAGGCCGGCCGGAAGGCCCCAGTCGGCTCCTTGGCTTTAACAGGTTGTTGAAAAAGCCGGTTGCTTTCTCAACAACCTTAACAATTCCTCGCATAGCTTGCGCTATGCTGCGTAATTGTACCGGCTTTTGAAGTGTTGAAAAGCCGCATCCGCGTTTTTCAACACCCTGTTAAACGCTGCCTGGATTACGCTTTTTTACCGCCAGCTGTTTGCATTATAGCCGGAAATGGTGGAAAATTGTCTCGGGGAGCAGCGACGGACCACCCAGCGGCGGCGCGGCGCGGCCCCAATTTCAGACCAGGAGGCATCATGATTTTTATTCCGATCGGCTTGGCGGCGGTGGCAGTGATCCTGTTTCTCGTCGGCAAAAGCCAGGCCCAAAAGGCCTATGACATGCAGTCCATCGAAACCTCGAGCGCCGTTGAACTGACCCAGATGGCGGCCGACATAACCAAGGAAATCGGGCCTGGCTCCTTCACCCGCCAGGTGGAAGTGAAGGGCGTCGCCGAATGCTCGAGCCCGCTTAAATCCGAGCAGGCCAACGCCGAGTGCGTCTGGTACCGCGCCACCGTGACCCGCGAATACGAAGAAACCTACACCGAACGCGACAGCGAAGGCCGCAGCCAGACCCGGACCCGGCGCGGCTCCGAATCCGTTTCCAGCAACGAACGTGGCACGCCCTTCCAGCTACGCGATGCTACCGGCACCATCACCATCGACCCGGCCGGCGCTACCCTCGAAGGCGACAAGCTCGCTTCCCGCTTCGAGCAGGGCGGCTCCAAGCCGGGCATGGCTATTAAATTCGGCGGCCTGTCCCTCAGCTTCGACATGGCTGGCGGTCGACGCACCCTGGGATATAAAATGGAAGAATACGCCATCACGGTCGGCAAACGCCTCTACGTGCTCGGCGAGGCGCGCGACGACGGCGGTCAGCTGCGCGTTACCAAGCCAACCGAAAAAGGCAAACGTTTCCTCATTACCGTCAAGAGCGAGGAAGACATGGTCAAGTCCGCCCTGAGTGCCAATAAGGCCCTCAAGATCGCTTCCCTTGTCCTGGTGGTGGCCGCGGCCGCCAGCGCCATCCTGATTATTATCTTCTGAGTACACGGCCAGGGCTGGCGCTGCGCAGTTGCCAGTCCTGGCGCTTGCCCGACCAGCCAGCGGCTGACGCCAGCCCGCAATCTGGCTATACTGGTCGCCATGAAATGCAATTTCCACACCCACAGCGATTTTTGTGACGGTCACGCCTCAGTGGCGGCTATGGCCCAGGCAGCCTATCAGTTCGGCTTTGCCAGCCTGGGCTTCAGTAGCCACGCGCCGCTACCCTTTTTTGCCGAATGGAACATGACGACCCAGCGGCTGCCCGATTATCTGGCCAGCATCAAGCGCTTGGCCGACGACTACCGGGGGCGGATGGAAATCCTCTGCGGCCTGGAAATCGATTTCATCGAGCACTGCTGGGGCGTGGATCAGCCGCTGTTCCGCCAGTTGCAGCTCGATTACCGCCTGCTGGCCATCCATTATATCTACCACCCCGACCTGCCGCCGGAGCAGTACGTGGCCGTCGACATGGCCGACGACCAACTGGACGCCTATATCGCCCGCTGCTACGGCGGCAAACCGCGCCGCCTGGTCGAGAAATACTACCAGGCGGTCACCGCCGGCGTGGAGGCCGGCGGCTTCGATATTCTGGCCCACCTCGACCTGATAAAAAAGAACAACCGCGGCGGCCGCCTGTTCGACGAGGGCAGCGCCTGGTACCGCCGGGCGGCAATGACGGCCGTGGAGGCGCTGGCCGGCTCGGGCATCATCGTCGAGATCAACACCGGCGGCCTGGCCCGCGGCAAAACCGACACGGTCTACCCGGCCCCCTGGATTCTAGCCGAACTCCAGCAACGCGACGTCCAGATCTGCATTAACGCCGACGCCCACCGGCCGGAGCACCTGACCCTGCACCGCGCGGCCGGCTTGGAAGCGGCGGCGGCGGCCGGTTACCGGGAACTGGAGATTCCCGGCCCCAGCGGCCGGCGAAGCATTCCGCTGGCTTGAGCCGCCAGCCGGCAAAGAACCGCCAGCCATCGAAGAGCCGGAACCCAATAAAACAGCCGGGCAGACTGGACTGCACCGGCTTATTTTAATGGAAAAGCGCTGGAATCAGCGGTTGCGCCGCTCGTCGTCACGTTGGCAGTTAACGCACATCACCGCATACGGTAAGGCCTCCAGCCGCTCTGGTGGAATCTTGCAGGAACACTTCAGGCAGATACCGTAGCGGCCTTGCTGAATGCGCAGCAGGGCGGCCTCAATAGCCCTTAGCCGCTTGACATCCTGGGAACCAAGGGCTTCGAGCATCTTGCGGTCGACATCGTCCGACGCGACGTCGATACTGTCCTTCGGGTCCATTTCCTCGACGATGGCGCGAAAGTCGGCATTGGTGGCGATCAATTTTTGGTGGATCTCATCCCGCAAACTGTTGAGAAGATCGTGCATCTTCTGGGTAAATTCTTTGTCCATAAGAATCCCTCCCTCAATGATTGGACGGCGCCGGCCAACCGACGCTGGCTAAAACCGGCGCGGGCGCGACACTGGAAGGCAACGCCGCAACAATACTCAGAGCGCATCAATATCGCCAAAAGCCGCCGCAGTGTCAAGTCCCGCTAATAATCCAGCCTTTGGTTTCCCGACCGGCTGGTTCAGAGTTGGAACTCCAGACGGAAGGCGGTGATGGCGCCAGGCGGGCTATCGGCCAGCAGGCTGAACCCCAGGCCGGCCAGCGCTCCGGCGGCCTCGCGAACGGCGCCGGTAACCAGAATCTGGCCGGCGGCGGCGGTATCCTCGCCCAGTTTGGAGGCGGCGTTCACCTCGGTGCCGAAAACGTCCACGTCGCCGATGCGCAGCATCCGCCCGAAGCCCAGGCCGACGCACAGCAGTACTCTGTCCTCCGCCGCCTTGTCGACATTGTAGCTGGCCAAGACGCGCTGCATGGCGATGGCGCATTCCAGGGCGCGCGGCGCCGTCCGGAAGATGACCATCATGCTGTCGCCTTCCATTTTTAGCAGGATCCCGTCATGGTCGTAGATGACCGGCACCAGCAAACGCTGTGATTCATGGATGACCTGCAGGAAATGGATGATGCCGAATTCGGCCACATGGCGGGAAAAGCCGGACAGATCGGTGAACATAACCGCCCAATCCTCGCCAAAGAGATCCCAGATGCGCTGGTCGAGCAGCGTCTTGTCGGAACCGGGCTGCAGGCGCTCCTCGATCAGGCGGTCCAGCCGGTCCTGCGACGCGCTGGTCCCAACCTGTATGATATACGACATAGGTTACCCTTTCTTCATGCCACGGCGACCCGGACGGCGGGCGGGCCCCCAAAGGCCTATGCCGCCTCCTAGTTGACACTCGGGTCGTCAACCCATACTATTATGGCGATTCAGGCAGCCTTTGCAAGAGTCGGTCTGCTTTTGGGCAAGCCGTCGCTCAGGTGGCAGAACCGCCGATGTCCCTAACAGCCCTGGAGGAAATGTGGCAAAAGAAGAAGCCATCGAAGTCGAAGGAATTGTAAAAGAGTCACTGCCGAATACCATGTTCCGGGTAGAACTCAAGAATGGCCATGTCATCCTGGCCCATCTGTCCGGCAAGATGCGCAAGCATTACATCCGTATCGTTCCGGGCGACAGCGTCCGGGTGGCCTTGTCTCCCTACGACCTGACCCGCGGCCGCATCATCTACCGCGAACGCTAATCCCGCCTGCCGACCGCGCCGGCGTTCCTGACTGGCCTGCCCAGCGGGTCAACGCCTGCGTACCAGCACCCACGTAGCGCCAGAGCCTCCCGCCTGGCCGTCAGCCGGGCCAGAACGCCCGGCGAAGGGATGCCGCTCCAACCAGCGTCGCACCAGTTCGGCCAGCACCGGCCCGCTTCGGGAGTGGATGCCCTTACCGTGGATAATCAGGACTTTAGCCGACTGCCGCATTTCAGCCTGCAGGAAAAAGGCTTCCAGCGCTTCTTCCGCCGCCAGCGCGGTCAGGCCGTGCAGGTCGAGGGTGGCGTCGTAGGGCATGTCGTCAATTTCCTTGCGGCTGAGGTGACGCTGAATATGGTGCTGGCGGAATTCGGCCAGTTGGCTGTCTTTATCGGCCACGCCATGCTCCTCCAGCCAGCGCAACTGAGCCTGTCGCGCCAAGGACGGCCGGTCGGGTTCAGATGGAGTAGCAGCCGACTTTGAGCCGGTTCGGGTGGCCGTCGGCTGGCCGGTTGCCGGGCTACCCCCGGCCGACTTCGGCTTGGCTTGGCCGGCGCGCTCCGGCTGTTCGGGCACGGCGTGCGGCTTTGGGCCGGAGCGCAGACTGCGGGCCCGGACTTCGTCCCATTGCTTGAGGATATCGCCAAAATCCATCACTGATTCCCGTCTAGCTCGCCTGAGGCCAACCAGCCACCGCTGCCATCGGCATACTCCACCAGGCACCAGCCAGCGGCCCGCCGGACTACGCGCCCCGACAGGCCGGGAGCGGCCGCGAACAACAAGCGGCCGACGCGGTCGGGGATGCTGTACACCAGTTCGCCGTTGGCCGCAAACAGCTCCGGCCGCCGTTCCCGCGCCGCTAAGCCGGCCATGATCAGCCAGACCAGCCCCAAGCCCGCCGCCGCCAATAGGCCGCCGCGCCAGCGGCGGCGACGGTCGTCGACCGGCCGCCTAGTCGACGGCCCCACCAGGCTTTCCGGCAGCGCCGTCTTAGCCTGGCGAGCGACGCGCAGACCGTCGGTCAGGCGCACCAAGCCGCCAACCAAAACCCCGATTACGCCCAAGCCGGCCAACAGCAGGCAGAGCCCCGGCGCCGGCAGGCTGGGCTTGAAGCGCCGCTTCTGGCCGAGGGCGGCGCTGGCGGTATCGGCCCAGCGCCGGGCGGCAGGCGACGGCCAATCGCTTTTTTCCAGCTGCAGTAACAAGTTGAGCGCCGGCTGTTTGCGGTCGTGCAGCAGCAACAAGAGCGCCAGGGCTAGCCGCTCTGAGGCGCTGACCGTCGGCAGCGTTCCGGTCGGCCAGGGCGCCTGGGCGGCCAGGTTGGCCAGCTGCCGGACAGCAGCCGGCAAGGCGCCAAAGGCAGCGCCGACGTCGCCGACCGCCAGCCTGTCCGCCGCCGCTTGCCAAGCCGGCAGCCGCCGGGCCTGGGCGGCCAGCAGCTCGCTTACCGCCTGCCGCTGGCGGTCCGAGGCCTGCCAGACTGGCTCGCCGGCCGCCACGACCGTAAATTCATAGGGTCCGGCGTTCAGTACAAGCACCTGACCCAGCCGGGGATTATAGATGGTGAGCGGCGCCACCACCAGGCGATACCGGCCGGTCCGTTCCGGCCGGACGGTATAGCGACTGGTCTGGGTGCCCCGCCAGCTACTGCGGCCGGCCAGAAAGGCCTCGTGCCGCGAAACGTCCGGCGCCGGCAACTCTTGCCAGCCGCTGACCGGGTCGCGGTGCCAGATGGCCAGGCGCGGCCAATCCAGAAACAAGGGGCTGCCCTGCCCGTCCAGCTCCAGCTGCACTGAAAGGCTGTCGCCGGGACGGGGCCGGTCAGCCTCGAAGCGGCTGGACAGCCGGTAGTCACCAATGGCCACGGCGGACAAGGCTTCCGGCGGCAGGGCTTGCAGGCCGAAGGCCTTGGCGGCCACCTGGACGGTACCGTTGGCGGTATCGATGGTCAGGGCTGGCAGCGTAAAATCGGCGCTGGCGCAGAGCATGAACTCCTGCCGGCCGGGCAATAATTCCATAACCACGCCGGCCACCGTGGGCAGCGCCGGCAGGCTGACGGGCTGGCCATTGGTCAGGGACAGGCGGCCGACCACCGTCTGATAGCGCGACAAGACCGGCGGCAACAGCCAGAAGGCGGCCAGGGGGCGTGGCTTCTGGACGGCCGGCGGCACCTTGACGGCGATGCGCCAATTCCCCAGGTCGCGCCGCTGGCCATCCACGGCGATGGACAGGTTGACCGTGTCGAATAGCTGCTCGACTTCCGCCGACTCCAGCACGCTGCGGAACAGATGCTCCATCAGGACGCCCCGCTCCCCGTTGTTGGCATAAGGCTGGATCTTGCTGCCCAGGTACTTGAACAAGGGACCGCAGAGCGGCTCGTCGAACTGCAGCTGGTCGACGCCAAGCCCCGGTAAGGTTATTATTACCGAAAAATCAGCGCCTAGCAGCGGTACGGCCGGCTCGATGCGGACGATCGGCGCGGTAGCTGAATTCTCAGGCGCGGCGGCGGTGGATTGCCCGCTGGCGGCTTGGGTCGGGATGAAGGCTAAACCGACCAGGCAGGCCAAGCCGGCCAAACAGCGCCGGCCGCCCCGCTGCCGGCCACCGGCCCGGGCCTCAGTGATCCGGCTGGCTGGCATTGGCATCGAGCCCTCCTGAAGTGAACAAGGCGCGCGCGGCGCTGGATGACACGGCAAACATGCCAAAATTCCCGCCAACGCCCGGCTGGTAGCCGGAACGCTCGCGATCCGCCCGGATATCGGCCTGAGTCTGCAGCAGGCGCCAGGCGGCCTCGTAGGCTCGCACAGTCTCGGGACGGCCAGGATGACGCTCCAGGGACGAGCGCCAGGCGGCCAGGGCTCCGGCGTAGTCGGCTTGGCCATACAGCAGGGTGCCCAGGTTGTGCAACGCCAGGCTGGCCAGCTCGGGATTCTGGCTGCGGGCCGCCTGTTCGAACAGGCCTTGGGCGGCCTGGTCTTCACCCAAGCGGGCATAGACGGTGGCGGTGTTGTACTGCAGCAGGCCCGGCCGCTCGGACGGCGGCAGGCTGGCCGCTTCCAGCCCCAGGTACAGGGCCAGCGCCTGGTTATAGTCGCTCGCGGCGACCTGCCGGTTGGCTTGCCAGACCGTCAGCCCGGCATCGAAGTGACCACAGGAGGCCAGCAGGCCGGCCCAGGCGGCAATCAGGCCGAGCGCGCCCCAGCGGTAGGCCGTTAAGCGGCCAGTCGAACAACAGGCGTCCATCAGTGGCCCTCCCCGATCTCCGGCCGGCGATAGGGCCGGCCGCACCAGATGACCGCCCAAAAGGCCAGTACCGTCAGCCACATGAATAGGCTAGCGCTGGAAACCGCTGCCGTCACGGGCCGGGTTTGGCCCGGCCGAGGCAGCCGGGCCTGCAGGTAGCCGATAACCTGCCCGGCGGCCGCGCCCAGGGCAGCTTCCCGGCCGGCGTCAACATACAAAGCCGCCGCTAACTCGGCCAAGTCGGCTAGCGCGCCGCGGTTCTGGGCCAACGCGATGATCCGCTGCCGGTCGTCGAGGACGGCTTGGCCATTGATGGTCTGCACCGGCCGGGCCTCGTCGCCCCCCAGGCCGACCAGCACGAAACCGGAGCTGCCCTGCCCGACGCGGACCGCCACATCCCGGACTTCGCCGCCGGTGAACTGACCATCGGTCAGGACGACTACCACTCTGGCCAATCCAGCCGCCGGCGGGACGGCCAGGCTGGCCAGGGCGGCGCTCAGATTGCTGCCGCGCATGCTCATCAGCGACGGCGTGGCCCAGGCCAGGTTTTCCATGAAGGCCGGCCGCGAGCTGGTCGCCGGCGTCAATAACAGGGCATCACCCTTGAAGACCGTCAGCGAGTGGCGGCAGTCCGGGCGGCTGTCGGCGATGCGGTCCACCAAGCGGCGGGCCAGTTCCAGGCGGGATAGCGTTTCGTCGACGCTCAGCATCGAATTGGACACATCGAGCACGAACGCCACCTCGGCATCGCGGACCGGCAGCATGACGGTGTGTCGGCGGAACGACGGGTCGGCCAGAGCCAGGCAGGCGCAGACCAGAAAGGCTGCCCCGGCCAGGCTGCCCAGGCGACGGCGCGACAAGTAGACTTGCCAAGCCCGGTCGGCCGGGCTGCCCGGATCATGCCCGCCGGCAAAGACCAGCGCCGCCAGACGCGGCAAACGCGCCAGGAACAGACGTGCCGCCAGGGCATAGGGCAGTAGCGCCAGCAGGCCGAGCAGCCACTGCGGTCGGGCGAAGATCATACCACGCCTCCAAACCAGACGGCTCGCGCCAGCCAGGCGGCGAGCGCCAACAGGCAGGCCAGCAGGAAAAAGCCGCTGGCCAGCGACTGGCGCAGCGTTACCTGTGAGACGGCCGCGACGGCGGCCGGCTGACTGACGCGCAGCCAACGCTGCAGGCTAGCCAGGTTGCCGCTACTGTCGGCCAGGGCAAAATAACCGGCGCCGGCGCCGGCCACCGCCCGCAGCGCCGCCTCGTCGAAATCGGATTGGTAGTTGCCGCGCCGCCGTTCGCCGGTAAATGGATCGACATAGTCGACGCTTACCATACCCTTGGTGCCCAGGCCGAAGACCGCCAGGCTAACGCCGTTCTCGGCGGCCAGAGCCACCACGTCGGCCGGATGCACCCGCCCGACATTGTCCTCGCCATCCGACAGCAGCACCAGCGCCTTGTGCCGTCCGGCCGAAACCTGCAGGTGGGCCAGGGCATTCGCCAGGGCGCCGCCGATGGCCGTGCCGTCGCCGAACTGGCCGGGTTTGAGTAGGTCGAGGCGCTGCAGAACGGCGGCATGGTCGGGCGTCGGCGGGCAGACCAGAGCCACGTCCGCGCCGAAGGCCGTCAGGCCGATAGCCACGTCAGGCCGGCTGGCCACATAGTCGCGCACCAGCTCGAGGGCCGCCCCCAGGCGGGAAGGCCGCAAGTCCAGGGCGGCCATGCTGGGTGATATATCGATAACGAACATGACGTCGGTATTGCGTCCCACCGCCTGGAGGCTGGTCTGGAGCCGGTAGGGGCCGGCCAGGGCGAGGCCTAACAGCGTCCAGGCCGCCAGGCTGGCCAGGATGCTGCCGTAATAGGCCAGCCTGGACGGCAGGGAGGCGTCCGGCATCTGGTTGCCGCGCCAGACATCGAGCGGCAGGGGCAGACCGGGCAGCTTGCGCCGCCGCCGGCCGGTGAGTAGCGTTTGCAGCACCGGCCAGAGCAGCGGCAACAGCACCAGCAGTAAAATGGAGGGCCGTTCCAGACCGTTCATGCGTCGCCCTCCCCGCCAGCCTGGTCAACAGACGTAACTTGGCCAGCGGCTGTATCCTGACCGGGATGCCAGCCGGCCGGGATGGCCTTCAAGCCGGTCTCGAAACTGGCATGGAGCCGGCGCAGGCGGTCGACGATCGGCTGGATATTCGGCAGCCCGGCGCCGGCCCAGCAGACCGCTTCGATGCTGCGCAGCAGGTCGACGATTTCGCCAATCGCCGCGGCCGGCAGCAGTCCGTCCGGCAAAAGGGCCAGCTCGGCCGCGGTCAGCGCCGGCAAGTGCGGCAACTCGCTGCGGCGCAAGTAACGCCAGACAGCGGCATCGCCGAAGCGATCCAGCCAGACGCGGTATTCGGTAGACACCAGCCGCGCCTGAAAATAGCGCTTGATTCCGCCGGCCAGGGCAAACCAGGCCGCACGACTGGGGGCAGACTCTTGTTCCAGAGACCGCAACAGCTGGTCAAACTCGCGCCAGGCCTGGTAACGCCGCCAGCGTTGGCGCAGGCGGGTCAATCGTCCCGGCAGGAGGATGACCGTCGTCACCAGCAGGGCAACGACCAGAACCGCCGCTATCAGCGCCAGGTACAGTTGAAAGCGGAACCCGGCCATCTCGGCCGGCGGCAACCAGGCCGGC
Source organism: Spirochaetes bacterium GWB1_60_80 (assembly GCA_001829185.1). GTDB lineage: Bacteria > Spirochaetota > Spirochaetia > Treponematales > UBA12059 > UBA12059. The sequence goes on from MIAR01000003.1 coordinate 40,534, forward strand.
GGCGGGCTTTCCGCGGGCAAAGAGGCGGCCGTCAATTCGATTAGCGGAAAGCGGTAGCCGCCAAAGGCCGGCAGCGACAGGCTCGACAGCCCGGGTTGCCAGACCATCAGCTCGAACACCAGGCAATCGGTGTCGCCAATCTGGCGCAATTCCATGCTGCGCACCGTTGGCGCCTGTCCCGCAGGCGGCGTCTCGGCCAGGCCGCTGCCGCGCTGGTTTTCCGGCAAGGCGCTGCCGGCTACCGAGAAATAGACCCGAACGATTACCGCTTGGCCGACGCCGAATTGCTCTGGCTCGATCTCCAGACGCTCCACCGTTACCGGCACCGCGGCGACAGCGGCGGCATCCGCCACGACCTGGCCGCCCGCTTCGGCCGGCAACCAGGCTGGCTGGCACAGGGCCAGCCACAGGCAGAATACGGCCGGAGCGGCGCGGCCCCGCCCAAGGTCAAGCCAAGCCATAGCGGCCCCTCCGGCGTCGGTCAAAGAAACTGATCAGGCTGAGCGCCGGATCGCAGTTTCCATCCAGCTCCAGGCTGGCCACCCGGGCAGTCCGCACCGCTTCCAGCCAGTCCAGGCGCCGTTCGCGGGCCACGGCCGCCCACTGGTCTCGGTAGTCGGCCTCGGCGGGCACCAGCAAGGCCGGCCGGGCACTCTCGGCGTCGCGGACGCGCCACAGCAGGCGGCCAGGCGGCGGCGCCTCGTCCAGGGCATCCTTGAGCAGGACGCAAACCACATCGTGGCGGCGCGCCAATAAGGCCAGTTCCCGGGCGTAACCCTTAACCAGGAAATCGCTAAAGACCAGCACTAGTGATTTTTTCTTCAAACGCAGGCCGGCAGCCTGCAAGGCTTCGGCTAATGGCGAACCAGATTGGTCGACGGGCGCGGAAGGGGCGGCGTCAGCCGCCAGGGGCGTACCGGGTTGGCGCCGGCCGCGCCGGTCGAAGGCGGCCGGGTTCAAGTTCCCCAGGCGGGCGGCGGGCGGCGGATGCCGGCGGCCGGCCACCAGGCCGGCCAGTCTGGCGGCCAATCCGGCCAGCACCTGGTAACCACTATGGCCAGGCCGGCGGGCGTGGACGGGATTTCCGCCGGCTAAAAGACCCTCAACCAGGCTGCGCACCTCGGCCGGCGCGGCCGACTGATTAAAAAAAGACAGGCCAGCCGCCAGCAGCGCGGCTTCCGGCCGGGAATTCATCCGCCGTTCCTTACTGCCGCGACCGGCCGCGGCGTCCCCGACCTGGCCAGAATGACTGGTCGATTGAAACGCCGACCCCGTCCCGCCCGGCACGCCAAACAGCAAGCCGCCCACCGGCAGATTGTTGAGCTGACAGGCGGTAACAAGTAAGGCGGCGCTGAGCGCGGCGGTATCGTACTTGCTGCGGCCGCTGCCAAAGCCCATCGACAGCGAAGCGTCGACTACCAGATAGACCGACAGGCCGCGGTCGTCGATATAGGTTTTGACGAAAGGATGTCCCTGCCGCACGGTGGCGTTCCAGTCGATACGCAGCGCGTCATCGGTGGCGTCATACTCGCGCAGGCCGTCGAAGTCGATGCCGCGCCCCTTGAAGGCCGACCGGAATTCACCGGTCAGCATGGCCCTGGCCACTTGAGGAGAATGAAACACCAAGCGGCGCATCAGCTGGCGCCGGGACTGGAAATCCATTAGGGCAGCGGTACCGCCGACAGCAGGGCCTTGACCAGGACATCGGTCTCTACCCGGTCGGCTTCGGCTTCGTAGGACAGGACCAGCCGGTGGCGCAGCACCGCCGGCGCGGCCTGCTTAATATCGTCCGGAAGCACGTAGCGCCGGTCGGACAGCAAGGCGACGGCCCGGGCCGCCCGGTACAGGCAGAGCGAAGCGCGCGGGCTGGGGCCGAATTCGATGTAACGGCTCAATTCGCGCAGCGCCGTCGAACCTTGGCTGGCGGCGGCCGGGTCGGTCGACGGCCGGGCGGAGCGCACCAGGCGCACCAAGTAGGCGATGGCCTCCGGCTCAAAGCGGATGGTATGCACCGCCTGCCGGACGGACTCCAAGTCGTCGGGACCCAACACCGCCGACGGCAGGGCCGCGTCAGCCGGCAAGGCCGAGCCGAGGGCCGGCCGGGCGCCGCCGGCCTGGAAACGGGCCGGACTGCCATAACGGCGCACGATATCGAGTTCTTCGGCCTCATCAGGGTAATCCACCAGCAGCTTGAGCATGAAACGGTCCAGTTGGGCTTCCGGCAAGCGGAAGGTGCCCTCGTGCTCCACCGGATTCTGGGTAGCCAGCACGAAAAACGGGTCGGGCAGCGGCAGCGTCCGGTCGCCCATGGTCACCTGGCGCTCTTCCATGGCCTCGAGCAGGGCCGACTGCACCTTGGCCGGCGCGCGGTTGATTTCGTCGGCCAGCACGATATTGCAGAAGACCGGCCCGGTACGGGGCACGAAGCGCCCGCTGGCGGCGTCGTAAAATAAAGTACCGGTGATATCCCCAGGCAACAGGTCGGGGGTGAACTGGATGCGCTTGAAATCTAGCCCGGCGGCGGCGGCCAGGGAACGGACCGCCAGGGTCTTGGCCAGGCCGGGAACGCCTTCCAGCAGGATATGGCCGTCGCAAAACAAGCCGGCCAGCAAGCCGTTGACCAGCTCCGGCTTGCCCACCAAGGACTGGCCGATGGCGGTCCGCAGCCGCCTGACAATGGTAAATACTTTCTGGAATTCGGTCTCGCTCAGACCGGATAATTCTTGCACCGCGCTATCTCCATCATATCCGAATTGAATGCAAGGCCCGATTATATCATAAAACAACGGGCGACGCTATCGGCCCCAACGCCGGATTACCGGTCGCGGCCGCCGCCCGCCGGCTAAAACGCACAAGATATTCAACCTTTTAACGCAATGAGCCGAAAAATAAAGGAATACTTGTAGCAGGGCAACGGGAGCCCGCTTGGCGCCTCCCGGCCGACTGCCAGGTTTTCCGTATACAGCAAGGATGGTACGTATAATGAACTATTCATTGAGTAAAGCGGATATTGTGTGCGGCGATACTATCCTCCCCAACGGCGCCATCAGCGTCGGCGGGAGCACTATAAAAAACTTCAAGGCCGGCGGCAAGACCATCGACTTAAAGGGACAGTCCCTGGTCTACCCGGCGTTAATCAATGTCCACGACCACTTGCGCGGCAACTACCTGCCGCGAGTCGGCCCTAAAGGCGACAATTTCTACGTTAACTGGCTACCCTGGGACAATGACCTTAAAGCCTCCACCACCTACGTCGAGCGCGCCAATCTGAGCGTCGAGCACATGTATTTTCTGTCGGCCTACAAGAACCTATTCTCCGGCGTGGCCACCGTCAACGACCATTTCCCGCACGAGCTCAATGAACCCTTCATCCCGCACCTGCCCATCCGGGTAATCCGCGAATATAGCCTGGCCCACGAATGTTCCAGCTACGACCTGAAATGGGGCAAGGGTATCGAAATCGAGCATCGCCAGGCAGTCAAGAACAATTGGCCGTTCATCACCCATCTGGAAGAAGGTTTCGACGAGGAAGCCCAGGATGGTATCGGCATCCTGGAACGCCTGAAGTGCCTGGACGACCACGGCCTCTTCGTCCATTGCATCGGCTTCTCCGACCAGGATATCGCCAAGACCGCCCAGGCCGGCGCCTCGGTGTCGTGGTGCCCGGCCTCCAACATCTTCATGTTCAACGTCACCTGCAAGATCCGCAAAATACTCCAAGCCGGCATTAATGTGGCTATTGGCACCGACTCGACCCACACCGGCTCGGAGAACCTGCTGTCCGAAATGAAATTCGCGCGCGAAACTTACCGCAGCCTGTATGGCGAAGACCTGCCGGCCAAAGCCATCTTTGACATGGTGACCCGAAATCCAGCCAAGGCCTTCCGCATGGACGGCCGCATTGGCAGCCTGGAAGCCGGCAAACAGGCCGACATCCTGGTACTCAAGGCCAACCATGCCGACCCCTATGAAAACCTGGCCCTGGCGACTATGGACGATATCGAGTTCCTGTCCGTCGACGGCCGGCCGGTTTACTGCGACCACCGCTTCGAGGAATTGCTGCCCGACAGCGAGTACGAGTCCATAAAAGTGGCCGGCCGGACCATGAAAGTACGCGGCCAACCCGATACTTTGTACAAAAGCGTCCGGATGGCGGTCGGTTTTGCCAAAAAACTGGCGTATATGCCTTTCGAATGTTGACAATGTACTGTATAATTTATGATGAACGCCATCGCGCAGGGAGTTTAGCAGACTAATGCCAAAAGCGGTTATATATCGGGCCAATTCGGTGATCTATTTTCAGGGAGACACCGCCGATAAAATTTTCGTCCTGCAGCAAGGGCGGATAGTCATGACTTCGGCAGATATCGAAACCGGCAAGGAAATCCGCGAAATCATCCAGATGGGCGAGTTTTTTGGCGTCAAGAGCGCCTTGGGCCGCTACCCGCGCGAGGAAAGCGTCGCCGTCATCCAGGATGCCAGCGTCCTGGCCTTCAGCGTACCCGAGTTCGAGGCCTTCGCGGGCAGCAATACCCGCATCATCATCAAGATGCTCAAGGTTTTTTCCAACCAGCTGCGCCGCGTCCATAAGCAGGTCGAGAACTTGATGGAAAAGCCAATCGCCGGCGGATCGGAGAACGGCCTGTTCCACACCGGCGAGTATTACCTGCGCAACCGCATGTACAGCCAGGCGCGCTATATTTTCGGCCGCTACCTAACCTACTACCCCACCGGCAAGCTGGCCGACCAGGCCACCAAGTACCTGCAAGCCGCCGAAGCCGCCTTTGCCCGGCACGGCGACGGCAAGGGCCCTGCCCCCATCGCCGGCCCGGCCTTCAAGGACGACCCGGCCGGAGCCAGCGCGCCGCCACCGCCGCCCAATGCGGCCGTGCGTACGCCGGAGGCCCAACCGCTATCCGACGTAGCCAAGGAATACTACAACGGCGTCAGCCTGTTCAGCCAGGAAAAATTCGCCGATGCCCTCAACGCCTTTAAGCGCATCATCGTCAGCGACGACCCGGAATACACCGGCAAAGCCCAGTTCGACGCCGGCCGCTGCCTGTTCGCCCTCGGTCAATGGGATGGCAGTATCAAGCACTTCACCGGCATCGTCCAGACCACGCCCAAGCACCCGGACATGGCCGACATCCTGTTCATGATGGGCTCGGCCTGGGAAAAGAAGGGCGACGCCCAACGCGCCAAAGGCTTCTTCGGCAAGGTGCTCAGCATGTCGGCCGACGACGACTCCAGCGCCCGCATCAAGGCCAAAAAGGCCCTGAACGCCCTGGGAGGAGCCTGAAACCATGTCCGACTTGTCCGCCTTCATGCGCTTCGCCCGCAGTTTTCAGCCCGGCGAAATGATTTTCTCCGAGTACGAACCCGGCGACAGCTTCTACCTCATCCAGTCCGGCCGGGTACGCATCACCAAGATCGTCGGCGACCTGGAAAAGAATATCGACATCCTACAGCCGCCGGAAATCTTCGGCGAGATGGCCATCCTGGAAGGCGCGCCGCGCTCGGCCACTGCCATCGCCGTCGACCTGGTCAAGGTGCTGGAATTCAACCGCGCCAATTTCGAGCTCTTGATGATGGGCAACCCGCAGATTGCCCTGCGCCTGCTCAAGCTGTTCGCCAAACGCATTTACGACCAGAAGCGCCGCTTCATGATCCTCAAGCTGGAAGACCCCCAGGCCAAAATCGCCGACGTCTTCCTGATGCTGGACGAGACCCAGGCCTCAGGCGGCGGCGAGGCCAGCATTGGCGACGGCCGTGAATTTAAAGTCACGGTCGACGACGTGGCCCACTGGGCCGGCATGAGCATCGGCGAAGTCCAGACCATCCTGGGGCATTTTTCCAACCAGCGCCGGGTGGAACTGTACCAGGATCGCGTCATCGTCAAGAACATCATGGACTTCCAGCGCTTCGTCAATTCCAAGCGCAAGAAGACCTGAACCTCGGCCGCCTCTTTTCCCCTTGCCCTGCTGGCAGTTTTTTGCTATAGTGCCACGACACGCCGATATAGCTCAGTTGGCAGAGCGACGCTCTCGTAAAGCGTAGGTCAACGGTCCGATTCCGTTTATCGGCTTTAAAAAGCCCGTCCCATCTTGGGGCGGGCTTTTTTATTGGCCGATAAACGGAAGAGGACCGGAGCGAGCGCGCCGTCAGGCGAAAAGCGCGCACGAGGCGCGCGGCAGCCGCGCCAGCTGAAGCTGGCGGCGCAGGCGGCCCGGAAGCATGGCCGGCTGTTGCGCCGGCCCGAGACACGACGTCGAGGGCTGGAGGGCGATTCCGTTTATCGGCCGCCGACTCAGCGCTCGCCAAAGAGCGGCCGCAGTTTCTCGACTGCCGACCGTAGATCGTCGACGGCTGCCGACAGGGGAGCGGGCGGCTGGTCCGCTTGATCGATCTGTGACAAACACTGAGCGGCCGCCTTCCAGAGGGTGTTGAGCTCCTCGCGCCGGCCCAGGAGCAATAGGCCGGTATCCAGGCGCGGGCCGCCTCGTTTGGTCAGGCTGGGATCCAGCGCCAGTTTGGCGGCCAATTCGTCGTACAGGCTGTGCATGTGGTTCCCCCGCTTATTGGACCGACGCCCAGCTTGGTCCAGACTTGATCCGGTCATAATAGACGGTGGCTTCGGTCAGGATCGAGGTCGAGCGATACAAGCCGATTTTCAGGTAATTGCCGGCCTGGTTGAAACAATTGCGGGCCCTATACCTGGTTATGCCGTCTGGGCTGACGATCGGCACGTCGTCCAGCCAGGCTTCGATAAAACCATCGTCGCCGGTCGACCACCGAACATGGGTCGTCAGTTCGTGCCAGACGCCCTTACTGAGCGGCGCCAGCGCGATATCCATGACGCCGGCCGTTTCCCAGGAATAGACTGCGACCACCAGTTGACCCTCGCGGTACTTGAAAGCCAGGGGCGGCGAGTTGGCCGGATAGCCGTTCCAACTTTCGCCCAGCGCCAGGTCGGGTTGGTCGTGGAATTGCCCGATCACCTGCCAGTCGGCGCTTTCCGCGTAGTCGGCGTCAATCTTGATGTGCCATGAATAATAGACCTCCGTTCCGGCCGGCGCGACGCCCATGACCTGGAGCTCGCTGCGGGCGGTAGTCGAGCCGTTATTGGGCGATAGCCAATAATCGCCGCCGGCTTTGATGGTAAAGCAGGCCGCCGCCGCCCCCTCGTAGGGCTGATCGGTGGTCAGCCTGAAATTCTCGACGCTGCTATATTGGCTTTCCCAGGACGGCAGGGCGGCCGACTCGAAACCCTCGTCGATATAGGCGATCGGTCCGTAATCGAATGATGGATCGAAGGCACACGATAGTAACAGGCAACAGCACATCCCGGTCAGTCGCTTTTTCATGGTAAACCTTTCGGGCCACGGGAAGACACGCGGCAAACTTTGCTAGCCAAACTATTGCAGAATTTTTTCTTATTTCGCAGTATACGATACTACGATTGTGGAAGAAAACCATGAAAGGTCGTCTCGCTTTTACCCTGGCTTGGGCTGCGATTTGTCTGGTCTTGGCCACCTGCTCCGCCCCGCTAGGCAAGTCTACGGCGCTGCTTCGCTTGGATCTCGCCCTGCCCACCGTCCTACCCGCCTTGTCGCGCAACACCGCCGGCCGCGCCATCCCGGCCGACCTGGACGGCATCTATGTCGAATTGGTCGACAACGCCGGCATTGCCTTCCAGGAGCGGGTCACCGCCCAGCCCGGGTTGTTGCTCAGCCTGGAACTGAGCGTGCCGGCCGGTGAATTCGACCTTCACGTCTTTGCCCTGCGCGGCGACCTTATCGCCGGCATCGCCCTCCAAAACGGTCTAACCATTCTGGCCGGCGCCGCCGCGCTGGGTATCGGCCTGTCCTTAATCGGCCCGGGCTCAGCCTGGTGGGACGACGTGTCGCTCAGTTACCGGCCTAAACCGTCGAATTAAGGTTCCCACCCTTTCACTTCTCGTGGAATTCGGTGATGCCGCGCCAGCCCTGGGGCGCTCCCTGCCGGGAATAGTCGCCGCAGCGCTGCAGCAACAGGGCGGCCGGCCGGTCCGTCGGGCAAACCGCCAGGGCTGACTCAAAGCTCAGCGCGGCCTCGTCGAAGCGGCCGCCACGGTACAGCTCAAAACCGGCGATGTAGGACTTCGCGGCCGCCGTCTTGCTGCCGTAATCGGCGTCATCCTTACGCAATACCTCGTACAGCCGCACCGCCTTGTGCTTGCCTTTGACCCTGACCAGGTCCAGGAAGCGCAGCTGGTGAGGCTGGCGCATGCGCTGCTTGATCGCCCCGGAGGCCAGGATGCGCACCCCGTACAGCTTGGTCAGGCTCTCGATGCGCGATGCCAGGTTGACGGCGTCGGCGATGACGGTTCCGTCGAAGCGCTGGGCCTCGCCGATGACGCCGAGCATCAGCTGGCCGATATTCAGGCCGATGCCGGCGGATAGCTCCTTGCCGTCGATCAGGCCGACCGTGGCGCGGAATTCGTCCATCGCCCGGGACAGGCCGACCGCGCCGGCCAGGGCGTCGTCGGCGCCGCCGGGGAACAGGGCCATGACCGCGTCGCCGATATATTTGTCGATGAAGCCGCCGGCCGCGCGGACCGCCGGGCCGACCACCGCCAGATAGGTGTTCAGGAAATCCATGGTGCCGGCCGGCCCGAGCGATTCGGTGATGGTGGTGAAGTCGCGGATGTCGCTGAACAGCACGCCCATGTCGGTGAGCACCTGGTCGCCCAAGCCAACCTCGGTTATACTGGTATAACCGAGTTTTTGCAGGAACTCGCGCGGCACGAAACGCTCGTTGGCGCGGTTCAGCTTGTTCAGATTATCGACATGCCCTTTGATCTCGCTGGACATGGCGTTAAAAGCCGTGCCTAGTTCCTCGATCTCGTCGCGCGAGCGGATGTCGATCTGGACGTCGAAATCGCCTACCGCCACCCGGGCCGCCCCCTCCCGCAGCTTGCGCACCGAGCGCAGCAGGAAGGCGGTGAAGACGCTGAAGGCCAGCAGGAACAGGCCCAGGATGGCGGCCCCGCCCAGCACCGAATTGAGGATATAGCCACGGCGCGCCTCGTCGAGCGACTCGGCGCTCATCGAGGCCTCGAAGACCGCCACCACTTCTCCCGCCTCGTCCCGCACCGGCGCCAGGGCGGATAGCCAGCTGCCGTAGACATCGGAATAGCGGAAGTACTGCGCGCTCCCCTCGGCCAGCACGGCTTCGAATTCCGGCTTGAAATAGGGGTACAGCTCGGCGTAGTCGAAGGAGCCGGCTATCCACCAGACTCCGTCCTGCTTTTTGTAGACATACGGGAATATCTGGGAATCCCAGGGGTCTTCGTTCCGGTTGACCACCGCGTCGGTCACGGCCACCGTGGCCAGGTAGGGTTCCGAGACCAGCAATTCCTGGAGGCCCAGCCCGACGTAATCCAGCGCCTCGACGTCGCCGGAGCCTAGCTTGGCCGCCCCGAGGTGGGCGATATGCAGCAGGCGGTCCTTGAGCTGGCTATCGAGGATGGTGTTCAGGCCGTTAAAAATATAGGCGCCGACCGCGAAAACCATCACCGCGATCAGGGGCAGGAACACCAGCAGCTGCTTGACCACCAGCGGGGTGCGGCTGGCCAACAGGCGCAGATAGGACAAAAACACCGCGCTGGCCAGGCACAACAGGGCGGCGTACACGGCCAGCCAAGCCGCCAGGTGCAAGCCCTGCAACCAGGGACTCAGTTCAGTGCTGGCGACGGCTATGGCGCTGCCGTCAGGCGCCAACCTGACCAGCTCGTCGCCATACTGGTTGCCGACGATCAGGCCGCCGCCCGGTCGCGGCCCCAAGTCCTGGCAGGCCAGCGGCCCAGCCAAACCAGAGCCGGCCAGGCTATCCGGCGACAATACCACCATCGGGCTGGGTGGGTCATCGACCGGGTCAAAACGGTAGACGGTCCGCTTGCCATCCAGCACCAGCAGGCGTTGCCGGGCATCCACGGCCAATTGGTCGGGGAAGCGGATGCGGCTAGGCGAGTCGTTGCGATACCAATCGGCCAGGCCGGTAGCGGCTGTCCAGCGCTGGATGGAGCCGTCGTAGCCGAGGATGAACAACTCGCCAGCTGAGCGCACCGCGATATCGACGCAGTCGTAGGCGTCAAAATCGAGGGCGGTGCGCGTCGCCGCGCCCCCTCCGCTGTCAGCCTGGCCAGCCTGGTCAGGCTGGTCAGCCAAGGCCGGCGCCGACAAAAGCTCCCAAGCGCCGGCGGCGTTTTTCATGAACCAGTACAGGGTATCGCCCACTAACTGGGCATAGACCGGATGCGCTTCCCAGTCCGACATGGCGTCGCCCTCAAAATCGAAGCGCAGCACCGGCCCCAGGCTGCGGCCGGTACGATCGAAGCGCAGGATCTGGCGGCGGGCCGTATTGCTGGAGTCGAGGTCGGTGACGGTATCGTCCAGGTAGAAGCGCCCCAGCGAGTCAAAGCCCAGCGGCCGGGCGCTGAAAAAATCCCCGTCACGGCCACCGCGGCGCATAAAACGCAGGCGGCCGGCGCTGTCGAGGCCGAGCAGGCGGCGCTCGCCGTCATCAAGCAGCACGATGTCGCCGTCGGCCGACTCCATGCCTAAGCGGATAGCGTTAAATTCGACCGCGCTGGCCTGCGGCGACTCGAAACGGTAGTCGTCAGTCAGCCAGGCCAACAAGGCACTCAGGGCAGCCAAAACCATGAGAAACAGGCGGAACTGGCCGGATACCAGTTTAGATACGAAAGGATGGACCGGTCGATGCGGTTTCTTCATGGTGCCAGTATAGAGTAAAACCAAGCGCGGCGCAAACCGGCCGCTAGGCTAGCCTGAATGGCTTATGGTACGCCCAGGCATCGAAAACGACATGTTTTCTTCTTATTATAATACAATACTACATTTCATCAGTTAAAACTCAGTATCATTTAATGAAATTAATTTCAACATATTGATAAAAATCCATTGACAAAATACCATGATATAGTCAAAGTGCAAACAGGCTGGTTAGCGTAATTCAGCTTCATAGATTCACTGAGACCGCACAACAACAACGCGCAGGAGGATGGATGCAATGGCAGCAAAATTGGTAGTGCTTGGCGCATATTTCGCCATGATCGTCATCGTAGGTATTATACAAGGTCGAAAAACGAAGTCCTTTTCCGATTTCTTCCTTGGCAGCGGCACGGTCGGACCGTGGATGACCGCCTTTACCTATGGCGCCGCCTACTTCTCGGCGGTACTCTTCATTGGCTACGCCGGCAACCTAGGATGGAACTTTGGCCTGTCGTCGTTGTGGATCGCCGTTTTCAACGCCTTGTTCGGCGTCCTTGGCGTCTGGCTGCTGCTGGGTTACCGCGTCAAGAAAGTATCCACCGAAATGAAGATCAGCACCATGCCGGAGTATTTTGAGAAACGCTACAAAAGCCCATTCATGAAATTGTTCTCCACCGCGGCCATTTTCATTTTCTTCATTCCCTACTCTGCGGCCGTCTTCATTGGCCTGTCTTACCTGTTCCAGCTCAACCTGGGCATCCCCTACTGGGTAGCCCTGATGGCCATGGGTATCTTCACCGCCATCTACATCACCCTGGGCGGCTACAAGTCCATGACCATGCTGGATGTCATTTTCGGCATCTTCATGCTCATCGGCGGCGCCTTCATCATCGGCAGCGTGGTGGTCAAAGGCGGCGGCGTGGCCAAGCTGGTAGCCGACCTGGCCGCCATTGACCCGAAACTGGTGGCGCCAGTCGGTCCGCCCGGCATTTGGCCCCTCTTCTGCCTGGTCTTCCTGACCTCGGTGGCGCCCTTCGCCATGCCTCAGCTGATCCAGAAATTCTATGCCATCAAGGATAAAAAATCGGTCAAGATCGGCATGTGGGTGTCTTCGGCCTTTGCCATCATCCTGTCCACCGTGGCTTATTTCTCCGGCTCGGTCATCCGCCTGTTCGTCAATGCCCAGAACTCGCCGGAGGCTTTCACGGCCGCCGGCAAGCCCATCTATGACGCCCTGATGCCCTTCATGATGCAACTGATGGTACCAGGCTTCTTTTCGGTCTTCATCCTGCTGCTCATCCTCTCGGCCTCCATGTCCACGCTGGCTGCCCTGGTACTGATTTCCAGCTCGGCCATCGCCAAGGATTTCTATCAAGGCTTCATCAAGAAGGATGCCTCGGACAAGCATATCACGGGGCTGATGCGCGTCTTGTCGGTCATCTTTGTCCTGCTGTCCGTCATCCTGGCCTACTTCAAGCCTGCCACCATCGTCTCCATCCTGGGTATTTCCTGGGGCGCCATTGGCTCGGTCTTCCTGGGCCCCTTCATCTGGGGCATCCTCTTCAAGAAGACCAATGTAGTTGGCGCCATGGCATCGTCCGTGCTCGGCCTGACCGTCTGCCTGGTACTCTACTTTGCCAAGCTACCCTCGCCGCAGGCCGGTACCATCGGCATGCTGGTCTCCTTGGCCGTCGCCCCGCTGGTCAGCTTGATCGTGCCGGTCAAGCAGTCCGCGGCCTGAACCGTCGACTCGATCCGCCCTGAACGGGCCGCCCGCCGCGCTGGCCGGGCGGCCCGTTTTTTATGACCACCGCCGTTAAGCCAGCCTTGTCGCCCGGTCACCTGGTCGCTCGGGACTGCATATTTATGCATGGCGACGCATAGCGCCGCGCTCTTGTCAAGCCGGAAGGGACATGCTATACCACAAGCGCGGCCGGACGAATGTCCCGCCCCCGACCCACACTAACAAGGAGCTTGACATGCCCGTGAACCTCAAAGGACGCAGTTTCCTGACCCTGAAAGACTTCAGCCCCGAAGAAATCCGCTACATGCTCGACCTGTCGCACAACCTGAAAGCCAAGAAGCGCGCCGGCATCCGCGGCGACCTGTTGGAGCGCAAGAACATCGTCCTGATCTTCGACAAGGCCTCCACCCGCACCCGCTGCTCCTTCGAAGCCGCCTGCTGGGACGAGGGCGGCAACGCCACCTTCCTGACCAACAGCCAGATGGGCAAGAAGGAATCGGTCGAGGACACCGCCAAGGTGCTGGGCCGCATGTACGACGGCATCCAGTACCGCGGCTTCTCCCAGAAGCTGGTGGAAGACCTGGCCAAGCACTCAGGCGTGCCGGTCTGGAACGGCCTGACCGACGCCGACCACCCCACCCAGATCCTGGCCGACTTCATGACCATCGAAGAGTACTGCCACAAGCCGCTCAACCAGGTCAAACTGGTCTACTGCGGCGACGCCCGCAACAACATGGGCAACGCCCTGATGATCGGCTCGGCCAAGATGGGCATGCACTTCGTGGCCCTGGCCCCCAAGGCCCTGTGGCCCAACGAGGAGCTGACCGCCGAAATGAAGAAAGTATCCGAGACCACCGGCGCCAAGATCGAGTTCTATGACATCAGCCAGAAAGACGCCGCCCTCAAAGGCGCCGACGCCCTGTACACCGACGTCTGGGTGTCGATGGGCGAGGAAGCCATGTTCGCCGAGCGCATCGCCCAGCTCAAGGACTACGCCGTCACCATGGATTTCATGAAGCGCACCGCCAACCCGGACTGCCTCTTCCTGCACTGCCTGCCGGCCTTCCACGACACCGAAACCGACGTCGGCAAGGACATCGAGAAGAAGCACGGCCTCAAGCACATGGAAGTGGCCGACGACGTCTTCCGCCTGCCCAATTCCAAGGTCTTCGACGAAGCCGAAAACCGCCTGCACACCATTAAGGCCATCATGGTGGCCACCATTGGCCGCCAGTAAGTCTTTAGTCACATTGTTTCCATAAAAGGGGGAGCGCCGGGCAGGCATGCCGGGCGCTCTTTTTTTGTACCAAGCCGGCGCGCTCATAGACGCTGCTCCCCCTGGCTGCGAAGTCCTCGCGCCGCTCTCTACGGCGCTGCGGGCTTCTGCGCCACCCCCACTTCTGTCATCGAGACTTGGAGCCCCCTCGAACGCGCTTCATGCGTTCTGCCCCCCTGCGATCCTGCGCACTGCTCGGATCGCACCGTGGCCTGATTTTATGCGGGCTGGACTACTGTGGCGCGGGGGCGCTTCCAAGCTAGAGCGTACAGAATTATAGCCAGGTTGCCGGCGATCTCGACGACGCTGAAGAAAATGTAATGTAGCGAAGAGTCGCCAATAAAGAACGAACCCGCCTGGTAGACTATCATGAGCGACGCCGCGATTATGTTCGCCGCCTTGTTAGCCCTGAAGCCGAGCACCCTGGACAGGACTATCATCAGGAACGGTATCTCCAACGATATCCCGGCGAAAAGCAGGAAGGCCTGCGTCACCGCGACGCCATGTATGCTGCCCGCGAGATAGGCCGTGATGCTGGCCAATTCCATGCCGGAGAGTATGTCGCAAAACAGGTAGTTGACCGACAGGAAAACCCACAACGTCGAGAGCATAGCCATGCGCGAGCGATTCTTACCGTCGGCGATTGCGTCATTAGTATTGATCATAGAGACACTCCTTCAATATCGTTTGTTGTGGCGATAGCGTTACGGCCGCGGAGCAGGTAGATGCCCAGGCCGATCCACCACGCGATGACGCCGACGCCAAAGGCGTAGCTTACCGCCGCTAGTGCGGGTACGGCCGACCCCGCCAGCCCCAAAGATCCAATAGCCATACCAAGTATGCTAAGGCTTTTGCACAGCGCTCCAGTCCTAAACCCGGCCAGGCTCATAAGGCCCACCCACAGGCAGCCTAGAATCTTGTCTGAGCTATCAATGCCTGCCGTGACCGTATCCAGGGTTAAGCGCAGAGTCTCCGCCTGCGCTGGATTCGTCGCCGCTAGGCTAAGCAACGTATTGTTTCCGTTAATAGCGATAAACCCGCTCAGGAACACAAGCGTCACCCAGATAAACCCGAAGGTGGTCGCGACGGTAGCCAGCCGCGGCGCGGCCGCTTTCATCCGCTCATAGAGCGCGAGCGCGAGCAACGCTAGGCAGACGCCGTTAAGGATGTACGGAATAAAATCCCAAGCGAAGGCAAACGTTTGGTGGACGGACAAAAAGGCGATGTACTCGGCAAAGCCAAGTGTTGAATCTTCCAACGGCGCCAAAACGGTCACAAGCAAAACCATGGCAAACAGGTACGTGCCGGCCGCCACCAAGGCGGCAACCCCGCCGGCTTTTTGCAGATTCTTCATATCACTCTGCTCCTTTATTCCCATATTCGAATACTTCGCCTATTTGCACCCCAAAGGCATCCGCTATGCGAAAGGCCAACTCCAGCGAGGGCGAGTACTTGTTCCCCTCAATGGCGACGATAGTCTGCCTGGATACGCCTGCCTTGTCCGCGAGTTGCTGTTGGGACATTTCCCCGGCGAAGAAGCGCCGTTCGCGAATCTTATTGCTAATAGTCTTTTTGTCAGCCATTCTTCACGCCCCTCTTGTAGAGCAACAGCTGTACGCCGCCCTCCAGCAGGGAGCCCGCGCCTAGGGAAAGGAACAGCACGTTGAGCATCACCGCGACGGGAAATCCCAGCGCCAAAGCGGCAAGCGCCGCGACAAAGCCCCCGCCGGCGACCGCGAAGCCGACTTTCAGGGATTTCAACTCGATGAGCTTACTCATCTCGTCCTCGGCCATCTCGGAAGCCACCTCGCGTTCGACAGCCTTGTCGGGGTAGCACTCATCGTGCATCTGGCGCTTTACCGGTATACTCACGGCTATCGAAATGGCCAAACCAATTTGACCGAGTATCGCCGCAACGACTCCTATACCCGTGAACAGCAGCATACCGATCGCCCAGGCCTTGCCGTCGTCCGGTCCGAGAAGACCTGCCTGGAAGCGTCCGTGCGCGTACAGGCAATAGGTTATCAGGACGGCGGCACCCGTACCCATGGCCACTATTGTTTTCTTTTCGTGATAGGACATCTGTAAACCTCCATTGTCATACAGGATTCTATACTTGACATAATGTATTATTAGATTGTCTTAGTGTCAAGTTAATTTGTCATTTATTCATAGTGTTTTTTGGTAAAGCCGCGCGTCAGGAGCGCCCTGATCTTGCCAGCCATCAGGGAAGCTAGATCGTGGTGGCGGACGGCACTCAGGCAGTATCGATTTACCAAGGTGCTTTCCAGAACCGCCCCAGCTGGCGGCTGGCTGTTTATTTCCAGTTTTATGGCCAATTTCTGGTCGGCCAGCGCCGCCTAGCCGCCGGCCTGTAAAAAGCCACTGACCTTGATCCTGACGGTGTGTACGGAGATATTCGCGGGCTAGGTTCAGACGAACGCCTGGCTCTGGCTGCCCGGCTCCAGATACTGAAGAACCAGCCAGGCTTTTTCTGGCGTGGCCAATACCACGTCTGCACCCAGTATGGGCACCGTTTTGAAACCCGTAAAAAGCGGCTACTGGATACAGCGATAGCGGAAAGCGCCGAATTCGTTGCTATAATCGCAGGTACCGCGCGGCGTAACGCTGGTAAGCAGATTCACCTTCTCTGGGAGGAGGCCATACCAGGACAAGGCCCAGCGTTCGCTCAAATACGAAGGCTGGCACAGCCGGTTGGCAATCAACGGCCCGCTGGGCATGTGCCGGGCATACGGCGGCTTGAAGCAATACAGCCTCGGCAGAAGTGGTGCCTGACCCCAGCCTGAAAAAATCAGGGGCCTGACCCCGTCAGGCCGGCCGGAAGGCTGCCTGGTTGCGCTGGATATACTTCAGGTGGAAGTCAGCGTGGTCGCGGTATATGTCCAGGACAGCGGCCAAGGTCAGCTTGCCACGCTTCGGGTGCTGCGCGAACAGGCTATCCCAATCCTGGCCGATCGCGCCTTGGGCCAGGGCCGCGGCTACCGCCCGGATGTGGCGGATCGCCTCGATGGTCTGGTCGGCGCTGATGGACTTCGGGTCGATAGACCGGTTCCAGGCCGCCTCGTCCCACACGAAAAGCGTGGCCCCCGGCTGGGCGATGCACAGGCCGATCCGGGTGCAAGCGAAGATGTCGGCATGCAGGAAGTGGGCCAGATGCTCGCGGATGGTCCAGGCGTCCGCCAGCGGCGGCCGGAAGTCCAAGGCGGCGCCGGGCGTGGCCTGGACGGCCGCCAGCAGCGGCTCGATGGCGTCCTTGAAGGTCTTGATACAGTTGGTCTTCTCTGCGGTATCCATATAATTTCCTTTCCGCTCGGGGGGCGAATTGCTGGCGTACAAAGTGACATCGGCTGACGCTGGCGCCAGCCTAACAGGGTGTTGAAAAACGCGGATGCGGCTTTTCAACACTTCAAAAGCCGGTACAATTACGCAGCATAGCGCAAGCTATGCGAGGAATTGTTAAGGTTGTTGAGAAAGCAACCGGCTTTTTCAACAACCTGCTAAGCGCCATCAGACATCACAACTGGCCTCTTTTATCGGCCGAGCCCGCTAATATCATTGATATCGGCCTGCCAGATATCCATGCCACCGAGTCCTTCTACCGTACAGGAACCGTAATAGAGGGTTGATCCATCGCTGGAGGCATACGGACGGCAATCTTTATAAGCTGTGTTTATGCGTGCACCTGCATTGCGTGGCTGCCCCCACGGCGCGGTCACGCTTGTACGGCGGGACACCCAAATGTCAAAATCGCCATAACCGCCGGCCCGGTTGGACGCAAAAAACAAAAGCAGGTCATTCGCGGCCAATGAAGGCGTAAAATCGGTAAACGCGGAGTTGACCGTGCTCAGGTTTTCGGGTTCCCCCCACGGATCAGACCAGCTTGAGCGACGGCTGACCCAGACATCGCCACCACCCGACCCGCCGGCGCGAAACGGCGGAATATCCAGTTCGGCGAAATACAGTTCCAATCCGTTCTTGGAAATGCGGGGATCGGATTCAACGCCGGGGCTGTTGACGCTGCGGCCGATGTTCTTCGGGAGACCCCACGCGCTGATCCTTGTTTCCCTCGTCGAGTACCATATATCAAAATTTCCCTCACCGCCTAGCAGGTTGTTGAAAAAGCCGGTTGCTTTCTCAACAACCTTAACAATTCCTCGCATAGCTTGCGCTATGCTGCGTAATTGTACCGGCTTTTGAATGTTTGACGCGAAATAAATCGTCAGCTCGTCGTCGCTCATAGTCAAGCCGAATGATTGAAAAAGATCGTTAACCATGTCGCTGATCGGTCGCGGTTCATTCCAGGCGGCGGTGGCGTCATTTCTGGTGGCAAACCAGATATCGTCACTATCGCTCCCTCCCCGGCCGGAATGAAAATAGAGTGTGGTTTGATCCGCGCTGAGAAACGGACCGTTTTCGTCAAACGTTGAGTTTATCGGCGCCCCGAGATTTTCCGGTCGGCCGAATTGCGGCTGAATACAGGCAGTAACCAGGCAGGCGAGAACAACCGCCAACCATGTAGCGTCTTTTCTGATCATCCTATCCTCTTGGCTTATTCGATGCTAGCATTATAATTGTTAACAGGAAGAATGCAAGGCAAGCAAAACGGGGACTCCAGCTTGACAACTCCCTCTGTTAGCAGTATTTTAATCTAGCTTAGCTTAGCTAAACATTTGTCAGGAGACTAATCATGTATCAAGTCAATATCTTCCAGGCCAAAACCGAGCTATCAAAACTCATTGCCATGCTGGAGGACAAAAGCCAGGAAAGCATCGTCATCGCCCGCAATGGAAAGCCAGTGGCCAGGCTCATGCCCGCCAACCAGCCCGACATTCGTCAACGCATTGGCGTAGCAAGAGGACTATTCACCGCGCCAGACAATCTTGATGAGGATAACGAAACCATCGCCGCCCTCTTTGGTACCGCTCTGTGAACCTGCTGCTGGATACGCATATCGCGCTTTGGGCCTTGGTTGATGATTCCCGACTATCTCCGGCGGCCCGCGCCTTGATCAGTGACCCGGCGCACGCCATTTTCTGGAGCGTAGCCTCGATGTGGGAAATTGCCATCAAGCATTCACTCAAACCGGACAAGATTCCGGTCTCGGCGGTGGAGTTCTTGCATTTCTGTGGCCAGGCCGGCTTCGAAGCGCTGGCCATCCGCGAAAGCCACATCATCGCCCTGGAAGACTTACCAAGGCACCATAACGATCCGTTCGACCGCCTGCTGGCCGCCCAGTCCCAGGCTGAGGCCATGCTCCTCTTAACCCACGACGCCGCGCTGGCGCCGTATGGTCCGCAGATCAGACTGGTCTAGCGGCCAGGCCAACCTGATCTTGACGCGCCTGAGCCAAAACCAGCACTATGCCAGCGTGAATAGCCTGAAACGCCCTCCCATCATCTTCCTCGGCTTGTCCACCTTCCAGGTTTTGGCCATGTTCCGGCGCGGTATCTTCTATACCTTTCTCGGCGTCTACCTGCGCTCCTACCTGGGCCTAAGCGTTACCGAAACCACTCTGTTCGAAACCATCCCGATGGTCTTCAACATCCTCTTCCAGACTCTGGTCTGGGGGCGGCTGACCGACCGCCTGCAACTCCGCCGGGGGTTGTTGATCATTGGCGAGTTGCTGGCCGGCGTCGGCCACCTGCTGATGTGGTTCCTGCACGCCGCGACGCCTGACCCACGCCTGGCCGGCTTCGTCATCATCGGCGGGCTCACCGTCATCGAGGTTTTCTGGTCGATGTCCAACATCGGCTGGAGCGCCTATATTTCTGACGTCTATAACGCCGGCGAGCGCAACGCCGTCCAGGGTAAGCTGGCCAGCCTCGGCGGCGTCGGCCGCATCATCGGCGCGCTGGCCGGCGGCGCCCTCTACGACCGCCTGGGCACGGCTTTCCCCGGCTGGGGCTTCAAGGCCGGCGGCATCTTCATCGTCTCGGCCGCGGTGATGATCGTCTCGGTGGTGCCCTTCTTCTTCATGCCCGAGGGGGGCATCAAAGCCCAGCCACCGTCCGCCAATAAACCGACTAGGCTGGCCACCGACGCCAGCCCTGCCGCGCGGGGTGACTTCCGGGTTTTCGCCGTCTTTCTGGTGGCCATGCTGCTAATCAATTCCGGCGTCAATTCCATGGCCGCGGTCAAGGGTCAGTTCCTGGACCTGCGCGAGGGTTTTGCCGCCTCGGCCACTACCATCAGCCTGGTCAACAACATCGAGTCGCTGGCCTTAATCGTGGCCGGACTCTTTATTGGCCGGCTGGGCGGGCGCTTTGGCATCCGTACGCTGTTGGTGGCCGGCGCCGTTTGCGGCATCGGCTTTCTGGTGGCCTATTCGGTAGCGCCGGCGCTGGGTTTTATCTACCCAGTATCCATCCTGAAAGGTCTGTCCGATGCCTTGCTGGCCGGGTCGGCCTACGCGCTTGCCTCGATACTGATTCCGCCGGAAAAACGCGGCCGCTACTTTGCCGCCTACAACGCCAGCTTCATGCTCAGCTGGGGCGTCTCGGCCACCCTGATTACCGGGCCGCTGATCGATAGCCTAATCGGCCACGGCGTCGGACCGGTCCTGGCTTACCGCGCCGGCCTGGCTTCCTCCGCCCTGGTGTCGGCCGCCGGCCTGGTCGTACTGCTGGGCTTGCTGCGCCAAACGCGTCAACGCGCCAGCAGCGAGGCGTAGCTGGTCATCAAGCCATTTATGGCCTCGGCGCTGACCGGTTTTACCAGGTAGGTGTCGGCACCGCACTGATAACAGGCCTTGATGTATTGCTCTGGATCGTCGAGCACGCTGGTGACGACGATAACCGCGTCGCGCTTGCTGAAGCCGTCGCGACAAGCGCCCTCGGCCCTGAGCCGGCGAATGCCGACCTCCACCTCCAGGCTGCGCATCCGCTTGGCCGCCTCGAAACCATCCAGTTTCGGCATCATGACATCCAGAAAAACAAGGTCGTACGGTTGGGTTTCCAGGTTGCCGCTAAAGGCCGCCAGCGCTTCCTGCCCATCGGCGGCGATATCGCACGAGCCAAACGGCCTTAAAAGCTCAACCAACTGGCGCCGCGGGATATATTCATCATCAACTACCAAGATCGACCACCCGCCCCGGCGCGGCGGCTGGCCTGGATTGCCATCGCTGGTATCGGCCGCGAAAATCGTTATCCCAGGCGTTGGCGCCTGGGTAGGCTGGGTCGCGGCATTGGCGCCGGTGATGGCGTTGAGCTGGTCGATCAGATCTTCGACGTCGACTAGTTGGTGCGGGTTGTCCATAAGCAGGCAGGTCATACTCTCCAGGGTGTCCAGCACCTTAAACAGCAGATCAATG
This sequence comes from Spirochaetes bacterium GWB1_60_80, assembly GCA_001829185.1. Taxonomy (GTDB): domain Bacteria; phylum Spirochaetota; class Spirochaetia; order Treponematales; family UBA12059; genus UBA12059. Next base: position 61,656 of record MIAR01000003.1, read on the forward strand.
AGGCTTTTATCGGCCGTTATCTGTTTATTGCGCAGTTTAGCCACTAAACTCTCGGCGGAGTGGGCAAACTTGCCCAGCTGATCATAACCCAGCATCAGGGCATTTCCCTTGATGGTATGGAGCATGCGGAACAGCCCGTTGATGGCTTCCTCGTCATCGCTCTTTTCCATGAGCATAAGGCACTCGTTGGCGCGCTGGATGTGTTCCGCCACCTCGAGAGCAAAACTTTCCTTTATCTCTTGTGAATCGAATTCCATGACTACTCCAGCGGAACATATCGGCTGCCGTGCGGAAACGCCTGGTTCAAACTATAACCTGCTTCCACCTAAAATGGAAGCGTCAGAATTTCACGCGGCGCCGGCACCGCTAATCCGGCAACCTCAAAAAGCGCCTGGCCGCTGGCTTGCATTTCCTCCAGCCGGGCGCTATGCTGGCTTAATCATGAGTCAAAATATTAACCGCTGCGAAGCCATCAGCCTGGCGGGAGTGGCTGCCCTGCGCCTGGCCGCTCCGGACGGGGCCAGCGCCATCATTGTGCCGGCCCTGGGCGGTATGGTGCACCAAGTGTCGCTGCCGGCTCCGGACGGGCGTCTGCATCGGCTATTGCGAACGGCCGAATCCGGCCAGCTGCCGGCCAACCCGGCCTACGCTGGCGCATTTATGCTGCCTTTCGCCGGCCGGGTGCGCGGCGGCCGCTACCCTTGGTCAGGCCGTCAGCATCAGCTCCCGGTAGACGGCACAGGCAACGCCCTGCACGGTTGCCTGGCTGGCCAGCCTCTGGCCGAGCTGGGCCGGGAGCTGGCCGCCGACCAAGCCAGCCTGAGCCTCGGCTGGCAGCTGGAACCAGACCGCCTGCCTGGCTACCCCTTCAGTCTGGGTTGGCAGGCCGACTATCGGCTGGACAGGCAGGGCTTTTCGATTACCCTAACGGTGACCAATCGCGGGCCCAAGGCGGCGCCTATCAGTTGCGGCTGGCATCCCTATTTCCGGCTCGACGAGCCGCTGGACAGCTGGCGTCTGCACTACCCGGCCAGCCACTACATCCCGATCGCCCCGGACTTTTTCCCCAGCGCCGGGCCGACGCCGGTTAACGGCAGCGGCTGGGATTTCCGGGCGGCGCCAACCTTAGGCGGGCGGCAACTGGACGGCCCGCTCTGCGCCGTAGATGGCCAGCCGGTCCGGCTGTCCGCTCCGGCGGCCGGCTACGCCATCGAGTTGCGCGCCGACCGACTCTTCGGCTTCATCCAGCTGTATACACCGCCGTTGCGCGACGCCATCGCCATCGAGCCAGTCAGCGCTCCCAGCGGCGCTTTCAACGGCGAAGCGCCTGGCCTGATCACCCTGGCGCCGGGCGAGAGCCGCGGCGGCGGCATCAGCTTACGCCTCAGCTCCGCCTAAGCGGTCATATTTGCGCTGTACAAATCCTCCGGCGGACCGTATTATGGGCGATAGGCTCAACCGGCAATCGGCCGGCTGACGCCGCGACTAAGCGAACAAGGAGTTGGGCATGGGCGAAAAGTCCGAGGATCACATACCCAAGGCCACGGACGACCAAGCGCCGGTCGCCGCCGACTGCCTAGTGGAAACGCAGCGCCGCGGCACCATCGCCGGCCGGGAAGTCCGTTACACCGTCACCGCCGGCACCATGGTGTTGCGCGAGGAAACAGAAAAAAAGGGCGACCAGGAAGGCGAATCCGAAGGCGCCAAGGCCCGGGCGTCGGTTTTCTTCGTGGCCTACACCCTCGATGGCGTGGCTGACCAGGCCAGGCGGCCCATCACCTTCTCCTTCAACGGCGGCCCCGGCTCTTCGTCGGTTTGGCTGCACCTGGGCGTGCTCGGACCGCGCCGCGTGGTCATGGGCGACGCTGGCGGCCTGCTGCCGCCGCCCTATGGCCTGGCCGACAACGACTGCAGTATCCTGGACCTCTGCGACCTGGTGTTTATCGACCCGGTCAGCACCGGCTTCAGCCGGGCGGTGACCGGCGAAAAACCCAAGGATTTCCTCGGCTTCAAGAAGGATATCGAGTCGGTCGGCGATTTCATCCGGCTGTTCACGACGCGTTACCAGCGCTGGCTGTCGCCCAAGTTCCTGGCCGGCGAGAGTTACGGCACTACCCGCTCGGCGGGGTTAAGTTCCTATCTCCAGGAACGACACGGCCTGTACCTCAACGGCATCATGCTCATCTCCTCGATCCTCGACTTCGGCACCGTCCACGCCAACCCCGGCAACGACCTGCCCTACATCCTCTACCTGCCCACCTACGCCGCCACCGCCTGGTACCACCGCGCCCTGGGCAGCCTGCAGGAACGTGACCTGCGCTCCCTCCTGGACGAAGTGGAAGCCTTTGCCACCGGCGATTACGCGCGCGCCCTCCTGGCCGGCTCCCGGCTGGAGCCAGCCCAGCGCGCCCGCATCGTCAAGCGGCTGGCGGCCTATACCGGCCTGTCCGCCGATTACCTAGACCGCGTCAACCTGCGCATCGAGATCATGCGCTTCACCAAGGAACTGCTGCGCGACCGCAAGCGCACGGTCGGCCGCCTGGACAGCCGCTTTACTGGCATGGACCGCGACTCCGGCGGCGAGACTTTCGACTTCGACCCCAGCCTGGCCGCCATCATGGGCCCGTACAGCGCCGCTTTCAACGCCTATGTGCGCGGCGAGCTGGGCTATGAGAGCGACCTGCCTTACGAGATACTCAACGGCAAGACCAATGCGGCCTGGAGCTATGCCGAACACGAGAACCGTTACGTCGAGGTGGCCGAAGCGCTGCGCAAGGCGCTGTGCTCGAATCCCCACCTCAAGGTATTCGTGGCCAACGGCTATTACGACCTGGCTACGCCCTACTTCGCCACCGAGTACACCTTCAGCCACCTGAGCCTCGACCCGGCCCTGGAAGCAAACATCGGCATGGGCTACTACGAGGCCGGCCACATGATGTACGTCCACGAGGCCTCGCTGGCCAAGCTGAAGGCCGACATCGCCGCCTTCTTCGCGCGCAGCCTGCCCTGAGCCGGAACGGGAGAAGGCACGTGAAGTTTTCGTATCTCGTTATCGGCGGTGGCATGGTGGGTCTGGCCACGGCGCGCTACCTGCTGCTAGCCGACCCGGGGGCCAGCGTCGCCCTGGTCGAGGCTAAAGCGCGCACCTGCTCCGGCAACAGCGCCCGCAGCGCCGCCCTGTACCGCAATTTGTTCAGCTCACCGACCTCCCGCCTGCTGGCGGAGAGTTCGATCTCCTATTACCTCGGCTTCGCCACCGAGCTGGGGCTGCGGCCGAACGGCTATCTGTGGTGCTTCTCGGCCTCCCAGTGGGCCGGCGTGGCCGCCGCTGCCGCCGGACTGGTCGGCCAGACCCGGGCGGCCAGCCTGCTCGACGCCGCCGCTATCGGCGCCAGCCTGCGCCTGTCGGATGGAAGCGGCGACCAGGCCGTCAGCCAGGCCATCTTCGGCGGCCGCTGCGGCAGCCTGTCGGCCCAGGCCCTGGGCGCCCACTACGAGCGCCTGTTCGAGGCCGGCGGCGGCATCGTCCAGCGCGGACGCTCCATCGCCCGCCTAGAACTGGCGCCCGGCTCCGTACAACGTTTCGCCGCCGCGGTCGACACTACCGGAAAGCGACTGGAGGCCGAGCGCTTCGTCGTCGCCACCGGTTGCTGGCTGCAGGATCTGCTGGGTCCGGCCGGCATCGCCTCGGGCGTCTACCCCAAGAAGCGCCAGCTCTTCGCCTTCCGGCTGGACGACCCAGGCTGGCTGGCCGCAGCCGACCCAAGCGGCTCCGAGCGCGGCCGCTCCGGCCTACCCAATATCATCCTGCCGGGCGGCGTCTACCTGAAACCGATACCCGAGCGGCGCCTGTGCGTGGCCGGCTTGGCCGACGACCTGGGTCGCCCCTTTGAGCTACCCTACGCGCCAGTCGAACGGGCGGCAGCCGAACCCGATTACTTCCGCGCCGCCATCGAACCCGAGTTGCGTCGCCATTTTCCAGGCTTAGCCGCCCAGGCCGAGCCGCTGACCATCGTCACGGCCTGGGCCGGCCATTACGATTACTATTGGCCGGATCGCAATCCAGTAATCGAGCGGATATCCAACCTAGTCTGGGTCGGCGGCTGTTCCGGCTCGGGCATCATGAAGGCCGACGCCATCGGTCGCTTGGCCGCCGCCAAAGCCGTCGGCCAAGCGCAGGTCAGCCTTGCGCAAGCCGGACCGGCCGGCGAGGACGTGGCCTTCAGCGTCGACGATCTGTCGCTGCGCCAGCGTCGCGTCGAACGCGAAAGCCTAGTCATCTGACGACCGAATCGCCGCCCGGTTGACCAGGCCGGCCGGCTGCTTTATACTCGCGCCCCATGATCCACGTCGAACAGCTCTCCAAAACCTACACCGTCTACAAACGAATCCCCGGCAGCCTGCGGCGGCAACGTCTGGCCGTCACGGCCCTCGACGGCATCAGCTTCAACGTATCGCCCGGCGAGATCGTCGGCTACATCGGGCCAAACGGCGCCGGCAAGAGCACCACCATCAAGATCCTGTCCGGCATCCTCCATCCCGACCGCGACCACGGCAGCTGCCTGGTCAACGGCCGGGTGCCCTGGAAGAACCGCCAGGCGCACGTCGCCGGCATCGGCGTGGTCTTCGGCCAACGCACCCAGTTGTGGTGGGACCTGCCGGCCGGCGAGTCCTTCGGCCTGCTCGGCGACATGTACCGCGTGCCGCCGGCCCTGAGCCGCGAGCGCCTGGCCCGGCTGCGCCGCGAACTGGACCTCGACGGCTTCATCGACACGCCGGTGCGCCAGATGTCGCTTGGGCAGCGCATGCGCTGCGAGCTGGTGGCCGCCCTGATCCACAACCCACCGCTCTTGTTCCTGGACGAGCCCAGCATCGGCCTGGACGCGCCGTCCAAGATCGCCCTACGCGACTTCATCGTCTGGCTGAACCGCCAGCACGGCACCACTATCATCCTGACCACTCACGACATGGACGACATCGAGGCCCTGGCCCGCCGCGTCCTGTTAATCGGCAAGGGCCGGCTGCTGTTCGACGGCAGCATGGCCGAGCTGCGCCGCGAAGCCTCCGACGAGAAGCGCGTCACCATCGACCTGGCCGAACCGGCCGACGAGGCGGCCCTGCGCGCCTGGTACGGCCCGCGCGGCCTGCGCATCGTCGCGCTGCGCGAACACCGCCTGGTGCTGGCCTACGACGGCTCCGCCCTGGCCGGGACCGAGGCCATCGCCGTCGCCGTCCAGCCGCTCAAGGTGGCCGACCTGTCGCTGGGCGGCCAGCCGGTCGAGGAGCTGATCGCGGCGCTCTACGCCAGGCACAAGTTATGAAAAGTTACCTGGCTGCCTTCAGGGGGCGGTCCCGCTCGGTGTTGCGCTACCGCGCGGCGGCGCTGGCCGGCATCTTCACCCAGTTCTTCTTCGGCCTCATCCTGTGCATGATCATGGAAGCCTGGTACCGCTCGGCCGCGCCCGGCCTGCAGGCGCCGCTCAGCCTGCGACAGGCGGCCAGCTACATCTGGCTGGGGCAGATCATCTTCGCCCTCATCCCCTGGCGCGGCGACCCCGAACTGCAAGACCTGGTGCGTTCCGGCGATGTGGCCCGCGACCTGATCCGGCCGCTGGACGTCTTTGGCCTCTGGCTGGCGCGCAGCCTGGCCTGGCGCCTGGCCAGCCTGCTGTTGCGCTTCCTGCCCATCCTGGTGTTCTCGCTCTTCATCCTGCCGGCCATCGGCCTGGGCGACATCGCCCTGCAGCCGCCGGCCGGCTTGGGCGGATTGCTTGGCTTCCTGCTGCTGCTGGCCGGCGCCGCCCCGCTATCGGCCGCCATCACGGTCTTCATCAGCTGCTTCCAGTTCCGGCAGATCAGCGCCGTCGGCGCCAACGCCATCGCGGCGGCCCTGGTCAGTTTCTTTTCCGGGCAGCTGGTGCCGCTGCCGCTGCTGGGCGGCCCAGTCGAGCTGCTCTACCGCCTGCTACCCTTCCGCTACCTGGCCGACGTCCCTTACCGCTTCTGGCTGGGCAGCCTGACTCTAGCCGACCTGCCGGCCAGCCTGGCCATCCAGGCCGCCTGGCTGCTGGCCGTATTGACCGCCAGCCGCCTGATCATCCAGCGCCAGCTGCGCCAGCTGGCCATCGCCGGAGGTTGAATGAAACTCGCCGCATCGCTGCGCCACAGCCTATTCATGTACCGCCGGCTGGCCGGCTTGTCCATCCAGAGCCAGCTGCGTTACCGCAGTTCACTGCTGCTGTCCATCGTGTCGCAGTTCCTGATCATCGGGGTGGAATTCTTGGCCCTCTACCTGATGTTCCAGCGCTTTCGCAGTTTCATGGGCTGGAGCCTGCCGGAAATGGCCGTGCTCTACGGCCTGGTCAACACCTGTTTCGCGCTGGCCGACGCCCTGGCCTACGGTTTTGACCAAATGGGGCCACTACTCAAAAACGGCAACTTCGACCGCCTGCTGCTGCGGCCGTTGCCGCTGCTGGTGCAGCTATTGGGTATGGAGGTGACCATCCGGCGCGCTGGGCGCCTGCTGTTGGGTATCAGCACCTTCGGCTGGGGGCTATCGGGCCTGCTGCCGACCATTCAACTCGGCGCGCCGGCCCTGGCCCTGCTGCTGGCGGCAACGGTGGCCGGCACCCTGGTTTTCCTGCTGATCTTCCTGGTCCAGGCGGCCTGCACCTTCGTCACCATCGAGGGGCTGGAATTCATGAACGCCTTCAGCTACGGCGGCCAGCAAGCCGCCAGCCATCCGTTACTCGGCTACCGCCGGGCCATCCAAGTGCTGTTCACCGGCTTTATCCCGATCGGCGCCTGCATCTACCTGCCGCTCTGCCTGATACTCGGCCGCGTCGGCCTGCCTGGCTTACCGGCCTGGGCGCACGCCGCCGGCCCGCTAGCCGTCCTGCCCTTCGGCGCCTTCGCCCTGGCCCTCTGGCACCTGGGCGTATGCCGCTACAGCTCGGCCGGCGGCTGAGAAACCGCCGCCGGCCGGCCTTGTCCGCCGCTACAGGTTGACGTCACCCTTGCGGCGGCGCGACACGGCGGTCTCGGGGAAAAGCAGGCCGAAGGTATCCATGGCGATCTGCAGTTCCTCGTTGGTCGGGATTACCAGGATGGCGGTCGGCGAATAGGCCTGGGAAACGAGGCCTTCCTTGCTGCCGTTATGGTTATTCGCCTCGTAGTCCATGACGATGTTGATGTTTTCCAGGCGATGGCAGATACGCTCGCGCATCCGCGCCCCGTGCTGGCCGATGCCGCCGGTGAAAACCAGGGCGTCCACCTTGAACAGCTCGGCCATGTAGGAGCCGATATACTTGCGCACCCGGTGGGCATACACGTCGAGTGCTTCGAGGGCGTTGCTGATGCCCTTCTCGGCCGCCGCCTCCAGGTCGCGCAGGTCGTTGGATATGCCGGACAAGCCGAGCAGGCCGCTTTTCTTGTTCAGCATGTTAGTAATTTCTTTATTGCTATACCCGTGGTCGGCCAGATAGCAGAGGATGGCGGGGTCGATATCGCCGCAGCGCGTCCCCATCACGAGGCCTTCCAGCGGGGTAAAGCCCATCGAGGTATCGATGGAGCGGCCGCCCTCGATGGCGGTTATCGAGGCGCCGTTGCCGAGGTGGCAGGTTATCAGGTTGGTGTTACAAGGCTTGCGGCCCAGGATTTCCAGGGCGCGGCTGGCCACGTAGCGGTGGCTGGTGCCGTGGAAACCGTAGCGGCGGATGCGGTGCTTGTCATATAATTCACGCGGCAGGCCGTACAGGTAGGCTTGAGGCGGCATGGTCTGATGAAAGGCAGTGTCGAAGACGGCCACCTGGGGAACCTTGGGCAAAAGCTGACTGGCCGCCTGGATTCCGGTCAAGTTGGCCGGATTGTGCAGCGGCGCCAACTCGATATTGGCTTCGATGGCGGCGATGACCGCTTCGTCGATCTGGACGGAATTACAGAAACGCTCCCCGCCATGCACGATACGATGGCCGATAGCCTCAATCTTGTCGGTAGTCGGCACGATGCCTTTTTCCGGGTCCACCAGGCATGCTCCGACCTTCTGCATGGCTATGGCATGGTCGGCAAAGACCGCTTCCAGCCTGATTTCACCCTTGGGGGAGGTCTGCTGCAGGAAACCAGCGCTCTCGCCAATGCGCTCGACCAAGCCCTTGCCAAGACTTTGCCGCCGGGGCATCAGAAAAACCTCATACTTGAGTGACGAACTGCCGGTGTTCAGGACCAAAATACAATGCTCACCGCTACTGTGCTGCATACCTACCATCCTTCAATTATTGATGAAAGGGATCGACCCGCTGCCGGGCGGCCAGGGTCGTTTTCGGCTGGCATTATACACTACATTCCTGTCAAAATGGAGAAAAACTTGCAATTCCAGCCAGGTTGAGCTACACTATGGCTGTAAGCCGTATATATGAAAAAGGATCCCCGATGACTCAACGCAATGTTATTGCACTCGTCGCCGGCATAGCCGTCATGGTACTCGTCGCTGGCGTTATCGTCGGCTTCCTGGTCTACGCCGAGAGCCGGAACTCGAAAATTGACCTACTGTCGCGCTATTTCAAGGCCTTGGCCATGGAAGACAGTAAAATCATCGCCGAATTAACCTCCCTGGATTTTACCTCCAACCTGCCACTCGTCAACTTGGAGCGCGGCAACTACCAAATTTTCGACTTCGGCACCGAAGGCGCCCAGGACGGCATGGTTCAACATTTCTTGCTGGTAGCGCCTCTGCCCGCTGGCCAGGATCAGGCTTATCTGGCCACTATGCACTTCAAACGGCGCGGGCTACTCAACGAGATTCAGTCCATCATCCTGATGAGCACCGGCCTCGAAGTGCAACCCTGAGGCCAATGTCCGGCTGGCGGATGTCAACCATCCCGGCCCGATACCGTCAGAGTCAGGCCGCCGCGCCAGCCTTGCATAAAGGCCAAGCCATCGAGCGGGTGGTCAAGGGCTAGGGCCGTCACCCAGCTGGCCTGCACGTCCAAGCCGACCAAACACCGACCGGCTGGCAGTCTGGCCAGCGGAAACTCGAAGCCCAGTTCCAGTCGCCCATCGGCTAGCCCCAAGCCGCCACCGGGTGGAATCGCCGCCGCCAGATACCAATTCCCCAACCCGGTCAGGCCCACCAGCAAACTGAGTTGCGCTCCCGGCCAGGCCGCCCCGACTGACCATAACAAACCGACCCGACAAGCCGCTTCCAGGCCGCCGCCGGCCGTCGTCAGCCGTAGCCGGCAGGCCAGTTCACCGAACCCCTGCACCTGGACCGGCCGACCGACGCCATCAGTCTGCAGATTAAGGCCGCCGCCCCAACGCCAGGCCAAAGCTGGCTGAGTGGCCGCCGGCGTGACCGGCTCGCTAGCCACCGGTTCGCCGGCCACTAGCCTGGCCAGGCCGGTCAGCCAGACCAGCGCCAGCATGACTCCGCGATTCATCGTATCCAAAGTACCTCCACCCGGGCCAGGCCCGGAGCAACCCTACCAGCCGTACGCCGTGGCCAGGGCTTTGCCGTGCATAATCGACTGGGAAAATCGGTTACAAGGTCAAATCAAACAACGGCGAAGGGATTGTTCGTGGACGTTGCAGAGGCGGGGTCTGGCGCTCGCGCGGTCCTGGCTTCCGTGTATAAGCTGGCGCGGGGTTTGATGATTTTACGCCGTGGGGTGCTGTCATGACGCAGCCGGCTGCGCTGGGCCGCTTTTGCTGGCAAAGTAGTCCATATCGTGCTAAAATCGTGGGGTCAGACGTCCGGTTTTCCGGGAGCGGTGCCTGACCCCACGCCAGGAAAATCCAGGGTCTGACCCCCAAGGATTTGCAGGCTGCAGAAGCTCGCTCAGGGAGACCTTCCCTGTAATAGCAGGGAGGTCTCCCTGACCAATGTTCCCGAACCAGACCCGTAAAGAGTCGGTGCCGGAAGCATTTCGGCCCAGAAACTGACTGCAGGGACTAGCACTGCTAAAATCGTGGGGTCAGAGGTCCGAATTTTTTTTCGCGGTGCCTGACCCCACGGCAGGAACATCGAGGGGCTGACCCATGGGGAATTGCATAAACAGGTTAAGGTGGTAGCCGTGCACGATGACAACAGGTTGATGCTTTTATTACTCAATGAGCTTATGGATGATGACAGGAATGAAGATTCACTTTCTTCGGATCTTAATTTTATATTACATGGAAATACGGCTATATTAAGGGAATGCATAATAAAAGCCCTACATAATGGCTGTATAAAATGTATCATGCCTGAATATGATAAAGGGCTGCATAGAGCTGTCCCGGTGGTAATTGATAATTTTGAAGAGGGGAAGTTGCCATACTACTATTTTCAGCTTTCCGATTTAGCAGGTTGTTGAAAAAGCCGGTTGCTTTCTCAACAACCTTAACAATTCCTCGCATAGCTTGCGCTATGCTGCGTAATTGTACCGGCTTTTG
>MIAR01000003.1:72095-91498 GCA_001829185.1 Spirochaetes bacterium GWB1_60_80
TTTGAAGTGTTGAAAAGCCGCATCCGCGTTTTTCAACACCCTGCTAAGAGTCTTTCATGCCAAGAGGGCAAATCCCTTGGGGTCTATTCCCAAGCCTTGGTTTTCTAAGACCTGTTCCCCAATGCCAAGAAGAACCGGCAAGCTCAATTTCAGGAGCCTGTCCGGTTGAAGCTCCTTTTCTTGGCTTGGCAGAAAGGCTCCACGCCGGTCCGCAGTCGTGCCCTGCGCTGGTCCAGGCTAACGCTGTTGGCGCTCCTTCTTGCTACAGATACCTTGCCGGAATTCTCCACCGAGAGCCTGCCGCCTGATACCATAGTGGGGGTAGGCCGGGATCGCCGGCGCCATACCAGCACCCCAACGCTGGCGGGCTTGCTCAACAAGACCGCCAGACCAACCCGGCCCAATGGCGCCGGAAGCCCGGCCGTAGGGGGAGCCACCACCGATCAAAGCACCCCGCCCAACCCTGCATACCCAGCGCTGAGAACCGCGCCGCCACGGCACCGGCCGGCGTGAAACCATTAAACCCCGCGCCAGCTTTTACATGGAAATTGCAACCGCGCGGGTGGCGCTTAAAAAGCAAGACCCTTGCAAAGGGCCTTGCTTTTTAAGCGCCAGGCCCCGCGTCTGCACCCTCCATGAACAAGCTCTTCGCCGTTGATTGATTTTACCCCGTATCGGTAAACTGAACAGCGCGGCTCTCAGCGCTGGACTGGGGTTGCACGAGGTGCTCCCCCAGCCCTTGACAAACCCGCCACCTCAAGCCAGACTATTTAACTGGCTCAGATTGTGCGTCCAGCCTCAGCCGGTCGCCAGACTGAGCCACCAAAAAGTTTGCAAAGGTAGGCCTGCCATGCGCGTCCGCAATGCCCTCAAATCAGCCACCATAAAGTCCCTGTACGAGTCGTTCGGCGTCCAAATGTTGCTGACCGCCGGCCACATGCTCATCGACTCCTACGACATTTATGAACGCACCGGCTGCCCGGTCAACATCCCGCTCACCGGCCAGCATATCGCCCGGCAATTATTCGACGACGCCGCGGGCGAGAATCTCTACCTGGAGTTGATTGAGTTGTTGGTTAGCCTTGAAAAAGACGGCTACATGGGCCGGACCTACCCCGTTAAAGGTTTGCGCGAAATCATCAAGGCCATCCTGGCCGAGGGTTTCCTGTACGATGCCGAAACCGGGAAATTCTACGAGAACCCCCAGGTTTCCACCACGCCCAACTGGGGGCGCCTCCAGGAAGGCCGCCAGTACCAGGTAGCCCTCCTCAAGATCGACATCGTCGGCAATTCCAAGCACGTGCGCGAAAATCAGCCAGCCTTGATCCAGCAGGTCTATGAGGATCTCAAGGCTATCGTCAACACCTGCACCCTCAAGCGTCAAGGCCGCCTGTGGTTCTGGGAAGGCGACGGCGGCGTACTGGCCTTCCATTATGACGACCCCTATGCCTGCGCCATCCTGACTGCAATGGAAATATTACAAAAGTGGTTTCTGTTCAATAGCCTCAAGAACCAGCTCAAGACGCCGCTGCAGGTCAGGATGGCGGTGCATGCCGGCGGCGTCTTCTATTCCGCCAACGAGGCCGTCCTCAAGCGCAACGAGACCATCCGGGAAGTGTTCGACATGGAATCGACCGCCACGCCGCCCAACGCCGTCACCATCATCCAGAACGCCGCCCGGCAGCTGGACAAGATAATCCTGGATGATTTTTCCCGCTTGAGCGGCGAAGACGGCCGCGGCATGCTGTATTACACCGTCGCGATGGAGAAGGCATGAACATTACCCTCATAAGCAAGAATCGCAAGCTGGCTTCGGCCTTCGGCGACCAGGCTGTCACGCTGCTGGCGCCGACCGAAGCCGCCACCGGCCTGAAAGCGGCCGCCAATAGCCTCTGCTACCTGGACCGGGACGGTTTCAGCCAGAAGGCCTTCGACGAGACGCTGGCTTTGGCCGCCAGCCGCAAGAAAACCGCCTGGGCGGTTATCGACGCCGGCGGCAAGGTCAAGGACCCGGGAGCCTTGTTCCATAGCGGCGCTGTCGATTTTGTCACGTCCGCCGCCCTGGACGGCGGCTTGACGGCGACCCGCCTGTCCCTGGCCCTGGCTCTCTTTCAAGCCCGGCAACAAGCGGCCACGGCCGTTCAGACGGCCAAGGTGACGGCCAAGGCCCAGTCGGCCAGCGTTAAGCCAGACGCCACCCCACTAGCAGCCGATGACTTCCCTGGCTGGGGCAAGCTGCAGACCGGCCACGAATACGAATTTGCCTTCCTGTTTGCCGAGCTGCCCGAAGGCGAGCAAATCAAGAAAACCCTCGGCGAACGGCGTTTCCTCAAGCTCAAGGAAGATTTCGTCAAGAGCCTCAACAGCCACATCCTGCAGATCGAAGGCCTGAGCTGGATGAGCGATGGCCAATCGCTGCTGGCTCTCCTGCCGCCCCGGCAGTGCCAAGCGGCGGTCATCCTCTGCCTGGAGCTGCTGTTGGGCCGAACCCTGTTTACCTTCGAGCAGCTCGGGCTGACCAGCACAACCCCGTTGCGCTTCGCCGTCCATTGCGGCCACACCATCTGGCAGAAGCCGGGGTACACCGGCAACATTATCTCCGAGGCCGTCAATTACATCCACCACCTAGCTTACAAATACACGCCCAAGAACCAGCTCTGCCTGAGTGCCGCCGTTTATGACCGCCTGCCTGAAGAACTGCGCGCCTTGCTCAAGCCCAAGGGCGAGTTCGAGAACAGCCAGGTGTATTGCGCGCGCAAGGTCCTGAACCACTTATAAGACCCAGCGGCCGGTTGCCTTGGCTAGTCGCGATAAACGAACGGGCCCCAGCGACTCAGTCGCCGGGGCCCGCTGCCTTCTAACCGGGCAGGCGGCGGCCGCCTGGTCGCCCCCTGCCTGGCCGTCAAGCCTTGATATTCAGGATTTCCCGATAGTTCTTCATGAAGAAGGCGTCTTCAGCGGTGATGTACTCGCTGTGAGCCTTGACGCGAAACTGCAGCCGCTCGATAAAGGTCTCGGCGAGGCGCAGCTTGCGCGGGCTGTGGCGGGCGTCGCGCAGCAACAGCCAGGCCATGATCAGGTCGGTCGCCATCTCCACCAAGCGGCGGGCATGGAAGTCGAGGAACTCCTGGCTGTTGGTGTCCTTGGTATGCAGGATGGTCCGCTCCAGGCTGTCGCGGGCCTTTTCCAACGTCTTGACCAAGTGTACCGGCAAGGCGCTCCAATCCTCGGCGGCGTACTCGTCGATGATGTTGATGGCCGTGCCGGCCATGACGCCGCCGATGGCCGCCACTACCTGCAGCTGGGTGGTGCCTTCGTAGATGTTGGTGATGCGGGCGTCGCGGGCATGGCGCTCGACGTTGAAATCCTTCATGAAGCCGGTGCCGCCGTGGATCTGGATGGCGTCGTAGGCCACCTTGTTGGCCATCTCCGAGTTGTACATCTTGGCGATGGGCGTGAAAAAGGCGGCGTAGCGGACGTACTTCTTGACGTCGGCCTTGAGCTCGGCCGATTTTTCCGGATGCAGCTCGCTGACGCGCTCCAGGCCTTCCTTGAGGTCGACCACCTTGGCCGTCTCGTACAGCAGGCTGCGGCCGGCTTCCACCGCGACGCGCATCTCGGTCAGCATCTCGTAGACGGCCGGCATCTCGATGATGGCCTTGCCGAACTGGCAGCGCTCACGGGCGTACTTCTCGGCCTCGCGGAAGGCAGCCTCGCCGATGCCGACGCCCTGGGAGGCCACCGACAGGCGGGCCGAGTTCATCAGCCACATGGTATATTTAGTTAACCCACGGCCGCGCTCGCCGACCAGCTCGCAGGGCGCGTTGTTGAACTGCATCTCGCAGGTCGGCGAGCCGTGGATGCCGAGCTTCTCCTCGACGCGGCGGATGAGGGTCTCCTTGCCGCGCTTATAGAGGAACATCGACAGGCCGCGGGCGCCTTCGCGGTCCTCGGACCTGGCCAGCACCAGGCCGATGCGGCCGCAGCCGTTGGTGATGAAGCGTTTGACGCCATTCAGCACCCAGCCGCCATTGGCCGTCTGGGTGGCCTTAAGGGTCACCGCCTGCAGGTCGGAACCGGCGTCCGGCTCGGTCAGGATCATGGCCGAGCCTTCCTCGCCGCGGGCCAGGATGGGCACGATGCGCGCGATCTGCTCCGCGGAGCCGAAGCGCTCCAGGGTGGCGCCGATATCCTGCTGCAGGCCGAGGTTCAGGAAGGAGGCGTCGGCCCGCGACATCATCTCGCCGATCATCGACAAAACGGTCAGCGGGATGTTCAGGCCGCCGTTCGCGCGGGCAAAGGTCAGGCCGGTCAGCTCGGCCTTGGACAGCATATCCCAAGCCTTGACGGTAGGCGGCGCCATGATCACTTCGCCGTTTACCAGTTTGACGCCGGTGGCGTCGACTTCCGGGGCGAAGGGCGCCATGAACTCGGCGGCTATCTGGCCGGCGATCTCGATGGTGCGGCGGTAATTATCCCGGGCGTCGGCCACGTCCTTGGGCGCGTAGGGATACTTGGCCGCTTCGGCGAACTCGTCCTCGTACAGGCGGATGACGCGGTCCAGGTCCATATGCTCCAGCTGGAAGAGCAGGTCCTCGTTGTCAAGAAAGAAATTTTCCATGGTGCTACTCTCCTCAGGCCTTATTCTTGTAGGCTTTGATGAAGGCCGGGACGACGTCCTTCAGGTCACCGACGATGCCGTAGTGGGCGATCTGGAAGATCGGCGACTGCGGGTCGGTGTTGATGGCGATAATGCGGCTGGACTCGGCCATGCCGGCGCGGTGCTGGATGGAGCCGGAGATGCCGACGGCGATGTACAGCTTCGGCCGCACCGTGGTGCCGGTCTGGCCGACCTGGTGGGCCTTGTCCACCCAACCGGCGTCGACGGCGGCGCGGCTGGCGCCGACCTCGGCATTGAGGGCGTGGGCCAGCTGCTCGATCAGCTGGAAGTTCTCCTTGCTGCCGGCGCCCATGCCGCCAGCCACGATGATCTGTGCGCCTTTCAGGTTAACGGTACGGGCTTCCTTGACGGCTTCCAAGAGCTCGCTCTGGAAGAGGCCGGCCTCCAGGGTCGGCTTGATCTCGACGATCTCGCCCTTGTAGCCCGGATTGGCCGGCACCAGCTTCATGACGCCTTCGCGCACCGTGGCCATCTGCGGCTTCTTCTCCGGCGAGACGATGGTGGCGATGATATTGCCGCCAAAAGCCGGCCGAATCTGGTACAGGATATCCTTGAACAGCTTGCCCTGCAGTTCGTGGTCGCCGATCTGCAGGTCGGTGCAGTCGGCGGTCAGGCCAACCTTCAGGTTACTGGCGATGCGCGGTCCCAGGTCGCGGCCGGTGGTGGTGGCGCCGTAGAGCACGATCTGCGGCTCGCGCTCCAGGATCAGGTCGACCATGACCTTGGTGTACGGCAGCGGTGTATAATGGTACAAACCATCGTGCTCGATGCAGTTGACCAGGTCGACACCGTAGGCGACCAGCTGTTTGGCCTCGCCGGCCATGCCCTTGCCGGGCAAAGCGGCCTCGACGCCGACCTTCAGGCGGTCAGCCAGTTCGCGGGCCTTGCACACCAGCTCTATACTGACGTCGGCGATGCGGCCGTCGTCCTGCTGGACGAAGACCATGACGTTATTCTTGGTTTTCATGTCTGCTCCTTGCTTCCCGGCGCCCGTCAGCCGATGGTATGGTCGGCGATCAGCTCGTGCACCAGGCTGCCGATGGCCGATTCGCTGTTGTCGATCATGCGGATATCCTGGGCGGTCAACACCACCGAGTCGATCTTCTTGACCTTGGTGGGCGAACCGGCCAGGCCGCAGGACTCCGGGTCGGCCTTGATGCTGGCGATATCCCAGAGGGCGATGATCTCGTTATCCTTGCAGGCCGAGGCATTCATGTAGCAGTCATCGTAGCTGGCCTCGGCGGTCGGCGCGGCCGAGGCGTTCTTGTACATCATGACGCGGCGGGCGGAGGACGGGCGGGGGGCGAAGCCCTCGTCGGTGAAGGTCAAGAGGACGGGCAGCTTGGCGCGCACTACCTCGTAGCCGGATTCCAGCGAGCGGCGGACGGCGATGGTGCGAGCCTTGGCGTCGAGCTTGGTGAAGGCCGAAACGCAGGTTACCTGGTTCATGCCTAGCTTTTCGGCCGTCTGGGGGCCAACCTGGGCGGTATCGCCGTCGATGGCCTGGCGACCGCAGAACACCAGGTCGACGTTGCCGATTTTCTCGATGGCGCACTTCAGGGCGTAGGAGGTGGCCAGGGTATCGGCGCCGGCAAACTTGCGGTCCGAGATCAGCGCCACGAAATCGGCGCCGCGGTAGAGTGAATCCTTGAGCACCTGGGTGGCGCTGGGCGGCCCCATGGTAATGACGTTGACCCGGCTGCCAGGCACCTGGTCCTTGACGGTCAGGGCGGCTTCCAAGGCATGCAGGTCTTCCGGATTGAAGATGGCCGGCAAGGCCGCCCGGTTGACAGTTCCATCGTCCTTCATGGCTTTCCCGGTCACGTTCTTGGTGTCGGGTACCTGCTTGACGAGCACCACAATATTGAGGCCCATCGCTTCCTCCTTGCGAAATTTTCGGAAATTCGGGTATTGACGACTCGCAACGGCTGCGCGAGCCAGCGGCAGACATACTACAGGCTTTTGTCAAAAAAAGCAACCTCGAAATAGCGAAGACTGGCGGACAGCCGCCTTGCTCAAGGTTCCGGCCAAGCCATCGCGCCCCCCAAAGCCTCTATCCAGACGGCCGCAAGCTGGAATCAACTTTTAACTATCTCCATTTTGTATAATTTTCACCGTGAAAATAAATAGATTCTGTCGGAAACAGTAAAAATACATTAGACAATTTTACAAACTGCCCTATCATTAAAGTACGTATCTTTACTTTTCTTGAGGAGGAAAGGAATGAGCAAGCGTCGTATTCTTCGCGTTGCAGTTACTGCTCTGGTAGTGTTCGCTGTCCTGTTGGCCAGCGCCTGTGAAAAGAAAGACGGTGACAGCGCCGCACCGGCCCCCACCGAGGTACGAATCGGTATCGTCGCGCCAATCACGGGAGACGCCGCCACCTTCGGCATTTCCACCCGCAATGGCGCGCAGCTGTATTTCGACCAGGTCAACGCCGCCGGCGGCATCAACGGTATGACCATCCGCACCTTCGTCGAGGACGACAAGGGTGATCCAGCCGAAGGCGCCAATGCCTGGAGCAAGCTGATCGACCAGGACAAGGTCGTCACCATCGTCGGCACCGTCATGAGCAAGGTCTCCCTGGCCGGCGCCCCGATTTCCCAGAACAAGGGCATCCCGATGATCAGCCCGACGTCCACCAATCCGGCCGTCACCCTGGTTGGCGACTATGTCTTCCGCGCTTGCTTTATCGACCCCTTCCAGGGCCTGGTAGCCGCCAAGTACGCTACCCAGACCATGAACGTCCGCCGCGCGGCCGTGCTGTATGACGCCGGCAACGACTATACCAAGGGTCTGGCCGAGGTCTTCCGCGACGAATTCATCAAGATGGGCGGCGAGATCGTGGCCTTTGAGAGTTACGCCACCGGCACCTCCGACTTCAATGCCCAGCTGGTCAAGATTAATGCCGTCGCCCCCGACGTGCTCTTCCTGCCGAACTACTACAACGACGTCGGCCTGATCGCCAAGCAAGCCCGGGCCATGGGCATTAGCGCCCAGTTCCTCGGCGGCGACGGCTGGGACTCTCCCGACCTGTTCACCATCGGCGGCACCGCCATCGAAGGCGGCATTTTCTCCAACCACTTCACCGCCGAGTCGACCCTCCCGGCCGCCCAGGCCTTCGTGCGCGACTACGAAGCCCGCTACGGCCAGAAGCCCGACGCCCTGGCCGCTTTGGCCTATGAAGCCGCCATGATCGTGGTCGACTCCATCCGCCGCGCCGGGTCCATCGACCCGACCGCCATCCGCGACGCCATGGCCACCACCAACATGGAGACCATCACCGGCCGCATCACCTTCGACGCCAGCCGCAACCCCATCAAGGGCGCAGTCCTGCTCGAAGTCCGGAACGGCGCGGCCGTCTATAAGGCGACGGTCAATCCCTAAATAGACCCGCTGCTATCCAGCTTGGCCGATCCGGGACCACCACCGGATCGGCCGGCTTTTGCAAGCATCCGAAGGAGCAATGCATGGAAGTATTTCTTTCCCAGTTTATCTTCGGCATACAGCGCGGCACCATCTACGCGCTTATAGCCCTGGGATATACGATGGTATACGGCGTCGTACGCCTGATAAATTTCGCCTACGGCGAAGTGTTCATGCTGGGCGCCCTGTTTTCGTTTTTCATCATCCAGCTGATGCCCTTGCCGCCGGTGCTCAACGTAATCGTCGCCTTATTGGTTCCGATGGCGCTGTGCGCGATCCTCGGATTGGCGATGGACACCGTAGCCTACAAGCCGCTGCGCGCCAAGCCACGCCTGGCCGCCTTGATTACCGCCATCGGCGTGTCATTCTTTCTCAGCAACCTGGTTTCCTATATCGGCCCCGATTCCGTCCGCACCGTTTCCGTGCTGTTGTTCGCCACGGCCGGCCTGGTCATCTTGATGACTCTGTCCCAAAAACTATTTAATTTCCCGAAGGTCCCCAAATCCACCGGGATCAACTGGCTCAAGCGCTCCATTATGGTTGGCTCGCTGTGTCTGCTCGGCGCCGTCGCCTGGATCGCCAAGCCGGCGCTGGCCCTGCTGCGCTGGAAAGGCTCCAGCTTTACGGCCTTCCCGGTCGACAAGTTGTTTGAAGTGGTAAAATATCCGATCTTCGGTTCAGTTTATATTACGAATGTCCAGATCGTCATCATCATCGTGGCCGTGGTCCTGATGGTCGCCCTGTCCTTCCTGGTCAACCGCACCATGCTGGGCATGGCCATGCGCGCCAGCAAGAACAACAAGGAAGCGGTCTCGCTGATGGGCATCAACGTCAACTCGGTCATCGCCTTCACCTTCATCATCGGTACGGCGCTGGCCGGCGCGGCCGGCGTGCTCAGCGCCATCACCTACCCGCGCATCACGGCCTTCATGGGCATCCAGCCCGGCCTCAAGGCCTTCATCGCGGCCGTACTGGGCGGCATCGGCTCCATCGAAGGCGCCATGGTCGGCGGCATCATCATGGGCCTGGCCGAGCAATTCGCCATCGGCCTGGCGCCGAGCAGTTTCGGCGCGGCGCATATCGATTTCACCCCGCTGGCGGAAGGCATCTCCTTCGCCATCCTGATTGTGGTGCTGCTGCTGAGGCCGCAAGGCATCTTCGGCGAGCCGCCGCAGGACAAGGTATAGGAGCCAGGCATGAAAAAGCTGACAAACAAGGCGGTTCTATTCGCCATACTCGGTCTGGTGGTCGTTTACGGCATCGTGACTATCCTTCACCAAAACCACATCCTGAACGACTACATCATGCGCATCATCATCCTGATGATGATCAACGCCATCCTGGCCGTCTCCTTGAACCTGATCAACGGCTTTACCGGCCTGTTCTCGGTCGGACACGCCGGCTTCATGATAACCGGCGGTTACGTCGCCGGCTTCATTACCACCCTGGTCTTCAAGGTCACCGCCGAGACGCCGTACTACCAGGCCCTGCCGATGTTCGTCATCGCCATCCTGGCCGCCGGCGCGGTTTCCGCCCTGGTGGGCTTCCTGATCGGCCTGCCGGTGCTGCGCCTGTCGGATGACTACCTGGCCATCGTCACCATCGGCTTCGGCGAGATCATCCGGGTTATCTTTAATTTCATCTCGTTCAAGGTCGACAAGGGCGGCTGGGTGCAGGACGTCGGCGGCCCGCGCGGCCTGTCCGGCATTCCGCTCCTGTCCAACTTCACCTTGGTCATGATCGTCTTCGTGCTGACCATCATCATCATCCGCAACTTCATCTACTCGCGCCACGGGCGGGCCTGCATCGCCATCCGCGAGAACGAGGTAGCGGCGCACTTGATGGGCATCAACATCACCAAGTACAAGGTCATGGCCTTCGTGCTCGGCTCCACCTTCGCCGGCGTGGCCGGCGCCCTCTTGGCGCACATCATCCAGATGCTGCATCCCACCATGGGCGGCTTCATGAAATCGGTCGAGTACCTAATCATGGTATACCTGGGCGGCATGGGCAGCATCTCCGGCTCGGTCATCGCGGCCTTTGGCCTCACCGCCGTTTCCGAGTTCCTGCGGCCGATCGGCGAACTGCGCATGGTGCTCTACGGCGTATTGCTCATCATCCTGATGCTCAAGATGCCGGCTGGCTTGATGGGCCGCAAGGAATTCCCGTTCCTCGTTCCCCTTAAAGAGAGGCAGATACATGCTAAAAATTGATCACCTGACCCACTACTTCGGCGGCCTCAAGGCCGTCGAGGACTTCTCGATCGACATCCAGCCACGGCAGATGATCGGACTGATCGGACCCAACGGCGCCGGTAAAACCACCATCTTCAACCTGATTACCGGCGTCTACAAGCCGACGCAGGGCCACGTTTACTTCGACGGCGAAGACCTCACCGGCTTCAAACCGTGGCGCATTACCCAGCACGGCATCGTGCGCACCTTCCAGAACATCCGGCTGTTCTCCACCATGTCGGTCATCGAGAACATCATGGTAGCCCACCATTTCCGCATGAAGGCCGGACTGTTGGCCTCGATACTGCGCCTTCCCTCTTTCATCAAGGAGGAACGGGAGACCAGGGAAATGGCCGCCAAACTGGCCGACATCTTCGGCCTGAGCGACGTGCTGGAAACGCCGGCTGGCTCCCTACCTTACGGACGGCAACGCCGCGTCGAAATCGTCCGCGCCCTGGTTACCGAGCCCAAGCTGCTGCTACTGGACGAGCCGGCCGCCGGCATGAATCCCAAGGAGGCCCTGGAGTTGCTGGCCTTGATCAAGAAGATCGCCGAGGACTTCAAGCTGACCATCCTACTCATCGAGCACCAGATGCCGGTGGTGATGGGCGTGGCGGAACGGATCCACGTCCTGGACTTCGGCCGCACCATCGCCGTGGGCACGCCGAAGGAAATCCAGAATCATCCCAAGGTCATCGAAGCGTACCTGGGAGAGGGGGCCAAGCTATGATGCTGGAAATCAAGGACCTGTTCATCTCCTACGGCGCCATCCGAGCGGTCAAGGGCATCAGTTTCACCGTCGAGAAGGGCGAGATCATCACCCTGATCGGCGCTAACGGCGCCGGCAAGACCACCACCCTGAAGACCATCTCCGGCTTGTTACGGCCGGAATCCGGCAGCATCAAGTTCAAGGGCCAGGAGATCAGCAATACCGCGCCGCACAAGATCGTCGAGCTGGGCATCTGCCAGGTTCCCGAAGGCCGCGGCATCTTCACCAACCTGACGGTGCAGGAAAACCTGACGCTGGCCACCTACACCCGGCGCAAGCAGAAAGAAGAGCTCAAGAAGGACTTCGAGCGGGTCTACCACATCTTCCCGCGCCTCTTCGAGCGCCGCCGGCAGCCAGCCGCCACCCTGTCCGGCGGCGAGCAGCAAATGTTGGCCGTCGGCCGCTCCCTGATGACCGACGGCGAACTGCTCCTGCTCGACGAACCGTCGATGGGCCTGGCACCAGTGCTGGTCGACGAGATTTTCCGGGTCATCAAGGAGATCAACACCATGGGCACCACCATCCTGCTGGTGGAGCAGAACGCCTACAAGGCCCTGGAGATAGCCAACCGGGCTTACGTACTGGAAACCGGCCACGTGGCGGTATCCGGCTTCGCCGCCGACCTGAAAGACGACGAGATCGTCAAGAAAGCCTACCTCGGCGGCTAGGCACTGCCGGAAGCGCCATCCCCGCCCGGGCCTACAGCTTCAGTGAATAATAATTAAGGAGGCCGTCCGACTGGAATCGGGCGGCCTCCTTGTTACGAATAAGTACGGCGTCAGCCAACCTCTCAAACCGTAAACTGGCCGACCCGTTCGTCAACCTCGGTAATTTCCCGGTTGTTCTGCTCGGTCATGGCGGTAATCTGGTTGATGGCGACGCTGAAATCGGCCGCGCCTTCGGCGATGCCGACGATGGCCGACAGAACCGTACCGCTCAGGCCGTTGAGGGCTTCCAGCACGGCTAGGATGCGGCTACTCTCGTGTTCCATATCCTTGGAATCAGCCTGTACCGACACGGTAATTTCGCGCATTTCCTTCAGGGCTACCAGAACCTGACGACTACCGGCGCTCTGCTCGGTCATGGAATGGCTGATCTCGCCGAGCATGTTCTCCACCTTGTCCACCCGCTGGACGATAATCTCGAAGGCCGCCTGCGTATCGCCGGTATTGTTGACCGCCACGTCGATGTTGCCGCCGATGCGGCTGATCGAATCGGCGATTTCCTTGGATTGGGTGGCGGACAGTTCGGCCAGCTTGCGGATTTCGTCGGCCACCACCGCAAAACCGCGACCGGCATCGCCGGCGTGGGCGGCCTCGATGGCGGCATTCATGGCCAGCAAATTGGTCTGGGTAGCGATCGAGGCGATCAGGGTGTTGGCCTCCATCAGCTCGTCGGAGCCGCGGGCGATGGCGTTAACCATCTCGGCCACATCTTGCAGCTTGCGCCGTCCGGTGTCGGAGGCGGACTTAAGTTCCTGCACCTCGTGGTTCGTCCGCTCCACCACCGTGGCGATGGAACCGATATTGGATACCATCTCCTCGATGGCCGCCGACGATTCGGTGATGGTGGCGGACTGATGCTCGACGGCATCATTCAGCTTGCCGATGTTGGCGATCATTTGGCCGACGATCTGCGTCGTCTCGCCTATCTTATCGCCCTGTTCCTCCATCCGCCGCTTGGTCCCCTCGATATTGTCGTCCATGCGGGTCATGGCGGCGGCCTTGTCTTCCATAGTGCTGGCCAGAAGCGCGCTGCCGCGATGCAGGTTGGCCATCTTGGTCCTAATGACCAGCACCGACTCGCGTAGGCTATTCATTAGGCCGTTAAAGCCTTCCATCATGGCAGTCAGCTCGTCATTGCCCATCAGCGGCGCCTGGGCGCTCAGGTCGCCGGTGGCCGAGACGCGCATCGCTTTCTGAAAGGCCGCCAGGCGGCGCAACACCAGGCGCCGGACGATGAAGGACATCATCAAGGCCAACACCAAGGTGGCCACCAGGCCGAGAATGGCGATGGACTTGGCGACGCTGTCGGCCAGGGCGAACAAGTCGCTAGCCGGGACTGAATAGATCATGAACCAGGGCACCGAGGTCAGGGCCTGCCAGGCCAGGACGTGCCTGATGCCGGCGGTCTGGTATTCGAAGGTGCCTTCGGTCAGGCCTTCGGCCGTCAGAATGGTATTGATCTGCGGCTGGTCGCTGACGTTATCGAACAAGTTTTCGGTATCCGGGTGGATGGCCAGGTTACCGCGACTGTCGACGGCCATCGGCATGCCCTGTTCGCTGGTATTGCGGGCCATGATGTAGCGGTCCGAGAAGCGTTTCAGGCTGAAGACCACCACCAGCACGCCGCGCACGCTGACGTAATCGGAACCATGCAGCGGTACCGAGAACGAGACCGCCGGCAGGCCGTCGAAAGGCGAAATTATCGGAAATTTATCATAATGCAGCAAGGTGTGGCCCAGGACGGCTTCCTGGTAAAAATCATACTGCGTGGCATCGAAATGGGCGGAATTACGGCTATCGGCTACGATCTGGCCCGAGGCGTCAACCACGAACACATTGTCGAAATAGCTGGAATTGGAAAATAACTTGGCCACCAGATCGGTGGTACGGGAAAAACTGCGATTTTCCAGATCCTCCACTAAAATGGGATTGTATGAATAGGCCAGGATCTGGGACTTGATGAAGCGGATTTCGGCCTCCAGGCCGTCGACCAAGGATTTGGTGTGGTTAAGTAGCGCGAATTCAACTTGCCGCTGCAGCGTGGAACGGACAATGTTGGAAATAACCAGCGTAAACACGGCGAAAATCAGCATGGCGCCAATGATGATAGCCAGCCCGATTATCAAGGATAGAGCGCCTCGTTTGCCGACTTTTCGCATATTTAATTCCTCCATCCCCTACCATGGTAGCAGACAAGCTGCGGGAACGCAAGGAAATTACTAGTGGGAATGCAAATAGCTCCCGGCGGCGGTCTTTTCATTGTATACTCTTGCCATGAGTGATTACTCCAAAACCTCGCACCCGGCCGACGACGGCTGGCCAAAGGCCTTTCACCCCATCCTGCGCGACTGGTTCGCCGACCGCTTCGACCAACCAACCGACATTCAGGCGCGGTGCTGGCCGCTCATCGCTAGCGGCAACCATGTTTTCGCCGTGGCGCCAACCGGCTCGGGCAAGACGCTGACGGCTTTCCTGTGGGCGCTCAACCAATTGCTGGCCGGCGCGTGGCCGACCGGCGTCACCAGCCTGCTGTACATCTCGCCGCTCAAGGCGCTCAATAACGACATCGCCCGCAACCTGACCGAGCCCTTGGCCGCCTTGCGCGCTAGATTCGCCGCCGCCGGCCTGGACTGCCCCGAAATAAAGGTGGCGGTCCGCTCAGGCGACACCAGCGACAGCCAACGCCGCGCCATGCTGCGCCGCCCGCCGGAAATCCTGGTCTGCACGCCGGAATCGCTCGGCATCATGCTGACCAGCCGGGGCGGCTCCGGTTTGCTCGGGAACTTGCGCGCCGTCATTCTGGACGAGATCCACGCCGTGGCCGGCAACAAGCGCGGCACGGCCCTGATGGCCAACGTCGAGCGGCTGGTCGACCTGTCCGGCGAGCTGCAGCGCATCGCGCTATCGGCTACCGTCAATCCGGCGCAGGCCGTCGCCGCCTTCGCCGCCGGTTACCTCTACCACTCCGGCAGCCTGCCCGACCGCGCTGATGACGCCGCCTACCGGCCGCGCTACATCCATATCGTGCGCTCGGCCATCGTCAAGCGGCTGGAACTGGCCATCGCGCCGCTGGAGCAGCCCCTCTGGGAACGGCTGACCGAGGCGCTGTACCGTCAGGTGACCACCCACCGCTCGACGTTGATCTTCGTGCCCAGCCGCCGTCTGGCCGAGCGTCTGACCCGCTGCCTGAACGACAGGCATGGCGGCGACCTGCCGCTGGTCTACAGCCACCACGGCAGCCTGTCGCGCGAGATACGCCTGGAGGTCGAGTCGCGGCTCAAGGCCGGCGGCCTGCGCGGCATCGTGGCCACCAGCAGCCTGGAACTGGGCATCGACATCGGCGAGCTCGACCTGGTGCTGCTGGTCGGCCTGCCCGACTCGGTCAGCTCCGCCCTGCAGCGGCTGGGCCGCTGTGGCCACGGCGTCGGCCAGGTCAGCCGCGGCATCCTCTACCCGCTGCACGAGAAGGAGGCGCTGGAGGCCATCGTGCTGCAGGCGGCGGTCGCGGATCGCGACCTGGAAGATATCGTCATTCCGGTGGCGCCGCTGGACGTGCTGGCGCAGCTCCTACTGTCGCTCTGCTGCACGCGCGATTGGACGGCCGACGGTTTGTACGCCTTCGTCCGCCGGGTCGGCAGCTACCACCCGCTGCAACGGCGCCACTTCGACCTGGTGCTGGCCATGCTGTGCGGAAACTACGCCGACCAGCGGCTGCGGGAACTGGAGGCCCGGCTCTACCTGGATCCGCTCACCGGCCGCTTGTCGGCGCGCGAAGGCGTGCCGCCGCTATTGTACATGAATGGCGGGACCATTCCGGACCGCGGCTATTTCAGCCTGCGCCTCCAGGACGGCGCCACGACGCTGGGCGAACTGGACGAGGAATTCGTCTGGGAGCGCAAGGTCGGCGATAGTTTCGCCCTGGGCGGCCGCGCCTGGCAGATCACCGGCATCGACCACAACCAGGTACAGGTGGCGCCGGCCGGCAAGGCTGGCGGCATGACACCCTTCTGGAAGGCCGACCGGCGAGCCCGCGCTTTTGCCTTCTGCCAGCGCATCGGGCTGTACCTGGAATCGCTTTTGCCCCTGGCGGCCGCCCCGGCTTTGCCCGACCCGGCACTACCCGACCTGCTGCGCCGCCAGCTCAAGGTCACCGGCGCGCTGTGGCCGCACCGGCACCACCTGGTGTTCGAAAGTTGCCCCTCGGCCGATGGCGCCATCTCGGCCGACGGCGCCGGGCTTTTCCAATACCTGTTGCATACCCTGTGGGGCTTGCGCCTCAACCAGGCCCTGGCCTTCGCCTTCGAAGCCGCCTGGCGGGAACGCTACGGTACGGACACCAGCGTCTTCGCCAACAACGACAGCCTGTTCCTGGCGGTGAACCGTCCGATAACCGGCGATGAATTCTTCGCCATCTTGTCGGCCCGCACCATCGAGGATTGGCTGAGAACCGGCCTGGAGGCCAGCGCCTTCTTCGGCAGCCGCTTCCGCGAGAACGCCGGCCGGGCGCTGTTGCTGCCACGACGCGGCTTCGGCGTCCGCCAGCCGCTCTGGCTGACCCGGCTGCGCTCGCGGCGCCTGTGGGAGGCCGTCAAGCCGATGGCCGATTTCCCCATCCTGCTGGAAACCTGGCGCGGCTGCCTGCAGGACGACTTTGACTTGCCGGCGCTGCGGGCCATGTTGGCCGAGGTAAGCGCTGGCCTGGTCAAGATCAGCACGGTGACGACCAAGGCCGTATCGCCCTTCGGCGCCGACATGGTCTGGCAGCAGACCAACCGCTACATGTACGAGGACGACAGTCCGACCAGGCCGGACGGGGCCAGCTATTCAGGCAACCCGGTGGAGGACGTGCTGCGTCACTCCGAATTGCGCCCGCTGATCCCGCGCGAACTGGCCATCCACTTGGAAGCGCGGCTGCAGGGCACGGCCGCGGGCTACGCGCCGGACAGCGCGGCCGAGTTCGTGCAGCTGGTGCGCGACCGCGTCGTCATCACTCAGGAGGAGCTGGACCGCCTGCTGGACAGCCCGGACTTTCGCGCGCCGGGGGGCGCGGCGCCGTTGGCCGGCTGGGGACACGAACTGAAGGGCCGCCTCTGCTTCCTTAAAGTATGTGACAAATTATTTCTAACCTGCGCCGACCGCGCGGCCGACCTGCTGAATATCGCCGGCGAAGGCGGCCGCCTACTGAAGGCCGACATCCTGCCCGGCGCGGACGTGCCGGCCAGCCTGCGCATCCTGCCCGGCCAGCCCTACCACCCCGGCGCGTCACGGACGCCTGTCAGCCTCGACTCGGCGCCGGACCCCGACGAACTATTCCTGCAATGGCTCGGCTTCTACGGGCCGCTTTCTTTGCCCGACTTGCGCCAGCACGGCCTGTGGTCCAGTCGGCTGCTGCCTGCCAACCTGGCCGATTTGCTGGCCGGCGGCCGCGTCATCGCCGACCGGTTATTGGAAGGTAGCGCGGTTGACGAACTGTGCGACAGCGAGAACCTGGAACGGCTGCTGCGGCTGCGCCGGTCGCGGTCCCGTCAGACCGACCGCAGCTGGTCGAGCGGCGAGCTGGTCTACCTGCGCGCCTGGCTGCAGGGCCTCGTCCAGCCAGTCGGCCTGGAGGAGGCCGCTGGCTTGCTGGAAGCCTTCCCGGCGCCGGTTACGGCCTGGGAGGAGTGGCTGCTGCCGACCCGCGTCCGGCCCTACGCCGGCCACCAGCTCGACGCGGCCATCGCCGGCGACCGGCTGCGCTGGCTGGGCGTGGCTGATAAAACAATCACCCTGCTGTTGCCTGAGAACCGGGCCTTGCTCGGCCCCTTGCCGGCAGCGGCCAAAGCCAGCCTGGCCGGCTCAGCCAGTTCAGCCAGTTCAGCCAGTTCAGCCAGTTCAGCCGGTACAACCAGCCCGGCCAGTCCGGCTGGCCAGGCTGGCCGAGACGACGAGGCTCTACTGCGCCTCTTTCCCTCCAGCCGCGCCAAGTATGATTATTTCGAATTGAAAAACAGGCTGGAAAGCGGCGGGCAGGATGCCACGGCCTTCCTCTGGCGCCAGGCCTGGCGGGGACAAGTCGGAGCCGATTCCTTCGAGCTCTTGCGCCAAGGCTGCCGCCACGGCTTCGGTAAGTCGGTCCCCGCCCGTACTTCCGCGGCTGTCGCGCCAAAACCAGAAACACAGCCCCTCTCGGCCGCTGCGCCACCCCGTCTGCGGCGACGCGGTATCGAGGCCTGGCGGAATAGCCGCCCGCTGCAGGGATACTGGTTCCGCTGGCCCGACGACCAGGCCGAAACTGCGGCGCCGACAATAGGCACTCCACCGCCGCAGCCGAACGGCCCGGGCGGCCAGCCCGGCACCGATCTGGCTGGCACGGCCAGTCTGAGCGCTTTGTCCAATCTGGCTGGCCTGGAATCGTCCAAGGAGCGGGCCCGCCTGTTGCTGGACCGCTACGGTTTTCTCTGTCCCGGGCTCAGTGACCGCGAACTGCCAGCCTTTCAGTGGCGCAATATCCGCAAAGTACTCAGCCTGATGGAGTTATCAGGCGAGATTCTGTCCGGCTGGTTCGTGCGCGGGCTGCCCGGTCCCCAGTACATCACGCCCGCCGCCCTGGCCTGGTTGCGGCAGCTGCCCGACCCAGTAGCGGACGGCGCCCCGTCCGCCGTTTCGCCGCCGGCGAAGCGGGGAGCGATCTATTGGTACAACGCCTGCGATCCGGCTAGCCTGGTCGGCCTGGGCTGGACGCCGGATTGGCCGGAAGGTTCCAGCCTGTCCCGACTGCCGAGTACCTGGTTGGTGCACTGTGGGGATAGCCTGGTGCTGCTGCTGCGCAAGAATGGCCGGGCGGTCGACATCCGCTGGCCACCCGACCAGCCGTCGCTGGCCGGCGCGTTGGAGATATTCGCTTGGCTGGCCGGGCGGCAGTGGCAACCCGTCAGCCCGCTGCGTATCGAAACCATCAATAGCCAGAGCGCGCGGCTCAGCCCCTACCGGCCGCAATTACTGGAATGCGGCTTCCGGCAGGGAAACCGCGCCCTGGAACTGTGGCGCGACGACTGGCGGCCAGCGAGGCTTGCCGCTTCCTTTTCCTAGGCCAATACCGGCCGCCGACCGGGGCGATCGAGGTTCGGGGCGAGTCGGGGACCGGGCGACTCGTCCCGGCCCCCGAAACAGCAACGGCTGACCAGGAGTCTGTCGGACTTTGGGACGCGAAGAATGATTGTCAGGAAAAATTAAGAAACAAATCTGAAGAATCCAGAATCTCGGGAAATTTTTCACGCTTTTTGGCCGATCTCAGCGCCCCACGGCGTAAAATCGGCTCGTCAATCGGGCCATACAGGCAGTATGACCCTCAATCCTCACCGATTTTCCACTCGTGGCTCGCTTTCGCTGGGCCAAAATCCAAAGCCCGACAGACTCCTAATTATTTTTCCTGGGTATGCAGTTGACTCAGGCGGTACAATAGGTAGTACCTCTCACAGGAGAAAACTATGCCCGAAGGTCTATCCCTCGGAGTGGTGTAACCTGAACAGCATTTTCAAGAATGCGACGAAAAAGTAGCCCTCTGGAACGAGATGTTCTACGATTAA
>MIAR01000004.1 GCA_001829185.1 Spirochaetes bacterium GWB1_60_80
CATAAATCACCCCATGGTAGAGTCTACTCACAGGGCTAGATTTTACTTATGAGTCAACCACTTTTTTTCGGCTAGATTAATTATGAGTCAATGCGGCATCTTGCCAAGCGCCGGCCTTTGGATTACTATGCCCCAATGTTTGTATCAGTCATGTGCGACCTGGGCAGTGATGATTCCCGTAAGGCTGTCTTTGGTTTACTGCCGCAATATGGATTTGAAAAGGTTCAGCGGGCTTGTTTCGAAAGCAGTAGCATCTCCGAAAAGCACTTGACTAACCTCAAGCGAGATATCGATAAAGTTACCGACTATTACGACACCATCCGAATATACCAGTTTCCGGTGGAAGGCCGACTGGCCGTCTCGATCCTGAAAGAAAACAAGTGGAAGCGCTTGCTGGTCAATCCACCAGCCAAAGTTTAAACAATCCCGTACCGAGTCACAGGAGTTACCATGCTTGATGATTTTTATAAGCCGATCGGAGACCTGAAAAAAGAAATCCTGGACATCTGGGGGCGTCTTTGACGCCCCAGGCATAGCCCGTAAAATCCAGCAAAAAGAAGACCTGATTGCCAATCCGGACTTCTGGAACAATCCCCAGAAGAGCCAGGTCGTCATGTCGGAACTCAAGATGCTCAAAAGCCGCCTCGACACCTGGCAAAACCTGAAAAAGGACATCGAGGATCTTGAAGAAGTCTTCAAGATGGCCCTCGATGAGGCCGATGGTTCTCTGGAAAGCGATATTGTCGCCGCTTTGATCGAAATCCGGGCTCGCTTCGATGCCAGCGTCACCCTGGAGCTGATGACCGGCGAAGCTGACAAGGCCAGCGCCTTCCTGACTATCCACGCCGGATCCGGGGGCACCGAAGCCTGCGACTGGGCTGGAATGCTGTTTCGCATGTACATGCGCTGGATAGAGCGCCGCGCCTTCAAGTACGAAGTAATCGACCTCCTTGAGGCCGAAGGCGGTATCAAAAGCGTTACTCTGCAAATCGACGGGCTTTTCGCCTATGGCTTGCTGCGTGGTGAATCGGGCGTGCACCGGCTAGTCCGGATCAGTCCCTTCGATGCCAACGCCCGGCGGCATACCAGTTTTGCCAGCGTTGCCATTTTGCCGGTGCTGGACGACACCATCGAAGTCATCATCAAGCCGGAAGATATCCGGATCGACACCTATCGAGCCGGCGGTGCCGGTGGCCAGAAGGTCAACAAGACGGATAGCGCGGTGCGCATCACCCATTTACCGACCAATATTGTGGTTACCTGCCAGAACGAGCGCAGCCAGCACAAGAACAAGGATTTAGCGATGTCGGTGCTCAAGAGCCGACTCTATACCGTCTACCGCGAGGAGAAGGACCGGGAAAACGCCAGATTCCAGGCCGAGAAGAAGGAAAACACTTGGGGGTCGCAGATCCGTTCCTACGTTTTTCAGCCTTATACTATGGTCAAGGACCATCGCACGAAATTCCTGGTTAATAATATCCAGCCGGTCATGGATGGCGACATTGATCCATTTATCCAGTCTTACCAGCATTTCCTTTGGAAAGGCGGCACGATTTCCTCTGATGACGAGGAGGAGGAGCTCTGAACCACGTTCGGCGATGGAAGTATGGATTATTGATTCTCGTTTTCTCAGCCAGCCAGGCTTTGGCCATCGCCCAAGCTCAAACCCAGACAAATGATTATATTATAACATTCAATGAATTTGACGTTTCCTTGATCGATCCGGGGCTGGCCTACCTGGCCGGCGCTTTTCCCCGCCAATTGATGCAGCGGCTCTATTTCGTGAAAGCCAGAATGCCTTTAGCGGCTGAGCGGGAATTGCTGGCTCAAGCCGGCGAGGTGAGCAGCCGCGAGGCTGCCCGAGACGCCGTAGCGGCCGCCCGGCGGAAACGCGATACCGTTTCCCTGACCACCATGGATCCGTTCCAGCGCGACGGCCTCCTGACGGCAGCCGAGGAGGGCATCGCCACCGCTATAGAGCGCCTCGGCCAGTCAGACACCACGGCGGTCGTATCTAGCCCTATCATCGTGCCCGTGCGTTTCAATGAAAGCAACGACGCGACGCCATTGCCAACGACAGCCAACCCAGCGACTGGCAGCCGCTTGTCGTCCTTAGCCATTTCAGTCAGCGGCAGTTTTACGCAAATATCAGATTGGCTGGCCCTGCGCCTGACCGTTTTTTCTCACGCCCTGAATCAAGTCTTGCTTGAAGAAGTCTATTATTGCAGCGCCGATGACCTGGATTACTTGTTGGCATCGGTTACTCGACCGGTCGCCACGACGCTGCTCGGCCGCGAGTACTCCCTGGTTGAAGTACGTGTCCAGCCCGACTCGGCCGTAACCAGCGTCGGTAATACGGTAATTGGAGACAACTTTTTTCTGGCCTTCGATTCCGGCACCTACAGCTTCAAGATCGGGCATCCGCGCTTCATCGCGCAAGCGGTGGAACGTACTCTTGAGATCGGCGTCGATGATCGCCTGGAAATAACGCTTGCCCCTCGGCAGTCGACCACCGTCACCATCGATTCTGCTCCCCAGGGGGCCACCGTCCTGCTTGATACCGTTGAGGCCGGCACAACCCCGATGGAATTACCCGTTGGCGGGTTGTCCCAGGTTGTACGCCTCGATGCGGAAGGCTATGAGTCACAGACCTTCGTCATCAACGGGGCACAACCTGGGCGTACCTATTTCTTCACGCTGGTTCCTGCCTCGGATTTATCCTTCAGCGATCGCTTTGACCTTACCAAAGACGGCTTCCTCAATGCCCTCGGCCTCTTTGTATGCAGTCTGCCGGTAACCATCCTTTCATACGGCTTTTTCTCGATGTACTACGAGGCACAGGTCAATGCCAGTACCAGCTATCCGACCGGCTCCTTATCCAACGAGGAGATTGCCGCCATTTACACACGGCTGGAATCAGCTTACTTTACCAGCCAGCTGATCTTCTGGCCTTCGTTTAGCGGCAGCGTGCTACTGGGAATACACGCGGCCTACCGCCTGATTATATACATCTACAGTCTCAACTAGTCGCAAAGCAAGGAGCCTCGATGAAGCTTGGAGATAAGATAAAAAAACTATTTGGTCTGCCCGTCATCGAGGATCATGTCTGGGATGATTTGGTTGACATGCTCATCGAGAGTGATTTAAGCCCCGCTTATGCCATGCAACTTGGTGATACTCTCCGTAAAAGCATCAAGAAAAGTGGAGACCTTTCCATCGACTCTATCAAGCGCAGCCTGGCGGCGATGATGAAAATCGATCTATTATCAGCCAAACTGCCACCGGCCGGTCCGGAACTGGAGGTCGTCATGTTGCTCGGCGTCAATGGCGTCGGCAAGACGTCGACGGCGGCCAAGCTGGCCCACTACTTTCAAAAGCAATCCGAATCCGGCACGGTCATTCTGGCCGCGGCCGATACCTTCCGAGCCGCCGCTATCGAGCAATTAAAGATTCACGGCCAGCGGCTCGGCGCGCGGGTCGTAGCCCAGGAACACGGTTCGGATGCCGGCGCCGTCATCTACGACGCCTTGCAGGCGGCCACTACCGCCCACGCCAATTTGCTGGTCGCGGATACCGCCGGCCGCATGCACAACAAGCTAAACCTGGTGCGGGAACTTGAAAAAATCGATAAGATCATCACGGCCAGGGTCAAGCCGGCAAACTACCGCAAGCTTTTGGTACTCGACGCCACCACGGGAACCAACGCCCTCCGCCAGGCCGAGATATTTTCTGAAGCCGTCCGTATCGACGGCATCATCATGACCAAACTCGATTCCACCGCCCGAGGCGGCATGCTGGCAACCATTTGCCGAGAACTAAAATTGCCGGTGTTTTTCGTCTGCGACGGCGAGTCGTATGCCAATATCCAGCCTTTCGATGCCGACTCGTACTTGCAAGGGCTCTTGGACCTTTAGATGCAGCGCCCCCTCGGTTTGGCCATCGCCTTCCTATCACTACTGACCTTGCCAAGGTTGGCAATGGCCCAGTCAACCGAACAGACGACCGCGGCTGATTCGCCCGGGATGATATGGGGACCAGGCTCTATGTTGCTGCAATCCGGTACTCCGGAAGCCGGATTGGCCGGAATTTCGTATACCTTCAGCAGCGCTAGCTATTCTTGGATGCAGGCCGATGGCATTGTCACGCTCTATGCTTTCGACGAGGCTGGACGCCTGACCATCGCGTCACGCTACTCGCCGGCCGGCGAACTCTTGGCCCGCGAAACCTACCGCTTCGTCGCGGACAAATTGACCGAGATCGAGAAGCAAGATGTCGTGCAAGCCTCTGTCGTGCTTACCGTCTATGACGATAACGGCCGCGTCACCCAGGAAACAGTTACGGTGACCGACCAGGTGGTCAGCTATACGGCCAATCAGTATGACGACCAAGGCCGACTGACCGGCCGGCTGGTCACCGATGACCGCAACAATCACACCCGGATCGTTTTCAGCTACGGCAACGAAGACCGGCTGATCGTTGAAGAGTGGTTCCAGAATGATTTGCTTTGGCGACGTATCGAATATGAAACGGCCGCCGATTATACGGTACTCCTCCATGATGGCGGTATACTCTTCGCTAAGGAATACTACCAAGCAGACGTGTTGGTGCGTCAGGAACTTTGGCGCGACGGCAATCTCATCCGGACAAGGACCTACGATTGAAAGAATATGGTTCCTGGCTTAACTTTGTGGCCTTCCGCTGGTTCTCGCGCGGCAGTGGTGGCGGAACTTCTTTCGTACCGGCCGCTACCGGAATCTGCGTCGGCGTCACGGCGCTAGTGGTCATCATGGCCATCATGAATGGTTTTCAGCTAGGATTCATCGAATCGGTACTCGAAGTCGACAGCTATCATGTCCGGGTGGAATACACCGACAGCATCGACATCGCCGCCCTCCGGGATATCCCGGGCGTTCGCAGCGTCCTGCCATTCTCCGAATATCAGACGATGCTGAAAAACGAGTACGGCGTCATGCAACCCGTCAAGGTAAAAGTTGTTCCAACCGATTTTGGCAGTTTCGACCCATCGTTGATCCAACAACTCAACTTGGCGGCCGGTGGTTTTGAGAATAGCGGCAACATCATTCTGGGTAACGAACTGGCCAGGCAGTTGCGGGTTACTACCGGCGATCCCCTGATGATGCTCTTCCTGAATGCGTCCGAAGAATTTGGCTTATCATCCGAACTGGTCGATCTCAAGGTAGACCGGATATTTAGTAGTTCATATTACGAATTTGATTCCGGCCTGGTCTTTATTCCAGCTGGGCTGCCGGCCTTGCGCAATACCCATCTGGATACCTACCTAGGCATAAAACTAAACGATCGTTTCGCGGACCTTGAGGTTGTCAATCGTTTAGTGCAGGCCGGCATCCCGGCCGAAAGTATTCAAAGTTGGCGCGTCTATAACAAGGCGTTTTTTGGAGCCTTGCGCATGGAAAAAACCGTCATGCTCATCTTGGTCGGCATCATCTTCCTGGTCGTGGGCGTCAATATCTTTTACGCGATGCGAAAATCGATTCATGAACGGATTGATGAAATAGCCATCATCAAGGCCATGGGCTGCCGCTTATACACGGTCCAACGCATTTTCCTGCTTAACGGCATGATAACAGGTCTTTCTGGAGCCCTGTCTGGCTTGATGCTCGGATTGCTTATTACCGTTAATATTAACAGCATCTTCGCCTTTCTAGAGGCCGCCAGTTTCTTCCTAGCCGGCTTATTTGGCGCCGTTGGCTTCCGCTTTTTCTCGCCCGACATTTTCTATCTTACCGAGGTCCCGGTCAGAATCGTCTTTATTGAAGTACTGTTTATCGCTCTGGCTGGCTGCCTCTCGGCTATCATCGCCGCCTGGGTTTCGTCCGGGCGCATTGCCCAATTCCATCCGGCGGAGGTTTTACGCCATGAGTGAGATAATACGCTGCGCCAATATTCAAAAGGCCTACATCTCCGACGCCGAAACCTTGCAGGTGCTGCGGTCAGTCAATTGCTCAATTGAAAAAGGCGACACGGTATCCATCATGGGGCCAAGCGGTTGCGGTAAGAGTACCTTGCTGTCCATCATCGGTGGCCTAGACAAGGCCGACTCTGGAACCTTGAATGTAAACGGCTGGAATATCAATGAAGAATCGGAGGACACGCTTTCACAATTTCGGGCCAGCGAGGTGGGCTTCGTTTTCCAGTTTCATTACCTGCTGCGTGATTTCACCGCCCTCGAGAATGTCATGCTCCCGCTGTTCATGTTGAAAAACAAGCGCAAGCTGGCTTCCGAGAAGGCCTCTTTCCTGCTAGATCAAGTCGGCCTCTCCGAGCGTCGTCATCATGTGCCGGCTAAGATGTCGGGCGGTGAACGACAGCGCGTGGCCATCGCCCGCGCCATGATCAACGATCCCGCCATCTTGCTGGCCGATGAACCGACCGGTAACCTGGACGAAGCCAATGCCCGGGTTATCGAACAGGTACTCTTCAATTTAGTTGAAACCTGCCGGACAACGCTCGTGGTGGTGACTCATGACAAGGAAATGGCCGCCCATTCAAGCCGGCGCTTCCTGATGCACGAAGGCGAGATATTCGAACAATGAAACGCAAGTCATTGGCCTTTATCGGCTGGCGTTTCATCTTTGGCAGACGCGGCCACCATGTTCCCGACGATCTGGCCCGCAAGGCAGTACGCGGCGCGATTCTCAGCGTTGCCATCAGCCTGGTCCCGCTGCTCATCGTGATGCAGGTTTCCGATGGCATGATAGAAGGCATCACCGCCCGCTATATCGAATTGAGCACCTATCACCTGCAAGTCCGATCCTACTCGCCGGCAAGTTTGGACGAAAATCTGCGGCAGTCTATTCTGGCCACGCCGGCCGTTACCGGTGCCTGGTTCGAGCAGCGTTCGGCCGGCGTGGTTTTCCATCAGGGCCACCAGGAAGGCGTTTCGATTAGAGCCTTACAGCCTGCTTTCTTAGCGGACGAAGCGACTCGCCAGTACATGAATTTGCTGGCCGGTGAGCTGTCGCTGGATAAGCCGGTCGATGCCCTGATAGGTTCAGCCTTGGCCGAAAATTTAGAGGTAGGCCCCGGCGATGCCATCAATCTGATCACCATGCGGACCAATCAAGCGGGAGCCCTATTCCCGCGGGTCAGCATTTTTATAATCAAAGGGGTGGTGTCGGCTGGCTACCGTGAAATCGACGCCCACTGGTTGTTGATCCCGTACCAGTCAGCCGGACGAGTCATGGAAGCTGACTCGAGTGAGAAAATTATCGGGGTCAAGATAGCTGACCCTTATACTGGGTCGGCCCAGGCGCGCGAACGCCTGCATACCAGGCTGGCCGGTTCTGCCCAGGTGCACGCCTGGCCGGAAATCGAGCGCAATCTGTTCGCTTCCTTGGCCAACACCAGATCCATCCTGTTGCTAATTATGGCAATAACCGTCATTGTGGCCGCCGTTAACGTTACCAGCGCCCTGAGTACGCTAGCCATGGAGCGATCCAGAGAAATAGCCATCCTGAAGTGCCTTGGCGCAAAAAACATCGATATTGCCATGATATTCTCGTTGTCTGGTGCTTTTCTAGGAGCCCTCGGGGCCTTGCTGGGCTGCGTGGCTGGCATTCTGTGTGGGATGCAGGTTAACGGCTTGATTTACGGTATAGAACGGGTAATTAACGCCAGTCGACGGCTTTTTGCCGGCCAGGCCGAAGCTGGCGCTATCCGCTTGCTGGAACCGGCTTACTATCTGGAAAAAATCCCGGTGGGGTTTGATTTTCGAAACATTGTCACCATCGTACTGTTGACCATCATCGTATCCTTCCTGGCTGCCTTATTTCCAGCGCGCAAAGCCGCTAAACTGATTCCGCTAGAGGTCATGCGCAAGCATGGCTAAGCCTGGTCATAAGTCGCTAAAATGACCGCCATGAAACCTGAATCGTTGCTGACAAACCAGCCCAGATATTGTACTATGGCTCACAGTTACGCCACGTATTTCGCAGGCACTGCTGTGGTAGCTGGCGTCTCTGGTAGCAGGAGGATATTTCAATGGCGAAAAATGACAATACTTCATTGACAGGCAATAGCAGCAATCCGGAAAAAATGAAGGCACTCGAGATCGCCCGCCTGCAGATCGAAAAACAGTATGGCCAGGGTTCCTTAATGAAATTGGGTGACCATCAGATCTCGCAAGGGATCGAGGCCGTTCCGTCCGGTTCCATCCTGTTGGATGAAGCCCTGGGAGTCGGCGGTTATCCGCGCGGTCGCATCATTGAAATCTACGGACCAGAATCCTCCGGCAAGACCACCCTGGCCCTGCATGCGGTGGCCGAATGTCAGAAAAAGGGCGGCGTCGCCGCGTTCATCGACGCCGAGCACGCGCTTGACCCTGTTTATGCCAAAAACCTGGGCGTAAATACCGATGACCTGTGGGTTTCCCAACCTGATAACGGCGAGCAAGCCCTGGAAATCGCCGAATCCCTGATACGCTCCGGAGCGGTGGATATCATTGTGGTCGATTCGGTGGCCGCGCTGACGCCGCAGGCTGAAATAGAAGGTGACATGGGCGATGCACATGTCGGCTTGCAGGCCCGCCTGATGAGCCAAGCCTTACGCAAGCTGACCGGTACCATCGGCAAATCAAAAGCCATCCTGATATTCATTAACCAGATCCGCATGAAGATCGGCGTTATGTTTGGCAATCCGGAAACAACCACCGGCGGTAATGCCCTCAAGTTCTATGCCTCGCTCCGTTTGGAGGTGCGCCGCATCGAAACCATTGAACACGGCGACAACGATGCCATCGGCAACAAGGTACGCGTCAAGGTAGTCAAAAACAAGGTTGCCCCGCCATTTCGCAAAGTCGAAATGGAGATCATGTTCGGTAAAGGAATTTCCGCCTCCGGCAGCCTGGTCGATGCCGCCGTCAAATGTGGCGTTATCGATAAAAAGGGAGCCTGGTATACCTATGGCGAAGAGAAGCTGGGGCAGGGTAGGGAAAACGTCAAACTCAATTTTGAGCAGAATACCCAATTATTCGCCGAGATAGACGGCAAAGTCCGAGCTATTTTCTTTCCCGACAAGGCTACACTGGCGGCCGCCGCCAACGCCGCGGCCGTAGCCTTGGCGGAAGTACAGGCTGGCGAGGCCACGAGGCGTGGATTATCGACAACTGCCGCAAAAAGCGTCAAAGCCGAAGCCGCGGCCGTCAACGAGCCAGCCAGTAAGACCGCGAAGGCTGGACTGTCCAAGGCTGCCGTCAAGGTTGATGACGTAGACGGAGGACTTTTCTGAGAAGTCGCGTCTACCTTGGCCTTGGCTCGAATTGCGCTGGCTCGATCCAGCATATATTGGCGGCCTTCAAGCTTCTGCAAGCAGAACTGGACGATTGCCTGCTTTCACCGCTCTACCGCAGTAAGGCTATGTATATCGAGGATCAGCCCGATTTTACCAATGCTGTCGTGACCGGCCTGACGGATCGGACACCAGAAGCACTATTGGATCACACCCAAGCTATCGAGGCCCAGTTGGGACGTGATCGATCAAGGGAACAACCTAAGGGACCGCGGACCATGGACATTGATATTTTACTGTTTGGAGACCGTTGCCAATCCATTGCGCGGCTGGAAATCCCCCATCCGGGAATGCTGGAACGGGCCTTCGTGCTCCAACCCTTGGTTGACCTTGCCCCCGATCTGGTCGATCCAGTACAGCATAGGAAATACAAGATGCTATTAGCTGAATTGGCTGGACAGCGTCTTGAAAAAATCCAGGTTGGCGAAACTACCGCTGCCGGAAAAGTATTATGGAAACGATAGACGAGACCCCTGCCGCCACCAATACCCGGAATTATCTCTTGGCCGATTTTGAAGGACCGCTGGATCTTCTTTTGTTTCTTATAAAAAAAAATGAAGTCAGCATCTATGATATTCCGATTGCCTCCATTACCGAGCAGTTCTTGCGTTTTCTCGACGGTATGGAACATCCTGATCTCGACAATTTGACAGAATTTTATTCGCTGGCAGCCACCTTGCTTTATATCAAAAGCCGGATGCTTCTGCCGGTCGAGATCGATTTATCGGAAGAAATTGAGGACCCCCGTCAAGACTTGGTCGAAAAATTAATTGAATACCAGAAATTCAAGAAAATATCAGAGTTGATGGAGCAGAAAGAATTAGAGGCCGAGTGGTCTTTGGAACGAAAGAAAATCCAGCGGCCCCTGCCTTTCAACGATAATGATTTATGGGATGAGATCGATGTCTGGGACTTACTCAAATCTTTTTCCGTTATGATTGGTGGCATCAGCTCAGAACGAATTATCGATCTATACGAAGAAGTGTCCATCAATGAAAAAACAGCCTTGATACAAGAGTTTCTGGAGAATCGGGAGTCTTTCAGCTTCCATGACCTATTAACACGCCATGGTTCAACTCTCGACATCGTTTGTGCCTTTTTAGCGCTCTTGGAAGCGGTAAAATTCCGTCTGATTTCCATTTTACAGCATCGACTATTCGGCGATATACAAATCCGAGCCTATCATAAACGGAGTGAGCATGGAACTGAATCTTGACACCGAGGCGGCGATACTCGAAACCATCCTCTACCTCGAGGCTGAGCCGCTGGATATTGCAGCCTTAGTCCGAATCAGTGGCCTATCCAAAGAGGTTGTCGAAGCCAGTCTTGAGCATCTCAAAGAAACTTTCGCTGCACCGGTACACGGTCTGGAATTAATGCAGGTGAGTGGAGGTTGGCAGTTTTCGCCAAAAAAGGAATTATGGGCGGAACTCAAGGAGCGATACGGCAAAAAAAACGAACAAAAACTGTCCCGGGCCGCCTTGGAAACCCTCTCCATCATTGCCTATTCCCAGCCAGTAACGCGTGGAGAGGTCGAGGCCATTCGGGGGGTCGCCGCCGACAATATGATCCGATTCCTGCTTGAAAAAGGTTTTATCAAGGAAACCGGCAAAAAGGATGCACCGGGCAAGCCCATCCAATACGGAACGACCAAGGATTTCCTGAAATTTTTCCGGCTCAACAGCATCGCGGACCTGCCCAAGCTGGATGACTTGGAACGGGAGCGTTTTGAACTGGAACCAAAGGATTGAGCGCATGCGAGTCTTTCATGCCGATTGATGAAGTGCCAATGCAGCCACTCTGCCGGCTACAGGTCGCCATAGCCCATGCCGGTTATTGCAGCCGCCGGCATGCCGAGCAGCTGATTACCGCTGGCAAGGTCTCGGTAAATGGCCAAACTGTCACCCAACTTGGTTTTAAGGTCAATGCGTCCGATGTCATAGGGGTTGACGGAAAAACCTTGGGGAATGAAATTCGCTACCATTATTTAGCGTTGCACAAGCCTGCTGGCTATCTGTCCGCCGCCTCGGATCAATACGGCCGACCGCTGGCCGTCGATCTTTTCAAACCAGAAATTACGGAACGCATCTACAACATTGGACGGCTGGATCTTCAATCATCAGGTCTTTTGTTGTTTACCAACGACGGCGCTTTCGCAGCCAAGGTGGCGCATCCCTCCAGTGAAATTATCAAGGAATACCAGGTCCAAACGGATTATCCGGTTCCATCTGAGTTCTGCACCAGGTTTCAGTCCGGAATAATGGATGCGGGAGAGCTTTTGAAGGCTGAATCCGTCAAGCTGAGCGATCCATGCCACCTACTGGTCAAACTCCGAGAAGGCAAGAATCGCGAAATTCGTCGGGCGCTTGCTTCGTTTGATCTACGGGTGCGCTTATTACATCGCTTGTCTATCGGACCGGTCGTCCTTGGAAATTTGGCAGCTGGTACCTGGCGAAGACTTACGAGCGCGGAAATTGCAGAGCTATCAAAACTATTCTGCCCACCGATAGAATAGTTTTGATTTTCAGCAGTGGGAAAGGAAGATTCGTGATAGTAGCAATTGACGGTCCGGCTGGTACTGGGAAAAGTACCATAGCCCGGATGCTGGCGGAAAAATTGAGCTTTATTTATGTAAATTCTGGCAGTTTTTATCGTGCAGTTACGCTGGCTGCCCACCAGGCCAAACTCGATTTCAATGATGTCGCCAGCATAGAGACCTTGTTGCCTGGGCTGGTTTTGGGTTTTCGTAATCATGCCTTGTACCTGAATGGCAAAAACGTCGAGGCCGATCTGCATTCAGATTTGATTGATGCTCATGTCGCCCAGCTTTCAGCTATACCGGCGGTCCGAAATACCGTCAATAACGTATTGCGAGCTTATGCCAAGGGTCGGAATCTAGTCATGGAAGGTCGCGACATTACTACGGTTGTCTTTCCCGACGCTGAATTGAAAATCTATATCGATGCTTCTCCGGAAGCTCGCGCCACCAGGCGCTTCAATCAAGGAACCAGCCAACTGTCGCTCATTGAAATTCAGGCCGGTATCGAAGAACGGGACCGCATCGACAAGGCAAAAACCATCGGCGCTCTTAAAATCGCTCCTGAAGCGTGGTATTTAGATACATCGGACTTGACCATAGCCGCTGTTTATGACAAAATAAACGCGAAAATTCAACAGCAAGGGAACCGTATGACTAAGGAAGTGGAAATGGGCACAGTCGCACCCTCCGACGAGTGCATCCAGACACAGTTACAGGAACAGTATCTTAAAAGCATGGACCACCTGGAAGAGGGAGACCTTGTAGAAGGTCGAGTGGTTCAGATCACCAACGACAGCGTATTCGTGGATGTTGGCGCCAAGAGCGAAGGTAAAATCCCGCTCACCGAGTTCCAGACACCACCGGCGGTGGGTGACAATGTAACTGTTGTCCTCCTCAAAAAGGAAAACCGTTCGGGTGAAAGCGTCGTCTCGAAGCAAAAGGCGGACGAAAAGGTTCATTGGCGAAACATTCAAAACGCCCACAAGAACCATGAAACCGTTGAAGGCATCATCGAAAAGGAAATCAAGGGTGGCTTCGAAGTCAGTCTTGGCTTTGGGTTGAGGGCATTTTTACCCGTCTCGAAGGCTGATATTCAGCGTGTCGAGAAAGGTGATTACCTCATCAAGCAGAAGTCGAATTTCTACTTGGAGCGCCTTTACTCCGAACGCCGGGTAAATATTGTCGTCAATCGTCGAGAATGGCTTGAGGAAGACACTAAGAAGCGTCGTGAAAAGTTCTTCACCACGGTACAGCTTGGCGACACCGTCGACGGTATCGTGAAAAGCTTCACCAGTTTCGGCGCTTTCATCGATCTTGGCGGTTTTGACGGTCTGCTTCATATCAATGACATGAGCTGGGGACATGTAACCAAGCCAAAGGATTTTGTCCGCAAGGGGCAAGAAATCAAGCTGAAGGTTATAAAAATCGATCCGGAAGAAGGTCGTATCAACCTGTCCTTG
This sequence comes from Spirochaetes bacterium GWB1_60_80, assembly GCA_001829185.1. Taxonomy (GTDB): domain Bacteria; phylum Spirochaetota; class Spirochaetia; order Treponematales; family UBA12059; genus UBA12059. Next base: position 13,327 of record MIAR01000004.1, read on the forward strand.
AAGCATTTCTCGCAGGATCCTTGGGATACTTTCGAGAGTCGTTATCAACTTGACGCTATTGTGAAAGGTACCGTTACCAAGCTGACAGATTACGGCGCCTTTATTGAACTCGAAGACGGAATTGAAGGCCTCGCCCATATTTCCGAATTCTCATGGGTCAAGCGCGTTAAAAAGCCAGATGAAATGCTCAAGATCGGCGATATCGTCGAATGCATGATTTTAGGCTACGATCTTGATCAGCAGAAAGTATCACTCGGCTTACGTCAGGTTCAGGATAATCCCTGGGAAACAATCAGTGAGCGGTACCCAGTTGGCATGCGACTGACTCGAAAAGTCGTCAAGTTAACTGCCTCTGGCGCATTCGTGCAACTTGAGGAAGGCATCGATGGCTTCCTTTCAGCCGAGGAATTGTCCTGGACTAAAAAGGTTCGCAATCCATCTTCGGAGCTTCAGGTAGATCAAGAAGTCGAAGTACTGGTTATCGAGAATAGCCCAGAAAATCATAGTATTCGTCTTTCGGTGCGTCGCTTGGCCGATGATCCCTGGCAAGGTTTTTGTACAGCTTATCAAGTCGGCTCTCAGATAGAGGGTGTCGTATCCTCGATCACCGACTTCGGCTTGTTCGTGAAGGTACAAGGTGATATCGAAGGCTTGATTCACAAGGCAAACATCAGTGATAGCAAGGAAGAAGAATTCGAGACCGCTGTAAAGCGTTTTGAAATCGGAACTCCCGTCAAAGCCGTAATCATTGAACTCAGTGCCGACAAACAAAAGCTGGCTCTGTCCATCAAAGACTTGAACCGGAAGCAATTACAGGCCGAGATGTCCAAATTTATGGATCAGGGAAATACCAGTGAAGGCTTTACCCTCGGTGATTTGCTCAAGCATAAAAAGGATGATACGCGCGACAACGCGTAATATCCTATGATCAGTCGTATTGATCCCGAAAAGTTCAGAACGCTTATCGAGATCAATACGCTGATCAATTCAAATTATGGTGACGCCACAGCCTTACTGACACACATTCTCGAATCAGCGACGAAGCTTACCGAAGGTGAAGCTTCGTCGCTTTTACTTAAAAATGAGGATGATGGCAAACTATACTTTGAGATTTCACTAGGTCCCAAAGGCAAGGATATTAAAAAATTCAGCCTAAATCCAGGTGAAGGAATCGCTGGCTGGGTTGCTGAACGAGGTCAGTCCTTAATAGTCAATGATGTCGAAACTGACAACCGATTCTTTAAGGATATTTCCAAATCCATCGGCTTCCCGACGTATAGTATTTTAGCTGTGCCGATGCTTATCAGGGATCGCTGTATGGGGGTTATCGAGATCATCAATAAGAAAGGGCAAAAGTACTTTACACCAGATGATCTGCAGTGGCTAGAAATCTTTGCCGTCCAATCCGCGATTGCCATTGAAAATGCTCGATACTTGGAAAAAGCAAAAGACGAAATCGGCTTTCTTCGCAATCAGATTTCCACAGATAAAGGGTATCACGTCTTTATCGCCAAAAGCCCGGATATTTTGGAAAAAATCGAGCTGATCGACAAGGTTGCAAAAACGGATTCATCAGTTTTAATACTCGGCGAGAGTGGAGTCGGCAAGGAGTTGATAGCGGAGCAGGTGCACCTTCGAAGTAATAGAAAAAACCAAGCCTTCGTTCGAGTCAATTGCGCCGCTCTTCCAGAAGGTTTACTGGAAAGCGAGTTGTTTGGCCATATAAAAGGAGCCTTTACCGATGCCATCCAAAATCGGAAAGGCCGATTTGAGTTAGCCAATGGCGGTACCATATTTCTTGATGAAATTGGCGATTTGCCTTTACGACTGCAAGCTAAACTTCTCAGAGTAATCCAGCAAAAGACTTTTGAACGGGTCGGTTCAAGTGATACAGTCCAGGTGGATGTCCGAATTGTGGCTGCCACGAATAAAGACATAGCAGCACAGGTCAGGAGTGGTGAATTCAGAAGTGATCTGTTTTATCGTCTCAATGTTTTGCCAATTTATGTGCCAGCTCTACGACAACGTAAAGAAGATATTCCGGAATTGGCCGATTTTTTCCTGAAAAAATTTTGCAGGGAAACTAAAAAGCAATTTATAGGGTTTTCCGAAAATGCGATGGAATTGATGCTTTCCTACTCTTGGCCTGGTAATGTCCGGGAATTAGAGAACGCCATTGAGCGGGCTGTCGTCATCGCTAGGGATAAGCAGATCACAGCCCGTGATTTACTTATCGGAAGCAGTGATAAAACTGATGATGAGTATAAGGGAAAAGATCTCAAGGAAGCTTTAAGTATCTTCAAGAAACACTTTATCGGCACAGCTTTGGAAGAACATGCCTGGAATCAGACTGAAACCGCGAAAGTTTTGGATATTCAACGTACCTATCTTTCGCGTTTGATTAAAGACCTTGCAATTTCGACACCTAAAGGAGTAGATGTATGAGTAATCTCGGGAAGGCACCAAAAGAAAAAACTGATGTAGAAACGAGTCTATATACCAAGTTCAATGATTTTCTCAGAAGGAATCGCTTATTCATAGCCTCCGTTTTAGGAATCGCGGTATTGGCCATCGTCGGTATAGGTATCGTCAGTACTATTACTGAAAGCCGCCTGATGAAGGCAACAACGATACTGGAAACTATCGAGACCGACTTTTCGACCTGGAATTCTGCCGCCGACGAAGCAGAAAAAGCAAGTTTGAGTGATTCTGTTTTGACAACGATTGATGGTTTTATCGCCGAATACGGCAATCTTTATCCAGCTCTTCGGGCGCGGAATCTAGCTGCTTCCGTGTTTCTTGGACAGGAAAATTTTCTTAAAGCCAAAGAAGCCTACGACTATATCTACTCTCAAGTGCCAGAATCTCATTTAGCGCCTATTGCTATGATCAATGCCGCCACAATGTCTGAAAATCTTGGGAATCTAGCAGAGGCCAAGCAGCTTCTGACTGACTTCTTGATCAATTTCCCTAATGATCCATCAGTTAATCGAGTCATGTTCAATATCGGGCGTTTGGCGGAAGATTTAGGCAATATCCCAGACGCAAGCTCTGCGTATACTCAATTAATCACCAAAGGTGATCAAGATGATTGGACAAAACTAGCACATAGTCGTATAATTTACTTTGAAACTCAGGGAATCAGTAATTAGGCATATATACTGCTAATTTTGATTTCTCCTTGAATACCTGCGGTATGCACTCTGGCATATCGCAGGCTGTTTTTGATGGAAGGGGTTAAAATGTCCACTGCAATGAGAAAATTTTTTGGAGTCAAAACTTTTTCTTTCATCATCGGAATTTTTGTTGTTGCATTGGTGCTTGCGTTGTCGGAATTCACTGGAATATTTGAAAGTATTGAGGATAAAATCCTTGATTCACATTTTAAGTTGAAAGTAGGGCGAGACAGCAAATCCGTTCAGGAAGGTGCTGTCCTGACCCAAAACAGCATGTTAATCTCCAACGACATCCTTATCATCGGGATCGATCAGCGATCCTTGGAACAATATGGCAAATGGCCTTTCGAGCGAACCAGGTTCGCCCATTATATTAACGCGTTTTCGCGAATTAGTGATCAAAACAACCGAGAGTCGGCCCTCTTTTTAGATTTTTTCTTTAACGAAAGGGATCCAAATCCTACTCATGATGCCTTACTCGCTGATTCGGTTGAAAATTCTGGACGTGTATTTGTTGAAACAGTCTTAGTTGATAGCGGCAGCTTGACGGAGACGGATCCTCTCTATGCTAGACAAAAAATTCTTTATGATACCAAGGGTACACTCGCAAACGTCGTAGGCGATTGGAAAAAAATTCATATCTTCTCGTATATTGATCCGCCACTTGGTCCAATTGGACAAGCCGCAGCAGGTTATGGGCATGCCAATTACCGAGCTGATCCGGATAAGATATATCGCAGACAACCATTGATTCTTCGATCTAGTGTACTTCTCAAAACGATAAAACTTGAAGAAATTACCGCAGGTTACTCAGTTAATGAATCTAGCTATGAGCGCTTGGCTTGGATTGACTTTAACGGAATGCAACATGAAATTGAAACACCCATCACCGAAGCCGCCTTGGAACGACTAAAAATAACTATGCAAAAAAACGCTCCGATGGTTTCGGAGGTAGACTCTACAAATGAAATTGACTCATACTATATTATAAGGCATTATCAGGATTTTTTTGTTCCAGCAGTCACGCTCTCATTGGCATTGAATTATTTCCATGTTGGTTATGACCAAATTATCATTGAACTAGGGTCACATATATTAATAAAAAATCCACGGATTACTTTTACTGATGAAGAAGGTAATTCTGAACTTCGCCCCTACCGTATTCGCTTAACTGATGATAGCTATGATGCTGATGGTAATTTTATTTCCGAAGGCCGCTTCAGAGATATTCCAGAAATAAGAATCCCGATCAATGAAGCGGGGCAGATGCTGGTGAATTTCATGGGGCCAGGATCCAGCGCTTCACCCGAGGGAAATCAAACTTTCCCGGTCAGATCTTTTGCAGCCTACGCAAACCGCGATCCTGGATCTGATGTTTCACACTGGCGACGCACTATGGCCTCTACCAACAAAATTCTCATGACCGGTGCTTTCTCTTCTGGAATGGCAGATGATGAAAAGCCTACACCGCTTGGCATGATGTTTGGAATAGAAATTCACGCAAATGCGCTAAACACGATATTAATGGATAACTTCATTATTAACGCCTCCTATACAACCAATTTGTTGATTCTATGCGGTTTTGTCTTTTTCATGGCATTTCTTACATCTCGAATCTCCGCTGCTCTGGCATTTTTCATTGCCTTATTCCAAAGCATCGCCTATTTTTTGGTCGTGAATGCCATATTTGAAAAAAACGCCTATCTTATCAACTATTCAGGAGTTGCGTTAGGCTCATTCTTTACCTTCATTTCAGTCGTCATCTATCGCGTCTTCACCGAAGAACGAGAGAAGAAGAAAATAAGACAGACTTTTGGAAAGTACTTAAGCCCTAAGGTAGTAGAGCAGTTAGCGGAAAATCCTCCAGAACTTGGCGGCCAAGATAAAGAGTTAACAGTATTTTTTTCCGATATTCGTGGTTTTACTACTTTATCAGAGAACATGACTCCACAAGAGTTGGTAAATCACCTAAACGTCTATCTTACAGCTATGACTGATATTATTATTCAATATGGAGGTACTTTAGACAAATATATGGGTGATGCTATAATGTGTTTCTGGGGTGCACCAATCGCCTTAGCTGAACATGCCGTTTTAGCATGTAAATGTGCATTAAAGCAAATGCAAGCCTTAAAGAAGCTCAATCAAGAATGGCCAGAATCGAAAAATATTAATATCGGTATTGGTCTGAACTCTGGTATTATGACGGTTGGTAATATGGGTTCTAAAATGCATATGAATTATACACTAATGGGAGACCATGTCAATTTAGGATCTAGGCTAGAATCTATCAACAAAGAGTATGGTACTCAAATAATCATAAGTGAATTTACTTATGCTCAAGTCAGAGATAAATTTATAGTACGCGAATTGGATAATATTAGGGTTAAAGGCAAAAACAAACCGGTAGTTATCTATGAATTGGTTGATTGCCTTGAATCTATAGAACCGCCAAACAAGAAATGATTAGAACAGAAATATGAATAGAGTCAAGAGTAATAAATATAGTGTACTCAGAATTCTCGATTTCTGTTGGCTTAGTTCAATGCTGCTGCTCTTGGTAGCGATCACCTCAAACTGCGGAATTGATAGCTTGCAAAATTTTTTGAACAACAAGCCAACCGTTTCATCCAGAAATGAAAAATCAGTGGTTTTTTTTGCAGGTAATCCATCGGTTCCCTTTGAAAGCAACTACCTTGGAATTGAATTTTACTATAAACTCTATAACAACCCCACATTGGCAGAGCAGGATAGAATAGCCTTTGAACAACAACAATCAACAGAAATAGTGCCTGGCACCTCGATATCATATTTATCTACTAGTAGTGGCTTAAACTACAGCAAATTGAATCGCGGCAATACAGATTTCATCCTGAACGCATCAAATAGTTTTTCCAATGATTCCATAATGAGTTTTATCTGGAACTATGAAAATTTAATATTTGCAATACAAGATGAAGCTCCAATCATTCTCACTCGTACACAACTAGTTGGTGGTTCCAGCTTCTCTGAAACTCCAAAGACTGGTGATATTGATTACACCGCAGGAACATTGAATACCGGAATAGTACTTCAATTGTATGCAGTGTCCAATGGATTCAACTTTACAACGTTCAATGCAATCTATAGTAAGGCTGAATATTTGGCAACAATTCATTTGTCAGCGTACTGAAAGTAGAAATTTTTTTTCGGGGTTGGTATATAATATAGGTCGACAGAATATACATTATAAGCAGTATTTGATTTCATCAAACTAGTGTCGAAAAATAGTAGTTCTTATAAAAATCGAGATAATCCATTTTTATTGCACTATCACCGGGTGACATTGCATATTGCCTAAGTCGCTTACCTATAAAAAATAAATCAAGATAATCTTGGCCAATTCCCTCTGAAAGCAGTCCAGTTATACCTAGGGACTTTTTACCCGAAAAAGGTAGTGCAATTACGATTGAATTTTTAATTTTCTGCACACTAAAATCTCGCTGTTGCATTATTTCTGATTCTGCGAGTAATTTTGTTATTGACTCTGTAAACTGAGTTATTTTTGAAATATCAGTTTTCGGGAATTCAAGAATAAAATCAGACCCCCAATGAATTGCTGATAATGAATGTATTTTTGTGCCAATTAATATCGGAGAAACAAATACTCGTTTAACAACTACAAAGATTGGTAAATGTCGCTGCAAATTCGTCAATAATGCTTCTTCTGTTAACAATGGACTACCGGGATCATTTTTTATAATCGCTGAGGCATATTCGTCATCTGAACCAAAACCAAGTGGCATGGGTTCAGTAATTTCAAGTCGCGGTAAAGGGTTATAGCCTTGAGAAAATTCTACTATCAATCCACTTTTTTGCATCGCATGAAAAATAAGACCATGTAGATCATGATGCGCGTAAAATACGGCAGCATCACATTTTTTAAAATTGAGAATCAACCGTGTTCGAGGTCTAGAAACTGTTTCAACATTATCAATTTCGTTTGTGGTACTTATACTATCAATAAAGGCACAAGTTTCTTTTTCAAATTCATCAAAAGAATCTACGCTTAAAGAATCATCACAGGCACCGCATGGATGTTCGCAATTACTATTGCATTTTGAAGTTGATTCGAAGTGAATTGCCTTTTTTGTTTCCATCTCTATAAATTTTTGTTGCACTCCTTCATTAATGATTGCCCAAGGAAATAAGGAGGATTCACTGGGAACAAATATTAGATGCTTATATTGCTCTAAAAGAGTTTGCCATTTTTCTACGTTAAGAAGATCATCCCATGCATCAAAAGAACAGCCACATTTATAAGCCGAATGAATCAATTCCCCTACTCTATCATCGCCTCGTGCAATAATCCCTTCAATCGTCGACATTAGAGGGTTATGATAGGTAATTTTAATATTTTTAAAACAACGCAATGCATCTTTAATGTAGTAAATTTTTGGTAATATTTCACTATACGAAAGTTGCTGTTCGTTTTCAAATGGAGTAAATGGCTTAGGGACAAACGTTGCTATTGTAACAGTTATATTTATTGGCAATCTTGTAAATTGCATTAGAAATTGCACAATTGCCTGTTCTTCAGTTACTTCTGATTGTGTTATAGGTAACCCAATCATAAAATAGAATTTTACGGTTCGATAACCATATAGCTTTGCCTTTTTTAATATATCATTGATTGCATTCAGCGTCACCGACTTATTAATTACAGCCTGTCCAGCAGTCTGTGGTGTTTCTATAGCAAAGGTCAGTGAACCTTTTCTTGTTTCTGACAATTCACTTATTATTGCCAAATCCAATGTCTCTATTTTTAACGAAGGTAGCTGAAATGAAATTCCTTTTGAAGAGTACTCCAAATTCAGATATCGAACTAATGGCAAAATACCTGGGTAGTCACCACTTGATAATGAAGATAACGTAATAGTGGAATATCCCATATCAACGAGTTCAGATACTTCTTGTAAAATCACTTCCACATTTTTATATCGACAAGGCCTGTAATGATATCCAGCATGGCAAAATCTGCAGCCATTAGGACACCCTCTCATTATTTCTACAACGCCATGCTCCTGGATAGGTTTTAATGCTGGAAAAGGGAAATGAGGTGAAAATTTTGTATTGGAAAAATTCATAAAAGTATTTTTAATGACTCCAATTTTTCCAGCATGCCATATTGATGGATGATTTTTTAATATGCTCAACCTTTCGTTTCTGGAAAATCCATTTTTCTTCGATTCGACAAGTTGTCTACAAAGATCAAAAAAAGCATCTTCTGCTTCCCCTATCCAAACAGCATCAAAAATAGAACCAAAAGGAATCGGATTGCTTATTCCTGGTCCGCCTGCTATTATTAGTGGTGTATTATCTAGCCTTTCAGCTGCTTTCAAAGGTATCCCTGCTAACTCTAATGTTAATAAGACATTAGTAGCAGCTAATTCATATCCAATAGTAAATGCCAAAATATCGCAATTATGTACAGGTAACAGGGAATCAAGGCCATAAAGAGGAATATTTGTATTGTGAAGTTCATTTACGTAGTCGATGGCAGGCGTAAACAGTCTGTCACACAATAATCCATCAATTTCATTTAGCTTTGTATATATGATTTTCATTGCATTGTTTGACATACCGAGCTCATACAAATCAGGAAAACAGATAATAAAATGAAATTGAATTATTTCCTTCTCAATAAAACCCAACTCATGACCAGTGTACCGGGCCGGCTTTTGAACTTTTTTTAATAATGGCTGAAGTTCTGTAATACTAATTTCTTTCAATTTCAAATCTCCTGGCTCCTGCTGAAAGAGCGCATCCAAGTCCAATATTTATAGCAACAAGTGCTGAGCCTCCGTACGATAAAAACCAGAGTGGAATTCCAGTAATTGGCATGATCCCAATCGTCATTCCAACATTGACTACAAAGTGGAATACTAGCAATCCAGATATTCCGCTTACCATTCCAAGCGAAAAATAATCTCGTGTTCGATTCATAATGATAAATAATCTGATTACTAAAATAAAATAGGCAAAGATAATAATACCAGCACCTAAAAAACCAAGTTCCTCGGAAATGATACTAAAGATAAAATCCGTACTCTGAGTTGGTAAATATCTGTAATGACTGTGAGTTCCCAATAAAAATCCTTTGCCTGTTAAGCCACCAGAACCGATTGCTGTTAGTGATTGTAAAATATGCCAACCAGAACCATGTTCATCGATATGTGGATCAAAAAAAACTATTAAGCGCATCATCTGATAATCTTTCAATAAACCAGAAATTAAATTTGCCACACCAAGCCCAATAATAAAAATCACAGCAGAAGAAAAAATCCAAAAATAATACTTCTTTTTAAAATAGAAATATCCCAATAATGAAAGAAGCATAATGACTGTACCCAATATATAAACGTAAATAACAAATGGAGTTTCGTAGAATATTCTTAAAATATCTATCGGCTTTTCAAGTGCCAAATTCTGCCATAATGGCAATAGAATAAATAGAATTATTGTAGCAGCTAGTCCAACCAAAAAATAAAGATATTTTAAATTAATTTTTAGAAAGAATGCAATAAACAAGTATAGGGGGATAAAAACAATTGCTGTTCCGAAATCAGGCTGCATAGCTATCAAAATAAATGGTAACAAGACAATTAATCCAGAAATGACAAAACGCCTAAATGAACCAGCTTCATGTATTGTTGATGAAAGATATTTTGACAAGAAAATAATAGTGGATATCTTCGCAAACTCTGATGGCTGTATACCAAATGAACCAACACCTATCCAAGATCTAGAACCGTTAACAACCCTTCCAAAAACTAAGGTATAGAATAGCAATATTATAAAAAAAACATAAATAATGAATGAATACTCGAAAACTAATTTTTGTTTTACTAGTAAAAAACTAATAAGCAGTAAAAAACTAATAATAGCCCAAAAAATTTGTTTCAAATATTCATCTGATACCAATACGCCACTTGCATTGATACCAGATGAATAGACAAATAATATTCCAGAAATCGTAAGAAGCGTAGAAATAATAATGATTAGCCAATCGGTTTTTGACAAGACTGACTTTATATTAGCAATTATCATTCTATCCTCTCGGTACTTGGTGTAACTTGTCGAGTTAAACCCAATCGCCTAACGGCTTCCTCAAAGGTTTGGTTGCCAAAGTACCCCTGAAAAATTATATTGGTGGCATAAGGAGCCCACCATTCCCATTCGTTTGCAGCTTCAATCATGGCACATACAATAATCACATCTTCAATATGTTCATAGTTATAGGGGGCATATCCAATAAACCAGGAATGCCATCTATCAGTCAAACCAACTTCTGCAGTACCCGTCTTACCAGCTATCTCTACTACCCTTGTATTTACTGGATAACGTGCAGTTCCGCTTACTAGAACACTACGCAAATTTTCCCTTGTTTGCCTAAATGCATCATTTGATATTCTCGATTGCAGTAGTATCTCAGGTTCTATTACACTAACCACTTCATTATTTTGATAGCTCCTAACCTCATGTAATAAATGAGGCTTATAAATAATACCGTCATTCACTATCATTGCCAGCATATTAGCAGCCTGTAACGGTGTAACCAGTAAGTATCCTTGGCCAATCGATATGTTTAATGTATCACCACTGGACCACCGCTCATTAAAGCGTCGCTCCTTCCATTGAGGAGTTGGGACGAATCCGCTAGCTTCCCCTCTCAAATCGATGCCAGTCGGAGTGCCAAGTCCAAAATCCCTATAGTATGAAACAATCCGCTCAATGCCAAGTCGATTATTGCCAACTTCCCAAAAATAGACATCACAGGATTGTGCCAGGGCTTCTTGGAGGTTTAGCCTTCCATGTCCAGGTTTTCTAATCCAACATCGAAAAATTCTATCGCCCAAACTAATCTCACCAGCACAGAGAATAGTTTCTTCTGGATTGATTACCTTTTCTTCAATTATCGCTGTTGTCATTACCATTTTAATGGTTGATGCGGGAGGATAGTGAGATTGAATTGCTCTATTAATTAATGGCGTCCGTTGATCAGACAACAAATTTGCAAAGTAATTATTCCCCCCCCTGGCGGTTAGTTGATTTGCATCAAATGATGGCCATGAAGCGAGTGCAAGAATCTCGCCAGTCGCAGGCTTTAAAACGGTTATTGAGCCAATTCGCTGTCCCAAAGCCTTTTCTGCTAATACCTGAAGATTTCTATCGATCGTCAGAACGACATTACTTCCCATTTGTGGAGGTGTTACATCGAACGGTGTAATATTTATTTTTCTGCCACGAGCGTCAACTGTTTTATATTGCTTTCCGTCAGCCCCCCGCAGTAAAAGATCATATTGATATTCAATGCCAGCTTTTCCAATTATATCGCCGGCTTGATAGCCATGATTATATAAAACCTTCAACTCATCACTTGTTATTTCTCCGACATATCCGATTATATGAGAAAATGACCCTGACTCAAGATAATTCCTTTTAGGACGTGAAAGCCAAGAAACTCCAGGGAATTCATCAATTCGCTCCGCGATTGAAAAAACAACTTCAGGACTAATGCCAGTTGCGATTTCTATCGATTGATAGAGGCGATAATAAGAAGGTGGAATTTTTCGCCTAATTTCATCAATGGAAATACCTATCGCTTGGGCTAATTTGGAGAAAACCGTTTCTTTTAATTCCGATGGAATTTCTGCAGGAATAACCAAAAGAGCGAAAGAATCGTTATTAATCGCCAAAGGTACATCAAAATTACGATCGAAAATTTCTCCACGCTGTGATGGCAGTACTTCCACTCGTCTGGAGGTGATGATTGCTCTAATAGCAAAATCACCTGTTTTAATTGCCTGCAAATAAAACAGGTAACCAAGATATGTAATAAAAATTGAAAAGATAAAAAGAATATAGAAGATTTTTTTCGGTCTATCTATCAAGGAAATCATTGGTATTTATCACTTTTAATAAGTATTTTTTGAAATAAACCAAGAAGAAAAAAAATTGGCGGCGAAAGAACCGCATTATATAAAACTTCAATCCATAGAGTCTTTGAGAAGAATGAATATGATAATAATATATGTTCAGCAAAAAATAATTGTAAAAACTCAATATATATGGCTTTAAATACTGTTGCGACCAAGCCAAAAAGAAATGGAATTACAATTCGATCTATATAGAACTTCCCCGAAAACAAATTGAAGGTAAAGGCAATCGCCGTTTTGACAAATGAAGTTGTTCCAAGCGGAAATGCACTGATGCTATCATGAAAAAAACCTGATAAGAAACCAATTATTTGTCCTTGTGGTTGAATATTCTTGAAGGAAATATAAATCAAAACAATAAGAGTAAGATCTGGCACAACGGAATAAACTGATATCGCTTGTAACCAAGTACTTTGGACAATAATTACAACAATCATGAGAGCAAAACCAAATATTGATGACTTGATCATTGATACCCCCTGAACTCGGTCGATATCGCTGCACTACCAGTAATAATGAAAACATACTCGAGACGATCAAAATCGATAACTGGTTCAACCTCCAACTCTAGTGAAGTCATATATGGCAAGTCGATAATATTCATCACTCTACCAACCATTAAACCAGATGGATAAATTGATTGAAGCCCTGAAGTAACAATTAAATCACCAAAACCCAATGTTGGTAGTGCCCGCTTTTTAATATAGCGAGCTAAAAGGTTTTGGTTATTTGTACCCTGCCCAACAATTAGGCCTTCATATCGAGATTGTTGTAAACGGATAGCGATAAATGCTGAAGCATCATAGATTGGCAAGACAAGACATGCATGTGGACTAACTTCTATTACTCTTCCAACCAAACCTTCAATACCATCTTGGTACGCTATAACGATGCTATTTTTCGTTATACCATCTTGGATACCTTTATTCAACACAAAAGATGAATATAGATTAGATGGATCTTTCCCAATTATTTGTGCTGCCACATGTTCATAACTTAAATCCGCAGAAAATCCTAATTGCTCTTTAAGAGCAATATTCTCATTCTTTATTATTGAAAAATCTCTTTCGATTAACCTCAGTTGATCTGTCCTGGCTAATAACTCTTCATATTTCTGTTCCAATATCCTTAACTCAGAAATACTAGCGATACTTCTGGAAATAAAGAGGGATACTCTTGAGAACCCTGTTTGAAAAAAGGAGATGATTGAAATCCCTATACGTTCCGGAACTCCTGTTAAAGATCGAGTTGAGAAAAGTAATACTAGGAATGAAATCACCAATAAGCTTGCTGATAAAACAAAACGGATTCGAACCGTTAGTTTCTCGTTGTTTCTCATTTCTTATAAATTCAGATTTCCATTGCCGAAGGAAACGTCTAAGCCGCGCATAGCCTCAAAATACTTTCCAGCCCCAATTGCAATGCACTCCAATGGACGTTCGGCTAGAATTACAGGAACACCAGTTTCTTTTGCAATCAATTTTGGCAATCCTTTTAAAAGGGATCCTCCTCCAGCCATCACAATTCCTCGCTCAACAATATCAGCTGCCAATTCTGGAGGGGTCTGTCCAAGGGTTTTTTTTATTTCTTCAACGATTTGGTTTACCGGTTCTTGCAATGCTTCACGCACCTCAACGGAGTCTATCTCTAGGCGTCTAGGTAAGCCAGTAATGGCGTCAGTTCCTTTTATTTCCACTCTTTCTACAGTTTTATCTGGTGAAGCATTACCAATTTCTATTTTTAGCCTTTCAGCCGTTTGTTCACCAATTATCAAGTTATGCGCTGCCCTAATATGTTTAATGATAGCCAGATCAAATTCATCTCCACCAACCCGAATAGCATTAGTCACGACCAAATCTCTCAGAGAGATCACAGAAATCTCTGTCGTGCCACCGCCAATATCGCAGATCATATGCCCAGCTGGTTCGTGAATTGGAATATCAGAGCCTATCGCAGCTGCAAGAGACTCCGGTAAAACTTCAACTTCACGTGCCCCCGCTTTATAAGCAGCATCGATCACAGCACGTCTTTCGACCTCAGTTATACATGTTGGAATACCGATTACCATTCTAGGTTTAATAAACCATCTTCTTGGAATAACTTTTTGAATAAAATATTTAATCATTTTTTCTGTAGTATCAGGATCAGCAATTACGCCGTCGCGAAGCGGACGGATAGCGATAATATTTCCAGGTGTTTTCCAGAGCATCCGCTTTGCTTCAGTCCCAACCGCTATTACACGCTTTGTGCCACGCTCCACGGCTACGACAGACGGCTCATTGATAACAATTCCCTTCCCTCTAACATAGACTAGGGTGTTACAGGTGCCCAAATCAATGCCTATGTCCAGTGAAAATGAGTCGAAAAATTTCTTCCTTGCCATCTTGTCTCTCCTATGTTCGTTCGTTCAGTTTCATCCGGGCATCTATATGCATGGGGTCGATTGAGACTGCTTTTCGCCAAGCAGCCCGAGCCTTAAGGTTATCATCCATTTTTTGGTAGATTAGGCCTTCATAATACCAGACATCCGCCGAGTTGGAGTCTCGCTCCTTAATAGTATTAAGAATTGCTAAACCCGCTGCATAATCCTCTTGCTCTAGATAAATAGATGCCAAGAGCAGCCCTGCTTGTTCGAATAAAAATTGATCAGCAGTTTGCTCCATCACTTGGCTAGCATATTGTAATGCTTTTTCAGAAAAGCCAGCTTGGATAAAAACTTTTGAAGCTGATAGGAGTAACGCCATATTTTCAGGATTTATTGCAACAGCCAATTCAAAATATGAAATACTTTTTTCTAACTGGCCTAATTCTCGATACATGATGGCTAGATATTCCCAGATGTCATCGGATTCATAACCGAGAGATAGAGCCTGGTTAAAAAACATGATAGCAGCGTCGTAATGATTATAGTCTTTATGAAAATAAGCCTTGCCTAATAAATAGAGTAGTTGAGGTTTCTGACCTTGCACCCCTATAATCAAGGCTTTCCTGATATCGAGAATCGCGCTCTGCATGAGCTCTAGTTGATCATTACCAGCTTCCAGTTGCATGCCATGATAGAATTCAGCAATACCTCGCATGGATAAAAATGCTGGATCAACAGGTCGTAGTAACAAAATATTCCCAGCATCGGCAATTATGTCTGCATATCGGTTTTCCGCCCAGGCGGCTTCTATTTTTACCCGCGTTTGCATTACGGATGCATCAACTGCGGCCATCTGCCGGTATTCCAGAAATTTTGGCTTACATAGCCAATATAAACCATACAAAAGCGTACAACCCATTATCAATGCTAAAGCAACCACTGGTAGGCTGGTTCGCTGAAAGAGAGCTTGACGTTTTTTTGCATACAAGAGATTTCTCATAATTGCCATGATGTTGTACCATTTTAAATGCCAATAGTCAATTGAATTACGTGATTGTATATAGAAAAAGGGGTGAGCCTATAAGCCGGGTCCTGTTCAGTATAACACTGCAACTGTCATCTATCTTGCATTGCTATTTAGACAATGTCTCGCGCCCGACCCGTATGTCGCATCCTTACAAGAATAAAGACACTGTACTGGTAATACACATACTGTTTGAGCTTGCTCGCAGTGAGGCTTGCCATACCATTACTTTTGCAAGCAATGTGGTGGGCTCTTACCCCGCCATTTCACCCTTACCACCTTATGCTATCCATAAGGTGGCGGTATCTTTCTGTTGCGCTAGCTATCATTCCAGATAACCTGGAATTTCCGGTTATTAACCGGCACTGCACCATCCCGAGCCCGGACTTTCCTCCAGTCATACTGGCGACAGTTCAGCTCACCCCCAAATACCTCAATTATCAGTCTCATCCATCGAATTTTTGCCGCTTGATTCCTCTTCATCATAAGAATCATCTTCAGAATCATCGCCAAAGTCATCTAGATCAGCCAAACTTCCCGATTCAATATCTATAAACAATTCGGCTTCTGCAGTATCGCTATCTTGATAATAGAGAACCCTGGAACAATAAGGACAGAATATAACTCTGTTGCCTTGCCTTACCTCATTAACGAATTGCGCCGGTAAGATCATAGAACAACCTGAACAGACAGCTCCCTTAACTGGCACTATTCCCAAACTTTGTTTGGAATTGATAATGCGTTCAAATTTGAAAATAATCTCGCTGTCAATATTGGTGGTCACCTTCTGTTCCGTTATTTTCAATTCTTCGATACGCTTTGTCATTGTAGTTTCTTCAGTCATTATTTTGTGTTGCTTTTCGGTAATTTCTGCCTCTTGGGATGAAATCAAGGCTGAAGTAGATTTTAAATCTGAATCAGCATCTTTCAATACCTCTTCATTGGTTTTTATTTCCTTGCGCAATTTGTCTTCTTTATAACCAGCCTCGGTTATTTCCTTATTCAATGCTTCAAATTCCCGTGGACTAGAAATATTATCCATTTGCTTTTCCGAATGAGCCTTCAACTGAACAACTTCTTCCAGTTCAAATTTCAAAATGCCGAGTTTGGTGGAAACTTCATCAAATCTTGTTTTCTTATCAACATGTGTTTTTTTTATTCGTATTAATACTTCTTCTTGGGCTAAAATTGATTTGGGCAATTCTTTCAGTTGCTTTTCGATAGAAACACGTTCCATTAATAATTCCTGAAACTGTCTGAGCCTATCAAATAATTCATCCATTAGCATAGGAAACCACCCTTAATCAACAGCTTTATCATCGATAAGCGACAATGCACATTAAAATACATTTATTAAACCTAGCAAGGACACCATATTGTGCATTATACCATAACTGGTATGTCTGTTCAATTGGGAACTTCAGTGACATTAGCAAGTAAAATAGAAAAACTACTTAATGATCAACATAATCTCTTAATTTTTGACTACGCTTGAAATGCCGTAACTTCTTCAGAGCCTTCGCTTCAATTTGCCTAATGCGTTCACGGGTTACGTTGAAATACAGGCCAACCTCCTCTAGCGTCAAGGAATAACCGTCATCCAAGCCAAAGCGCATTCGTAAAACCTCCTGCTCGCGCGGAGGCAGGGTCGCAAGAACTGATCTGATCTGCTCCTGAAGAAGTCGATAATCTGTCTGAATACTAGGATTTTCGATATCCTTATCCTCAATAAAATCGCCCAAGAATGAATCGTCATCCTCACCGAGTGGTGTTTCTAAGCTGATCGGCTCTCGTGCGACATTTTTCACGCTTTTTACCCGAGCGACCGGCCACCCTAATTGCTGGGCAATTTCATCGTCACTCGGTTCCCGACCTAACTTTTGCATCAGTTGGCGTGATTCTCGTACAACTTTATTGATCTGCTCAATCATATGAACAGGAACTCGGATAGTTCGGGCTTGATCACTTATTGATCTGGTTATTGCCTGTCGAATCCACCAGGTAGCATAGGTTGAAAACTTATACCCCTTGCGATACTCAAATTTTTCAACAGCCTTAATCAAGCCAATGTTTCCTTCTTGCACCAGATCAAAAAAATGCAGCCCTCTGTTTGTATACTTTTTTGCAATCGATACAACCAAGCGCAGATTTGCTTTAATTAAACGATCTTTTGCACTCTTCATCATCTTCCGACCGCGATTTATCTCTTTGGCCATTCTGATTATTGTGTCGCAATCATTTTCAAAAATATACTCGAGTTCGCTTAATTTTTTTTGTGTGATTTGAATTTGCTTGATTCGTTCTTTTATCTCATCTGAATCAATGCCAAGGTCAGCTTCAATCTGATCACGACGTTCTTTAAGCGTGAGATTTCTGCCTAGCACGCGAATTTCCCTTAGATTGGTTACCTGTAATATGCGTTCCAAGCGGTCTTGCTCATTTCGATATTTTTTAATTTTCTTTGCCGCATTTATGAATTTTTCCGAAAATACATTGATTTCTTCGGTATGGAGATCCGTGTCACTCAGCTTAGTAAGCAAGACCTCGCGTAGTTCCATCAGAGCAACATCATCCTTGATATTGTTTCCTCGAACTACTATTTGTTTTTTTGTTTCTAAATAATTTCGGATATCAGTTTGAGTATCGCGCAATATATCACGGTAAAACTGGTTCAAACGGCGTCGTTCGGCGATTTTCTCAGAGTTTTCTTTACGTTGCTGAGTACCAGATTCACGACGGGCCTTAACAGATATTTGATGGAATTCAGGGATAAGCATGCCGCTTCTTCTGATTATCCGCTTTATTATATTCTCCCCTTCTTCCATCAATTTCGACAACTCAACCTCTTGTTCAGCTGTCAAGAGGTTTTCCTTTCCTATTTCTCTTAAATACAAGCGAATAGGATCATCAATAGCACCTTCTTTATCACTATAAACAAGGCGCTTTTTCTCAGTTACGACGGCTTCATCTTTGACTTCGCTTGCAACTTCTTCTCGAGTAACATCTTCTTCTTCGAGTTGAATATTGTTACTTTCTAACAAAGCCAAGACAGCATCGATTTTATCTGAATTCAGCATTTCTTCAGGTAAAAAGTCAGACAACTCATCAAAACTGATCACCTTTTTCACTTTGCCGTATTCAATCAACTTGCTAATTGCAGGATCGAGTTCAGTGTCGCTCATGTCGTTCTTCCTTAAGTCTAGCGAGTTCGTCATCAAGGTGCATCTTTTCGTAGAGTAGGTCATTCATCGATATTTCATCAGCATCCCGGGCTGGATTATAGCTTCTAATCTGGTTGACTAGCTTCACCTTCTTCTGTTCCAGGCGATGAAGTAATAACCGAAACATCCCATCTTTGATGACTTGTTCTTGATTAGATTGGTAATCGCCATTTGCAGCCTTCTCCATGATAAGCGTCTTCAGCGCTGGGCTAGCCAATAGTTCCATCACCGCATCCGTTGTTAAAGTACCCTTTCGATAGGAATCTTCTAGCACTATGAATGCATCTTTTAGTATCTTTTCCTCAAAATCTTCCGGTTTTAGCTCACCTCTCACCTTCTCAAAATACTCTGGATTGAGAATCAAGGCAATAATCAGCCCGTGGTCATGCGTACATATCAGTCTGGTTTCTGGGTCTGCCCCTACCACTGTCTTATCCACTTTTTGTTGCTGATTCGTACTGCAATATCGCTTATAATCTGCCATAACCGAATAGGGATCGAGTCCGAAACTGCCAGCCATCCTTTCCAATAATCTGTCCTTACTGATTTCGGATTTCAGGCTGCAGATATAAGAAAATAGAAAGGAAAACGCCTCTTTGTCACCATCGGCCATTCTTAGCGCATGTGCTTGGCTTAAAATATAGTCATCCTTATTTATAATTGATTCTAAGGACAATTTCAATTGTTGATCGCCAAATTTCTGCAAAATTTCCGCTGGATCCTTGGCATCAGGTAAATTCATGACGGAAATATCAACTCCGACCGAGTCAGTCAAGGTAATTGCCCGCATTGTGGCTTTCCGGCCAGCAGAATCGCTGTCGAAACAAAGATACAAGTGATCTGCATTTCTTTTCAGTAAATTGATTTGCTCTTCGGTGAAGGCAGTCCCTAACGGAGCAACCGCATAGTCGATACCCGCGTCGACAAAGGCTAAAACATCCATATACCCTTCACAGACGATTGCCTTCTTATAAGTCCTGATTGCGGGCTGAGCAAGAGAAAATCCAAATAGGGTTTCATGCTTTCGAAAAAGTACAGTTTCTGGGGAATTGATATATTTGGGTCCGCGATCTGCTAAATCTCTACCGCCAAAGGCTATCGTTCTGTTCTTAATATCGGTGATCGGAAACACCAAACGACCATTAAAAATACAAAAATCGGGATATTTAGCAGAAAAAAGTCCTGACTTTGCCAAAAATTCCTTGGAATAAGCCTTGCTCTGCAAAAATGAAAATAGCCACCCCCTGTCCGCCGGAACAAACCCCAATTTGAAGCGTTTAATGGTTTCTAGCTTAAATCCTCGAGATTCGATATATGCTAAAGCATGCCGGGCTTTGGCGGAATTCAGCAACATATAATGAAAGGTGCCTGTCAGCTTGTCATATAACTCCAGCAAACTATTGCGTTCCTGGATGCGACGCAATTCGGCTGGATCATCGTCACCTTCATAGGTAATTGTAATTCCAGCAAACTCAGCCAACCGTTCAACAGCCTCAATATATTGGCAATTCTCAATTTCTTTGATAAAGGTGATGGCATCCCCACCTTTTTTACAGCCAAAACAATAAAAAAAGCCTTGCTCTGGTTGAACGCCAAACGAAGGTGTCTTTTCGTTGTGAAACGGACACAATCCAACCCACCGTTTGCCACGCTGCTCAAGTTGTACATAGCGATTAATAACGGAAACGATATCGGTATGCAAGCGTATTTCTTGAATAACTGCATCCGGAATTTTCTTCATCATCAGGGTTTTGTACTCAATGCGGCAGCTTGATTATGCTCATCGAGGGTTATAGAAAAAAAATGCGCGCCAGTAGCTTCGTCAATCAATCGGAAATATAAATAGGGGGTCGTGGCAGGGGAAAACGCGGCACGCATTGCCACCAAGCCTGGGCTACAGATTGGTGTTGGAGGTAGGCCGCTATTTTGATAGGTATTAAAGGGACTCGATAATACAAGATCCTGATGATATATCCGGGATGGATGCGGTAAGTTCAATTCTTCAGTAATTACATACACGACTGTGGCGCAAGACTGGAGCAGCATATCCTTTTCCAATCGATTATAGAAAACGCTAGCCATCAAGGCAGCTTCCTCTGGCAGCCGGTACTCTCGCTCTACAATGCTTGCCACGATAAGCTTGTGGTGGATTTCTAAAACATCCAATCCTTCAGAAATGTTGCCGAGTTTATTAAGATTGCTGCGAAAGTTCTGCACAATATGTTCAAGAACTTCTTCTGCCGGGCTATCAGTTACGAAAAAGTAGGTATCCGGGAACAAATAACCTTCGAGAGTGTCTGCTGGAATTTCGAGTCTCTGCAACAAAGATGTATCATGAGCAGCGTCCAAAATACTATCCACTGAGGAAATTCCTGCATTCTCTATCAAGGTTGCAACCTGATGCAGCGTTTTCCCTTCTGGTATGACAAGCCGAGCCAGTAATTGGGGACCGGTATTCAATAATTCTATAATATCAGTACCAGTCATTATCGATTCTATCTGGTATATACCGCTTCTGGTTGTATTTTCAGCTTGGCGGAGCTTCATCATCAAGCGAAAGAACCACTCGGATCGAATTATTCCTGCTTGTGATAGTTTTCTGGCAATTGCCATTCCCGATTCGCCAGACGCGACCGAAAAACGGATACCCTCAGCTGAAACCAAACCAGTCGGCTGGTCGAAATACCAAAAACCAATAAACAGTCCGATCATCATCATAAAAAGGCAGAGGGGTAGTATCACCAGCAGGAATAATAAAAAACCCTTCGCAGAATTTGATCGAGAAGTGCTTTTGTTAGAGGCTCTGAGCTTTCTTGTCATTAATGAAAATCCTTACTCGGTTGGAGAGCAGTTTCGATTTGCTCAAGTTGGGCAATTGAAAAATGATCATAAAGCTTCGCTCGAAGTTCATTCAAAATTCCTTGCTGTTGTTCATCGAGTGTTTCCTCGTACTTCCGGCATAATGTATACAAATGCAAAAATTGCTGTCCGGAAAGGGCCAAGTTCATATCCCTTTTATCAAACTCGTCAAATGTCAATTTCAAGCCCCTCTCTAGCGAGAATCACTTCAATGCCTCGCTCCTCGAGGTGCCCTAGGTACCAAGCTGCGGATTTCAATATCGTGTCGATTTTTTTATCATTGTACATCGGTTCATGATGGAAAAGTATCAGTTTCTTGATTCTCCAAGATGACGCGAAATCGGCGGCTAAGCTGAATGAAGAGTGACCCCAAAATTGTTTTTCGATAGCTTCCCCAAGGGTATATTGTGTATCGATAATCAAGGCATCGGTATTACGAAAATATCGTTCGTTTTCGGGAGTCCGGTCAAAATCCTTCGCGTCGAGTTCTGTATCAGTCGAGTATATTACCTTATGGCCTTCTTCTTCCACCGCATAACTATAACACCCTCCAGGATGATTCATTTTGCGATAATGAACTTTTATGTCACCAATCTGTATACAATCACCGGTCAAAATGCAAAAATTCTTCTGCGCCCGCATTGTCGCCATGGTGATAGGGAACACTGGTTCCCGCATCTGATTTTCCAGAATCTCCTGAAAATCACTTCTTGGGCTATAAAAAGTCAAATTGGTGGCTGGGTCATAAGCGGGGCCAAAAAACGGCAAGCCCTGAATGTGGTCCCAGTGAAAATGCGAAAAAAACAGATGAACCGGTAAATGTTTTTTACTGGCCAGAATCTGGCTACCTAAATTTTGTATTCCCGTTCCAGCATCAAAAATTAAGTGGCAGTTCTCAGTCGTCTTTAATTCTACACAGGAAGTATTGCCACCGACCGTTGAAAATACCGATTCCGGTAATCTGGCTATAAAACGCTCTCGGGCTTCCTGCGAGATCAGGTCATCTGAGGTGATGCTTTGTATGACGGAGGAGATTTTGCTTTTTAGCTTATCAGGTGTCATTGGCGTTGGAATTGACCCCCGAACCCCCCAAAATCGAATCTTCATCAAGTCCCTCCCCTGCCATTTCGTATGGGATCTCGATTGGCTTATTACGTCTTCGCCGCCATAAGGAATCTTCTATCGATGATCGATCTTTCAGCAAACCAGTTTCGATACCGGGGCAATCCGTGGCTTCAGCTTTCCATTTTTCTTCATTTTCAATGATACTTTCCCAAAACGGATAGGTATTGCATTGAATAGGCCTAGCAGGATAAACAGTACAACCACCAGCTTCCCAAAAAATGCAATCATGATTTGGCTTCTCAGTCAAACTCAATGAAATACCAGTTCCAATATCAACCTGCTTTAAGTATTTACTATAAAAAAGTGAAAAATCAAGTTTCAGAAACAGAATTAGTTTCTTTAGATCAAGTTTTGACAAAAAAACAAAACCTGGCGCATGTCGACAACAATCCGAACATTGCTGACATGAAAAACGTAGGCCAGAATGCCAAAATTCTTTACTCATGCTACCTCGCAAACCCATGAAAAAAGGCCGCCTTGTCGGCGACCTGAATGGAGAGAGAAGGATTTGAACCTTCGAAGGCTAAGCCAACAGATTTACAGTCTGCCCCCTTTGACCACTCGGGAATCTCTCCAAATTGTAACTGTTTTTGCAATACCTGGTAAAGCCATCTCCCGGAATCGAACCGGAGACCTCGAGATTACAAGTCACGCGCTCTACCAGCTGAGCTAAGATGGCACGTTCAATAACGACACTATACAAAATCCTTAGCAGTGAGTCAAGCTGTAAAATCAACTCAATTCCCGCCGCGAAACGCAATAATTCTCTTGAACACATCGCAGGTAAATCGTACTATTCATTCAGGAGTAACCTGATGTATTCTTTTACCTCCTGTACGGTTAACGATTGCAATACTACGGCATTAAGCGGAAGCGATTTTTGCGTTCTGCACTTGTCCGATGCTGCCAACCATATCAAAGCACTGTATGAAACCATCCGACAGCAAAAAACTATTAAAAACATCAACTTGGCAGGTGTACCACTTGATGGCTGGATACTCAAACAGCGTCAATTCTTCGGATGTTCCTTTGCGGGAGCACAATTGAATAATATTGATTGGTCGGACTCAGTTTTCCGAATGTGCTTTTTTGATTTTTGTACCATCAAGAATGCCCAATTCTGTCGAATTGATGCCCAATTCTGCTCATTTGCAGGAGCGGCTATTTCCGATACCACGTTCATTGGGTCGGAGCTGGTTCATAACAATTTTAACGGCGTTCATACCGTGCGATGCAATTTTAGCAATTCGAGTCTCTACAATACCAGATTTATCAAATCACAGCTGGCGGAAACCGATTTTATCGATTGCGACCTAAAAAAAACCTTTTTTCTTGATATTTCCCAAACATCCGTAAACTGGAAGTTTTCCAATACGCAAGAAGCGTACTTTGAACTAACAGGAGCTGATTTTTGACAGTGTTTTTTCACTACTCCCTTTACGGCTTTTCTAATGTTTATCTTGTCGCAAACGATCACACAAAAGAAGCCATTATTATCGATCCAGCTGAGTTTTCAATTAATCTACTAAATTTTATTGAAAAAAGGGATTACGACATCAAAGCGGTACTCGTTACCCATAATCATCTGCATCATATTAAAGGCCTGAGAACGCTGCTTAAAATCTACTCTGCAATGGTATTTGGCAGCAACTCAATACCTTTCACTTCCAATCATACAATCGTCCACGATGGTGATCAATTCACGACCTGTGGTCTCAAGGTTCAAATACTATCCGTCCCTGGCCATTCACCGGATTCTGTTATCTTTAAGATTGAAAAATTACTGTTTACAGGAGATACCCTGCAAGCAGGCTTGCTTGGAAAAACCAATAGCAAATATGGGAACAGTCTCCTGAAAGATCAATTAATGAAAAAAATTATGTCGCAACCGGATGACTGTATCGTGTTGCCAGGACATGGTCCGCCGAGCAGTATCGGAGCGGAACGCAGTTTTAATATCGGACTTTTGGAAAAAGCAATGAACGTTGAACAAGAACGCTATAACTTATTTCTCCAATAAGCCAAATACTAGTTCTTGAGTAATACTCAAAAAGTATATCGATGGGCGGTAAAACGCTTTGGTGGTAAAAGAATTGCCGCAGCTGATTGCAATATCGCTAACTCAGTTAGCCCACGTTCATGCGTTAATTCCAGTATCGACCAGATGGTGTTGGTGCTATTTTCCAACGCTAATACTGGATCATGCGTGAGCAAATAGTGCCCCAAAAATAGCGCGGTAAACAAGTCGCCGGAACCCTTAGGCGCGCTATCAAAAGCCAGCAGGGGTGTTTCTACATAATATTTCCCAGCCTTACAGCTGAGCATTACCTTAATAGAATCAGACCGACCACTTCGGCAACTGGTAATAATAACAATGGCTGGTCCGAGAGCATGGATACTGTCGGCCGCCTTTGCGGTATCAGCGTCATTCTGGATTGACTGCCCATAGAACAATTCAGCCTCAAACTGGTTTGGGGTCACGATAGTTGCAAGTGGCAGAGCCGACTGTTTAAAAAAATCGAACAAGCCAGGAGCGACGTAATAACCTTCCGGGAAATCACCCATAACTGGATCACAACAATAAAGGGCTGCGGAATTGGCTTGCACTATCTGCTTCACAGCTCCAATTATTGCCTCCCCCATAGCAACATTCCCGATGTATCCACTTATAATCGCATCGCAGTTTTTAAGCACTGCAAGTACCTTTAAGGCATCAATAACATCGGTAATGTGTTGACTTGGGAAAAAGGAACCCTTCCAGCCTGGTTTGCCGCTATGACTGGAAAACTGGACTGTATTTAGCGGCCAGGTCTCGATTCCCAGCAGCTCAAGTGGAAAAACGGCTGAGCGATTTCCGACATGTCCATATACGACATGTGATTGAATAGACAAAACAACCGGTGTATGCACTACCATAGGCGCTCAGTGTCCTCCCTCATGCAGACTCGTCAATATGGCTTGCAAGGGCACATTGAGGAAATCCATGCCTAATTCAGTTGGACTAATACAAGCACCAGATATCTGTAAAAATTGCGGGAAATCTGCCATGGCCGCAATCAATTTACGGCGCGGGATGCCAGGAATTTGTTGCGCTAGCCGATCCATGTCCAGACCATGGCGAGTTCGTAAGGCTAACATGATATATTCAAAAATTGCATCGTTGCCTTCGATGGTTTCATCGATACCCGCCTTAGTCGGATTTCTGCAGTAATTATCTAAATCAGGATCATTGTAATGACGCAAATACTTGCCGTCGACAATTGGTTTATTGCCGACGGCTGATGGTCCTAGGCCATACCAGGTATCAAGGTCCCAGTAATGTTGATTATGGCGGCAATTCTGTCCAACCTGAGTAAAATTTGACACTTCGTAGCGCTGAAACCCACTACCTTGCAAGGTATGAAGTGTTTCTGTCCAGCTAGCATCGGTGTCATCCTGACTGGGCAATTGCTGTATCCGAGAATTTATTGCCACCGCTAAGCGACTGGCTGGCTCAAGAATTAATTCGTAGAAAGAAATATGCCCAGGCTGCAATTCCAGGACCCTGGAAATTGTATCGCTGACGCTCTTGGCAGTTTGATGCGGCAGGCCATACATTACATCAACAGACCAGGGTATCTTGGTACAACCAAGCAGTTTATCTACAGAATCAAGTACTTGACCAGCGCTTCCCCTTCGACCACAAGCAACCCGAACCTTGTCATCCAAACTCTGGATACCGATACTGAGACGATTAATAAAAGAACTAGATAAAAGACTTAACAAGTCAGCGTTTATATCAAGTGGATTAATTTCCAAGCTTACTTCTGTCTGCACCGTCGAAAAATTAGCCAGGATTATGCACAACTCATCTAGTAATTCTATGGGCAAGGCCGAGGGAGAACCACCGCCGATATAGATTGTGTCGAAGTGAGAAATATCATTTTGAATGATAGTTGCCTCTAGTTCTTGACGCAGGCTAGTTAAAAACTTTTCGGGGTACGATCCTGGCTCCAGAACGGTGCTAAAATAATCGCAATAGGCGCAACGCTGTATACAAAATGGCACATGTACATATAACGAAGGAAGCACTCTGGATTCTGGCACTTGAATCAGAGCAAAAAGGGTTTGGTCAAAGGCCAGTATTTAAAAACTACCTTCCCTTGAATTTCATCGCTGGTGATGACTCCAAAATACCGGGAATCGTTTGAATGAATCCGATTATCATTCATCACGAAAAATTCATTTTCTTGTAAGGTCATCTCGTCCAAGTAACCGGAAAAGGGCATTTCATTTCGCCAGCCAACTGGTCGACCAGTTCTTAACGTATCATAAATCTGGTTGACAATTTCGTGTTCCGTCAGGAAATGTATTGATCCTGCTTGCCGAATGTAAACGACATTATCTTCAATTTTTATAGTATCACCAGCAATCGCCACGATCCGCTTGACTAATGGCCGGTTCAGGTCGTCGATAGACTTGCTAATACCGCTCTTTTGCAATGTAAAAAACCGAATAAACCGATTTACCATGTGCGCGAGAGGATTCAAGTCTGTTGCACTTGGGTTATCCATCAATACGACATCACCTCTAGCCGGTAAATTATGGAAGGTGTTGATCCGATTAGAGAACGGCAACTTAAATCCATAGGCGGATGGCGATACCAGTATATAGGAGTTTACGGCAATGGCTGGAATCATGCCATCTGTGCGAATTACGTATGACTTTAAGAGATATGAACTTGTTAACTCAAAAAAAAGAAACAGTATGACGGCTAAACTTGCCATTTGCCAGATTAGCTTTTGTCTTTTTCGGAGTACTTCGTATGATTCAACCCGCTTCATGCTACCCGCCAATCTAGATCAGACCCTATTCAAACCAGAAATAAAGGTTAGCATTATTTCGATGGGTTGACAAGTGTGTCCTAATAGCAAATATTGCAGGGAAGGAAATATGGGAAATGGATGGACATAAACTGATCGCACAAAATAGACGTGCCCGATTCTACTACTCCGTGGAAGAATCAATTGAATGCGGAATGGTATTGCATGGTTCAGAAGTCAAATCCATTCGAATAGGAATGATTTCCTTTCCTGATGCTTATGCGGTAATCGAAAACAACGAACTTTGGCTAAAAAATGTGCATATTAGCGAATATACGTTTAGCTCAATATATAACCATCAGCCAGATCGCTCCAGGAAGTTACTGGTTCATGGCGAAGAATTAAAACGCCTGAAGCGCAAAATTGAGGAAAAAGGCTATACACTTATACCTCTCGATTTTCATTTTCGTAATGGTCGAGTGAAAGTTGAACTTGGTATATGCAAAGGTAAAAAAATGGCCGACAAACGCGATTCCATCAAAGATCGAGATAGCAAGCGTGATATGGCACGTGAACTCAGGGATAAGCGATAATAGGGAGTTAGGAAAAGATGAGTACAGTTCGAATCACTGGAGGAATTTATAAAGGACGAGTCATTCAGGTTTCTAAAGGGAATTTGGCTATCCGTCCGGCAATGGATATTATGCGTGAATCGTTTTTTTCAATACTCGGCAACCTAGAGGGGCGTTCTTTCTTGGATCTATTTGCTGGTTCTGGCATCATCGGCCTGGAAGCCGCCAGTCGGGAGGCGGAGTCAGTCTGTTGCGTTGAGCGTGATCGGGCTAAATTTCCACAGTTATTGGAAAATGTAGCTATTGCTGAACGAAAAATTTCATGCCATTGCCTACCGGTAGAACGGTTTATTATGCGGGCCAAGGCGACCTGGTCAGTAATATTTTGCGATCCACCATTCCCTTATCAATTTAAACCAGAACTCGTCCAGAAAATTGCACAATATGGGCTATTAACCCCTAATGGGGTACTACTCTTGCATTGCCCATCACGAGAGGTACTAGCGGATCGGTATCTCGATTTATCACTCGTTGATGAACGCAAATACGGGGGATCAACATTGAAATTCTACGCACACTCCACGAGCAATGACTTAGCTAACTCAGTTAATAATTAAACTGATCAAGAATTTTTTTCAGCCGAGCCAAGCTGTTTCTACAGGAACCCTTGTCGTTCAAGCGCTGCATAGTGTTAGATGCCATGATTTTATCGAAATCAACAGCATTTTCTATAAATTCAGCCCTAATCAAGGTTGGCTTGCACCTCATGACTACTCCTCTTTAAACAAGTACCTTTAAAATACTGCATTTCTGTCTAATCTTCAGGGGTATCAGTAATTGATTATTTGAAAATACTGCACTATACTGCTAAAAGTACGGGGCTGTTAGCTATAAGCTATTCTCCCCGACTTGGCAATGCAAATTTGTATACGAAAAGACAACAGGAATTCTACTTATGGATGAGAAGCTATTCGAACAGTATGCCCATCTTGGCTTGATTAAATCAGTCGACAAGCCCATAGAAGGCATGGATTCTGCCCAAAAAGCCCATCTCAACCGACGTGGGAATGAATTGTTTAACCTAGGAAAAATTGATACTGCCAGACGTATATTTCAAACAACAGGCTATTCAGATGGCTTGATTCGCATTGGAGAGAAGTATTTGGAAAACGGGAATCCCGTGGATGCCCTGAAAATGTTCGAGCTCGCCCATGACAAGAATCGCTGCACTCTGTTAGTAGAAAAGGCAGCATTCGCGATAAGGAAATTACTGGAAGAAGAGGAAAGTAATGAGTGACCCCACCACCCCTCATGATGAATTGGATGCTACAGGGTCGGCCCCCTTGGAAGCTCCAAGCTCACATGATCACTTAGAGATTGCAGAAATCTCGAAAAAAGGTTATCAATACCTCAAAGAGAACCGTATCAACGAGGCAGAACACAACTTCCGCTTAATTGTCGAGGAAGATCCAGAAAACAATTATGCCTTAGTCGGCTTAGGTGACGCGGCTAGAAAAAAAGGCACCTATCGGGATGCTGTTGAGTATTACAAAAAATGTTTAGTTTATCATCCTGGTAACAACTATGCCTTGTTCGGCTTGGCCGATTGTTACAAAGCGCTTAATCAATATCAAAAAGCAATTGAAATCTGGGAACAATACTTACTGCATGACAACAAGAATATTACTGTATTAACCAGAATAGCAGATGCATACCGCAAGGTCAGGGATTTCAAGAAATCAAAGGCTATTTATTTACGTGTACTGGAAATGGAAACTGACAATCCTTATGCCTTGATCGGTTTAGGGCATTTGCATTATGACTTTAAAGAATATCGGGATGCCTTACACTATTGGGCCCGAATGGTTCAATTCCAAGGCGAATCGGTTGATATTAGAGTACTGACCTCAATCGGGAACTGTTATCGTAAACTGAAGCAATTTGATATGGGCGTTCCTTACTTCGAACGAGCCCTCTCCAAGGAACCAGACAATTTTTACGCTCTATTTGGGCTGGCTGATTGCTATCGCGGTATTACCGAACCTGAAAAATCCCTCCAATACTGGAATCGAATCCTCGCCAAGGATCCGAAAAACAAGGTCATTCTGACCCGGGCAGGTGATGCCTACCGCAATATGGGCGATTATGAGCAAGCCTCTTATTTCTACAGCAAGGCCCTAGACATCGAATTCGACGTTTACGCAGTTTTAGGAATGGCTACAATCGCTCGACTGCAGGGCAAAATAAGTGATGCTATCGAATCCTTGCATAAGTTGGTTCAGAACGACACACGAAATTATAGATTATACATAGAATTGGCTCAATGCTACATGGCAACTGGTGATCGAAAGCGCGCTGAAGAAATTCTGCAAGATTATCAGCGTTTGGGAATTCGAAATCCGCATGTCCAGGATTTATTAGCAAGGATACAGTCATAATTGGATAAGCACTTATCCTTGAAATCTTCTTTGCACGAACCGGTCTGGCCATTGGGTTTACTCCCTCAGGAAATTTCCGCTGTCTTAAATTTACGGCAAGCATTCCGTGGCCAGCAGGTTTTTAATTGGTTGGTTCGTGGGACTAATCATTTTTCAGAAATGACGAACCTACCAAGCGAGGTGCGTGCCCAATTAGCCGCATCATATCCGGAGGGTATTTATAGTAGTCGGATTGATGCTAGTTTTTCAGATCTGGATGGAACAAAAAAGATAAAAATTCGGCTACATGATGGGGCTGCCATTGAAGCAGTTTTATTGCATGATAACGAAGACCGCTTTACCGCTTGCCTTTCAAGCCAAGTAGGCTGTGCGATGGGATGTACTTTTTGTAAAACTGCCACCTTGGGCTGGCAACGAAATTTAAAGGCCCATGAAATCATCGAACAATTCTATCTGTTGGGTCAAACTTCCACCAAAATAAGCAATGTCGTTTTTATGGGGATGGGAGAGCCTTTGCTCAACCTGCCAGAAGTACGCAAAGCCCTCTCATTTCTGACCCTGGAATCCGGTCTAAATATATCCCGGCGAAAAATCACCCTCTCAACCTGTGGGATTGTACCGGGTATTTTAGATTTGGCAGATAACGGACCGCAAGTGCGGCTCGCCGTTTCTCTAACTGTCGCCGATAACAATATTCGGTCGCGGATCATGCCAGTAACAAAGCAGTACTCGCTGGCCAAGCTGCAAGAAGCCTTGATCTATTTCCAGGAAAAAACCGGAGACCGTATCACGATAGAGGCCGCAATTATCAAAGGCATTAATACAGACCGAAATTCGATACGGCAAATGGCCGAGTGGTTTGCTCCGCTCCATGTTCAAGTTAACGTTATTCCGTGGAACCCGGTTTCCGGCTTAGCATTCGAAGAGCCAAGTTGGAACGAATTCCAGCAGGTAGTAGGATTCTTGCATGATTTAGGAATCAATGCCGTTCCAAGGACGCGAAAAGGGACATCGGTCGCAGCAGCTTGTGGTCAACTCGGTGAAACCCTCGAGCCCTGATTGTCACCAAAGGCGTGCGGATTCGACCAGTCAGCCAACCATTGTTTCCGAATAGCCCGATAAACCGGGCGCTCGAGTAATCCCCTCAGTAGCTTGAGAATGAAGCGCTGGGCAGCTGGACGGCCCGTCAAGTCCACACCATACAGTGTCTCCAAAGCCCGAACCGGATCCACTCTCGCTAGTAGACGGGCAAATCCGTAACGTTCCGCCGATTTGATCTCTGCATGCCCCCAAAAACCTTCGTTACAATAGATCAATAGTCTGGCTAGGGAGACAATGTCCACGGCGTTATGACTAAAGACAGTGCGTAGATGTTCAAACTTATGATCGCGCAGAAATAAAAACCAACGCTCTGGTATTTGCCTTCCCGGGATGTCCTCGCCTCTTTGTATACCCAGTATTTCCTTCTCAATAGTCTGCAGTGTCCTAGACTGCAACGTGTCCCGCCATAAGCTTCGAGCGGTATGAACAATATCCAGATGCTTGGATACCAGTGAAAAGGGTAAACGGTTAAGAATGCACCGAGTGCGCAGTAGTGGCAAATCGAAGCTTCCGCCGTTATAAGTGACTATGTACTTTGCCTTATCAAGCTGACTGCATACCGCCTCGATAAACGCGGATTCATACGGGTAGTCTTCCAGGAAATATTGATGTACAACAATTTCACCGGCCTCAATGGTTCCCAAAGCAGCTAAAAACGCAACGGTGCCAGCCCTGGTGGATAAACCGGTTGTTTCGAGATCAAAAAAAACTATTTCGGAATATCGCGCGGCTTCATCCTTCACTTTCGATGCAAAGATAGCTGGCCGAAAAAAGCATGTCGTCTGCAGGCTATCGAGTGAAAATTTCGTGATGCACTGAAACACGCCTGGTGCTACAGGCAACCAAGAATTTGGAAGTCCAGATGTTGTATCGGATACTGTTGTAGTGCTGCATGGTTCTGGAATCGGCCGGTTTTCTGCGGCTACGGTAGTGCGAATCCGATTTAACCTCGCTTTGAGATCAAGCTTCATGACTAGGGAGGCGAGCCAATAATTCCAGAAAACCGGCAATTACCGTTTTACGATCATCAAGTACGCCAAGAGAGGCATCCGGCAAACCGATACAGGACGGACAACCATTGCGACAACCACAATGGTTTAGACGCTCAAGGCAAAATGAAAACAAGGCTTGAATATGGGGGTGCAGTGCTTCGGATAATCCAGTTCCCCCGGGATATCTATCCCACACATATAAGGCAGGAGTTTCAAAGTGATCGTCGCGAATCTTCCAAGCTACACCTAAATCGCCTTTATCACAAAGCAAAAACAAGGGAGCCATATTCTTGATAAGAAAAGTCAATGCTGCCAGAATATTCGCCTTGGCGATTTCAAAACCAGACTGCGTAAGGACCTGGCCGGTCACGGTTGTATCCCCAAAAATGAAGATGACAGCCCGCGTTTGAAGTTCCTCTGGCGGGAGATAAATCTCTCCATAACCAATATTCTCATGAGTATTGAATCGCAGTTTTTTGAATCTTTCGGCCTGTGAAACAACCAACACATCACCACAGGCTAAATGGTACAGCTTAAAATCATCATATTCATCTTGGGCAAGGATCCTGATATCGCGCCTGACGACTGCATCGGTAAAATAATTTACATCACTCTCTTCAACCGAGCAGAGGCGATTATCGACATCAAGTTTGCGTACTATGAATTGATTACCTCGATGAATGTATATCGCCTTCTCAAATAAAAATTCCTTTGCCCCCGGTCGATCCATCTCGCCAATTACCACATTCCGGCCACCGGTTTCATCAATGATGACAACATTGTCCGCACTGGCTGAACGTAATGATATTTTTTCTGCCGGGAAAGCCTCGGATGACCAATACCACCGTGACTGACTTTTCCTGACAATTCCGGCTTCTTCCAAAAAGACAAGGACAGTAGTAAGGTCGGTTCCAAATTTTTCTGTCCCACAGAATGGTAATTCAAAGGCGGCACATTTTACATGATCTAAATAGATGTAAGGATTGTCAGGATCAATATGGGCACTTTCTGCAGCATCAAGCATTATCCGTTCCGGGTTTTCAAGCAAGTATTGATCCATCGGATCGCCTGTAGCAATGAAAAATTCATAAGAGATCCCTTGCCTTCGACCAGCTCGGCCCGTCTGTTGTCTGAAGGAAGCAAGACTACCTGGCCAACCAGCAATGACCGCTGCCTCGAGGCCACCAATATCTATCCCCAACTCAAGGGCATTCGTTGAAACCACACCCTGAATTGTTCCATCCCTTAATCCTTTCTCGATAGCGCGGCGTTCAGTGGGCAATAAGCCGGCCCGGTATGGTTCGATCTTGATATGATTATTCTCGTTATAGGCGTTCCGAAAGTAGTCGTTCAAATAGCTGGCGATGAGTTCTACCCGCAGGCGGGAACGTGCGAATAATATAGTCTTTAGCCCCTGCCGCAGCAGCTTTGCACAGAGCTGCACCGCTTCTAAAGTGGTACTGCGGCGAATGCCTTGAACTGGATCGACCAATGGAGGATTATAGAGAAAGAGTAAGCGCTCGGCCTTGGGAGCGCCGTTATTGTCCACCAGTACCGGGCAACGTCCAGTCAATGCGGTGGCAAGGGATTCTGGATTGGTTATGGTGGCAGAACAGAGGATGAACTGGGGAGTAGCGCCATAAAAGAGGGCAACCCGCAATAGCCGCCGAATCACATTGGCTACGTGACTGCCAAATACCCCTCGGTAAATATGCATTTCATCGATAACAATATACTTGAGAGCGGTAAAAAACCGTGACCATTTAGCATGATTCGGCAGGATGCCAGAATGCAGCATATCGGGATTGGTAATGACAATACTAGCCTGCTCTCGAGCTAGCTTCCTGGCCGCCTGCGGCGTATCACCATCATAGATATTCGTTTTAATTTTTTCATCAAGGAAGCCGACTAGGTGGCTAAGCTCGGCTTGCTGATCCTGAGACAAGGCTTTAGTCGGAAAAAGATAAAATGCACTACTATCGGTGGCCTCCAGCAGACTTTGCATAACCGGTAAATTATAGCAAAGCGTCTGGCCACTGGCCGTTGGCGTTACCACCACCACATCTTTTCCGTCACGCGCGGCATTCCAAGAAGCTAATTGATGTGAATAAAGCTGTTGGATACCCTTTTTAATCAAAGCACTTTTTAAAGAAGCATGAAGATCAACTGGTAAATCGACTGTCTTAGGTTCAACCCCAAGGATATGTTCGATATGAACAATGTTGCCTTCCAGGCCGGTTTTACTCAGAAAATCAGGCATTAATTCTCTGGTATTATTTGAATAGTCCACTATAATATAATACAGCAAGTGCATCCTGAGGTAAATGCTCTATCTCGGGTCAGCTCAGAGGGGGTACTGATCATGTCCAAGGTTCTATCAATTGTGCTCGGTGGCGGAAAGGGCACCCGCTTGTATCCATTAACCAAGGATAGGTCAAAACCAGCAGTACCGTTTGGCGGCAAGTATCGTATTGTAGACATACCGATATCAAATTGTATCAATTCCGGATTCAAGCAAATTTACATTTTGACCCAATTCAATTCGGCCTCCCTTCATTTGCATATTGCCAGAAGCTATGCCTTTGATACTTTCTCTAATGGCTTTGTTGAAATACTGGCCGCCGAACAAACCCTCACTCATTCTGGCTGGTATGAAGGCACTGCCGATGCCGTGCGTAAAAATCTGATGCACTTTCGTCCTCAGAAGCCAACCCATTACTTGATTGTATCTGGTGATCAATTATACAGCATGGATCTGGCTGCAATGCTGAAGCAACACATTGAATCAAAGGCTCCCTTGACAATTGCTTGCACTTCTGTCAGTCGTGAGGATGCCAGTGATTTTGGGATCATGAAAATCGACAGTAAATGCAGAATTACTGAATTTCAAGAAAAACCCGGTCCAGTGAAGGATATTGCAGATTATAAAATTCCAGATCGCTTTACCAATCCCTTAAAACCGCATAAACAATTCCTGGCCTCCATGGGAATTTACATTTTCAATGCCGAACTCATGGAAAAAGCGTTAGAAGGTACTGACAATGATTTTGGAAAGGAAGTTATACCGTCTATTCTGACCAAAAATCCGGTGAATGCCTTTATCTTCAATGGATATTGGGAAGACATCGGAACTATTAAGAGTTTCTACGACGCTAATATTGATTTGGCCTCTATCGCTCCAGAATTCAATTTTTATGATGAAAACATGCCAATTTATACCCACCGACGCAACCTTCCTGCCTCGAAATTAAATTACTGTACATTAAACCAAGCCTTGACAGCGGATGGCTGCATCATAACCAATGCCTCTATTTCAAAATCGATCATTGGTATCCGAACAATCATTGAAACCGGGGCCAGTATTGATGGCGTGGTTTGTATGGGCGCGGATTATTATGAATCACCCAAAGAGAAAGAACATAATTATATAAAAAAAGTACCCAATATCGGTATTGGACACGGCACAATAATCAAAAAAGCAATAATCGATAAAAACGCCCGTATTGGCGCTAATTGTAGAATCGGTATTGATAATACTGAGCGGATCGATGGAGAATATGGTACTCATTATATTGTCGATGGCATTATCGTGATCCCCAAGGGAGCAATCATCAACAACGGGACCACCATTTGACAGCGTGGTAATACCACCTATACCGATTACATCACCTCGCTTACAGCTCTCAAGCGACGGCGCGGAGTGGAGAATCTTTCTACTGCAGGCATAGCGATTACAGGTCAACTGGAAGATTATAAATCCAGGATTGCTCGTGTTTATTTTAGATCGCTCTACTCTGCACCCTGAAAGCCTAGATTCCCAGAAAAAGCAGTACCCAAAGGGATCGCGTAGCCAATGCAGGCCGAATTACTAGAAAGCAGTCTCATACCCTTGACCGGCGGCAGGAAGGTTGTACTGGGTGCCTCGATAAAATTCGGTTTAAACGGCAGCGCTCTTGCATTAACCGGGGAAGCAAGGCGATAAGTTCCAATACTCTGCATTAGGTTATTCAGAGCCGTTATATCCTGTAGTGATAAAGTGCCTTGGCTGATGAAGTCGAATCCAGAAAAACAATTAGCCGTCAAGAAGACATTTCTAGAATTCCCGACCTGCAAGAGGATGCTCGAAAGGGCGACTGATTGCAGAATCGAATTCCCAACCACCACACTGCCGTCAAGAATACTAAAACAAGTAAAACTGGCAGCAGTATTAATAAGGGTTGATGCCAGAATGGTGATGCTAGAACCACCATTCAAATTCATTAATTCCACCGCACTTGATCCGGTAGTTGCCAGATATGTGTTAACCATCTCCACTTGTGCTGAGTAGGCTGATATAAAACGAATTGTAGAATTGCCGGCGCTAACCAATAATTGCGAATTTTTAAGAACCAAAGCCGAATTATTCAGTATGAAACTGTTAACACCTAAAAAGGGGGTAATTGAAGCGTTCACGGTGCTGAATTCCACCCTGGAATCGCTGGCAGTAAGGCATTGAAAAAAGCGAACTGATGAGGCTATCACAATTTCCGAATCTGCACAGTGTAATTCTGTCCGACGTATATCAAATAATCTGGCCGCCAGACTGTCTTCATAGCTGAAGCCACAGCCAGAAAAGGTAATTGTAGAGTTATCAGACTTCACTAAATGTGAGCCACAATCAGCGCCAAGTTCGAACTTGGTATTCACAGCCAGCAACTCCCCATTTGCAATATCAATAACCGGAAGCGGCTTTTCCTGGAAGATGGCGATATCCAGATTAGAAAAGGATAGACTGGCGCCTTCAACCTGAAGCGATCCACCAGCTGATCCATCAGTCGTTCGAAGTATAATAGTACTGTTCCCGCGGCTATTGTTCCACGCTTCATCCCATCCACCATGGATGGCAATATCCTGGTTAATTAGCAGGGGTAGAGTTATAGTGATGGCTCCTCGAACCATTAGACTATGTCGTCCGGTCTGAAGTGTCTTGGCCAAGGCGTCATCAAAATTGTTGAACGGTTTTAGCGGAGAACCATCGGCATCCGCGATTTGTCTGGTCGTATCAATGTATATCGATAGTGGATCAACGATATAATCAAAACTACTGATGAGCCTTGATCTATTTCCGAACAAGTCGATTGAATAAGCGCGAATCAAAAAAGATTCGCGCTGATCCCCAGCAGCTTGAACCATAACGGGATCAACATAGCGTCTGAACGCTTCTGGATTGGGATTATTAATACTATAAAAGATATCAACCTCATTAACTAGCTCAAACTGCACTAAAAAGGCATTTCTTAAATCAGGAGCATTGATAATCCGGATCGCCGGGGCACTGGGTCGAATACCGCTTACCGAAAATGAAATCACTTGCTCGAAGGCTGGTTTCCCAGGCTGGCTATCGTCGAATATCCGAAGAGCATAGTTATCAATCTGATCGTCGTTGGCGTTCAGAATCAGGTTAGCCGGAAAAAAGGCCGAATCGTCGTCAATAACGGGAGCTGGCTGATTAATCCCCAGGCTGTACCGTAATGGAGACGCGGCTTGGATTGAGATAGTCATCGCTTTTGAATAGCGTCCGCCGTTGCTAACTCCCTGAATCAAGGGCTGCGGCCGGGGAGCTGCTTGGGATAGGCGCGTTGCTCGGCTGGCGCTTCTCTGCCCATCAGAAAATAATTCAAACCACTGCAGCGTGGTTTCACGAGAGGCGCGATTTATTACTACTGGATGACGATAGCGATCAAAAGATTCGCCATTGAGACTATAGATTAGTTGGTTTGCCAGATCGTGCCAGACCATAAGACTCGCCGCTCCGAATTCAATTAATTCTGGCTCAGTTTCTGGAAACTCGGGCAGGATAAATGGCAATGAACTAAAATTGTTCGAATCTAAGGTGATTGATTCTACGAGAAAAGTGTGACCAGCCTGAATCGCGAACGAGATATGGAAAACGTCACAAAAGTGTTTGGGCCACGGAATTGTCAATAATCGGCCTTGAGAAGGTACAAGCACGGGAGTAAACTGCGATACAGCTGAGATGGCTTGTTGGTCGCCCATGGCAATAAATACTACTGAGTTCGCGCTCGACAGGCGTACAATCAAGTTATCCTGATACCAGCCGGCAGCTTCAATGGTGGCGGCTGCGCCGAAGCCGGTCACCAGATCGATAACGGGGTCTGGTTCGGGCGCAGGAACCAAAAAGCTGGAGGATGGAATCAAAGTATAAGGAATTAAGCGGAAATTTTCGAGTGCGATCCGGCTGCATAACCCAAGCTGGTTCCGTGAATATGCCGCCACCGAGACAGTGTTTGTACTATCTTGAGCAGCCTGTAAGGTCAACGGATTCCTCGAGTCGTTTAACACGAAACCAATCGCTGGATCTACACAAACCCAAATTTCCGCATTGTCTACCTGTACCTCAAAGTCAACGACCACCTCGCCTCGATAGTCACCTGATGAGGACTTAAAAACCGGCGGTGGTGGCGTCCGGCGATTTATTGTATACTCAGCCTTAAACGGAAGCGTATCTTCACCGGCCTTGCGCAAAAATAAAGTATAACGACGGATCTCCTCAGGAAAAGCATCCAAAACTAGTATGGTATTGAGAGGTGTCCAAAAATCGGCATTCTCAAAACGGTATTCATAGAGCGCGTCAAATGAAAACGACAATGGCACTATTTTGACTGATTCAGCATAATCACCAGAACTAGGCAGCTGCAGACCAGAGACGGGCATCGCTAGGG
Organism: Spirochaetes bacterium GWB1_60_80; assembly: GCA_001829185.1. Lineage (GTDB taxonomy): Bacteria > Spirochaetota > Spirochaetia > Treponematales > UBA12059 > UBA12059. The sequence continues at coordinate 52,702 of MIAR01000004.1, forward strand.
CAGAATCGGCTTGTGTTATCTGCCCAACCAGCGAAAATGGTAAAACAACCGCAAGAATCAATGGCACCCAATATTTCATTTTTTCAAAAGGGCCAAAATTTGCCTCAACTCAGGATCCTCTGGATAGTAATGTGTCAGTAGCTCCTGTTCAGTTAGGCCAACCAACTCGTGACTCATATAGTGAATCCATTTCTCGTCTGCCGGACTGGCAAGTTCATGATAACGGCACCAATAATCTGGCTGGATTGGCAATTCCTCGGTTTTGTACTTGAAGACCTTGTAATCATGAACTGCTATCTTTAGATGCTTCCTTGGAACACCATGTTCAAGGATAATATTGGCGAGATGATTAATGGTTCGTCCAGAATCAAAAATATCATCAACCAAGAGAACCCGATCGCCGGTCCGTAAAAATTCAGGTGAATACGTCCAGCCGTCAACTCGGACTTGTTCCTGCTCGCGCACATCTGTATAGGACCGGGCCACGACTGCTGCATAAAAAACCGGCCGATCGTTAGAGCGCACTAGCTTGAAGTACTCAGACATGACATTCCCCAAGTATGCCCCGCCGCGTAATGAGACATAGATGACATCCGGAATGAACCCGTCAGTAGCAATGCGATGAGCGAGTTTGAGGGCATTGTTCCTGATTGAATCATATGAAATGAACTCTTTATTCATGACCGTTCTCCTCTGCGAAAACCCAAGCTGACCAGCGATCCTGCAGGTGTGGTCAGCCATGATTCAACTAGAATATCACCTAACAATAACTCTAACACTACTTTCTGACTATAGCAAGCGTTGAAACCGATTGACCATCTCGATATACGGTAAAGCGCACTTCAGTGCTGCGAGGATTATTGAGCTGCACGTAGAAATCCAGAATACTACGAATACTCACACCATTAATCGCGGTAATGATATCCCCTGGCTGTAGTGCCAGCACTGCGGCCGGCGTACGAGGCAAGACACTGAGCAAGACGACTCCTGATATCTCGGTGTCAAGGCGCAAGCGGTTACGCGTCTCCTGGCTCAGCGCGGCTACTTCTAGTCCAGGCCACAAAAACGAGTAATCTTGGTTGGAGAGTCGTTCCTCGATGCTTACCCGAACTTCCAAGGAGCGACCATTGCGAATCAGTTGAAATACCGATTCCGTACCAGCCGGCAAGTCACCAACTATCCGAACCAATTGTTCGGTTGATGAAATTCTGCGACCGTCTATAGCTGTGACAAAATCACCAGGCAACATCCCGCTTTTAGCAGCCGGGCCGGTACTGAACAAACTGCCAACCATGGCACCACGCGCGGAATCGGGAATCCCGAGGCTAGCCAAACTGTCCCGCTCCAGAGTCTGTAGCAATACCCCTAACCAACCGTATCTGACCGAGCCATGGGCTATCAAATCATCAATTACCCGTTTGGTGTTATTGATCGGTATCGAAAAACCCAACCCGATGCTTCCACCACTCGGCGAAGCGATCCAGGTGTTAATGCCGATTATTTCGCCCTTAATGTTAGCCAGAGCACCGCCAGAATTACCCCGATTAATAGCTGCATCGGTCTGGATAAAATCACTAATATTACCGTCAGGACCTCCATCCCTACCGACAGCGCTGATCACCCCAATGGTAACAGAAGAAAAAAGCCCAAACGGACTACCCACAGCCACAGTCCAATCCCCAATTTTAATGGCGTCTGAATTACCAAGGAGCGCCACTCGAATATCGGTCCGATTGGTTTCAAATGACACCAAGGCGAGGTCGCGACGTTCATCAATGCCAATTATTTTTCCTTCATACTCGTCTTCGTCAAAAAGCCGAACCAGGATTTCAGAGGCAGATTGCACGACATGGGCATTAGTTAAAATGTAGGCAGTCCGGCCGGTTTTCCGAACGATAACACCTGACCCTAGTCCTTCCGATTCCTGATCCGGGATACTAGGGATTTCACCACCCTCGCCTGGATCACCAAAAAAGAAGCGCCACGGTAATTGCTGATCCGCAGGCGATGCCCCTTGGCTGGTTATGAGAACCTGCAGCTCCACGACGGATGGCAAGACGGTATTGGCCACATAGTTGAAGGCCAATTGCAAAGACTCAGCGGTCGAAATGGCTTGCGCGGTGCTGGCTTCGGGCTCAGGCCGCGTTTCTGCATCCACTTCAACACGGCTGCCGCTTCTACCGTTCCCCAGACTAGTAAAAACCAGGAAAGCACTACCAAAACCTAGCATTATGCCTATGAGTACCAAATTAATAAGAAAGAAACGCCTGGAAAACAGTTTTTTAGTGAACGACATAACAACTCCTTATGTTCAGGCCAATTTTAAAATTCTGAGCCTGAATTGTTACCCGCATAAAAGATAAGTTTTTTTTATCACATTATTGAAGCAACTTTAATTACCTGAAGACCTGATAGCCAGTGACAGAGCCGAATTCAACAACAACCCTACCACGCTGTTAAGATCATAGCGCCCGTTGCGGTGACCAGAACGGTATGTTCAAAATGCGCTGACAATTTACCATCCGAAGTAACTACCGTCCAACCATCATCCAAATCCTTAACATCGCCAGTACCCAGATTAATCATCGGTTCAATAGCCAGTACCATGCCGGGAACTAATCTAGGATTCGGGCCAGCGCTGACATAATTGGGTACTTGAGGATCCTCATGCTGGGAAAACCCAACACCATGCCCGCAATATTGCCTAACAACTCCGTAGCCATGGGCCTTAGCATGAGAAAAAACCGCTCTAGAGATAGCACTGACACGCGCGCCCGGTTCAATAGCCTTGATGGCCCGGTCAAGACATTCTTCGGTTACTTGAACCAACTGCCGAGCGGCCGGTTCAACCGGCGGAAGGGCCGACGTAAAGGCCGCATCGCTGAAAAAGCCATCAAGATTAATGCCGCAATCGATACCAACCACATCACTATCCCGGATCAGACGCTTGCCAGGAATACCGTGGATGACTTCCTCGTTAATGGATATGCACAGGCTGGCGGGATAATCCATGTAATTAAGAAAGGCCGGCTCGCCGGAGTGATCCTTAATAAACTCAAAAGCCAGATGATCCAAAGCTCCGGTGCTTACCCCTGGTTGAATCGCCGGCTTGAGTATGGCAAACAGGCGTGACAACAAATCACAAGACCGCTTGATACCGGCAATTTGCTCTTCATTTTTTAGTTTGATCATGTTACTGCTCCATCATGCAAAATCAATCCCTGGTGAATGCCCCTGAACGGGAATAGCCCCGACAATAGAGTTCAGGGTCTTTCAAATCGTACCATAAAAAGATTCGCCTGCCCAGATTGCGGATCCAAGGATAAGGCTAATTCAGCCAAATCCCGGGCATCTTGTATGTACCCGGAAGCTAGCATGCAGCGAGCCGCCCACAGGTAGGCTAGCGATTTTTGCTCAAGCGCCACAGTTTGTCCAGCCGCAACAATGAACATATCCTTGGATGCCAGATATTCCTTCTGGAGCAGCAGCAGCATGGCCGTATTAAAGGGGATTTCCATCCCCGAATAAAACGCTGCACAGTGTTGGAATTCCTCGAGTGCGCGCTCCGAAAGACCATCAAACGCCAGATTATAGGCTGTGAAAAGCGGCCGTTCTCGCCAATCGCCTCTATCATCAACCCGGGCGAACAAGTGGCGATAGGCCTCCCAGGCTTCCAAGTCTATTAGGGTTGCCAGAACGGCAGTGGTATCAACTTGATTAATGCCAAGGCTAGCGCAGGTATCGATCACGAAAGGGACAAGTGTTTCGCGCCGCTCTGTTAATCTCAGCCATCCCAATCGATACCAGAAAGCAGCAGCCGGTTCATCATCCAGTTCGTGCAAACTTGCAGAATACTCTGCATATTGGCCAGTGGAAAGCAGCCATTTCAAGTAATGTGCCAAAATCGTTTTATTTGTTGGAAAGACTTGACGCATTTCACTGTATAAACGACGAGTTGTTTCATGCCAGGCTCTGATGAGTATTTCATGCTCACTAACGAGTTGAAAGAGCGAGTCGGTATGTGGAGCAGGCGTAGTGATAATAAGTCCCGATTCACGTACCCGGCGTTGATAATTATCCGCTAAAAGCAGTGCCACTATATACGGTGGAAATTGACTATTAACCGGTTGCCCGGGAAGGTTACTCAGTATCTGCAACGCGGCATCCTGTTCGCCGAGTAGCTGGCTGGCTGCCGCTTGTAACAAATGGGCATCGTAATCGTCCAGGGCATAACCGGATAGGACCAACTGAGTATATGATCCCGTATCCCAAAGTAACTCAGACCCTACAACTACATCCGAAGTAGCCGTTTCTGTGAGTAGGAGTGTAGCAAGCGCCCCTTGGCCTTTGGTCATAGCTTCCAAGGCGGCCAGAATCGTCAACTCAGGCAGCTGAGCTTGCCGGGCAGCTGTGATGAGGTCAGGCAGAAGGGTTTCTCCGGTTAACCGATAGCCGTTCGCCGCGGCAGCCAAAAATAGCTCAGCCTGTAGTGCCGGGCGTATTTCATGTAAGCACTCTTGACGGCTGACGATATAGGCGTCTTGCCATCGCCCAGCCTCTAGAAAGATATCATAGAACAGTAATGCTATCGGCACAGACACTGCCAACCGGCCGTATCGTTCCGCTAAGGGGAGCGCAAAATAAGCGCTTCGCGCCCAAGCTCGTTTGAGAAAGCGCAATCGCCGCTCGGTTGAATCTGATAATTCATATCCGGTAAAAAATAGGTCGATTGATGCAGCAGCGCCTTGTTGGTCGATTCGGGCTAATAATGCATTTAACGATTGGGCTTTGGTATGGCAACTAGTGAGCGTCGCTACAAGCAAAAAAGCCGCTAGGAATATCCCTAGTCGGCATGCTTGATCATTGAGGATGATTTTTCCAAACTGCATCTAGAACGCCGTTTATGAAACGATAGGAATCGTCTGAACCAAATTCCTTGGCAATCTCGATAGCCTCGTCGATTGTAATCTGCCCCGGAATATCTCTCTGATAGAGGAGCGAGTAAGCTGCAGTCCGCAATATGGCCACATCGACACGCTTGAGGCGTTCGAAGGTCCAGTGATCTAAATAATTGGATATTTCAGCATCGAGTTCAGCTGCCTTCTCGATAACACCTGCAATCTGTAGGCTCGCAAAGGTCTTGGTTTCCTCGTCATATTTGTTGATTTTTTCCTCATCAACCCACGAAAAACTGAGCAAGTCAGCTAACGGTAGATGGGAAGCGTCCCAGGCATACACTGCCTGGAACGCAAGAATACGGGCTTTTCGGCGTGAAGACATTACATCCTGCCAACAATCCGGATTTCGGCCTGGGTCCGCAACTGCGCGCTTAGCTCACCGAGTATCCGGGTTAAAAAGGTATTCTGGCGCTGTTGAGCAATCTGCATCGCCAACGCATCTTGCACCGTACCGGGTTGCCCGAGGTTAAGCGGATCGGATAATTCAAGTTGCTTTTGGGGATAAAAATCAACACGACGAACCAACCACCAACCACGATCCGTTTCGAAGGGAGCGGAGACGGCATTGTTCTGCATCGAGAACACTACATCAAAAAACCGCTGCCCCAGGGCTTGCAAGTATTGCTCGCTCCGAGCGACATAAAGCGGTGTTGGATTGGCTTGATAGCCGCCTTGGCTAGCGCGAAGCCGGAGTGAATCAAAACTATCCGAACCAGTGCCGAGTCGCTCCGCCAAGTTACGCATTAATTCTGCACCAGCGCGCCGCTCTTCTTCGGTATGCTGGGTAAATTCATAAAATACGAAGGCAATTTGCACGGTATCGGGCCGGATAAGCTGGGCGCGCCGCAATTCATAGGCACTTAAAATGTCTTGGGCATTGACCGGAGGGAGAGCGGCAACTTCAGCGGCATGCGTCCTGGTAATCCAACGTTGTAACAATAACTGTCGTCGATAAAGAGTACGTAAATCAGCCAAAGTGACGCCTTGGCTGGCCAGTGTGGCTTCAAATTGCTGGGGGGAAGGACTCGCGCTTCTGACCTCAGTAATTTTCTGTTCAATCTCTGCATCGGTGACCCGGATGCCGTCACGTTCGCACATTTGCAGGAAAAGCAAATTATCGATCATGGCATTGAGGACAGTCTGTTTGTCTGCCTGGCTGTAGCTACGATTCTCCAACTGCTCTCGCTTGGCTATTTCTGCCCTGAATTCCTGTTCCGTAACAACATCTACCTTAACAAGACGAACGGTCGCCAATGGCGTCCCCATGGTTATCGCCTGGGCAGAAAGCAACCATACTTGACAGAGGATTGCTATAAACAAGGCTAATCTTCGTTTGAACATGATACCTCTCCATAGGCCGGTTTACCGGTAGTGTTTCAGCTCGATGCCTACTTCCACCCGGTGATAGTACTTATAATCATTGAAACAAGCAAGTATGTATATGGTTAAAAATTGTCGAACCAATTTGCGTTTTAGGCTTACCTGGTCGTGACCGACGCTTTGGCTTGAGCAAGGCAGGGTAAACAGTTATAGCCTCCTCAAGGTAGCGTTTTGCCAGATAGGGTTCGTTTCTTTTCATGAATAACTCGGATTTCCGCTTCAGAAAGCAGGCATCATTATACGCACTGGATCGGAGTGCCAAAGCCCGGTCGATCAGTTGAAGGTATGCAACATCGGTGAGTACTTTGGACAAGTGATCTAATACCAAGGTTCGTAATTCTTCGAGTACTACCTCGAAAAAATAGCCAAATCCAGGTTGAACCTGTTCCATCGGAATTAGTCTGGAAAGGACATTGAAGGCATCCACGAATCGATTCCGGCGTATATATTCGCCAACGATACAAAATTCAGCATCCATGGCCTCTTCACGCTCAAAAAACCGCACCATCAATCGATCCGGGCTATCACCGAGCTTTTCATAGATTTGTAGAGCTTCGTCTTCAAATCCGTGCAACAAATCGTAAAACACCAATTTTGCTTGGTACTCGGCGCTTACACCATGTTCCCTTAACTGTTGATGCAACCAGGTACGATATTCAAAAGTACCAACCGGTTCAGCACTTCGGTACAGGAAGGTTTTACGATCGTATTCCCGCCTGGTTACCGAATCGGCTAAGGTTCTGTAGGCTTCGATTAAGCACCTGGCTTTTTCAGCAGAACCATCTATTTTGTCAGGATGGAAAAGCTTAGCCTTCTTGCGAAAGGCTGACTTTATCTCCTTAATTGTGGCTTGTCGCGATACACCCAGCAAGGCGTAGAAGTCAGTCATGATTACCGTAAACCTCCACTGCCCACCCTTGATGCCTGCCTAATAAAACCATTGCTTAGCGAATTGCATCGTCTGCAGCCTGCAGACAACGCCAAATCAGGGCCGTATCCGAGGAGCCAGCCAAAATGTCATCACGAAGCGTGGTTTTTTCCAAGGCAGTGGCCAACAATTTCAAAGCATGCAGATGTTTGTCTGACGTATCAGCAGGAGAAAGCAACAAGAAGATTAGCTGAACAGGCTTGTCATCGCTGGCCTTATATGTGATACCGGTACGCGAAATACCGACAACACCAAGTACTTCATTGATTCCAGTTATTTTGGCATGGGGAATAGCGATACCGTTACCAATCGCGGTGGAAAGACGGGCTTCCCGAACCTGCAAAGCATTGCAAGCCATCATGAAATCCAAAGGCCTGAATAAGGTTTGGTTCAGTTTAGACACTAATACCGCGAAGAGTTCAGGCTTCGCGGTATCAACAAGGTCAAGACAGATCCTGTCTTGAGGGAAAATGGTTTGCAGCATGCTCAACCGGAAGAGCTATGAGCAAAAATCAGTCGTCTGAAGCAGGGGGCTGCAACAGGCTGCTGTCTTCAGTCTCATTTAAAGCCGGTACTACGCCATCGAGCAATTCAGTTGCCCGATCCTCGGTAAACCAGCCATCGGCAGCGGCTTCGTTTTGCAAGATTTCGGTGGTTTCAACATCCCCCAGCTGGGAGCGATTCATGACAGCCAGCGAAAAAGCCAAGACGAAGAACAGCCCGCCCAGCACATAAGTAAATTTGACGACGACATTGGTCGAACGCGAACCAAAGGCTGCATTGCTGGCTCCGCCAAACATGCCACCCAAGCCTTCACCTTCCTGATCCTGGATAATCACCATAAAAACCAGTAACGCGCAAACAATGGCAAAGAAAACCAACAGAATGACACCTAAAACACCCATAGGTAAGCTCCACAAATGAATACTCAAATAGCCTGATACCCAAGCAGTTGCTAGATAATACCGAAAAGCGACAGCCCATGCAAGTAGGCTGTCGCGTAAAAATCAAGGAAACACCAGTGCCACAGCTTTAAAGACCAAAATTAACAATAGAGGCGAAGGACTCAACGTTTAAGGAAGCGCCGCCAACTAAAGCCCCATCGATATTGGGCTTGGCCATCAACTCAGCGGTATTTTCCGGTTTAACCGATCCACCATATTGAATACAGAGGGCACGAGCGGCAGCCGCACCATACAGACCAGAAACCAGCTTCCGAATATAGGCATGAACAGAATCGGCATCCTCCGGTGTAGCCGTCTTGCCTGTTCCAATCGCCCAGACTGGCTCATAGGCAATGACCAGTCTGTCTATCTGTGCCGGGGTGACGCCTTTGAGACCTTCGACAACTTGAACCTTTATAATGGCTTCCAATTGCCCGGATTCACGCTCTGCCAAGGTTTCGCCCACACAGAGGATGGGCTGCAAATCATGCTTCAGAGCCAAGAGTAGCTTGCGGTTGATGAGGCTGTCCGTCTCCGCATAGGAGTGGCGGCGTTCAGAATGTCCAAGAATGACCACCGAAACACCGATATCCTTGAGCATGAGGGGCGATACTTCACCAGTATGGGCACCTTGCTCTTCTGGGCCCATATTCTGAGCCCCTAATAGAATGGAAGACCCCTTGATGACATCAGCCACCGCTGCCAATGCCGTAAAAGCCGGAGCGATCATAACTTTTGTTTTGCTTCCAGCCAGGGCAAGCTTCAACGAGGCGGCCAATTGGACGGATTCGTTGATTGTTTTATGCATTTTCCAATTGCCGGCCATATAGTACTGTTTCATATTACGTCCTTTTCTAAAAGAGACCTAGTTCTATTTTCAGCCACATTCCATTACCCCAAGCGTGTGATATTAGCGACAGACATCAATTCCAGGTAAATTCTTGCCTTCCAACAGCTCAAGGGATGCCCCGCCGCCAGTTGAGACATGACTCATCCGATTTCCTAGCTGGAATTTGTTGACTGCGGCCACTGAATCACCACCGCCAACTACCGTCATGCAACCACGGTCTGTCGCCGCGGCAACCTGCTTGGCCAATTCGCCGGTTCCGCCTGAAAAAGCCTCGAACTCAAAGACTCCGAGCGGACCGTTCCAGACAATGCTTTTAGCACTGGACAATACGTCTTGATAGGTGGCAAGGGTCCTGGAACCGACATCCATACCCATAAGATGGGCCGGAATATCAATGGCATCAACCTTAATAGCCGCAGCATTGGCTTCAAAACGGTCCGCACAAAGATGGTCAACCGGCAAGATGATTTTAACACCCAGTTTGGAGGCCGTAGCCAAAATGGCCTGGGCCGTTTCCAGTTGGTCATCCTCAACCAAGGATAAGCCGACCGTGTGTCCTTGGGCTTTCAAGAAAGTATAGGCCATGCCGCCACCAATTATCAACGCCGACGCATTCTTTAGTAAAGACTCCAGCACTGCCAGCTTGGAACTGACCTTGGCGCCGCCGATAATAGCCACCATCGGCTTGGGTGGTGCTTTAACCATCGGCTCAAGGTAGGCGACTTCTTTCTCCATCAAAAAACCACCAACGGCGGCTGGCATGAATTTGGCGATTGAGGCTGTCGATGCATGGTCGCGATGCGCAGTTCCAAAAGCGTCATTGACGAAGACATCGCCATAACTAGCCAATTCTTTTGCCAGACGATCACGCTGCAGGGGTTCACTGCTCGTTTCCTCGGCATGAAAACGCGTATTTTCCAGCATGATGATAGTTCCGTCGGCTTGGGCCTCGATGAAGCCTTTCTTGCCAAAACAGCCATCCTCGCCGGCAAATACTACCGGCCGACCAAGCTTAGCGGCCAAGTAGGTGCAGACTGGTTGCAGGCGATGTTTGGCGTTTATATACGCCGACTCATTCCAGGGTAAACTCTGTTTTTCAGCCTTTTCTCTGGCCTTCTTGCTATCCTTAGCAGGATCGCCTAGATGGCTCATCAAAACAAGCGTCCTAGCACCTTGCTCCATGATGAACTCGATGGTTGGAATAGCGGCGGTAATGCGGGTATCATCCTGGACTTGGCCATCCTTCATGGGTACGTTAAAATCGACCCTCATCACTACCCGTTGGCCTTTCAGCGAGACATCGCGAACGGTCTTAATCATGATCTGACTCCGAATTGTTTGATCAATACACGATGAAGCGTCACCGTCGGCTGATCGGTCAGGCTTCCCATAAAAAGCCCGCCAGAGAACTGGCGGGCTTAGGATCATTTTTTCATGCCGGCCATGATCTTCAGTAGATCAATAACCCGGTTGGAATAGCCCCATTCATTATCATACCAGGAAACCAGTTTGAAGAAACGTTTTTCTCCAGGCAGGTTATTCTGGAGCGTGGCCAAACTATCGTAAATGGAGGACCGCGCATCGTGAATAAAGTCGGTGGAGACGATTTCCTCATCAGCATAGCCGAGAATATTCTTGAGATAGGTCTGACTGGCCATTTTTAATAGGCCATCGATTTCCTGGATTGAAGTCTCCACCTCGGATCGGAAGGTCAAGTCAACTACCGAAACATTAGGAGTTGGAACGCGGAACGACATGCCGGTGAGTTTGCCCTTCGTCGCCGGCAGTACTTCTCCCACCGCTTTGGCTGCACCCGTGGAGGAAGGAATGATATTGATGGCGGCGGCTCGCCCTCCCCGCCAGTCCTTTTTGGAAACACCGTCAACCGTTTTCTGGGTAGCAGTATAGCTATGGATCGTGGTCATCAAACCAGTTTCAATGCCGATGCCTTCCTTGAGCAGGGTATGCACTAAAGGCGCCAGACAGTTGGTGGTGCAGGAAGCGTTGGAAACTACATGATGCTTTGCCTGATCATATTCTTGCTCGTTGACACCGACCACTAAGGTTTTGATCGGTTTGGCAGCGTCATTGCTTTTACCAGGGGCGCTGATGATGACTTTCTTGGCACCGGCATCGATATGACCATAGGCCTTCTCGTTGGTAAAAAGCCCGGTTGATTCGATAACGTATTCCACACCAAGTTTCGCCCACGGCAGGTTCTTCAGTTCCTTTTCGGCCATCACACACTGCACCTCGTGCCCATTGACCACTAGTAAATCATCCTCTTCCAAGGACGGAGTGCTTTTCTTCGATGTTATTTCGGCATTCATACGGCCATGCACAGAATCATACTTTAATTGATAAGCGAAATAACGCGCATCAGTCGAAATATCAACTACCGCCACAACATCAATTTTATCCTTGCCGAGCAATCCCTGCTCGCAAAGCGATTGAAATACCAATCGGCCGATGCGCCCGAAACCATTGATCGCTACTTTCATACAAGAGCCTCCGATAAACCGAGATTATTCTGCCCGCCGATTGGCCGCAGATCTGTATCCGAGCGAATACCGGCTAAGCATCATGAAAAAACCGGAAAATGTCAATGTAAATGCCGGCAGACTTGATGTAAAATAACACACAGCCCAAGACCGGGAAAATTAGCCGCTCTGTTGGTGGGTAACTTAAATACCGGTAAACCTTACTTGACAGCCAACCGATATAGTGGGTGTCGGGTTCGATGCAGTTCCCCTCCCAGTTTGCTGCATCAAATCCGATTGCCTGTCAGGGCGGCCGGTTGCAAAACCGGCCTTTTTATTGGAGAGGCGTAAAATAACCCGTTTCAACCTTACCGGATTTGGCCCGAAAATAAACCTCGACGCGCAAAGGCAAAAAACTGCGGCCGAATCCGGGGTCCGCCATTGATGAAAAGGCCAATCGATACACACCGCTGGGGCGACCCGTAATGCGGGCAGCCAAACCAACCAGCGATTCCGGATCATTGTCCCGCATGATGCTGCCGCCGGTTTTCTCGACCAAAAACTGCAGAGCATCGGTGATCGGCTTCATCCCAATATGCAAAACATGTAAAGAAATACGGTTGGCGACCAGCAGAGAGGCCAAGTCAATCAAAGTGAGGTCAGTGAGTAGATCCTCGTTAATTGAGCCCGATGAGATATAGATAATGGATCGATGGTTGGCGCTGCCGGTGAGCTCATTGGCAGCCAAACGCAATCCAGAGTCAAAACGCCACGTGGTATCGGGTTGCATAGCCAGAATGGCGGCTGTCATAGCCTGCAAGGTACCGGCCGTGGCCGGCTGCGGAGTGGCCTTGGCGATGACCAGGCGATTGGTAGTCGTGGCACCACCCAAACTAGCCTGCAGATTTACCAACTGATTCCGGATCAATACCCGATTCGCTTGCATTTCGCCAGAACCTTCTAGCAAAAAGACATTGTCAATGGCAGTGGTTTCGTCTAGCGAACCAGACAGCCGGAACCCGCTGATGGAACGGATCGACTCCCTGACAAACCTGATTCCGGAAGAGTCAGGGCGATTGGTCTCGGTAGTACGGACAATTTCGGATAAATAAAAATTTAATTCGGACAAGCCGATAACTGGACGGCCATACGTATCAAGAACCTGAACATCGATTTGCAAATCCGGGAAGTTATTGGCATACACATTCTGCACGTCCAGATATAGCCCAGCGTAGATGGTAACCGGGTCGGCCAGTAGCATGATCTGGGATGAATTATAGTCTACTACTACCAGATCTCCATTGGCGTCGATATTAGCACAGATTAAGCGAGGATTGCTTTCCGCAGTTCGATAGAGCTCACGCAAGGAACCACTAGCCGGGTCAAACAGGAGTATTCGACTGGTGTCTGCAATCAGCAATTGGCCGGCAACCACATTCAAGCCTTCGGGTCGTACCAATTGACCGGGAAGGACCTGGTCAAGCAAATTTCCGTACAGGTCAAAAACCAGTATGGAATGCAATCCGGCGTCAGCCACGTAGAGTTGGTCGCGCAGAATGGCTACCCCAGTAGGCAAGCGCAATCCCTGAAAATCGCTGGACTGCCCATTGAAGGCCTGGATAAAATTGCCTTGCGCATCCAGCTTCACCACCCGGGCGCGCCCGACATCGCTGACATAAATAAAATCCGCGTTATCGGTAGTCAAATATTGAGGGCCGATGATCCGTTCAGTTGGTCGCGCGATCGGCGCATAATTGGCAATTTGACCGCTTTCGGATAGGAACGTTATCCGGTTGGGTGTGAATTCCGAAATAACCATCCGACCGTCAGCCATAAAGGACAAACCAAAGGGTCGGTCGAATCCGGATACCCCTCCATTGAATTTCTCAACAATCAGGCCATTTGCATTGATACGCAGGATCTCGTTACTGCCATTGGCAACAAGCAGCATCGATCCATTCGGCAACGTACTGATCCAGGATGGGCGTAAGAAAAGCGGCGCTTGCCGAGAATCATTAGCGATGGCACGGCTCTCTACATAGCGCCCAGCCACCGGCCGCTGGTTGGCCCGAGTGATGGCGGAGTATAATTCCAGGCGCGCTTCAAGGTAGCTGCTTGGCTGGTCACCAGCCAAGGCATCACTCCATAATTCCATGGTCGTCGTAGACAAGCCAGATTTATTGTAGGCCTGCCCAAGCCAGTACAGCGTCAGGGGATCCCCCGGGATCGTCGCCAATACCGATTCCAAGAGCATGATGGCCTCGCCATACCTACCACGGTGGTAAGCCTCGACGGCGATACGGAAATTAGCCGTAGCCGCAGGATCAGTAACTCGATAGGCGAACTGTCCAAAGACTGAGGCGCAAGAAATGATTAAGGATAGTAAAATGACCGACCGTTTCATGTGCGGGCTTTCTTCCTTATAGCATCGACATGGCTGACGATTTCGGGGTGGCCCTTAAACTTGCGCGCTGCTTTGCCGACGAAGCGGGCGGCCGATTCAATCTTGCCCATCTTGTAATGTACCCAGCCCAGTGAATCAGCGTAGGCCGGATTCTCAGGGTCGGCTGCCATAGCCTTCTCGCAGTAGCGTAATGCTTTCGGAAGCTCGGTATCGAGGCACGCCATGACATAGCCACAACCGTTGAGAGCGCTCTTATTGTTCGGCTCGAGGGACAGCGCCTTTTTATAGGCCTCCAAGGCTTCCTGTTTGCGGCCCTGAGCCCAGAAAGCATAACCGAGCACCGAAAAGGTACGGGCACTTTCACCGAATTCCTCAAGCAACCTTTTTAATTCCAGCTCAGCCAACTTGCTGCGGCCAGTTACCGAATAGATGTAAGCCAATGAAAACCGGCATTGGGCGATCCTGGCATCCTCTACACCGGAAGTAACGAGTTGCTCTAAGTATAACAAAGCTTCATCATATTTTTGCATTCGGGTGTAGCAGAGTCCAAGCAGGTAGGCAAGATCGAGGTAATCATCCTCGTCCACGGTTGCGCCGGCGAGCGTTACCAGGGCAGCCTCATAATCGCCGGCTTTATACTCGGCCACGGCCTTGTCTATGGCTTTCTGGCCTGGACTATTCCTGTTCATGCCTATTCCTCTCCTCATTAACGTGGCAAGAGCGCGGATAGACCTCTACTGCCGATACAGCAACCAATCCGTTGCGCACTGCATGCTCATCACTGCCGGAATCCTCCACCGAGATAACATCGCCATCGGTATAAAAGCAAAAAGTTAGGTTGCGCGAGCCCTTGGCAGTATGCAAGGTATCTTTGTAAATCCGTCGGCAGGGAAACGTCCAGGCCAGTTGATCCAGGTTTTTCCCCGTCATGCCAGAGGCGTTAATATTGAGAAAGGCATCAGTTGGACGGCGATCCAATAATCCATCCAGATTCACCGCTACGAAAGTAGCCAGAGCGGTGAACTGGAAGGGCGGATAAAAATCGGCCAATGAAACCGCGATTCCAGGTATACCGCCCATAATCGCTTGTCTGGCTGCGGCCGCGGTTCCAGAATAGATCAGGTCAGTTCCAAGATTCGGTCCCTGGTTAATGCCGGATACTACGAGTTCGGGAATAAATGGAATAGCCCCATGCAGAACCATCAATACGCAATCGACTGGCGTACCAGAACAACTGTAGTAGCCAGGAGTGTGCTCTTTCAGAACCAAAGGATCCCGGAGTGTCATGGCATGACTCTGGGCAGACCGTTCGCGATCTGGCGCGACTATGCATATATCATGTTGGCTGGAAAGTGCCTTGGCCATGGCCAGCAAACCTTCCGCGGCATAGCCATCGTCGTTAGTCAACAAAATCCGCATATTTCTCCAGTATTGCAGTTGTAGTATGCTCGTGGATCAAGGCTCAGACTACCAATGAAGCCTCGACGATGGCCCTATAAGTGGGCTAATATGGAAGGAACATAGGTACTCAAACCGGAACCACATTGCGCCTCCCAATATTGGGGCTTGAATCCAAAGATTCGTTCATACTCATCCAGACGTTTGAGGTATTCGCTTTTGGTATCGGGGCGCATAATGGTTAGAGTACAGCCGCCAAATCCCTTGCCGATCATACGACTAGCCAGGACGCCGTCGATTTCCAAGGCCCGTTTAACCAGCCAGTCAATTTCTGGGCAGGACACTTCATAGTAATTGCGCAAACCAGCTTGAGATTTGTTGATCAGACGCGAAAAGGCGAGCAAGTCCTTATTAGCGGCCGCGTCACGGGCTTCTCGAATCCGCTGTATTTCTTCGATCATGAATATGGAATGTCGGCGGGCACTCTCAGGAATCAAGCCCGTGTATTCATCAAATTCCTCAAGATCAATATCGCGCAGCCGCCGCTTTTCTTTGCCCAGGAGTTGGACAATATTATGGGAATCATTGGAGCGTTTGGCAATTTCTTTATCGATAGGAACCCGGGGTACTCGCGAATCGGTAAACACCATCAGGCAATCGGCAAAAAGAAACGGCAAAGGCTCCACCCAATCCTTGCCACCATCAACATACAACATCGATGAGGGGCGCGCTTGAACCAGTGCCGTATAATCGGCTTGCGGTGCATCCTTCTCAAAATACTCAATTTCAAGTTTGGATGCCATGCGCACGACATCTTCAGGCGAGCGAACCTGACCCGTTACATTGGCGACAGCCCAGATAGCTGCACATACCAACGATTCGGATGATCCAAAGCCCAGCCCATGGGGAATATTGCCAAGAATGGTAACATTATACCCATGGTCTGGCGTGGCGGCGCTGAAAAAAGCGTAAAAAGCCGCTTTTACATGATTGGCCCAGCGATCCTCGCGTTTGAATCTCAAATTTGTAATATTTGTCCGCTTTCTTTCATTAATATCAGCTGCAAAAAATCTGATCGACGTATCTTTGCGTGCCGAAACCGCAATAACCGTTTTCATGTCCAAGGGCAAGGCGATATACATGCCCTCAATCTCGACCAACTGCTCACCTAACAGGCGGATGATCGCCGGTGCAGATACAATTACATCAGGTGCATCATCATACTCCTGAATGTGCAAGGAGGAAATTTGCTCAACATAATTATCTATGGGGTTCATACTATCAGAGCAATAATACAGCAAAAAATGGTGAGCAGCAATCGTTTTTTTGGCATTATCCGTACTATTTGTGAGACGCGCCCCACCATAAAAAGAGGGGCGCTTATTTTTGTGCAAAACAGGTTATTTTTTTTGACATTTAATCACCTGGAGTATATAATTCCCCTATGACGCGGCTGCCAACGAAAGTACTACTTTTTTCAACCTGGATGTTGGGAAATTTACTGTTTTTTTCGTGTATCACCCCGCCAGCTGATACTACAGAACCAGATTCCGCTATCTTGACAGTGCCCGAGGGTACAGACGGTACCACTATAACTGAACATGGAACGGCGACTGAATCGGTTGAACCCGTCGATACCACACCTGATACCCCATCTTTTGACCCAGGATCGGTCAGTGAAGAAATCCGGGAAGCAACCCTGTTCGATATCAAGGGTTTTATTGAAGATTTGAATAGTATCATCCAACGTCAGGATTACAGTACTTGGTATGACTACCTGACCACTGCATATATCGAATTCTATTCCAATCCCCAAACCTTAGCCGAGCTTTCTGAGCTCTTCGTGATTAGGCGTCAGGGAATTGTGCTGCGCTCCTTGCGAGATTATTTTTTGTATGTTGTCTACCCGTCAAGGCAAAATGACAAGGTGGACGAGATCGAATTCTTGGCACAGGATATCGTCCGCGCTTACACCCTTGATGGACGCGGCAACCGGCTTGTGCTATATACGTTGCAGAGAATTGACAATGCATGGAAAATTACCAGGCTATGAATCGGGAGGTTATAATGCGCTCTTCAAGAGTACCACTTCTAATTGCACTGATGATCGTTATCATGGTGCCACAAGTCGCTGCCCAGTCTACCGGCAGCGAACAAACCGTTGAGGAAGCTTACCTGCAGCAATCGCTGGAAGGCATGATCATCCGTGAACAGGCGTATGCCGCAAGCAAGGACATGAAACTGATTGCCCTTGAATACATCCGCGAAGCTATCGAAGGCAACCGCATTACCGCCGAGATCGCTGAAACGCTTCAGTTCTTGTCAACTGAAGGCATTCTCGATATTACCCGGTCGGCAGGCTTGGGCCGGGCGCTCAATAATTTCCCGGATGTCCGCCGTGAAGCCGCCATACTGCTCGGTAATATCCAGACCGTGGAAGCGAAAGATACGCTCATCAAACTAGCCCTGGCGGACAACGAGCCGATGGTCATCGCGGCGGCATTGCGCTCCTTAGGCAGAATTGGCATTGTCGAGAACGATGACGTAACCCAGGTGATTGCCTTCATCATCAGCCGCTGGGATGTATTAGCGCCCGATAACATCTTGGCTTATGAAAGCTTAGCCGCGCTAGAGGCACTGGCCGATGCAAACGACGGCTTGCGTGATCCTGCGGCCATACGCGCCATCATCCGCATTTCCGAAGGGAATTATATCGCGGTGGTCAAGCAGAAGGCTCGGGAATTGTTAGCCAAACTCCGCCAACTATCAGCCGCGGCTACAAATGGTTCGACAACCACAACCAACCCGTAACGTTTTTCTTGTTGCCGGCTTAGGCACTGCTCCCCTCGGGGCAGTGCCTTTTGCTTTTCTGACTGAATAACACTATATTATATGCAAAGGAGGCTACCATGAGCAGTCTAGAAATTGACACTCGAATTTCACCACCGCTGGAAGTGCCAATAGCACCACCTCCGCCAGCGGAACCGCTACCCTCCGCGGAAGACATCCCCCCGCCACCGCCTCCGGTAGACGACATTTACGGCCATACTATCGATATTAGAGCCTAATACTGGCACGGTAAAAAGCTAAGATACAGTCACGGGGACGATCAGGTTTTTGACCAATTGCCTTATTGTTTGCTTTTCAAGTATCAAGTGTGAAATTTGGCCGTTGATTAGCAGGGATGCAAAGCCGTGCAGACAGCTCCAGAGCCGGGTTGAGGCAAGCTCGATGGGTTCAGGTGGTAGCAGTTTTGCAGCCTGACAGAATCGCACTGAGTCGGACAGCAATCGGTAACACTGATGGGTCATTTCGTTATATTCCGGAAAATCCTGTTCATTATCTAGTATTCCCGAAAAAAGAATTGAAAACAACTCCTTCTCAGCTACAGCGAAATCGACATAGGCCCAGGCGGCTTCGAGCAAGCGCTTCTGAGCATCGGCGCCACAACCAGCCAATACGCTCGACATCCGATCGTAGAGCCGACAAAATCCTTCTGTCATGATGGCCGCAATCAAAGCCCGCTTATCCTTGAAATGCGCATAGGGCGCGGTATGGCTGACCCCGGCCTTAATAGCGACCTTACGCAATGAAAAGCCGCCGACGCCACTTTGGGTCAGAATCTCAATCCCGGCTGTAATCAAGGCCCGTTTCAAATCACCATGGTGATAGTTATCTCGATCCATGGCTAGTCCTACACCTTTATCTTGACAATGTCAAGATGATGAACTATCCTATCTTTACAATGTAAAGTTCATGGAGGAGCAACGTGCAATACTATGAAGTGGTACGGGAATCTTTGGTCTCCACCGCCCGCAACCTGACAACCAAAGGGTATCTGATGGCAACGGGAGGTAATCTATCCGTTCGCGTACCTGACGGGCACGACATGCTCATAACTCCATCGAATAGCGATTATATGACGATGCAGCCAAAGGACATCTGCCAGCTCGATCAAGAGTTACGGCAACGGGAAGGCCCGTTGCCGCCATCGGTTGAAAGCGCCATGCATTCCGCGATCTACCGCATGCGGCCGGATGTAATGGCCATCATCCATACTCACCAAGTTTATGCCAGCGCCGTTAGCCTGACCGGGAAAGGTATCCCTGCCCTCTTCGACGAGCAAGCCAGATTTCTAGGGCGTACGATTGAATTGATTCCTTACGCGCCCTCTGGCACAGCCAGCCTAGCCCGACTGGTCGCCCGCCGAGTCCGCAGCCGCAACAATGCGTATCTCATGCAAAATCATGGCGCCATCTGCTTCGGCCTTACTTTGGAACGGGCGGTGCATAATGTCGAGATACTCGAAAAATGCGCCTTGGCCTGGTTGTTGAGCTTATGCACTAGCCAGACAACTACCAGAATTCCTCTTGTAGTCCGCGAGGTAGCCTTTGCGAAGCTCAAGGCGGATTACGAAAAACACAATACAGAGCCAAGCTTTATTGCCCAAGAATAAGCTGAACGAAAGGAGGCTTACCATGAACCCAAACATCGACTATGGCATAGCCGAGTACCCAGACAGCCACGAAGTCTATAGCAAATTAAAGACACTACTTAGCCAGCCGCCGCGCCCCTTGCGCCAGGAAAAACTGACGGAGTACCTGGCCTACTTTGACAACCAGTGCACTAGATCCAAAAACCTCAACGTAGCGGCGCGGCGCATCATTCCGGGTGGTGTGCAACACAACCTGGCATTTAATTACCCCTTCCCGCTGGCTATGGAAAAAGCCAGTGGCGCATATCTGCTTGATATTGATGGCAACCGCTATATTGACTTCTTGCAAGCCGGTGGACCCACCATCTTGGGCAGCAATTATGAACCGGTACGAGACAAGGTGTGCGAGCTTTTACAGACTTGCGGGCCTGTCACCGGCTTGTTTAGCGAATTTGAGTTGAAACTGGCCACGCTAATTCAACGGTTCATGCCTTCTATTGAAATGTTCAGGATGCTTGGCTCAGGGACAGAAGGTGTGATGGCAGCCATCCGCGCCGCCCGCGCCTATACCGGCCGGAAACGGGTGGTCAAGGCCGGCGGGGCTTATCACGGCTGGTCGGATCAGATGGTCTATGGCCTGCATATTCCCGGAACTGGTCGCCTGGAAGCCAAGGGTATTCCTGGCAGCGCCAGTGCGGCCACGGATGAATTCTGGCCAGATAGCCTGGCCTCGCTGCGCCGAGTTCTACGTCGGAATCGCTGGCGCGGCGGCACAGCTGCCGTCATTCTTGAGCCCTTGGGACCGGAAAGCGGCACCCGCCCGGTGCCTTTCGATTTTGCGACACAGGTACGCGCCTTGTGCGACGAGTTTGGGACGCTACTTATTTTCGACGAAGTGGTGACCGGTTTCCGGGTCGGACTGGGTGGAGCCCAGGGGTATTTCGGGGTAAAGCCGGACCTGACCGTCTTCGGCAAATGCATTACTGGCGGCTATCCGATGGCTGGCGGCGTCGGTGGTAAAGCCGAGATTATTGAACGCTTCGCCTCGGGCCTCGGCGGAAAAACCGGTGAACGGGCCTATATTGGCGGCACGTTGTCCGCCAACCCACTGTCCTGCGCGGCTGGCTATTACGCCTTGCTGGAAATGGAGCGCACGAATGCCCCGGTGCTAGCAGGGAGAGCGGGAGACCGTTTACGAAAAGGGCTCCAGACTATAATTGATCGACATGACCTTCCGTTCGTGACCTATAATCAAGGATCGATCGTCCACCTAGAAACCACCGCGGTCATGCTGCTAGATTTCCATGACCCTCTTAAACTGGCTCGTGAGCTAAAACCGCGTAAACACATCATGGAACAGATGGGGGCAGCCTATACGGCCACTGGACTGGTAACCTTAGCCGGCAGCCGCATGTATACCTCGATGGCCGACAGCGACGAGGTAATCGATGATGCACTGGCTCGCTTCGAAACGGTACTCGCCGCTTGCCGGTAGGCAGGATGATTTTAGGCAATAGGGACGAGCATGACTGAAGAAAAAACGATTATGGCCCTCGACTTGGGCACCTCAGGTATGAAAGTTGCGCTGGTTACGGAACGCGGCCGCATCCTGGCCTGGGAAGCCGAGTCGCTGGAGCTAATTCTCGGCCCGCACGGTTTGGCCGAGCAGGCGCCAGACTCGTGGTGGGCGGCTTTTTTAACCGCGGCCAAACGCCTGCTTTCCCGAGCGGTGGTCCCGGCACATACCATCTGCGCCATTTGCTGCTCCACGCAAGGCGAAGGTACGGTAGCGATCAATCAGGACGGAAAACCGCTGATGAACTGCATCCTCTGGATGGACATGCGCGGCGCTGCCGCCCTCAAGCGTCAGTTTGGCGGCCCGCTGTCTGTCAACGGCGCCAGCCTGGCACGTATTGCCCGCTGGATACATCTGACTGGCGGCATGCCTTCCATGACCGGGAAAGACCCGGCTGGCCATATGCTCTATATCCGTGACCACCGACCGGAAATATATGAGAAAACCTGGAAGTTCCTCAATGTTCTCGATTACCTCAACCTGCGTCTGTCCGGCCGTTGCGTAGCCACCGTCGATTCGATTCTGACCTCATGGGTAAGCGACAACCGCGACCCGCGATGCATCAAATACCATGACGGCTTGGTGCGGGCCAGCGGTATTGAGGCCGATAAACTGCCCGATATCGTGCCGTGCACCGAAATCCTGGGACCGATCGTACCGGAGCTGGTGACCGAGCTGAGCCTATCGCCGGGGACGCTGGTTGTGGCTGGCGCCATCGACACTAGCGCCGCCGCCATCGGTTCGGGAGCGGTTCAGAACTATGCCGCTCACTTGTACATCGGCACGTCCTCCTGGATGGCGGCGCACGTCCCTGCCAAAAAAACCGATATCGGCTGCGCTTTGGCATCGGTTCCCTGCGCCTTGCCTGACCGCTATTTGCTCACCGCACTCCAAGCCACGGCCGGCGGCAATTTGACCTTCCTGCGCGACAACATCCTCTACCATCAAGACGAACTCCTGCAAGAGGCGGCTGTCCCGGATATTTTCAAGGTAATCGATCAAATCGCCGCCCGGGTACCAGCCGGGGCCAATGGGCTCCTGTACACCCCCTGGATTTGGGGAGAGCGCGCTCCGGTTGAGGATCGGCTATTGCGCGCCGGCCTGCATAACCTATCCTTGCGCAATACCCGCGAGGATATCATCCGCGCCTTCCTGGAAGGAATTGCCCTGAACACGCGCTGGTTGCTGCAGCCAGTGCAACGCTTTACCGGCCAGCCTATCGGTCCAATCAATATCGTCGGCGGCGGCGCCCAGTCCGACGTCTGGTGCCAGATATTCGCCGATGTCTTGGGAACGGAAATACGGCAACTGGCCGATCCCGTGTACGCCAATGCCCGCGGGGCGGCCTGGATCGCAGCCGTCGCCTTGGGGGCTCTACGCTTCCAGGATCTGCCAAGTCTGACGATCTTCAAGAGGTCTTACCAACCGGCCGCCCGAGCAGCAAGCCGTTACAACGAAAAATTCGCTGTTTTCAAGGATATTCATCGTCGCATGAGGGGAATCTATCATCGCCTGAATCGCGACCAGGAAGCGAGGCAACAATGAACCCCCATTTCAAGGTCTACCGCTACCGCTGGGTAGTCTTGGCGCTTTTTATGTTCATCAACCTGACTATCCAAGTGCTCTGGATCAGCTATGCTCCGATCACCGGCTTAGCCGCCCGCTTTCACGGCGTATCCGATCTGGCCATCGGCTTCCTGGCGATGAGCTTCATGATTGCCTTCATACCCTTGTCCATTCCGGTATCCTGGGCGATCGACAGCTTCGGCTTCCGGAACACCGTCGGGGTTGGCGCGATCCTGATGGGGCTATTCGGCATATTGCGGGGGCTAGCGGGATCGAACTTTACGCTGGTGTTGCTGGCGACCATAGGAATAGCCATCTCGCAACCCTTCTTGTTGAATGCCTGGACAAAACTGCCAGCCTTATGGTTTGCCGCCGGCGAGCGGGCTACCGTGGTCGGCTTGATAACGCTGGCTAACTTGATCGGTACCGCGATTGGCATGGTCGCGACACCGTTACTGACAGAAACCATGGCCATTCCGGATATTCAACTGGCCTACGGCTGCATGGCCGCCCTCTCGGCACTGCTGTTCATTTTCTTGGCCCGCGAAAAACCGGCCAGTCCACCCTGCCCCGACGGAGAAAATGCCCGAGCCTTGATGCTCGATGGTCTCAAACATGCCTTTACTGTACCATCGTTCAGGCTCTATCTCATCATTTCCTTTATCGGCTTGGGAATTTTCAATGGTATTACCACCTGGACGGAGAGCATGATTCGACCGCGCGGCTTTTCACCTCAGGATGCTGGTACGGTGGGAGCCCTGCTCTTGGCTGGCGGCGTTCTAGGCGCCGTTATCATACCGATGCTTTCCGACCGGACCGGCCGGCGCAAACCCTTCCTGATAGGTGGCTTTCTGCTAGGCATCCCTGGTCTACTGGGCCTGACGTTTGCCACCAGCCCTTGGCTCTTGTTCAGTTCAGCCTTTTTCACTGGCGTCTTCCTGGTTAGCGTCAATCCGATTGGCATGCAGTATGCCTCAGAAATCGCCAAGCCGACGCCAGAGGGAACCTCAAATGGATTGATTCAGCTGTGCGGACAGGCTTCGGTGGTATTCGTGTACTTGATGGCTGCCTTGCGCACGGCCAACGGCTCTTTTACGATCAGCCTCCTTTTCGCGGCCGGGATGCTGGTACTTGGCGCACTTCTAATGAGTCTGCTCAAGGATGTGCGCCTGAAGAATTAGAAATGCCAAGCCTAAAACACTCGGCATGCCTACTAATAAAGACAGACTAATAGCAAATTCAGGGAAGCAGTTAGCAATATACAAAATTAAATACATACCAAGGTTAATTTTTCGTAGGTGTTTTATTTTATAAAACAAGTGATTTGCTAGCCAAAACGCCGCTGTTTATGCAACTCTCATCAAGCACCCGCCTGACTAACAGGTTGTTGAAAAAGCCGGTTGCTTTCTCAACAACCTTAACAATTCCTCGCATAGCTTGCGCTATGCTGCGTAATTGTACCGGCTTTTGAAGTGTTGAAAAGCCGCATCCGCGTTTTTCAACACCCTGCTAAGGCACGCTGTGATGAATTACGTAAGCCAAGCCCGATTAATTGGTTGACTGCGCAATACAATTTTCGTACTTTAGCCTTCAAGACGGCGTTGCCGGATCAAATTCGCGGACCCCCAGGACAGCTGTCCTGCTCTGGGCTGTACGGTATTTTCCAGGAGAATAATATGTCTGATGCGCAGAATAACAGCGATAAGGCTGCCAACGCCAAAACGCCGGAACAATTGATCGGTGAACATGTGGGTTTGGCCATGATAGCCGGCGCCATCCCTATCCCCTTCGTCGACCTGGCGGTAGTCACCACTATACAAGTTGAGCTCTTGAATCGGCTGGCCCAGCACTACCAAGTTGATTTCAACCTCGAACGCGGGAAGTCGATGATATCGTCCCTGATCGCTTCGTCGGCCGGTATTATGGCCGGGAAAATCGGCGCTAGTCTTGTCAAGGGTATTCCTGGAATCGGCAGCCTACTGGGGGTCGGGTCGCAAGTCATCTTCTCCGGCGCCAGTACCTATGCTATCGGCCATATTTTTGATGATCATTTCCGCAAACAGGGCAGCCTGTTCAGCTTCGATTTCGAAAGGGTCAAACGGGATTTTCAAGCCTTCTTCGAAGAAGGCACCATCTTCGCCCAAAAGAAACAAAAGCAGCCGCCGACTGGACAATCAAAGGACGACATCCTCAGCACCATTGCCAAGTTGAATAATCTGATGCAGTCCGGAGCTATCAACAAAGATGAATTCGAAAAAGCCAAGGCGGACCTGCTGACGCGCCTATAGCCAAGCGCCGGCGTTCTGCTTGCCATAGTATAATGACGAAAGGGCCGACCTATTATTGGCCGGCCCTTTCGCTACATAGTCGCCATTTTTTTTTGAGCGATGCGGGAATCGAACCCACCACCTACAGCTCCGGAGGCTGTCGCTCTATCCATATGAGCTAATCGCTCGCTCACTGCTATACTAGTAGTTAGCTCGATTGATGTCAAGTCAAAATGATGGAAGCACGCAAACCGCCAGGGATTGTCGTTAATCCCCCGACTCAATCGCCAAAGCCTCTAGGCTGAGGTTTTGTCACCATGTTAGTATCACTCCTATGGATAGAATCGCTTTAGCCAGCGCTTCGCCGCGTCGGCTGGATATTCTTTTACGGCTGGGTTTTGCGACCCAGCCATTCCCAGCCGATATCGACGAATCAGTTTATGCCGCCCTCCCGGCCGCGCGCCAAGTCAAAAAACTGGCCCAGGATAAGGCGGAAAAAGCACTGCCCCTCGCCCCTCCAGAGTATCGCTGGATACTGGCCGCCGATACGCTCATCGAATTACCGGCTCCGCCTAGCCAATCAACTAATGGCAGTGAGCCCGCGCTGGTACTGGGCAAGGCCGCTGATCGTGCCAGCGCGGCGGCTATGCTGCAACAATTGGCCGGTCGAGAGCACCTGGTGCACACCGGATTAGCCTTGCTTGATCGCCAGAAGGGTCGCACCGCACTGATAGTGAACACCAGCAGCGTCCGCTTTGCAAAACTGACCGCCGCGGAAATGGACTGGTACCTCAATTCCGCCGAGTGGCGCGGTGTAGCCGGCGCCTACCGTATTCAAGGAATGGGAGGCTTATTTATCAGCGCCATCCACGGTTCTTACTCCGGCATCATGGGCTTGCCAATCCATGAGTTTTATGTCATTCTGGGCGAACTTGGTTTTGATCTGTCCGGGTTAAAACCGACGGCATTTTAAATGCCAATCTTCCGTCTGCCGCACCTGGTGCGGCTTTAGACGAGAACAAGCGAAGGAGACCCGTCCAACAGACGGGTCACGGGAGGAATACGTGGCAGTAGTCACCATGAAGAGCCTGCTCGAATCAGGCGTCCATTTCGGTCACCAGGTCAAGCGCTGGGATCCGCGTATGAAGAAATTCATATTCGCCGAGCGCAATGGTATCCACATCATCGACCTGCAGAAGACAATCAATTCCATTAAGGAAGCTTACGAGGCGGTGCGCAAGACCGTCGTGGCCGGCAAACCGGTTCTGTTCGTCGGCACTAAAAAGCAAGCCCAGCTGGCCATCCAAAAAGAGGCAGAACGCTGCGAGCAGTATTTCGTGAACAATCGCTGGTTGGGCGGCATGCTCACCAATTTCTCGACGGTTCGTAAGTCGATCGAACGGCTCATCAAACTCGAAAAAGAAGACTTCACCAGCCTCACCAAGAAAGAGCAAGCCCAGCTGATGAAGGAAAAGACCAAGCTGGAAAAGAACCTCGGGGGCATTAAGGGCATGAATAAATTGCCCGGCATTATCTTCATAATCGACACCCGCAAGGAAGCCATCGCCGTTGCCGAAGCCCAGCGCCTCGGAATTCCGATCGTCGCCGTAGTCGACACTAATTGCAATCCAGAGGGCATCACCTTCCCCATCCCGGGCAACGATGACGCTATACGCTCCATCTCTCTCTTCACCCAGATCATCGCTAACGCCGTGGTTGAGGCCGAGAGTGAAAACGGCCTGAAGATCATCGAGACCCTGCAGGATGACGATGCCGCCCCGGCCCAGGCTAGCGGCACAGCCGCTGCTCCGGCCGCTGAAGAAGAAGTGGAAGTTGATCCGTCTACCTATGTGGCTCCGGACACCAAGGTCGAAGCTGCGGCTCCAGCCGAAGAGCCGGTTATTGAAGACGATAAATACTACGCCAAATAAGGAATACTGTCATGGAAATCAAGGCAAACGATATAAAAGCCCTGCGTGAAAAAACCGGCGCAGGCATGATGGATTGCAAAAAAGCCCTGGTGGAAGCGGCCGGCGATATGGGCAAGGCTGAAAAAACCCTCAAGGAATGGGGTTTGGCTGGTGTCGAGAAGCGCGCGGGACGCGCCACCAATGAAGGCCGCATTTTCATGGCCGGCAACGACCAGAAACTAGTCGCACTCGAGATTGCCTGCGAAACCGATTTTGTGGCCCGCAATGAAGACTTCATTAAATTCGGGCAGAAGGCGGCCCAAACCTGCCTCGATAAAGGCTGGAGCACTGTTACACCGGAACTCGAGACCATGGTCAAGGATGTCGCCAGCGTCATCAAGGAAAATATCTCCCCCAAGCGCGTCGTCATGCAAACCGCGGCTGCCAATGAGCACCTCCACAGCTACATGCACGGCGAAGGCCGGATCTGCGTCGTGGTCAAGGCCAAGGCGGACAAGGCTGAAGCCTTCAGCAACCCTGAAATCAAAGGCTTTATTCATGACGTCGCCCTCCATATCGCGGCCTTCAATCCTACGTTCCTCGACCAGAGCCGCGTCAGTGATGCCTGGCTCAAGGAGCAGCAGGAAATCTTCGCCAAGCAGGTTGAAGGCGATGAAAAAATTAAAGGCAAGCCGGCTACTGTCATTCAGGGAATCCTCAAGGGCAAAGTCAACAAGCTGATGTCAGACATGTGCCTGATGGATCAGGGATTCGTCAAAGACGAGAAGCAAAAGGTATCCGCTTTCGCCCAAGCCCTGCAAAAATCAAGCGGTCTGAATTTTACCATCGCCGATTTCGCGTATGTCCGCGTCGGCGAGGCTCTGTAAGCCGAAACGTTTCAAGCAAACAGACCTGGCCGGCAATGCGCAACTCGAACGAGCGTATTGTCGGCCCGGCCAACGGGAGAGCAGCATGGATACCATAAAACACAATTGCGAAGAGCGAATGAAGAAGAGTCTCGGCGCGCTCAAGGATGAGTTCGCCTCAATCCGGACTGGCCGGGCTTCTCCAGCGATCCTCGATAAAGTCCGTGTCGATTACTATGGTGAAAAATCACCGCTCGGCCAGGTCGCAACCGTCTCGGTTCCGGAAGCGCGCCTGATCGTCATCCAACCCTGGGATAAAGCCCTGATCATCGAGATCGAGAAGGCGCTCCTGAAGTCGGATCTGGGGCTCAACCCCTCCAACGACGGTAAGGTCATCCGCATTGCCATTCCGCCGCTCACCGAGCAACGACGCAAGGAACTGGTCAAAGCGGCCAAAGCGACGGCCGAGACGTACCGCGTCGCGCTACGCAACATCCGCCGCGATGCCAACGAGGATATCAAAAAGCACAAGGGCAGCATTCCGGAGGACGAGGTCAAAAAGACCGAGGATGATCTCCAAAAGCTGACCGACTCCTATGTCGCCCTCGTTAACAAGGCCTTCGACGAAAAAGAAAAAGAGATACTGGAAGTCTGAGCAATGGCCCAGCACGGTACTATTCTGCCCCGACATGTCGGCATTATTATGGACGGCAACGGCCGCTGGGCACAGGGGCGCGGCCTGCCTCGTACCGAGGGCCATAAGCAAGGCTTGCTGACCGCTAAGAAAATTGTCCTGGCTGCCAGCGAGTTAGGCATTACCTATTTATCACTGTATACCTTCAGCACTGAAAACTGGAAACGAGCCGCCGAAGAAGTCGGTTTCTTGATGAATTTAATTCCTGGCAGCCTGATCAGGGAATTGCCCTTTTATAGGGAACACGACATTCGGGTGGTGCACGCCGGCGACCGCGCCCGTCTACCGGAAAACGTGGTTGCGGCCCTCAGCCAAATCGCCGAGGCAACGGCTGGTCATCGTGGCCTGACGGTCAATCTGGCCATCAATTACGGTGGCCGCGACGAGATCGTACGAGCGGCTAATCGCCTAATTACCCTCGGTGTCAAGGAAGCAACTCCGGAAAATTTTTCGGCGGCTCTCGATATTCCAGATTTACCCGACCTCGACCTGATAATCCGTACCGGTGGCGAGAGGCGTCTATCCAATTTCTTTCTGTGGCATAGCGCCTATGCAGAATTACACTTTTCAGATACTCTTTGGCCGGACTGGGATGAAGCGCACTTCCAGGTGGCTCTGGCTGATTTTGGCAGCCGTCAACGCAGATATGGGGGCCTGTCTTGAAAAATATCCTGTTTCGCATCCTGTTGGTACTTATCGCCCTGCCCATTCTGATAATTGCGGCGCTATTTTTTCCGCAACACCATTTCAGCCTCATTGCGGCCTTCGTGTTACTGTTTTCTTTGGGGGCCGGCATTGAGTTGGCAAAAATTCTCGATCCTCGACTATCGGCGCCCCAAGCGGCAAGCATCGCCATCCTAGCGATCCTGCCCGGATTATGCATTCATGGTATTGGCCTGTTCCTCCCCGCTTCAGCCCTGGAATTACTCGGTATTGCCAGCCTGATTATAGCGGTACTTATCGGTTATTATCTTATCTCATTTACCTTCCCCCGAAGCCTCGAAGAGCTTCCCGTGAATTTTTTAACCTTTAAGACACGGCTTTTCTCGCTGGTCTACCTGAGTTTTCCATCCGCGATCATCTTAACTTTCCTGACCATCCCACTCCATGCCGGCCAAGTAATCCTCTGGTTCTGCATGATAGTCTTCGCGAATGACAGCGCAGCCTGGCTATTCGGCATTACCATGGGCAAGCATCGGGGCTTCATCAAGGTGTCGCCTAACAAGAGTCTTGAAGGCTTTATAGCCGGCCTCCTGGGCAGCACCGCCGCCGCCCTACTCGGCCCGGTGATATTTTCCTTCATACCGGCCAATTGGCCTGTCCTTGCCGGCCTCGGTCTCGTCTGTGGTTTCACCGGCATCGTGGGTGACCTCTTCGAGTCGGCCTTGAAGCGGACAGCAGGAGTCAAGGATTCCGGGAAAATCATCCCCGGCAGAGGTGGCTTTCTTGATTCCTTCGATAGTATTTTATTTTCCGCCTTACCCTTCCTGATTGCCCTATTGCTCCTGAAGATTCTTTAAGGATTTTACATGACTATCCTGACCATATTGTTCGGCTTGATCGGCCTAGGCATCGTCGTCTTTGTGCATGAACTCGGCCATTTTACCTTCGCCCGGCTGTGTGGCGTCGAGGTAGAAGAATTCTCGCTCGGGTGGGGGCCAAAGCTATGGGGTTTTCGCCGCGGCAAAACGACCTACCGTCTTTCGATGCTTCCGATTGGCGGTTATTGCAAGATGAAGGGCGACGAAGCTTACCGCAAGGCTATTGAACAGAATCTCGACGCCTTTCCGCTCGAGCCTGGCAGTTACCATTCTGCCCATCCACTAAAGCGCATTATCATTTCCATCGGCGGGCCTTTGTTCAACGTTATCTTCGCCATGCTGGTTTTTATCACCATTGCCCTGGTTGGACAAACGATTCATACCTTTCCCAACCGTATCATAGTCGCCGACGATTACCTATCGACGCCGACTGTCCTACCGGCCCGCGCCGCTGGCTTACAGACTGGCGATTTTATCACAACCATCAATGGTCGCGCGACTGCCAGCTTCGGCGATATCCAGAAAGTGGTTTCCATGTCCGCTGGGCAGGATCTCGTTCTCTCGGTCCGACGTGGCGAGACCGACCTCACGCTCCGCCTGAAACCAAGTCTTGATACCGATACTGGCGCCGGCCGCATCGGCATCTATCCTTGGGTCGACCCGGTCGTCGGCAGCGTAAGCCCGGATGGCCCGGCCTATATCGCTGGAATCAAGCCCGGCGACAGGATCATTGCAGTCGCTGGTATAGCGATAAACCACTACATTGGCCTGACGGCCTTTTTACAGGAACAGACGCCGGCCGGCCTGGATTGCGAAATCCTGCGCTCCGGCGAACGACTGACTGTACGAATCGTTCCAGGCTACAGCGAAGCTGGCATCGATCTGGGCATCGGCTGGCAAACCCTGGATCTGCTGATCCGCTCCGACAACTTCATCATGGCTATCGGGAATGGCATCAAGGAAACCTTCAGCAACATCGGCGGCACCTTGCACGGGCTGGCAACGCTTTTCAAGGGAGTCAACCCGCTTAAGGCCTTGTCAGGCCCGGCCAGGATTACTTGGCTGGTTGGCCAGGTTGCCACCGACGGATTTGAGAGCGGCCTGCAAAGCGGCTTGACCTCATCCTTCAATTTCCTGGCTATCTTGTCCATCGGCCTGTTCATCATGAATCTGCTGCCGATCCCTGTTCTGGATGGTGGCTGGATAGTGCTATTCCTGCTTGAGTTAGTCAGAGGCCGACCAGTAAAAGTCAAAACCGTATTTCGCTATCAGCTTATAGGGGTATTCGCGCTGCTGGCCCTGTTCCTTCTCACCACCATCGGTGATATTTTGTTTTTCGGAAAGTAGGAGACCGCCATGATCCAGAAAGTTAAATGCCATTGTGACAAGGAACTTGAGTTGGACATTCCGGAAATGATCGACCTTGATTCGAAAGCCGACCTAGTCTCAACTATAACCAGTGGTCAATTTCTGGCCAGCATCTGCGGCTTCTGCGGCGCGACAGTCCGGCCGGAATGCCAGCTGGAATTGCGCTGGAGCCGCTTTGAGCGCCCGATCTGGCTGGTACCGGAAATGGACCGGGCTTTGGTGCTGCATGGAAAAGCCGACGCTCCGAAAAGCCATGAGATACTAGTTGGATACGCGGAATTGATTGAACGTGTCAATGTGCTGCGCAGCGATTTGGATCCCAAAACGATTGAGGTCATCAAATATTATCTGCAGAGCAAAGCAGAGGAAACGGACACCGACGGTGAGATTACGGTGCTCTTCGGCGGTCTTGATACCAACCGCTTGCAGTTCCGGGTCAGCGGTTACAAATCTGGCGAAACCGGGCTCCTGCATATTACTATGGAAAAGTACCTGGAGATCAAGGCAGACTTTAAACGCCTCAGCCTTACCGAGCCGTTTAAAATGATTTTTTCAGGCGGCTATCAATCGATTCGAAAAGCGGCCGTTCTGGAAACCTGAGTAGCCAACTTCGCGCTCCTCAGAAGGCCGACCACTCAACTGTGGGCCGGGTTGTTTTTCACTTTGCTGATGGCCACGGCGACTGCCTGCCTAACCGATTCAGCATACTCACCTTCTTCGGCGGCATGCGCATAAAGGGTTCCCATCAACGAGGCATGATAGCGCGGCTTAAGACGATTCAAAGCCAAGGCCGCAATATCAAGTACGCAATCCTGACAATCGCATAAGCCGTCGGCAATCTCGTCATCCAGGCGTCGGCCCAATTCTTCGAGGACCATGCGTTCGGTATCACTGACCAAAAAAGATAAATCGTAATTTTTTTCAACATCCATGCTGGCAATCCTTTCCAGGCGCATCGAACTGAAGAATCCAGTTCGGGAACGGACAACTCCGCTACAATTAAGCGCTCATGGCAAGTCTAGTGTATAGAGTTCTCTTTTTCAAGGTTTTCGAAACGGGTTATGCTCGAGAAGAATAAGAGCGAAAATTTACCGACCGGTCCATTGCGCTGTTTGGAAATGTAAATGTCGGTCGGAATATAGGGAGAACGTTCGTCTTGCTTTTTATCGATCTCGCGTTCGCGATGCAGGAATAGAATGACATCGGCATCTTGTTCAATTGAACCGGAATCGCGCAGGTCAGCCAGCGAAGGTTGTTTACCTTCCGCCTCGCGTTTCAGCTGGGCCAACGCCACAATCGGAATATTCAACTCCCGCGACAAAGCTTTCAAGGAACGTGAAATGCTTGAAATCTGCTCCCAGCGCGGCAATTCGGGATTCTCGTGACTGATGAGACCCAAATAATCGATGAACAGAATTTTGATATTTTGCTCGGTCTTCATACGCCGAGCCAGGGAACGCAGATCGAGCAGCTTGATGTTCGGGACGTCGACCAGATAGAGCGGCGCTTCATAGATCCGGCTGGCGGCTTCCATAAGTTTCTGGATATCGCTATTCTTAATCAGTCCGCTCTTGATTTTCTCGGAATGGACCCGAGCCTCGCTGGCCAGCATGCGGTACATGAGGGACATGTCGGACATTTCGGCCGAGAAAAAGCCGACTGGCACATTATCCCGTAAAGCCATGTTGGCGGCAATATTGAGGCCGAAAGCCGTCTTGCCGACGCTAGGCCGGGCGCCAATGATGATGAGCTCGGAATTCTGCAACCCACTGGTCATGGAGTCGAGATCGGTGTACCCGGTCGGAATACCGGTATAGGGCGACTTGCTTTTGGCAAATTTCTCGATTTGCAGCATGGTATCAGGGATAATTTCTTTTACCGAGCGGTAGTTGATAGTCTGCTTACTCTGGGTAATCCGAAAAATACTTTCCTGGATCTCGTCGAGCATCAGGGACGTTTCGATTGAATCATTATGGGCAGACTGCTTGATGACGGCCGCCAGCTTGATTAACGATCTGCGAACCGAACCATCGGATACTATTTTAGCATAGTATTCAATATTGGCGCTGGATGGCACCGTATCGGTCAGGTGGGCGATGTAGGCCACGCCACCGGAGTTATCCAGCGTACCGAGCAACCGCATCTCATCGGCCAAGGTTATCAAGTCGGCCTTCTGGCCCTTCTCAAACAAGGACAGTATAGCGGCGAATACATGGCGGTTGGCATTGATGTAGTAGTCATCCGGACGCAAATAACGCAGAATCTGCGGTACGGCGTCCGGATCGAGAAGCAAGGCCCCCAGCGAGGCCTGTTCCGCCTCACTGTTGTGGGGCGGTACTTTATCCTTGAGTTCGCTGGGGATCATCTACCGTTCAAACTTCGGCCGGGGAATTTTTTTCATGGCTGGAAACCGGGCTTTCGACGCCGACAGTCTCATTGGCGGCAGGCTCCTGGAACTCGGGACGGCGCTTGCGAGCTGGCGGAGCGTTGGGTGCAGCCTTCGCCTTTTCCTCATGCCCTTTGACGACCAGGCGAAGGGTGGCTTCGTCCTTCTCGTACAGGCGAATCATGATCTTGTAATTGCCGACGCTCTTAATGATGCGGCCGGGCACTTCGATACGCTTGCGATCGATATCATAGCCCTTTTTAACGAGTTCATCGGCGATGCTGGCATTGGTGACAGCGCCATACAGCTTGCCACTATGGCCGGCTGGCATGTCGAGATTAACTTCGTCGGCTTCCAGACGAGTCTTAAGATCCAGACTGGTCTGACGTTTCTCAGCCTTGCGGGACTCAATCTCAGCCTTGCGTTTTTCGAAAACGCCGATAGCAGCGGGACTGTAGGCATAGACCAGGCCTCGAGGCAACAGATAGTTGCGGGCATAACCGGCGGCGACGTCCTTCACGTCTCCGAGTTCGCCCAAGCCAGGTACATCGTGGTTCAGAATAACCTTCATGGTTGTTCTCCTTTGGATTGTATTCGAAACGGTATCCAGGTCTCGAGGGTACCAACCAGTGCCAATCCAACCCCGATCACCAAGCCGCTGGTGCCGCCAACGGCGGTTATAACGAGCAAGACGATCAGGATGACACCGGCGGCAGGCGCCATGCGGGTACGCGAAATTTTCACGAACAGCACGGCGAGACCTTGGACAGCGTAACAGACAGATAAAGCGAAGGCCAGATTGGTAGCCAGCGCATCGAGAGGGCCAATCGCCGTAAAGCGGGTAGCCAGCAACAGTGACCAGGATCCCAGCAACGGCCAGACCAGATAGGTCGGTACCCGATATAAATGCAACAATGGCGACAGCCCAGTACCGATCAACTGGCGTCCCAGCCCTTCAAGCAGGGTTGGCGACATCACTTGCCCAGGAATGAGGGAAGCCCGTACCACACGGTTGCGCAGCCAGCGCGAACTCATCCAGACACTGACAAACAGCCATAGGAAAACGATGGCCGGCCAAAATCCTATCAGAAAATCTCGAAAAAAGACGATAAAATCGGCCACCGGCATCTCACCGGTATTAAGATAGCTATTCATTTGTTGCAGCATAGCATCCAACAAAACCGCGAATTCCGGCCAGGCCGCGAACTGGAGCAAAACGGGTAGACTAGCCAATCCGGCCAGCAACCCAAGCACCATGATGCGCGGCGTAAAATCCAGTCGGCGAAGAGCCGGATGCGCAAAAACGGTAATGCCGATGATCATGGCGATGGCCGGCAGAAAGAGCCAGAAACCATGCCATAGGCTGACGCTGCCTTCACCGAAGGAAAACACCAAGGCCAGGATCAGGAAAACCGCCAGCGCGGCGGCGGCGGCGCTTACCATGGCCTTATAGCCACACCTTCCTTCCACTACCAGGAGCGGTAACAGGAACAAAAACGAGGCCAATCCGCTCGTGTACAAGACGGCAGCCAACAGCCCCATACCGAGGCTATACAACGGAAAAGCTTTGACTGCCGTCGTATTCATGGTAGGACTAATCAGTTGGCCACGAAGGGCAACATGGCCAGCGAGCGGGAGCGCTTGATGGCCAGGGCCAGAACGCGCTGGTGCTTGGAACAGGTGCCGGTAATGCGGCGCGGCAGGATCTTGCCGCGCTCGGTGATGAAGCGACGCAGAACCTCGGCATCCTTATAATCGATCTTCAGCTTCTGGCCGCAGAACTTGCAGACCTTCTTCCTGAAAAAACCTTTGCGGCCACCGCGGCCGCCTCGCTCTTCGTCTCTCCGGCCATCGTCATCGCGGCCACTGCGCATATCGGACATAGGGTTCTCCTTAATAGTATGGAATCAGAACGGGATGTCATCCGAAAAGGTATCGGATGAAGCCGAGTTGGGCGCGGCTGGCTGGGCGGGGTTGCGGCCCTGCCATTCGCGGGCGCTAGCCTGGCCACCGGCAGCAGCGTTAGGGCTTGCTCCAGAATTGCCATCAGCACCTGCGCCAGAGGAAGCATAGCCACCGCCGGCGCTGTTTCCCTGGCCACTGCCGAGCAATTGCACGGAATTGGCAGAGACAACGACTTTCATTCTGGGTTGGCCGTCTTGCTCCCAGCGATCCTGTCGCATCGATCCTTCAACGGCTACCAGCTTACCCTTGGTCAAGTATTGATTAAGGGTTTCGCCTTGCTTGCCCCACAGGTCGATGTCCCAAAAACTGGCCTCATCGACCCATTGGTCGCCTTTCTTGCGCCGGCTGGAAGTAGCCACCGAAAAATGGCATATCGCCTGCCCACCGTTGGTATATTTCAGTTCAGCGTCCCGGGTCAGGCGACCAACCAGGACCGCAATGCTTAAATCGGCCATGGATTTTCCTTACTTTTTCTCGTCCACCCGGACAAACAGGTACTTGAGCACGTTGGTATTCAGCTTGTATACCTTTTCGGCGGCTATCAGACGGTCCGGCGCCAACTTGATGTTGAACAGGACATAACGGCCGCGCTCGCGATTCTTGACCGGATAGGTCAAGGCGCGATCGCCCATTTCTTCTTCACTGACAACTTCGCCTGCCAGTGTCCTGATTTCGGCTGCGACAGCCTCTTTTCCCGCCCGGTAGAATTCTTCTTCCGTCGGAAAAATCACAATAAGTTCGTAGGGTCTCATGAGTCCTCCCTGTGGTCTATGATCCAGCCATACGGCTGGATAAGGAGCATTTACAATGCCCGTAACAGTATCACGAAAGAAAGGCCGATATCAAGCAGCAAAAAGGCGGCGCCCGGCCGAAAAGCCCGTGAGCTCTTTACCGCCACTGGCACTCTGTGTACAATAGGGCAATGGGCCAAGTAATACATTATCAAGATGATATTTTCCTGATCGACAGCCTGATTGGCTTTGTGGCGGATGCCGCCAATCTGGAAGCCGATGCCGACATCCTGGGCGAGACGGTACTGTCCGTCATCCAGCAAGCTGATCGGGCCTTCCGGACCATCCGTGAGTTGGTTCTGGCCAACAGCCACCTCGTCGACCGGAACGAATACTTGATGCTCCTGGGTAGAGCGGCCGCCACCATGGCCGACGCCCTGCCCAAGCTGTTGGCCGCCGACTCGGCCTTCAGCGGCCTCCTGCAATCCAAGGCCGATGATCTGCGGGCCGTTTCGCGCGCCCACCGCGGCTTTGTCCAGGAAATCCAGGCGCTGCTCGATACCACCAGTCCGGACACGGCCAACCTGGACGACCATGTTTCCGGCGACGAGCTTTCCGAGCTGCTGCGCGAATAAGCGACTGCGCCACCGACCCGTTTCCAGCCATGAGGAGGAACTTATATGTCTGACATCATCACGCCCCGAGTGCTGAAAGGCTTCCGCGACTTCTTGCCGGAAGCCGAAAGCCAGCGCCAGCGCCTGAGCGCTACCCTAGCGACTACCTTTGGTCTGTTTGGCTTTGTGCCGATCGACACGCCCATCCTGGAATACGCCGAAATCCTCCTAGGTAAAAGCGGTGGCGAGACCGAAAAACAAGTCTATCATTTTAAGGACAACGGCGGACGCGAGGTCGCCATGCGCTTCGACCTGACCGTTCCCTTCGCCCGCTTCATGGCCGAGCACAGCCACGAACTCTACCTTCCCTTCAAGCGCTACCATATCGCCAAGGTCTGGCGCGGTGAAAACACCCAACGTGGCCGATACCGTGAATTCGTTCAAGCCGATTTCGACACCGTCGGCGTAGACTCGGCGGCGGCCGATTTTGAGATCATTGCCCTCATCCGCCAAGCCATGATTGACCTGGGAACGCCTGACTCGAAAATTCTCATTAATAACCGCGGTATATTTAACCGTTTTCTGGCTAGCATTGGCTTGGCAGCCAAATCAGTTGAAATTCTACGCACGGTTGACAAACTGGCCAAGCTAGGTCGCGACGAGACCAGCCGCCAATTGGCCGAATTATCCGATGGGCGGACAGCCGGCTTGATCCTCGATTTTATCGCCGCCGGCACTAGCTTCAACGACACCCTCGACAACCTGACCCGCCTATGCGGCGGCGACAATCCAGACTGCGACCGGTTGCGTGAAATTCAGTCGATGGCCGAGGCCTACGCGCTAGGCGACTCGATGGTTTTGGCGCCATGGATCACCCGCGGACTGGATTACTACACCGGGGTGGTCTTCGAGACCATGCTGGACGCCATCCCGGATATCGGCTCGGTCTGTTCCGGCGGCCGCTACAATGATTTAGCCGGCCTGTATACCAAGCAACGGCTACCGGGCGTCGGGGCGGCGATTGGACTCGATCGCCTAGTCGCCGCGCTTGAAGCCATCGATCGACTCAAGCCGGTCGGCAATCCAGCCATCGTGTTGATTTTAAACCTCGATGCCGACCAGCAAGCCGAATATCAAGGCTTGGCGGCCCGGCTGCGCCAGGCTGGCCAAGCCTGTGAAGTGTTCAGTGACACGCGCAAGATGGCCCAACAGTACGGGTATGCCGAAAAAAAGGGCATCGAGTGGGTTGTTTTCCGTAACGAAAGCGACAAGGCGAACGGCACCTGGAAACTGAAGAACCTGCGCACCCAGGCTATCGAGGAGTTGGCGGGAGCGGAATCCGTCGTGGCCAGCTGCCGTAACCTGGCCGCCGGCTGATCAATCGGGCATGAAAAAACGCCTAGCAACTTTTCGACTGGCGCTGGCCTTGACGCTATCAGCCTGGCTGGCTAGCGCCTGCGCGGCCAGCGCGCCGGAGATACTAGCCATCGACAGCCGCCTAATCGCCTATCAGGTAGAAGGCAGCCCCGGCTTCGTGGAGCGGCTCACCGTTTTCGCCAATATCCGCGATGCCGACGGCAGTGACGACCTCGATGCGCTATTTATTGAACACGCCAGCCAGGAATTATTTTGGCAACTCACGGCCGAGAATTGGAACTACCGCGAGGAAGGCGACCAACTATGGTTAGGCCAAAATGGTTTAGCCTCGGGTCAAGCGGTTCTGCCGCGGGGCGAGTACCGACTGACCTTGATCGATCTGGCCGGCCAGCGTACCGAACAAGACTTCACGCTGGCGGCGCCAGTCAAGCCGCTGTACGAGTTCCCGACGCTGCAGCATGAGGCGGTGAACCAGTTGGAGATTCAGAGCGGCTATCAACTGAACACCTTATTCTTCCTTGATGCCGGCGGCAATGTGGTCAAGACGGTCAATACCGCCTCCGGCTCGCATACCCTCGACAACCTGTGGGGAGACAGCATGTGGCGAAACCAGGCCCACGCCCTGACGCTATATGCCTTTGATATCGCGGCAGAAACCGGTCTGTTTACGCGGCAAATCAGGATCAGAAAATGACCCTCGACACCAAAGCGCATAACACTAACCCACTCGACGTGCGCCTGAGCGAAGACGACCGCAGCCTGCGCAGTTATGTCGTCCGCAATGGCCGGCTATCAGAACACCAGAAGGCGGCCTTGCTGGCCTTGTATCCCCGGTTCGGCTGCACCTACCATCCCGGCCACAACCTGGACTCGGTCAGCCTAGCTGGGCGCGAAGCCCCTTTTGTGGTGGAAATCGGCTTTGGCATGGGGACGGCTACCGCCGCCATCGCCGCCAGTTTACCTGAAACGGTCTTCCTGGGGCTGGAAGTGCATGCCCCCGGCGTCGGCAAACTGCTGTCGCTGATCGGCGAACAGGGTCTCGAAAATTTGTGGCTGTGCCGGCACGACGCCATGGAAGTAGTCGAGACGATGCTAGCGCCAGGCAGCGTCGACGGCTTTCATATTTTCTTCCCCGACCCCTGGCCCAAAAAGCGCCACCACAAGCGGCGGATCATCCGTCCGGCTTTCGTGGCGCTGCTAGCCTCACGACTTAAGCCGGATGGTTATATTTACTTTGTGACCGACTGGGAGGAATACGCCGAATCGGTTCTCGAAGTGTTCCGAACCGAACCGTTGCTGACTAACCGTCATGAACTCTGGGCCAAGCGCGAAAGTTGGCGGCCGGTGACCAAATTCGAACAACGGGCCATCAACGATGGCCGCGTCATCCGGGAGCTGCTGTTCGTCCGTCAGAATTGAGGCTTCAGCCTGTCGCCGCGGCTTTCCGGCCAGCCGCCGGCCGGCCGCCGGCCGAAACCAGTTCAATCGCCGAAGAACGATGACAGCTTGCGGTACAGAGCGCTGACTTTCTCTTTCTGGGCCGGCGTGGCGCTATCGGCCACCTCGTCGATCAGGCCTTCCAGGCTGGCCAGGCTCTCGTTGAGCGCCGTATGGAAGCCGCGCGACAGGCGGAACTGATAAAGACCCTCGCCATCGTTGAACAAGGCGACGAAGCCAAGCTCCGGTTGCTTCGCCTTCCAGATCGAGACCTGCAGCACATGATCGAGGGCATCGACCAAGGCGGCCAGGTTCTCGTGGATGCTGAATTGCTTTTTCTGGGGCCAGCCTCGTTCCATATCGTCGAGCGGTTCCAGCCAGTGGGCGATGCGAATAATCGTTTCCAGCTTCTCGCCATCCAGCAACTTCTTGTGCCCCACCATAACCACGCCGATCATGCCCTTGTAGGCCAAGGCCGTCTCGGTGGTGAATGATTCGCGAATCTTGGAGAAGTTCTCCCAAACCAGAATCGCCTTCTTGCGTTTCTTCTCCGGTACGATTTCGAATATCTCGGAGCCGATCTTGACATGGTTGGTAAAATCGCGCGGCTTGGTGGCCGGCTTGGCCTTCTCGGCGGCTGGCCGGGGAGCGCTGCCCGGCTTACCGCGACGACTCTCGGCCGCTTCGGCGCGCGGCGCCTGACTGCCAGCGGCAGCGTAAGCACCGCCCAGCCGTTCTGCCACCAACGGCGAGATGCGGTTCAGCATGCGCTTCTGGAGCGGCGAGACGCTCATGGCGTACATGCGGGTGGTGCGGACGATCTCGCCGGCCACCAGGTACTCCGGGTTTTCCTTGAACATGACCGAGCCGGGATGGATCTGCACCCGCTCGCCCATCAGGGTGCGGAACACGCCCCGCTCCGCCCTAGCGCAGACAAACTGGATCAGGCCCCGGCTGACGGCGCACAGATAATTCTCGGTGGAGCCGCCATGGCCGATCGGCACGCCCAGGCTGTTGACGATCAACTCCAGCTGCTCTTTGATGCGGACGATTTCCAGCATGGTACGCTCGTCGAGATAGCTCTGCTCGGCAAACTTGGCCTTGTGCTTGGCGGCCAGGAAGGCCTTGAACATCCGCAGGTAAGACAGAAAATCACCGGCCGGGTCGCGGAAGGCATGGTGGGCGCGGCGGGCTTCGAGTTCCTCGCCCTGTGGCAGGACATAGGGACTCTGGGTGGACAGGAAGGAAGCGGCAATCAGCACTTCCTCGAGCACATCCGGGTACTGCAGGACGGCCTCGACGATCATGCGCGACAGGCGGGGCAGCAGGGGAAAGGCGCACATCATCTGGCCGACTTTGGTCAGGCTGCGGTCGGTATGGAGCGAGCCCAACAGGTCGAGGATCTCGACGGCGCCGTGGATGCCGGAACGGTTGGGCCGCGAGATGAAGTCGAAATTTTCAAAATCGCTGATGCCGAGTTCCGCCATGCGCAACACTACCTCCGACAGGTCGGTGCGGTAAATTTCCTCCATGGTAAACAGGGGCCGGTTCTCGAAGTCGTCGCGCGTGAAGAGGCGGTAACAATAACCGGGGGCGGTACGCCCGGCCCGGCCCTTGCGCTGGTTGCAGGAAGCCTTACTGATGGGGACCTCGACCAGGCTGGCGGTGAAGGTCTTGGGGTTGTAGAAGTTGAGTTTAGCCTGACCGGAATCGATGACGCTGGTGACGCCGTCGATGGTCACCGAAGTTTCGGCGATGTTGGTGGACACGATGACCTTGTGTTTGCCTTCCGGCGCCTTTTCGAAGACCCGCTGCTGTTCGTCCTTGCCGAGGCGCGAATACAGAGGTATCAGGTGCAGCTTTTCGTTTACCGGGCAGGCGGCCAAAACCTGCATGACCGTCTTGATGGCCTTCTCGCCGGGCAGGAAAATCAACAGGTCGCCGGGCCGCTCCGAAGCGACGATGCGGTTGACGATATCCTCGATCTTGGCGACCAGCGATTCCAAGTTGGCCTCCAGCGCCGGCGGATCGATGACGATGGTGACCGGATAGATCTGGGTGTCGATCTTGACCAGCGGGCAATCGCTGAAGTAGGCGCGAAAGATATCGGCGTTGATGGTGGCGCTGGAGACGATAACCTTGAACTCGGGGCGGGCTTCGAGCACCCGCTTGAGCAAGCCGAGGATGAAGTCGATGTTCAGGCTGCGCTCGTGGGCTTCGTCGACCATGATGACCGAGTAGCGGCTAAGCAGCGGGTCGAGCTTCATCTCCTGGAGCAGGATGCCGTCGGTCATGATCTTGATCTTGGTATTGTGGTCGGTCTTATCCTCGAAACGCATCTTGTAGCCGACCAGGCCCGGCATGGGCGTGGCCAGCTGCCAACTGATGAATTCAGAGACCGAAATGGCGGCGATGCGGCGGGGCTGGGTGACGCCGATGATACCATGGTCGGCATAGCCGGCCTCATGGAGAATGACCGGCAGCTGGGTGGTCTTGCCGGAACCGGTCGGACTCTCGACGACGATGACCTGATTCTTGGCCAAGGCGTCGAGGATGGATTGTTTCTGTTGGTAGACTGGTAGTTGAGTCGGATTCATGACTCCAGTATGCTGCCAAATGCGTTAGGGCGCAAGGGTCGGTCCGAATTTTGCCTGGACTTGACCTTGGCTGGCTATCAGTCTATTATGCGCCTGCCGGGGTGGTGTCCATACTTCGTTGAAGTGGATATCTGA
The DNA here is from genome assembly GCA_001829185.1 of Spirochaetes bacterium GWB1_60_80. Lineage (GTDB taxonomy): Bacteria > Spirochaetota > Spirochaetia > Treponematales > UBA12059 > UBA12059. The sequence goes on from MIAR01000004.1 coordinate 95,509, forward strand.
GAACAAACCCGTACAACCTGATCCGGATAATACCGGCGGAGGGAGACGAATGAACACTCGTCGCATTTTTTCCCAAACCATGTCGATTCCTGCTCTGATCATCGCCGGCTGGCTGGCCGCCAGCCTGGTGGGCTGCGCCAAAGCCAGTGATGACCAGCCACTGCGCATCTACACCTACGATTCCTTCGTCAGCGAATGGGGACCGGGCGCGGCCATCGCCGCCGCCTTCGAGGCCGAAACGGGCCTTAAGGTCGAGATGGTCGATACCGGCGACGCCGGCCAGACCCTGGCCCGCCTGATGAGCGAGAGCGCCAATCCGCAAGCCGATATCGTCATCGGCCTCGACAATCACCTCTTGCCAAAGGCCTTGGCGGCGGATGTGCTCCTGCCCTATAAGCCGAAAAACGCCGACCTGGTGGCCGAACGCTTGCGGCTCGACGCCGACTGGCACCTCACCCCCTTCGATTATGGCACCTTCGCCATCATCTGGGATTCCGAGGCCTTGGCCGTCCCACCCCGCTCCCTGGAAGACCTGACACGGCCCGAATATGCCAAGCAGCTGATCTTGATGGATCCGCGCAGCAGCACCCCCGGCCTGGGCTTCCTGGCCTGGATCCATCAGATTTACGGCGATGGCCTGGCCGATTACTGGCAGCGCCTATCCCCGTCGGTCCTGGTCATGGCGCCGGGCTGGAGTGCCGGCTACAGCCTGTTTGAGAACGGCGAGGCGCCACTGGTTCTGTCGTACACCACCAGCGCGGCCTATCATGCCGAATACGGGACGGCCGGCCGCTATCAAGCGCTGGAATTCGCCGAAGGCCATCCGCTGCAGATTGAAGGCGTCGGTATCGTCCGTGGCACCAAGCGCTTGTCCGCGGCTCGCCGTTTCCTGGATTTCGTGCTGACCAGCGGCTTCCAGGAACATATTCCGCTTAACAACTGGATGTATCCGGTCAATCAGGAAATTCCGCTACCGGCCAGTTTCAGCCAGGCGCCAGAACCGCAGCGCAGTTTCATGGTAGCGGCCGAGGCCCTAGAGGGCCTTGACCGGATCGCCCTGGACGCCCTGCAAGCGGGGCAATGAAATCGGCCCACCGGCCGACTCTGCTGACAACTCCGTCTGCCGGCTCCGCCCGGCTGACGGCACAGTCAGCCGGGATTCAAGGCTGGCGCTGGGCGAGCCGGTTCAGTAGCGGCCTGCTGCTGCCGCTACTGGGCGGGCTGATCCTCCTGCCGCTGCTATTCGCTTTCAAGCCCTTGCTCGATGGCGGGCTGCTGGCCAACTTGGGCCGGGCTGTCCGTGATACCCGCTTCGTCAACTCCTTCGCTTTCGGCATCAAGCAAGCCCTGGCCAGCTGTCTGTTGTCGTTGGCGCTAGGCTTGCCGGCGGCCTTCCTGTTGGCCAGGCGGCGTTTCCCGGGCAAGCGCCTGCTGGCCGCCCTGGCGGCCGTGCCCTTCACCGTGCCGGCCTTGATCGTCGGCATCGGCTTCGTGCTGTATTACGGCCGCAATGGCTACCTGAACCGCCTGCTGATGGACTGGCTGTCGCTGGACCAGCCCCCCTTGACCTTCCTCTACTCATTCGGCGGCGTCATCCTAGCGCACGGCTTCTACAATTTCCCGCTGGTCATGCGCTTCGTGGCCGATGCCTGGGAGCGAGTCCCCCTCAGCCAGGCCGAAGCGGCCCGCTTGCTCGGGGCCAGCGAATTCCGGATATTCAGGACCATAACCCTGCCGTCGATCGGACCGGCTATCGGTTCGGCCGCCTCCTTAACCTTCCTGCTCTGCTTTTTCAGCTTCGTCATCGTCATGCTGTTTGCCGGACCGGGCGTGGCGACGCCGGAGGTCGAATTGTACCGGGCGGCCCGCTTCGACTTTGACTTACCGCTGGCCAGCGCCTTTGCCCTGGCTGAAACCATCCTGGCCTTGAGCTTACTAGCGCTGTATGCCTGGTTTGAAAACAAGCATGCCCCCTTGCGCCTGGAAACCGCGCCACGACAGCCGGCCAGCGCCTTCCGCACCCGGGCTGGTCGCTGGGCCGCCCTGGCCTTCGCCCTCGTAATGGTGGTATTCCTGGGTGGGCCGCTACTGGCCATCGGCCTGGAATCATTCGATACCAGCGGCCGAAGGAACGCGACCGTGGCCGGTACGGGCCACAGCGAATTTGGTGTGGCTAATTACCGGCGACTACTGAGCACCCCGCACTTTGGTCAGGCGGCACTCAACACGCTCTTGTTGGGTTTGCTATGCGCCACCCTGGCCGGTCTGGTCGGGTTTGGCCTCCATCTGGCCGTGCGCCGAAGTCGTGCCACTACCCTGACTAAGGTCCTGCCGATGCTACCGCTAGCCATTTCCGGCGTTGTCCTCAGTTATGGCTGGACCAGCCTACTGCAGGGCTCGTCGCTCCTGGTCATCGCCTTGGTCCAGACGGTTTCCGTCTATCCCTTCATCTTCAAGGCCATCCAGTCCAGCCTGGGCAAGGCCGACGAACGCTATTCGCAGGCGGCCCAAACCCTGGGCAGCAGTCGCTGGACGGCCGCGCTGCGGGTTAGCCTGCCTTTGGCTCTGCCAGCCCTGTTGTCGGGCATGGCCTTTGCCTTCGCTATCAGCGCCGGCGACGCCACCGCCCAAATCGTGGCGCCGGTCAGTGGCTTCGAGACGATGGCCTCCTACCTGTACCGGCTGGCCGGGTCGTATCGTTTCAGTACGGCCTGTGCGGTGGCCGTCTTACTGTCCATCCTGACTGGGCTGATCTTCCTCATCAAGGATTATTCACATGATGCAACTTGAGGTTCGAAACCTGCGCAAGCGCTGGCCAGAACTGACCATCGACGCCGCTTTCACCGTCGAGGCCGGCTCGCTGTTGGCCATCGTCGGCCCGTCCGGTTGCGGTAAAAGCACCATCCTCAGGATGATAGCCGGCTTGTTGCCGGCCGACAGTGGCCAACTGATCGTCAACGGACGCGATATCTCCGCTGCCCTGCCGCGGGAACGCAGCGTCGGCATGGTTTTCCAGGATTATGCCCTGTTCCCGCATCTCGATGTCGGTGCTAATGTCGGGTACAGTCTGGCCGGCCTGGGCCGGCTGGAGAGAGCCCGGCAGGTGCAACACTGGCTGGACTTGGTGGATCTGAACGGGTATGCCAAGCGAAAAATCCACGAGCTTTCCGGCGGCGAAAAACAACGGGTCGCCCTGGCGCGCACCTTGGCGGCCAAGCCGGCGGTAATTCTGTTCGACGAGCCGTTATCTTCGCTGGACGCCGGCCTGCGCCAACGCCTGCGCCAGGAATTGCGCGAAGAGCAGCTGCGTCTGGGCTTCACCGCCATTTACGTTACCCATGACCTAGAAGAAGCGATGGCCCTGGCCGACCAGGTAGCCATCATGGTGGATGGCCGCATCCTCCAGGTGGGGAGCCCCGAGCTGGTCTGGCGCAATCCGACCAGCGTCCAAGCCGCCACCTTCCTTGGCAACATGGTCGTCGTCCCTGTACTGGCGGTCTACCCTCAAGCCGAGGGCGGAGTACACCTTGATACCGGCTTGGGCAAGGTAGCCTGCTCCCAGCCGCCTCAGCCGCCGGATGGCTTGCCCAGCGATGCCACTCCGCTGGCCTTGGCCTTTGACCGCGGCAAGGCCCTGCCTGACGTGCCGGAACCGGCGGCCGGCGACCTGGTCTTTCCCGGCCGCTGCCTGCGCTCGGACTTTCTGGGCGACTTCCGCGATTATGCGATACAGAGCCATGAGTCCAACCTGATGCTGCGCGGTCCCGCCGAAACAAGCATCCAGGTCGGAACCGATCATGACTTTACGATACCGTCCGGTCAGCTGGTGTGGCTATACCGTTAAAAACTGGCGCAAGCTGGCTCTTGTAAAGAAGTTTGAATGAATTATACTTTCACGATAACAGATGAATACGACCAGCAAGCACCGGGAGCCGATATTCGCCGGCATTTTTTACCCGGACGATGCCCAATTCCTCGACGACCTGATTGCCATGGCAGTGCAGTCCGCCCAGCCGGGCCGCTTCGGAGCCAAGGCTTTATTGATTCCTCATGCCTGTTTTGATTATATCCATGGTCTGCAGGCTATTGCCTGGAAATCGGCTACCGGCAACCGCCACCCCATCGATACCATATTCATCCTGGCCGATACCACCCACTACGACAAGCCGGCTATTATTTTACCGGAATCGGATTTTTTCGATACGCCGATCGGTTCTATCCGGATAAATCAGAACAGTTGCGCCGAAATATTAGCCAGCAGCACTATTGTGCATATCGACGATATCGCCCACATGAAGGAACACAGCATCGAAGTGCAGCTACCCTTCATGAAAAAACTGTTCCCGGAGGCCAGCCTGGTGCCTATTTTACTGGCTGGCAAGGGCGATGCCATCGCCCGCATCGTCAGCAATATCCTAGACATCCTGCTGCTGGAAGGCTCGACCGGCCGGCTTATGGTCAGCAGCAGCAACATCGCCTCGTCAGTCTTGCCACAGAAGGCCAGCCAACTGGCGGCGAAAATGCTCGAGAACATCAGCCGTTTCAACCGGGATGGCTTGTACCGGGATACGGTCGATTATGCCCACGTCGCGGTAGGCAGCATCGCGGCCGTGCTTGGCTTGAGCCATCTAGCCGGCAGCGAATTCTGCCTGCTCGGCCAGGCTGATTCCGGTATCCTGCGGGATAATAATGTCGAATCGATTGTGCAGTACGCGGCGGCAGGATGGTATTAAGATGACTATGGCACTGAACGAGGCTGACCGAACAAGTTTGCTGGCCACGGCCAGGGAAACCATCGCTGCCAAGCTCCAGAACAGACCGCCGATCTACCCGCCTTACAGCGAGGCCGTGCTCCAAACGGGAGGGGCTTTCGTAACCTTGCATCAAGCGGGCCGCTTACGGGGTTGTATCGGCCGGATGAGCGCCGAACTTTCCATCCTGGAAACCGTTCAGACCATGGCTCAGGCCGCCGCTTTCGAGGATCCACGCTTCCCGCCCCTCGACTCCAGCGAATTGCCAACGGTGAAGCTGGAAATTTCCGTACTCAGCCCGCTGGAACCGATTAGCCTCTCCGCCATTCAGATTGGAGTCCACGGCGTCTACCTGCGCTATCGGGGCCGCAGCGCCGTCTTTCTGCCTCAAGTCGCGCCTGAGCAAGGCTGGGACATCGACAGTCTTTTAGAAAACTTGTGCTACAAGGCTGGTTTGGCGGCCGGTTCACAGCAGCAGCCAGGCGCCGAATTGCTGGGCTTCACCGCCCTGGTTTTTAGCGAACCGCAAGATCGGTAAGCAGCCCGACACACACCGTACCCGAGAGGACAGACCAGAAAGGTCAGGCTATGGAGTTTTACTATACAATCCGATAGTATAGATACCATGAAAGCAGACTTTCCCTTCGCCGTTCGCCTCATCCTTGGGTTGGTCCTTTGCGGCTGCCTGACCTTCCCGCTCAGAGGCCAATCCACTGAAGACCCCAGCGGCGCCTCCGATCAACCAACTGGGCAGACGACGAGTCAACCGGCTGACCAAACGGCAACCGAAACCGCGGCTGACAACGAGGCCGAAGCGGTCTTTGCCCCTTTTGCCGACCGAATCCGGGTTGGCAGCCGCGGTGCCCAGGTGGTCATCACGTGGCAAGACAGCGTCGATGTCACCAATGGCTACAGCATCTATCGCCACACCGCCTTGCCAAGCCTGGAAAACTACCAGGGAGCCATCAAGATCGGCGAGATCGGACAAGGCGTCCAGTCCTTCACCGCCACGATCCCGGACGAAACGCCTTATTACTACTTTCTGTTGGCCAAGACTGACAATGGCACGCTCTATGAAATCTTCATTCCGCTGCGCAATGTGACGCTGATGCCGGTTCAGGTGGTGGTCGAGATCAGCGAAGCGACGGCGGTTTCCGCTCAGCCCCAAATTACCAGCCTGCAAGCCGAGCTTGCCCAGGATGCCGTCAGGCTGAACCTCACCAGTAGCGGCGCCAGCGGGCGCGTCGTCCTCTACCGGTCAACCGACCAGATCGAATCGGCGGTGGACTTGCTGAATACCGTAGTCATCGCCATTCTTGACGCGAGCGAGACTAGGTTTCTGGATTATCCAATTCCCGGCATCGCCTATTATTATGCGGCCATCCCTGAAAGCCAGCTTAAAAGCGGCACCATCACTTTCAAGGCCGGCCAGAATACTACCAACCAGCCTATTTCCATCCAGGCCGGTTTGTACCGGATCGGCCTGCCGGAAGCGAACCCGGTATCGCGTTCCATGCCACTCCCCTTCCTGGTGCTCAACCGGGGGGTCAGCCAGGATATCGCCTTGGCCGGTCCCGGCCAGACCGAGCTCAGGAGCGTTAGTCCACCGACCGAAAAGGTAATCAGCGAACTACTAGCCAGGCTTGGACCAGCCGCCGCGCCAGTCCGCCCGGAGTTACTGTATCCTGGCGACCTGGCCCAGGCCAGCCGTTCGGCCGGCGAAGACTACTTGCTGCACCAGATAATCAGCGGCGATTTCCAGAGCGGTAATTACGACAGCGCCGTTAGGAACCTGACGCTGTTCCTGTCCTTACCGCGCAGCGAAACCAACGCCACGTTGGCGCGCTTCTATCGTGGCCAGGCTTACGTGATGCTCGGTCTTTGGCGGGAAGCTTTTTTTGAGTTCTTGCAGACCCAGCAGGGCTATTACCTGGAAAGCTCCGGCTGGATCGACTACTTGCTGACCATTCTGCAATCACTCTAACAGGGTGTTGAAAAACGCGGATGCGGCTTTTCAACACTTCAAAAGCCGGTACAATTACGCAGCATAGCGCAAGCTATGCGAGGAATTGTTAAGGTTGTTGAGAAAGCAACCGGCTTTTTCAACAACCTGCTAAAGTGCTATTGGCCAACGGTAATGCGCCTATAATGGCGCGCACGATACACGGCGGATCCAGCCGGGTGGCATTGATAACCAGATCGGCGAAGCCGTATTCATTATTGTCCAGGCCGTAGATTGCTCGATAGCGTTCGGTATCCATCTCGTCGCGCCGGTGGGTAAACGCCATAATCGCCGCCAAATCGCCGCCTTCCCGCTGATGCACGCGCCGAGCCCGAACCTCGGGGTCGGCCGTCAGGAAAACGCGTAGCTCGGCCTGGGGGAGCAACCAGATAGCCAGCCGCGAGCCGATAACACAATCCACGGCCTTGGTCATGGCAACCTGGCGGGTATCGAGCATCCGGTCGAAGGAAAAATCGTTCTTGGCGGTTTCCAGCAAGGTGGTGAAGGGAAGCCCCAGCTCATCGGCCAGGTTATGGAAGGTATAATTGATCAGGCGCCGGTGCAAGACCTCAGCCAGCAGGCGCGACACCGTGGTATTCCCGCAGCCGCTCTTGCCGGAAATGGCGATGACCCGGGTTGGTTCGCTCATTCGATATTCCTTATCTGTTCACGGATATTCTCGACGGCTTCCTTGATAACGATCACCAGTAGGGCCATCTCCGACAGGCAATTCTTGGAACCGATGGTATTGGCCTCGCGGTTGAGTTCCTGGCTGATGAAGTCCAGTTTCTTGCCGCAAGCCACCTCGTCCATGGCCGCCTGAAAGGCCGCCAGATGGGCTTTGAAGCGAACCAGCTCCTCATTGATGGTATGCTTGGCCAGATAGGCCGCAATCTCAGCCAGGATGCGGTTTTCATCGACCAGGGAACCCATGACTTCCTCGAAGCGCGAGCGGAGCCCGTTTTTAATGGCGGCATCCATTACCGGAACCTGCTGGCCGATAGCCTGAATGGCGGAGCTTAAAATTTCCAGTTTGGCCTGAATATCCAACCGGGTGGCAGCCCCTTCCCGGCGGCGGTCGGCGTCAAAATCCTGGATGCACTGAACCAAGGCCGGCTGGAAAGCCAGCCAGAATTCATCGCCATCGATAGCCTTGTCAAACTGCAGGATATTTTCGAAAGCCAGGAGGTTAGCCAGGGTAAGGGGCTCCTCGATACCGGCCAAGTCGCGCATGCTGCGCAAGGCCACGAGCGCGTTAGCCAGATTCTCGCGGTTGACAAGCACGCCGCTGGTGGCCAAGTTGCCATCGGAGCGCACCGAGCATTCCACCTTGCCGCGATGGATACGCTGCTCGATAGCCTCGCGGCAATTTCGCTCGATGGCTTGGAGGCTACCAGGCAATTGCAGCGAGACATCCAGGAAGCGGTTGTTCCATGACTTGATGGTAATGGTATAATTGACACCGGCAATAGAAACACGGTGACTGGCGTAGCCCGTCATGCTGATCACGCGCCGCTCCCTTCAACACCAAGCCGGTACAGCTCGTGCGACAGCTGCCAATTATCGCCAGCGCCCATACTGATAAAAAGATCACCGGACTGCAGAACGCCGCGCAGGTGCTCCACCGCCTCCAAGGGCTGCGAGAAGAATACGGCCGACACGCCGCGCTTCTGAATAGCCTCAAACAACATAAAGCCGTTTACCGGGTAGCTGTCCGGCGCGTTCTCGCGGGCCGATGGATAGATATCGTGCAGTACCAGATAGTCGGCGTCGGCAAAGGCCTGGCTGAATTCGGTAAACAGGCTGGTAGTCCGAGAATAGGTATGGGACATGAAATCGACCACCAAGCGACGGCCGGGATGGAATTGCCGCAGGCCTTGCAGTGTCAGACGAACGGCCGTGGGATGATGGGCATAATCATCCATGTAAACGATGCCGTTGGCCTCGCCGATTAGTTCGACGCGCCGACGCGAGCCCTTGAAAGCGGCGATGCCGGCGGCCAGGGCGGCAAACAGCCCGTTGTCCAGAACCCGCCCCGCCAGGTCGTGGATCAGCGTGCAATGGAGGGCGATGGCGCCAGCGGCATCGAGCACCAGGTGACGTCCCGGAAGATGCAGGGAATACGCCTGGCTGCCACTGGCCTGCAAGCAAAAATCGTTACTCGACAGACGCAGTCCGGCCGCATTCAGGCGCAACGATGTGATGCGGAAAGGCCCAGACGCTTCAAAGCCATAGGGAATCTGGATCAGATCGGAACGTTGTGCCGCCATGATGGTAGCCAGTTCGGCCGCTCCCGGGTCGTCGGCGCAATAGACCAAGCGCCCGCCCTGGGGCAACAAAAGGCAAAACTCGACGAAGGCGGCCAGCATGGCCTGATAATCGGGATAATAATCCTGATGGTCCGGCTCGATACTGGTGACCAGTATGATGGCCGGCCGAAAATGGAGGAAATGCCGGCGGTACTCGCAGGTTTCGGCGATAAAATAATCACTACCCTGAACCAGCGTCGAGCGGTCGCCAAAAGAGCTGACCGCGCTACCGGCCAGCACCGTGGCCGCTAACCCGGTGGCTTGCACCAGACTGCCGGCCAAGGCCGTTGTCGTGGTCTTGCCATGAACGCCGGCGATGGCGCACGAGACCTGCAGGCCAGAGATGAGCCCCAAGGCCGTCGGGTAATTGATGACGAGGATGCCACGCTCAGCGGCGGCCAGCAACTCTTCGTGGCTGTCCGGTTTGTAGGCCGCGGAGTGCACAACCAGCTCGATGCCGTCGACTATATTTGAAGCCGAAAAAACTTTGACCGGTATGGACAAGCGGGCCAGGATGGCATCAGTATAGAAGGTCTCGCTGACATCGGACCCACTTAACGTGGCGCCATGCGCCTGGCACAACTCAGCCAAGGCGCACAGACCGGTGCCTTTGATGCCGACGAGATGAATCCGTTTCCCTTTTAAGGAAGCCATTGACCGTAAATCAAGCATGGATTGAATAATAGCCGCTCCGCCTATTTATTGCAAGAATCAGGCTATCCGCATCAGGGATTAAGCTGAAGTTCCACATGGACTTCGCCACTGCCATCGACCGGCAAGTGCAATTCCCAGGTCAGGGAAACCGGTATACCCTGCACCGGATTCGTCTGGTCGGACGGTAAGGGCAAGGTAATCCTGGCCTGCGCGTCGGGCCGGCAGTTCAATCGCGTAGACAGACAACTCTCCAGCCCCAAAAAAGACACGGCATGGGCCGTAACGGCCGGCTGCGGCAATTGGGCTAGGCCAGGCCGGGTGGCCTCCCCCGGACTGGCAAAATAGCTAGTGGCGTCAATGGCGATGGCTTGCAATTCCTCCACCAGGTAGGCCAAATTAACCGCCGTCCGGAAAGTAAACTGGCTGGCTTGGCTCCCGGTGTTCCGGAACTGATAATCAATTGCGATCTTTTTACGGGCAAAGGTATAGGTCTTGGTTATCTGAACCGACGGGAATTCCGAAAGCCCCCACAGCCGACTGTCGGCTTGAAACACCAGGCTGTCGGTCGATTTTTCGGTTGGTATCAACTGGTAAATGGTAACAGGGCGAGCCGCCGGCGAAGCCTGGCCCTCAGCCAGCGCTTGCAGGTAATCGAGGCCGATACCGGTCAGGCTGGCCGTCGCGGCCGGATCGGGGTGGTACATGTCGCACAGGTTGCGGCGAGCCTTGAGCAACTCCAGGATAAAAATCGCGGCATCGGCGCCTCGAATATAGGCATTCAGGTCAACGCCTTGGTAGATGAATTCTTTCTCGCCATCAAAATCGATATCGGCGTTGATGATGCCGGGCTTGAAATTGGCTTTGGGCCTGGTGCTTTGTTCAGCATCCAGCAGCCCTTTCCAGGCCGCCTGGCGGATAGCCGGCACGGCGATGCCGCCCGATGGGGCATGCCAGAAGGCGTCTGCCGCCTGGCCAATCCATAGATCCTCGGAGGCCGTCTTCTTGCGGGCCTTGTCACCGCGCAATTGGCCAATCAGGATATGGACATAGGCCATTTTCGAGTACAATAGATGGGCGCAAGGATGCGCCACTAAGGCTCTACGCAGGCTACCATGATGCTTGTCATAGTCAAAATGGCCATCATTGACCGAAATCATAAACCGTTTGGTGGCGGTCCCCGGCAGATAGGCCCGATCAATGGCATGCCGGGCTTTCAATAGGCGGCTGGGCGTAACCGTCTCCAGCGCCAGGGCGTTGCGCCGGAACCAGGCAAAGGTCTTTTCCATCAACAAGTCGGGTGACTCCAGACCAGACTGCCGCCAGAGCCGGGCGATCAGCTCACCTGGCATCATAATTGTGGCTAGCTCAGTTTGATTATCCGCCAGCAGCCCTTCGGCGACCTGCTCAAGGCCCCGGGGTTCGGACCACGACAAGAGGCAATCATGAACCGGGAAGATGCTGACAAAGCGGCCTTGATCTTCCGAAATGACCGGTCGGCCGGTTGTGACCGGAATGGCCGCCTTGTCAAATTGATTAGCCAACAAAAAGGTATAGTCGATACCGCAGGTTTGCATGGTAGTAGCCAGCCAAGGCTCCCAGGCGTACTCGTTGAGCCAACAACCACGGGAACGCTTGCCGAATTTCTTGCGTAAATAAGTGGTTAGCAATTCGATCTGCCCCAGGCGGTCTGAATGGGGAATCAAGGGCAAGATGGGTTCGTGGAAGGCACCACCCAATAATTCAATCTGGCGCTTGCCAATCAGTTCTTCCAGCAGCATGAAAAATTCCGGATGCCTAACCTCCAGGCGCTGTAGAAGGCTGCCTGAAAAATGCAGGGTTACGGAAATTTCAGGAAAGCGGTTGAGCGTGGACAGAAAGGGACGGTAGCAGGACTGGTATACTTCCTCGACTACTGAATCACTAATTCCGGCGGGAAGATGATTATACATACCCAGTATCAACATTTTTCGATGCATGCCCCACCTTTTCCCGTCACGCCAGCATAAACACAATTCCAAAAATCCGCAATAGAAAAACCGGCATTCTCCTTGAAAACGCTCGGCTCTTTGCCCTGAACAAACCAGCGCCTACCGTTACTGGATACCCGAAATAAGACCATACGCCAGAAGTCCATTCAGGCCGGAGAAGGCCATGGCAACCAGACCGATGGTCATCAAGAGGACGGGCCGGCCACGCACCGCGGCGGGTAAGGCATTCAACTCCATTCGCTCCATAATATCGAATATCAGGACCGAGGCCGCAAAATAACCCAGTACGGCCATTACCGCGCTCAGCGCCACGGCCCAGGCCGCTGTCGCATGGTATGAAACCAGGCTGGCTAGATAGATCAACAGCGAAAGCGGTAAATCCGCTGGCTGCACCCGGAATGGTTGGCTGCTTTTCTTGATTTTTTTGAGGTAGACATAATGCAGTGCATAAGCGCTTGCGATTAAGACTCCCAGTAACAACGGCGTTAAGGTGAGTAATCCGGCTGGCTCAAGCAATAAACGGCCGCTTAACAGAAATACAAGAGAAAGGGCGGCCGTCAGAAGCGCCAGTACCAGACAGCTTTTGAGGCTATGCTGCGGGCGGCGGCTTTTTGAAGAGAGGGCTCCCCAATTCAGGAAAATATTAAGCGCAAAAACTGCGTAAAAAACAGTACTTGTCAGCTGGAGCATTAGTCTCTCCCCATTTTTCTGGAAATAAAACTGAGCAGAGCCAAAATAATGGCCATGAGTATAAAGGCTCCGGCCGGCTGGAGCATGAAGGGCAACCAGATGGCTGACAACCCACTAGCCTGACCGAAGGAGGCAATGCCGCCGCCAGCCAGGAATTCGCGGATCAAACCAAAACCAGCCAACAATAAGCCCGAAACGGCGCCATCCCGAAGGCCCTGCCAAAGAGCATCGGGGTCTGTCGGGGCCACTCCCTCCAGCCAGGCCGACAAGACCGGCGGCAGAACCATGAACATGAAAACCGACGGGTAGATCGACTCAAATAAAAAAGGCGAGATAATTCTCAATAATGACAGAATCAAAGACAACAGTAGCGCCGCCGCCAGGCATTCGAGCGTAAAAAAAAGCAGTCGCTTCTGGAAGAAAACCGCCACCCGGGCGAAAAATATGACGAAACCATAGAAAACCAAGTACATCAGTCCTAACACCAAGCCAGTCTGCAAGGAATTAGCCGCGACCAGCAAAGGCATCAGGGCGGCAACCAGGATAAATCGCTCCCGGCCAGGCGCCTGGCCCAGCGCTTCAGTTACCATCGCTAACCTCCATCAATCCCAAGGTGGCTTGTTTAGCCGCGGACGCCAAGTCGAGCCAAATACGGCCAGCGTATCCAGTCAGGACGGACCCGGTGATGGTGTCCCCGGTAAGGGCGGTGACACCATCACCGGCACTGGATACAGCCACTCGTTGGTTGAAGGCTTGACGTAATTGATTGTCACCGCGGGCATACAAAGGCAGGCCGCTGATTACTTTTCCGTTAGCGTCGCAACGCAATACATACACGGTATAGGTTCCTTCTAACGCCAAGGCGCTGAAAACCAGAGACTCCTCGCCGCTAACCAGATAAGCCAAGATCGGTCCTTGCCTGATAAAGCTGAATCGGCCTGGTGCAGCCAGACTGGCCGGTTCGTCGCCGTCGCCCGCTCCGGCCAACCTGGCGCGCTCCGTGATAAACGCGCTGGCGTAGCCGTTCGAGTACAAGGCAAAGAGCGTGGCCAGCGCCAGGAATCCCAATAAAGCGATACTGGTAGTACCCGCGATTAGCCAGTCACGTTTGGTCATCGGTTGCCAACCTTCTTGAAAACACTCGGCATTGCCAATCGATCAATCGTGGAAACCAGGGTATTGGCGATTATAATGGCGAAAGCCGCGCCTTCGATGTACGTTTTCCAGCGGGCGAAGACAAAAAACAAGCCACCGATGATTAAGCCGTACAGGATCATCCCGGATCGTCGGACTGGTGAAGTTACGGGATCGGTGGCGTAATAGAAACCGGTCAGCAAAAGACCGCCACTGGTCAAACCCAGCAGGATGTTGTTATCGAGTAAGAACACATCGACCAGACCAGCGCCGATCAAGCGCATCAGCAGGCCATATACCAGCAGCATAGCCAGTGGTATTTCCAGCTTAACCGAGCGGCGCGCTATCATGATGATCGAACCGATAATAATGAACAGGGTGCCGCTGCCGCCAATACTGGCGGCGTTAAAACCAAGCAAGGAATCAATATAGCCTTCGGGTAGCTTGGCATTCAGCAAGTTAAATAATCCATCGTTCAGAAACCCCGTCACCAAACGGTCGATGGAGCTGACGCTTAACCCGCCGGCACTGGCTACCACGCTGCTATTCGCCAGGATGTTTTGGAGGAAGGGCGTCGCCCGGGTGGCGAAACCAGAACTAGTCAACCCCAACTGGTTCAAGTTGACCAGCATGAAAGCTGGCCAGTTGAGAAAAGCGAAAGCGACCCCAGCCATGGCCGGATTCATCCAGTTGGCGCCGGTACCGCCAAAAAAATGCTTTACGACTGCCAGGGCGAAGACCGTAGCCATGGCCGGGACATACCAGGGGACTTCCGGCGGCATGGCCAAGGCAATGAGGCAGCCCGTTAAAATGGCCGATTCATGCAGCTTGAAACGTCTGGTGAGCGCGTAATTGGCAGCCACCTCGGTTACCGCCGCCGCCAGTATCGAAATTAGCCAGACTTGAGCAGCCGGCCAGCCAAACAACAGCACCGACCAGACTGCAGCCGGCAACAAGGTAAGGAGGCAGACCCGGATAGTCTGGAGGCTGGTTTGGCTGCGATGGACGTGCGGAGGTACTTTTTCCGGCAGAACTTCAGTTTTCATGGGTCGCTCCAGCTTTCTGCTGCTGTTTAAAATGAACAGACAAGGGAATTCGCGATGAACAGACATAAGAACAGGCTGCGCAGCCGGAACAGCGCTCTAATTGCGCCGTTACCAAACTGGCTTGTCCGGCCATGATGAAGGTGTTCATGAAGTAAGGATTCAGCCGCTCCGGGCAGGCCTTGATGCAGTTACCGCAGCGCATGCAGACTTCCTGCTGGCTCTGTCGCGTTTCCGGCCGCGTTAATAACCACAGCGCTCGGGTCGTTTTCGTGACCGGCATATCAAGGTCCTCGATATATCCATTCACTAGCGGATTGTTGACGGCAATAGTGTCTGGCGTGCCAACAAAACCACCGCATTCCTCAATCAGCTTGCCAATGGGCGTACCCAGACGAACCTTGAGCAAGGAGGGCTGCTTGAGCGCATTGCCGCCCAAAAACACGAATTGATTGAGGTATGGAATATTGGAATTGATGGCCTGATAGGTCGCCACCAGAGTACTCGGCTCAACAAACAGGGCTGAAAGGCCAGACTTGTGTCCGGTGAGGGCTTCGGCCACCTGATTGGGGAAAAAATGCGGATAGCGGGGACTAAAGTACTCGATCCGGTAGGGCAACTTGTTGGCCTGCGCCTCGGCATGCAAGCGACGGCAGTCGCCGGCCTGGGCATTCACGGCAAAGATGACTTCGGTCATGGTGCTGGCCTGCAGGAGCATGGCGCAGGCCTTGACGACCTCAGCGGTGTACTGGTTGAGAATGCTCGCCTCAAAACCGGAAAAGACCTCCATATCCAGCACGTTGACCAACAAACTGGCCGCTTGTTGATGATCGGCCACCAGGCGATGCAAAGCCTGGCCGGTGGCAGTCCGGATAATTCCGCGGTCTTGGAGGATATACAGAATCTCGTTGCGATTCAGCGTACGCCAGAATTTGTTTTCGGCCGGATAGCCGGCCAGGTTAAATTTGCCGACCAGGCTGATAACGATGGCCCGGCTGACGAAGCCATTGGTGGACTGGACGGACAGTTGCTTGCGGATGATGCCAGGGACCGGCGCATGAACGTTGACCGCATTGCGGCCAAGAGCCTTGGCCAGTAGTTGCCCCTCGCAGACTTCCTGTCCTTCGTGGACGATAATTTCAGTTTCAGCCTCGAATTCATGCTCCCGAAGCGCCACTAAGGCATGATTGGGGAGAAAGGCATTGCTGATCTCGGGCAGCTCTCGCCCTGTTTGACCGGACAGGCTTATTCCGCCGTGTTTAAATGATCTTATATGTTTCATACCCTTACCGCCCTCGATCACTGGACTGCCTGATGGCGCGACTGGCCGTCAAGACCTCGAAGGCCACCAACAGCACGAGCCCTAGTATACAGATATAATAGGGTATTGCATCAAGCCCGAATCGACTCATTTGCGCTGACTGGGGTTGGCTTTCCTGGCTTGGTGACCAGGCTGGGCCGGTTTCAGGCAGCAAGAGTCGCAGGTTACCTTGTCTGATAAGGACACCGAGCTGGTCACGTACCTCAGCCAGGTGCACATCCTGGAACGCGATTGAGCTAGAGCCATTCTCGGCTAGGGTGCTCGCGTAACGACGATAACGACCGGCTGCCAGGTCAAGACTGCCCAGGATACCGTCTTGTAATGCCAGCTGCAGAAAAGCGTGTTCCAGCAAACCACGTTCCAGTTGCTGGCTTTCCAGGGCGTCGCCCAGCTCCAGCGCATAATTAGCCTGATAGACAGGCGCAGTGCCCACTAGGCTCAGGACCAACACCAAGAGTCCGGCTACCAAGCTCGGCCAGAAGGCTGTATGCCGCCTAACCCGGCTAGCCGTCGGCAGGATACGGTGAAACAGCGGCGGCTTATGGATGACGCGCCAGTGGTCGACCTGGTACAAGCCCGTGCCGAAACGGACCAGCAGCCCCGTAACCAGAGCGGCTAGCAGAAACCAGATCACTAGCCGCGGCACCGCAATCAACAAGCCAAGACTGAGCGCCGCATAGGGCCATAACAAAAAGAGAACCGGCTTGAGGCCGGCACCATGAAAGGTCAAACGCCCCCGGCCATTGAGCGTCGGCGGAAAGGCGGTACAGAAACCGGCCTGGCCGGCCAAGACGATCAGGGAAAGAACCGCCCCCGGCAGGCCACCATCGATCACCGCTCCGGCCAGCCAGGGCAAGGCTAAGCCGACCCGGAACAAACTGTCCCGGGCACGCCTAGTCGACAGGAGCACCAAGATTTGAAACAGGACAAGCGCCAGCCAGACCGGCCAGACCGTGGCCGAAAAATCGATGTTATGGCGCCACTCCAGGTTCACCGCGCTGAAAGCGTCAGTCAGGTTCCGCAGCTCAGGCAGGGCTGCCGCCGGGAGGTAGACCAGTCGCCAGGACCGGCCATCGAAATTTCGCCGGAAAAAATCGGGCCAAGCGCCAAGCAGCGCCGAGGCACGCGGATCCTCGGCTATCAGGCGGCCGGATAGTTCCCGGTATGGAACCAGGTCGGTGGTCACGAAATCAGTCAGTGGAATTTCGGCGGACTCGAGGGTTACGAGGCCAGCCGGCACCAGGGACTGCAGAATGGCCCGGCCGGGTAGCGGTATGGCGCCAGGCGCGGCCGCTGGATTACCAAGGTCAACGGGTGACTCGGGTATGGCCAAGCAAATCATCCTTGGCAAATGGGCCATGCTGGCCATTGGCGGATGAAAGGCCAACAAAAGCCCGACCAGCCCGACCAATAAGGCAATCGAGCCAGTTAGCAGCAAGCGTTGCGGCCAGTGAGCGCGCCGCTCTACCTTGCTTAGAGCGTGCATACGGCAAGCGCGATGAAGAATCCCATCAAGCCGCCGACGATGATTTGCGGCATGGTGTGCCCATGCACTTCCTTGACCGGCGTGAAGGGCGTGCTGCAATGCTTGGCCAGCTCGGTGCCCAGTTGATTGATAGCCCGCGCCTGGAGTCCGGCAGCACGACGGACGCCGACAGCGTCGCGAATAACCACCATGGTAAAGAAGAAAGACAAGACAAAAATATCACTCAACATGCCGCTGGTATAGGCGATGGAGGTGGTGATGGCCACCGACAGGGCGCTGTGGCTGGAGGGCATGCCGCCGGTTTTCCAGAATAGGGTAACGAGCACTTCCTTGAAACTGCCGGAAGGGTGCCGCAGCAAGCTAATCAGCGCCTTGGCGAATTGGGCGACAAACCAACTAGTAATGGCTGATAAAAACACCGGCTGCCTAAGCAAATTGACAAGCCCGAAAAGACTGATACCGTTATTCATTGTCCCAGTTTCCACCGTTCATCATTTTGGGATGAGGCCAGCCACTTGACCTCGCTGGAGCATAAACCTAGACTGACATAATGCACCAGAGTGGACAGGAATTTCTAGTAGGAACGGAGGATAACGGCCGGCGGGTGGACAAAATACTCCGCATCGCCTTGCCGGAACTGTCCCTGTCGCTGATTCACCGCTTGTTGCGGACCGGGAAAATCCGCCTCAACGACCAAAAAACAAGCGCCGCCGAGCGGGTGGCACCGGGTGACCGTCTGTTGGTCAACTGCCGGGCGGCGAGCGCCAGCCAGCTGGCTGCGGCGGGCAAGCACTGGCAGGCACGCCGCCAACCCGAGTCACTGCCCCCAGCCGCGGCCGGCCAAGCCGGCGCCAACGCCCTGACCGACCTCATCCTGTACGAAAACGACGACCTGGTCTTCGTGAACAAACCAAAGGGCTTGCTTACCCACGGGCCAGACGGGCTGGACAACCTGGCAGCGGCCTATCTGGCAACCAAGGTCAGCCAGTCGCTGGCCTTCCGGCCAGCCCCCCTCCACCGGCTGGACCGCAACACCAGCGGCCTCTTGGCCATCTCGGCCAGCCTGCGCGGCGCCCAGCTATTCAGCGCCGCCCTGGCGGCCGGGCAACTCCGCAAATCCTACCTGGCCCTGCTCGACGGCCAGCTGGACGGCGAGGCCACCTGGTCGAACCGGCTAGCCCGGGACAGCCAATCCCGCCAGACCAGGGTGACAAGCGATGGCCATGGCCAACTCGCCACCAGCCGGGTGACCAGCCTGGCCAGCACGGCCACCCATACCCTGGCGCACGTAGTAATCGAAAGCGGGCGCACCCACCAGATTCGAGTCCAGTGCGCCGCCCATGGCCACCCGCTGAGCGGCGACTGCAAATACGGCGGCTCAGCCCTGCCGGGTGGCTACCTACTGCATGCCTGGAAACTGCAATTCCCGGCAGGGCTGGAATTGGCCCTTCCCGCCACACTGGTGGCCCCACTGCCACTGGCTTTTCGCCAGGCGCTGGCCCAGCAGTTTGACTGCATAATCGAGCAAAATTGTCCTTTTTTGCTTGATTAGGAACCGCCCAGTCGATACCATTGTAAGCTGGAGGAAGATATGGCAGATCGTAATGTTACGCCGGCACGCTTCGCCCTTACTCCAGGACTGGTCATCCTGGTTATCGGCCTGGTTCTGGTCGGCGGTTTATTGCTGAGCAGTTTTTACGTGGTAGACCAGACGGAGCAAGCCGTCATCACCACCTTCGGGCGCTATACCGCCACCGAAGGTCCAGGTTTACACTTCAAGTTGCCTTTCGGCATCCAGAAGAATTTTAACGTCAAGACTACCCTGGTCCAGTCGGAGGAGTTCGGCTTCCGCACCGAGGAGCTGGGCATCGCCACCCGCTACTCCGACCAGCGCTACCCGGAAGAATCCAGCATGCTGACCGGCGACCTCAATATCGTCGACGTCGAATGGACCATCGAATATCGCATCAACGACCCCAAAGCCTGGATGTTCCACGCCGACGACAGGCATAAAACCATCCGCGACATCAGCCAGTCGGTCATCAACCTGCTGGTCGGCGACCGCGCCATACTCGACGTCATCGCTTCGCAACGCTCGGCCATCGAATACGAAGGCATGAGTATGATGAACGAAATCCTCGGCGGCTACGACATGGGCGTCGAGATCGTGGCTGTTCAGCTGCAGAACACCATCCCGCCGGCCGGCGTCCAGACCGCCTTCGAGGACGTCAACATGGCCATCCAGGACATGAACCGCCTCATCAATGAAGGCAAGGAAGCCTACAACCGCGAAATCCCGCGGGCCCGCGGCCAGGCCGACGCCATCGTCCAGGTGGCCCGCGGCTATGCCAGCGAGCGCGTCAACCGCGCCAATGGCGACGTGGCCCGCTTCAATTCGGTCTTTGAAGAATACCGACGCGCCCCGGCCATCACCCGCGAGCGCCTCTATTACGAGATGATCGAAGCCATCTTCGTCAACGAAAGCAACATCGAACTAATCGACGACAATCTCGGCAATGTGCTGCCCCTTCTTAATTTGGGCGGCGGCGCCACGGGGGTAAGGCCATGAAGAAACTGATTACAATTTTGGTCATACTGGCCGTACTGTTGATACTGTTCCTGATGATGGGGCCATTCTACGTCGTCGAGGAAGGCACCTTTGCCCTGGTGGTCCGTTTCGGCCGCATCCAGGAGGAAGTGACCCAAGCCGGCCTCCATTTCAAGGCGCCGTTCATCGATAACGTGGTGGTCTACAGCAAGAAGATCCGCTCCTGGGATGGCGAGCCGCAACGCATCCAGACCAAGGAAAACCAGTTCATTTATGTCGACGCCACCGCCCGTTGGCGCATCGTCAACCCGAAGCTGTTCTACGAAACGCTCACCACCATGCCGGAAGCCTACAACAAGCTGAACAACTTCATCGACAGCTCGGTACGCACCGTCATCTCGGGCAACTTCCTGCGCGAGGCCGTCCGCAACAGCAACATGATTAACACCTCCACCACCCGCGAATCCTTCGAGACCGGCGACGTGGAAGGCTCCGATTCGCTGCGCCAGTTGACCCAGACCGAAACCAACCAGGAACTGGTGGCCAAAGGCCGTCGCCAACTGTTCATGAATATCCTGGGCCTGTCCCAGCAGCAGTTAGGACAATTCGGGATCGAGGTCATCGACGTCATCCCGCGCCAGATCCGCTACAGCGAGGAACTGACGGCCAGCGTCTACGAGCGCATGATAAAGGAACGTAACCAGATCGCCCAGGCCTTCCGCTCCTTCGGCGAAGGCCGCAAGGAAGAATGGATCGGCCGTCAGGACAACGATATGCGGGCTATCTTGTCAGAAGCTTATCGCGAAGCCGAGACCATCAAAGGCGTGGCCGACGCTTCCGCCTCCCGGATTTACGCTGATTCCTACTCGCGCGACCCGGACTTCTTTGCCTTCTGGCGGGCCATCGAGTCCTACCGGCAGACCATGCCGCGTTTCACCAAGACGCTCAGCACCAGTGCCGAGTACTTCGACTTCCTGTTCAGCCCGAACGGCCGCTAGCAGGTTGTTGAAAAAGCCGGTTGCTTTTCCAACAACCTTAACAATTTCTCGCATAGCTTGTGCTATGCTGCGTAATTGTAAAGGTTTTTGAAGTGTTGAAAAGCCGCATTCGCGTTTTTCAACACCCTGCTAGAGCGACCTAGCTGGAAGCTGAACCATTGCCGCCAGCCCGGGACGACCAGGCTGGCGGTTTTCTTACCTGGAGCGATTCATGAGAACTATAATTAACCCTTGGATTGGGCAAGCCGGCTACAATTGCTTCGGCTGCGCGCCGCACAACGCCATCGGCCTGGGCATGCAATTCTCCGAAGACGGCGACGACATCGTCAGCCTGTGGCCAGTCGACGAACGCTACGCTGGTTTCAAGGGCGTGCTACACGGCGGCATCCAGGCCACCCTACACGACGAGATCGCCAGCTGGGTAGTCTTCATCAAGCTGAAAACCGCCGGCTACACCGAGGAACTGAATGTGCGCTACCTGTCGCCGGTCTACGTTAAAAACAGCCCGCTGACGCTGCGCGCCAGGCTGGCCGCCTCAACCGACAAGCGGGCGACGCTGGCCACGGTTTTGTACGACGCTAGCGGCAAGGCTTGCAGCGAGTCGACCGCCAGCTATGCCGTCGTGCCGGCCCATATCGCCGGCCGGATGTTCGCCTACCCCGGTATTGAGGCCTTTTTCGCCGCCGCTCCGGCGGACTGAGCGCCTTGCCCGGGCATCAAAAAGACGGGCCGCGCCACCCTGAGCAGGTGGCGCGGCCCGTCATGCCAGCAGTGCTGGCAAAAATGGGTAGAGCGTGGGATCAGTTCAGGAAGGCCAACATGACGCCGGCCGCGATGGCGCTGCCGATGACGCCGGCCACGTTGGGACCCATGGCGTGCATCAACAGGAAGTTGCCGGGGTTTTCCTTCTGGCCGACCACCTGCGAGACGCGGGCGGCCATCGGCACCGCCGAGACGCCGGCCGAGCCGATCAGCGGGTTGATCTTGCCGCCGGAAATGACGTTCATCAGCTTACCGAGCAACACGCCGGAAGCGGTACCGCAACTGAAGGCAAACAGCCCGAGCACGATGATCAGCAGGGTGCGCGGCTGCAGGAACTGGGCCGCGTTGGCGGTAGCGCCGACGGCAATGCCCAGGAAAATGGTCAGGATATTGATGAGGGCATTCTGAGCGGTATCGGACAAGCGGCCGGTGACGCCGGTCTCCCGGAAAAGGTTGCCGAGCATCAGGGAGCCTAAGAGCGGCACGGCCGAAGGCAGCAGCAAGCCGCAGAAAATGGTGACCGCGATCGGGAAGATAATGCGCTCGGTCTTGGAAACCTCACGCAACTGCTGCATGACGATCATGCGTTCCTTCCGGGTGGTCAGGGCGCGCATGATGGGCGGCTGGATGATCGGCACCAAAGCCATATAAGAATAGGCGGCGATAGCGATCGGGCCGAGCAGTTCCGGCTTGAGTCGGCTGGTCAGGTAAATGGCAGTCGGACCATCGGCGCCGCCGATGATGCCGATGGAGGCGGCGGCCTTCATGTCAAAGCCGAGCGACGGGAAGGCCACGCCGAGATAGTAGGCGATGATGAACGGAATGAAGATGCCGATCTGGGCGGCCGCGCCGAGCAGCATGCTCTTGGGATTGGCGATCATCGGCCCAAAATCAGTCATGGCGCCGACGCCTAGGAAAATGAGCGGCGGATAGATGCCGAACTTGACGCCGTAATACAGGTAATAAATCAAGCCGCCCGGCATGCCGTCGACCGGAGGCGAAAAAATGCCGCCCAGCGGCAGGTTAACCAGCAGCATGCCGAAGGCGATCGGTACCATCAGCAGCGGCTCGAATTTCTTGCCGATGCCCAGATAGAGAAGAATGCACGCGATAACGAGCATGATGATTTCGCCCGGAATAACTCCGAAGACCATCATCTCGCTCCGGGCGAAACCCGCCCAGCCGGTTTCCTGGAAAAATTCCAGAATGTTCTGCCACATAATATTATCCTATTCTGGCGCGTTCCGGAGGCCTCGGCCGCCGGAACGGCGCGATAATCACTGCAGGTCGATCATCGGATCACCGGTATTGACGGTGGTGCCGGCCTGAACCCTGATCTGGGAAACGCTGCCGTCGGCGGGAGCGCAGATCTCGTTCTCCATTTTCATGGCCTCGAGGATCAGCAAGACATCGCCGCGCTTGACGGCCTGGCCATTGGCCACCTTAATGGCCAGGATGGTACCCGGCATCGGCGCCTTGATGGAGCCGGCAGTGCCACCAGCCACCGGAACGGCTACCGGCTGGGCGACAGGCGCCGGTGCGGCATGGCTTACGGCGGCTACCGGAGCGCTGGCCACGGCCGGGCCACCGGCTAATTCCTCGACGCTGACATCATAGGACTGGCCATTGACGGAAACACGATATTTCTTGAGCATAAGATTCTCCTTTGACAATGCGTATCAGAATGAGCGACCGCGCGGAGCGCGGGCCAGACGATCGACGTGACCCCAGGCCGGCGTGCTGAGACCCGTTTTCTGGATGGCCGCGATGCGGAAGCTGCCGACCGCCTGGCCAGTCGCCGCCGCGATGGCCGCGGCGATGACCGCCACCAACGGTCCGTTGATGCCCGGGCTTGAGGTGGCTTGGCCGCCGGCGGCGGCAACATGGGGGACGGGCGTGGTTTTTTTCGTGAAAATGACCCGCATCAGGCTGATTCCCAGCGCGATCAGTATCAAAGACGCGAAAACCGTACTTATACCTATCAGAAGCAAAGTCCATGGCGACATACCGTTCTCCTGTCAGACTGGGAAATTGCCATGTTTCTTGGCAGGCCTGGTCTCGCGCTTGCCGGCCAGCATGGTCAGGGCGGTGGCCAGGCGGATCCGGGTATCGGCCGGATCGATGACGTCGTCGACGTAGCCGCGCACCGCCGCCTTGTAGGGATTGGCGAAGCTGCGTTTGTACTCTTCGATCATTTCCTTGCGAGTGGCGTCCGGATTAGCGGCCTCGTCGATCTCCTTCTTGAAGATGATGTTGGCGGCGCCGTCCGGTCCCATGACGGCGATCTCGGCGCTGGGCCAGGCGAAGACCTGGTCGGCGCCTAGGTGGCGCGAGCACATGGCGATGTAGGCCCCGCCGTAGGCCTTGCGCACGATGACGGTGATCTTGGGCACGGTGGCCTCGGAATAGGCGTACAGCAGCTTGGCGCCGTGGCGGATGACGCCGGCGTGTTCCTGGCCGACGCCAGGCAGGTAGCCGGCCGTATCGGTCAGGGTAACCAGCGGGATGTTAAAGGCATCGCAGAAGCGGATAAAGCGGCTGGCCTTGTCCGAAGCGTTGATGTCCAACACGCCGGCCATGATCTTGGGCTGGTTGGCGACGATACCGACCGGCTTGCCGCCGAGGCGGGCGAAACAGGTGACGATATTCTGGGCGTACAGCGGCTGGATCTCGAAGAAATCGCCGTCGTCGAAGACCTGGCGAATGACGTCCCGGGTATCATAGGGTTTGTTCGGGGCATCCGGGATGACGGCGGCCAAGGCCGGCAAGGAGCGCTTAACATCGTCGCTAGTCACGGCCACCGGCGGATCCTCAACGTTGTTCTGCGGCAGGTAGGACAGCAGCTTGCGGATTCCGTCCAGCGTCTCCTGCTCGTTTGAGAACATCAGGCTGGCGCAACCGGAGGTCTGGCTGTGCACCAGAGCGCCGCCGAGGGCCTCGGCGGTCACGTCCTCGCGGGTGACGGCCTTGATGACCTGCGGCCCGGTGATGAACATGTTGGCCGTCTTGTCGACCATGATAGTGAAGTCGGTCAGGGCCGGCGAATAAACGGCGCCGCCGGCGCAAGGGCCCATGATGACCGATATCTGCGGGATGACGCCGGAGGCCAGCGTGTTGCGGTAGAAGATATCGCCGTAACCGGACAGGGCGTCGACGCCTTCCTGGATGCGGGCGCCGCCGGAATCGTTGATGCCGACGCAGGGGCAGCCGATCTTCATGGCCAAGTCCATGGCCTTGCAGATCTTGGCGGCGTGCATCTCGCCCAACGAGCCGCCGACGACCGTGAAATCCTGAGCGAAGACCGTCACTATCCGCCCGCTGACGGTGCCATAGCCGATGACCACGCCCTCGCCGGGAGCCTCGGTTTTATCCATACCCAAATCGACGGCGCGGTGCTCGACAAAGGCGTCAACCTCGGTAAAGCTGCCGGCATCGAGCAGACTCTCGATGCGCTCGCGGGCCGTCATCTTGCCCTTGGCGTGCTGCGCCTCGACGCGCTTCGGCCCGCCGCCGGCGCTGATCTTATCGCGCCGGAGCTTCAATTCTTTCAGTTTCTCGTTCATATTGAGGGTACTCCCGTTCAAAAAACGTCTATCTGGCTGTTGAAAAACCGCAGGCGATTCTTCAGCGCTTCCAAAACTGCTACGTCCCGCCATTGACAAGCGCGCAGCAGACACATGCCTCAACTCGGATGTCTCACACCGTCAAACCACTCTACCACGGCTGGACTGGCTTGGTAAGGGCTAGCCCGATCAATCACGCTGGCTAAGCTCAATGAGCACGCCGTTGGTCGACTTGGGATGCAGGAAGGCGATCTTGGCGCCGCCGGCGCCGTAACGCGGCTTCTCGTCGATCAAGCGCACGCCCTTGGCCTTCAGTTCCGCCAACGCCGCCTCGATGTCGTCCACCCGGAAGGCGATATGCTGCAGGCCCTGGCCCTTGGCCTCGATGAACTTGGCGATCGGACCATCCGGCTCGGTCGATTCCAGCAACTCGATTTCGGTATCGCCCACCGGCAGGAAGGCCACCCGGACCTTCTGGTCGGCGACAGTTTCGGTGCCGTGCAGTGTCAGGCCGAGAATATCGGTGTATACCTTGAGGGTCTCGTCGAGATTGGCGACAGCGATGCCGATATGGTCAATTCTTCCCGTCATGCGTTTCCTCCTCAGGAATTGAAATGAGCGGATTTTGATACCGCCAGGACAGTGCCGAACAATTCGTCGAGCGCTTGATAAAAATCCCGCTCCCGGCGCACCACGCCGCCGGCTAGGCGGGCTAAGGCCGCTTCCACAATATCGGCGTCGAGGAAGGCCAGCAGCCGGTCGGAAACGGTATTGCGCAATTCCCAGGCGGTATTGTCGCAGCGATGCTGTTCCAGCAAGCCGGTGGCCAGCAGCAGCCCATAATGACTTTTTATTTCGTCAACCAGGGCGGCGACGCCTTCTCCCTGCTCGGCCACGGTCAGCAGCACCGCCGGGATGCGCAGGTGGGCATGGTGTGGATCGTCGAGCAATTTGGCGACGTGATGGGTGCCGCTTACGGCGGCCCGGTCCGTGGCCGGCGCCGTTGCGGTTTCAGCCTGGCCGGCGGCCCGGTAGAGGTCGGAAAAGCGGGTGGCCGCGCCGTTCAGGACGGCGGCCTCCAGCATGGCCTTGGTCTCGCGCACCACCCGCTCGGCGCCGTCGCGGTCGGCCTTATTGACGCAGAAGACGTCGCCGATTTCCATGACGCCGGCCTTGATGGCCTGGATGTCGTCGCCCAGCCCAGGCACGGCTACCAGCACCACCGTATCGGCGCAGCGCACGATATCGACCTCGCTCTGGCCGACGCCGACCGTCTCGACGATGATATCGTCGAAGCCGGCGGCATCGACCGCCCGAATAGTCTCGGCCACGGCCCGCGACAGGCCTCCCAGATGGCCGCGGCTGGCCAAGCTGCGGATGAAGACGCCCTCGTCGGTAGCGTGCCGCATCATGCGGATGCGGTCGCCCAGGATGGCGCCGCCGGTGAAGGGGCTGGAGGGGTCGATGGCCAGCACCGCCACCCGCCGACCGCGGCCGCGTAACTGGCCGATGATCTTGTCTGTCAGGGTGCTCTTGCCGGAACCGGGCGGTCCGGTGATGCCGATGATGTGCGCCCGACCGGTACGCTGGTGCAGCACCGACAGCAGGCCGAGTCGCGCTATATCCTGGCGCTCGATCTGGCTAATCAGGCGGGCCAACTGGCGGGTATCGAGTCTGTCGCTCTGGTCGGACGGTGAGTCGGGCATGATAGTCGTGGACAACCCCTCAGCGTTTCAGGTTGTTGCGGATGAACTCGATGGTGGTGGCCGTGGTGGTGCCGGGGGTAAAAATCTCGGCAATGCCGGCGGCCTTGAGGCCGGCGATATCCTCGTCCGGGATGACGCCGC
The DNA here is from genome assembly GCA_001829185.1 of Spirochaetes bacterium GWB1_60_80. Taxonomy (GTDB): domain Bacteria; phylum Spirochaetota; class Spirochaetia; order Treponematales; family UBA12059; genus UBA12059. The sequence goes on from MIAR01000004.1 coordinate 122,605, forward strand.
CACCGATGACCAGCACGTCGTCCAGCTTCTGCTCGTGCATCAATTCCATGACGCGCGGGAACAGGTGATTATGGGCGCCGGACAGGATGCTCATGGCGACGACATCGACGTCTTCCTGCAGGGCGGCGCTGACGATCTGCTCCGGGGTCTGGCGCAGTCCGGTATAGATGACTTCCATGCCGGCGTCGCGGAGGGCGCGGGCGATAACTTTGGCGCCGCGGTCATGGCCATCGAGGCCGGGCTTGGCGACCAATACTCGTATCTTCTGTTCCATCGTTCTTCTCCCGTTACAGAATGACTTTCTGCTGATACTCGCCGAATACGCCGCGCAGGACATCGCAGATTTCGCCCAGGGTGGCGTACTTGCGCACCGCGTCCAGGATGCAGGGCATCAGGTTGTCGTGGCCGATAGCGGCCTGCTTGAGCACCGCCAAGGCAGCCGTCACGGCCGGGTTGTCGCGCTGGGCGCGCAGGTCGCGCAGTTTCTGGGTCTGCTGGGCGCCGACCACCGGATCGACCTTCAAGAGGCCAGTCGGCGGCGCTTCCTTGATCTGGAATTTGTTCATGCCGACCACGACGCGATCGCCGGCCTCGATATCCATCTGGTAGGCGTAGGAGGCGTCCTGGATTTCCTGCTGGACGTAACCGCGCTCGATGGCCTTGACGGCGCCGCCCATGGTATCGATGCGGGCGATATATTCGAGGGCTTCCTTTTCGATGCGGTCGGTCAGGCTCTCCACGTAGTAGGAGCCGGCCAGGGGGTCGATGGTCTCGGCCGCGCCGGACTCGTAGGCCACGATCTGCTGGGTGCGCAGGGCGATGCGGACCGAGGCCTCGGTGGGCAGGGCCAGGGCTTCGTCCTTGGAATTGGTGTGCAGCGACTGGGTGCCGCCGAGCACGGCCGCCAGGGTTTGGATGGCGACGCGCACGATGTTGTTCTCGGGTTGCTGGGCGGTCAGGGTGGAGCCGCCGGTCTGGGTATGGAAGCGCAGCATCCAGCTCTTGGGGTTGGCGGCCTTGAAGCGGTTTTTCATGATGCTGGCCCAGACCCGGCGGGCGGCGCGGAACTTGGCGACTTCCTCAAAGAGGTCGTTGTGCGAGTTGAAGAAGAACGACAGCCGCGGGGCGAAGTCATCGACGCTGAGGCCGGCCTGGATGGCGGCGTCGACATAGGCGATGCCGTCGGCGATGGTGAAGGCCACTTCTTGCGAAGCGGTCGAGCCGGCTTCGCGGATATGGTAGCCGGAAATGGAAATGGTGTTCCAGTTCGGCACGTCCTGGGAGCAGTAGGCGAAAATGTCGGTAATCAGGCGCATCGACGGCTCGGGCGGAAAGATGTAGGTGCCGCGGGCCACGTATTCCTTGAGGATATCGTTCTGGATAGTGCCGTTCAGCTTGTCGGGCGTGACGCCCTGCTTCTCGGCCACGGCGATATACATGGCCAGGAGGACGGCGGCCGGCGCGTTGATGGTCATCGAGGTGGAGACCTTGTCCAGCGGGATGCCTCCAAACAGGATTTCCATGTCGGCCAACGAGTCGATGGCCACGCCGACCTTGCCGACCTCGCCTTGCGACAGGGCATGGTCCGAATCGTAGCCGATCTGCGTCGGCAGGTCGAAGGCCACGGACAGGCCGGTGGTACCCTGCTCCAGTAAGAATTTATAACGCTTGTTGGATTCCTCGGCGGTGCTGAAGCCGGCGTACTGGCGCATAGTCCAGAGGCGGCTGCGGAACATGGTGTTCTGAACGCCGCGGGTATAGGGATACTCGCCGGGGAAACCGAGTTTGTCCATATACTTAAGGTTTTCAGTGTCCAGCGGCGTATACAGCCCCTTGATGGGAGCATTGGAGCCGGTGGTGAATTGCTTTTTCCGTTCCGGAAACTTGGCGCCGGACTTCTGGACGCCAGCCTGGTAGGCCTCGTTGGCTTTGGTGATTTCAGCCGTGTCGTTCATGCTTGCTCCCTGCATTGAATTGGATAAACCCGCTGGCTGTCAGCCCTTTCTGATGGCCCCCGGCCCGCAGTCTGCCGCCGCCGGCCCGGGGGCGGCGACGGTGGGCTCAGCGCGGTGGCCAGCCCGCAACTGCCCGGAAGTAGCCCGGAACAGCGCGGGTCGCCTCGCTCAGGTGGCTACCTTGGCCGCGGCCGCCAGCTCGAAGCCCTGGCGCAGCGCCTGTAGATTCAAGTCTTCGGTGCCCTGCGGAACCCGGTTGCGCACTGCCAGCTCCAGGGTCGCCGGCTTAACGATGCCGGACAGGCCGGCCAGGACGCCGAGGGCGACGATATTGGCCACCACCTTCTTGCCGATGACCGTGGCGGCGGTATCCAGGATGGGCACCCGGACGGTGCGGGCCGCGATGTCGGCAGTAGCCTCGACCGAGGAATCCAGGATGATGAGGCCCTTGCCCATCAGCTTGCCGTAGGTCCGGTAAGCCTCGGCCGTCAAGGCCAGCAGGTAATCCGGATCGGTGGCCTTGGGATAGTCGATATCGGACTCGGAGATGACCACTTCGGCCTTGCTGGCGCCGCCGCGGGCCTCGGGGCCGTAGCTCTGGGTCTGGACAGCGTTCTTGCCGTCAAGGATGGCGGCTTCCGCCAACACGATGCCGGCCAGCAGCAAGCCCTGGCCGCCGGAACCGCTTAGTCTGAATTCTGTGCGCATTCGCGTGTTCCTCCCTTGAAGCTGTCGAATTTGCGTTGCACCTGGGCGACCAACTGGTCGTAGGCGGCGGTAAATTCCTGGTCGGGCTTGTTGTAGAGCTCGCCCACCAGGAACTTGCCGGCCAACTTGTCCGGGGTCATGACCGCGGCAGCCTTGACGTTGACGGCGCTGTCCTTGAACCAGTTGAGCATATCCACCACGGTGCCGAACTTGTTGCGCCGGCCAAGGTAGGTTGGGCACTGGGTAACGGCTTCGACCACCGAGAAGCCCTTGTTCTGGAGCGCCTGAAAGATCAGGTCTTCCAGCAGCTTGGCGTGGTAGGCGGTGCCGCGGCCGACGTACGTGGCGCCAGCCGCGATGGCCAGATTGGCCAGATCGAAGCTGCGCTCGGTATTGCCGTAGGGCGCGGTGGTGCCGATCATGCCCTTGGGCGTCATCGGCGAGAACTGGCCGGAGGTCATGCCGTAGATATTGTTGTTCATGACGATAGTGGTGATATCGATATTACGGCGGGCGGCGTGAATAAAGTGGTTGCCGCCGATGGCCGTACAGTCGCCGTCGCCGGTCATGACGATGACCTTGAGCTCGGGTCGCGACAGCTTGACGCCGGTGGCGAAGGCCAAGGCGCGGCCGTGGGTGGTGTGCAGGGTGTCAAAATCCAGGTAGCCCGGGGCGCGGCTGGAGCAGCCGATGCCGGACACCACTACCACCTTGTTCTTGTCGAGGTTCAGCCGGGTGATGGCCCGCACCAGCGCGCCGGTAACAGTCCCGTGGCCGCAGCCAGGGCACCAGATGTGCGGCAGCCGCTGTTCGCGGAAGTATTTCATGCTTTCGCTCATTTCCGTCCTCCCACGATAGCTTCCAGGACTTCTTCCGGCCGGAAGAGCTCGCCGTTGACCTTAGTCAGGCTTTCGACCGGGGCGCGGCCACCGACGATGCGCTGGATTTCCAGCACCAGCTGCCCCATGTTCATTTCCGGCACGATAATGCGCTTTACCCGGCCGGCCAGCTCGTCCAGAACGGTTTCCGGGAAGGGCCAGATGGTCTTGGGCCGGAACAGGCCGGCCTTGATGCCTTTAGCCCGGGCCTGGCGGACCGCCGACAGCGAGGACATGGCGCTGGAGCCGAAGGCCACTACCAAGAGCTCGCAGTCATCGGTGCTTTCGGTAAAGTAATCGCGGATCAGCGGCTCAGCCTTCTCGACCTTGCGCATCAGGCGACGGATGGAAGCGTTGGCGATGTCGCCGCGATTGGTCGGGAAGCCGGTCTCGTCGTGGAACAGGCCGGTAACATGGTAGCGGAAACCGTCGCCGAAGCTGGCCATCAAGGGCACGCCGCCGTCCTGGTCGGCCGCGAAAGGCAGATAGTTGGCGCGGGACTGTGGTTTCTGGCGGTCGACTATGGTAACCGAGCCGGGTTCGGGCAGCACGACCTTCTCGCGCATGTGGCCGACCACCTCGTCGGTCAGGACGATGACCGGCACGCGGTATTCCTCGGCGATATTAAAGGCCTTGACGGTCAGGTCGAAGCATTCCTTGACGTTGCCGGGAGCCAACACCACGATCGGATGGTCGCCATGGGTTCCCCAGCGGGCTTGCATGACATCGCTCTGGGCCGGTGAGGTCGGCATGCCGGTAGACGGCCCGACGCGTTGGACGTTGATGATAACGATCGGCACTTCGGTCAGGGCGGCGTAGCCGATGTTTTCCTGCATCAGCGAGAAACCCGGGCCGGAGGTGGCGGTCATGGCCTTGCGCCCGGTCAGGGAGGCGCCGATGATGGCGGCGATGGAACCGATCTCGTCTTCCATCTGGATGAACTTGCCGCCAATCTTGGGCAGTTCGGTGGCGCAGATCTCAGCCACCTCGGTGGATGGGGTAATCGGATAGCCAGCGTAGAAATCCATGCCGGCGGTAATGGCGCCCAGGGTGCAGGCCTCGTTGCCCTGCATCAGTTTGACATTAGTCATGTTCAGCCTCCGGCGGTATGGCGTAGTCCCGATTGGACGCATCGACGCTAGGCGGGTCAACCACGCCCTTTTCCCGGATCTCGATGGCGAAATCGGGGCAGCGCAGCTCGCACAGCTTGCAGCCAATGCACTGCTCGGCCTTCTCGACAAAAACCTTGCCGTTGCGGAGGGCCAACACCTGCTTGGGGCAGAAGGCGACGCAAATATTGCAGCCCTTGCACCAGCGCTCGCGAATGACATGTTCGAAAGTCTTTTTCTGTTCGCTCATAGTCCTACACTCGTTGGTTTGTCCGCAAGCGGAGGAGTCCCAAACGGCAGACTCGGGTTCACCGGGCGCGGATCTTGTTATCAGCATATAATAGAATGAGGACTATGTCAAAGGCTATTCAGCTTGATAATTGAAATTCATGGTTCAACTATTGAAATTTTGATGGCTTTTTATAGCAAATAGTAAAACAGGCTGGCATTTCGTGTCAGATTCTGCTAGAATCTGGCCGGCGGCGCATCCTTGCCAAAATTCATCCCGGCAAAGCGCAGCATGACGGTTGGGCCAGTCAGTCTGGCAGCGTGCCCAACCCTAAAAAGGGGGATTCTATGGCATCAGGCACAATTATGATCCGGGATTTGACGCTGCGCGATGGGCAACAATCGCAGTTTGCCACCCGCATGACTCAGGCGCAGGTCGACCGCGTCCTGCCCTACTACCGCCAGGCCGGCTTTTACGCCATGGAAGTCTGGGGCGGGGCGGTGCCGGACTCGATCATGCGTTACCTGAATGAAAATCCCTGGTTCCGACTTGAATCGATCCGCGACGGCGTCGGCGGCGCCTCCAAACTGACGGCCCTGTCGCGCGGCCGCAACCTGTTCGGCTACAACCCCTACCCCGATTCGGTTATCGAAGGCTTTTGCCGCAATTCCATCAAGTCCGGCATCGACATCATGCGCATCTTCGACGCCTTGAACGATACCGACAATCTGGCTTCCAGTATCCGCTTCGTCAAAGAAAACGGCGGCCTGGCCGATTGCGCCGTCTGCTACACGGTCGACCCGAAATTCAGCCGCGGCGACCGGATCAGGGCCTTCTTCTCGGGCAAGAAGCTGCCGCACCGGATCTTCGATATCGCCTACTACGTGGCCAAGGCCAAGACCATGGTGGCCATGGGCGCCGACATGATTACCATCAAGGACATGGCCGGCCTGGTCGATCCGGCGGCCAGCGCCACCCTAGTCAAGGCGCTCAAGGACGCCGTCAGCGTGCCGATCGACCTGCACACCCATTGCACGCCCGGTTATGGCGTGGCCAGCCTACTGATGGCCATGGTCAACGGCGTCGACATCGTCGATACGGTCATCATGAATTTCTCCGGCGGCCCGGCCGCGCCGGCCTGGGAAATCATCCAGCTGTTCGCCGATATCCTGAAACTCGGCACCGGCGTGGACAAGGCGGCGGTCGGGCAGATCAACCGCGAGCTGCGCTCCGTCCGGCTGGAGCTGGCCAAGTTTGACCAGTACAAGCGCCTGCCGCCGGAAGTCGACCTCAGTACCTATAGCATGGCCCCCGACCTAGCCAACCTGTTTGCCGACGCCGCCGAGGCCGCCGTGCGCGGCAAGCCCCAGCGGGTGCTCGAGCTCTGCCAGGCCATCGAGGCGGCGTTCAACTACCCCGAGCCGGACAAGATCGTCCAGCATGCCCAGATCCCCGGCGGCATGTACACCAACATGCTGGCCCAGCTTCAGGAATACAAGCTGGAGCACCATGTTAAGGAAGTATTGCAGGCCGTGCCGCTGGTACGCCTCGACGCCGGCATCCCGCCGCTGGTGACGCCGACCAGCCAAATCGTCGGCTCCCAGGCCGTCAGCAACGTGGTTGACCGCGCCCAGGGCAAGCCGCCCTACAGCACCGTCTCGAAAAATTTCATCGACCTGGTGCGCGGCTCGTACGGCAAGACGCCCTTCCCGATCGACCCGGACTTCCGCCAGAAGATCGCCGGGGTGCGCCAGGAAACGGCCTATGACACCAGTAAATACCAGAAACAGGCTAATCCCGTCCAGGCCGATTGCGGCGGCCGGCCGTTGGCCAAGGATGAAAAAGAGGAACTGCTGCTGGAGCTATTTCCGAGCGTGGCCAACAAATTCCTGCGCTACAGCCGCGAGCAGGAATTCAAGGCTGGCGGCGGCAATTATGGCGGCGGCAGTCTCGGCGGCGCGGTGACCGTAGCGGCCGTAATAGAGTTCCATCCCACGTCGCCGTACCCGGACGAATTCTGGTACGGCCTGGCGGCGTACGCCGGCAGTTAAGATTTGCTCGCGCCTCGTTAGCCGCCCCCTCCAGCGCCTTCCTAACAGGGTGTTGAAAAACGCGGATGCGGCTTTTCAACACTTCAAAAGCCGGTACAATTACGCAGCATAGCGCAAGCTATGCGAGGAATTGTTAAGGTTGTTGAGAAAGCAACCGGCTTTTTCAACAACCTGCTAAGCAGGTGTCCGCTTACGCCGCTGGCTGGTGTCGGCCAGCCCAAAAATAAAAGCCTTCTCGCCGGCTGGAAGCAGGCGAGAAGGCCAGATGGCGCGATGCGGCCGCCGCTTAGGCTCGGGTCCCAGCCACCAAACCGTTGTGGCGCAGCAGGGCGTCGATACTGGGGTCGCGGCCCCGGAAGGCCTTGAAGCTCTCGGCGGCCGGGCGGGAGCCGCCCATGGCCAGCACCTCGTCCCAGAATTTACGGCCCGTGACCGGGTTGGCACCGCCGGCTTCCTCAAAGGCGCTGTAGGCGTCGGCCGACAGGACTTCGGCCCACTTGTAGCTGTAGTAACCGGCCGCGTAACCGCCGGCGAAAATGTGGCTGAAACTGTTCGGGAAGCGATTGTAGGCCGGGTGGCGGATGACGGCCACTTCGCGGCGCACCGTGTCGAGCAGTTTCAGCCAATCACCCTGGTCGGCGTCAAAATCACTGTATACCAGCATATCGAAGATGCCGAATTCCAGCTGGCGGACCATCTGCATGGCGGTCAGGAAATTCTTGGCGGCGTACATCTTGTCGAACAAGGTCTTGGGTAGCGGCGCGCCGGTATCGACATGGGCGCTCATCTGCTGGACCATGTCCCATTCCCAGCAGAAATTCTCCATGATCTGGCTGGGCAACTCGACGGCATCCCACTCGACGCCGCCGATACCGGATACGGGCAGCTCGTCAATGCGGGTCAGCATGTGCTGCAGGCCGTGGCCGAACTCGTGGAACAAAGTAGTAACCTGGTCATGGGTAAACAAGGCCGGCTTGCCGCCGACTGGGGCGCTGAAGTTAGTGGTCAGGTAGGCGATCGGCTTCTGGATACTGCCGTCGGCCAGGCGGCGGCGGCCACGGGCGTCGTTCATCCAGGCGCCGGCCCGTTTGCCCTCGCGGGCATAGAGGTCAAAGTAGAAGCCGGCAAAGACCAGGCCGTCCTTGACCAAGTCGAAATAGCGGACGTCTGGGTGCCAGACCGGCGCCTGACCGGGGACGACATCGACGCCATACAAGGTCTTGACGACATTGAACAGGCCGGCTACGGCCTTGGGTTCGGGGAAATATTGCTTGACTTCCTGGTCAGAAAAATCATACAGGGCCTGGCGCATCTTCTCGCCCACGTAGGTGGTATCCCAGGCTTCCAGCTGGGGTATTGCCAGGTTCTGGCGGGCAAAGTCGGCCAGCTCGGCGAATTCCTTAACGGCGAAGGGCTTGGAGCGGGCGGCCAAGTCGCGTTCAAAAGCCAGCACCTGGGCGGCTGATTCAGCCATCTTTGTCTCGACCGACAGGCTGGCATAATCCTTGAAGCCAAGCAGGCTGGCCTTTTCCCGGGTCAGTTGCAGCCGTTCGCGGATGATCGGCGCGTTGTCGAATTGCTGGGGCTCAAATTCGGCGGCCCGCTTGACGTTGGCCGCGTAAATCTGTTCGCGCAGCGCGCGCTGGTCAGCGTACTGCATCAGCGGAAAATAGGAGGGAAACTGCAAGGTGATTTTATAGCCAGTCTTGCCATCCTTCTTGGCGGCCTCGCTGTACATGATCAGGGCATCCTCGGGGATGCCGGCCAACTCGGCTTTGCTTTCGATGAACAGGCTGAAGGCATCGGTGGCATCGAGGACGTTCTCGCTGAATTTGGCGCCTAACTCGGATAAACGCTGCTCGATGGCGGCAAAACGCTGCTTCTGGTCGACGCTCAACTCGGCGCCGGACAGGCGGAAGTCCCGCAGGGCGTTCTGGACCGTGGTGCGGCGGGCCAGCGGCCAGGCGGCGTAATCCGGCCGAGCGGCCAAGGCTTTATACTTGGCGTACAGCTCCAGATTCTGGCCGAGTTCGGAAAAGAAGACCGAAATCTTGGGCAAGTTGGCGTTGTATTCCTTGCGCAACTCGGGGGTGTTGACCACGGCGTTGATGTGGTCAACCGCGCCCCAGGCGCGCCCGATTTTCTCGGTGGCATCCACCAGCGGCTCGACGACGGTCGACCAGGCGGCGGCGGCAGTATCGCCGGTAACGGTCTTGATGGTCTGCCGGGCGGCCGCCAGCAATTCGTCGATGGCCGGCGTGATATGTTCCGGTTTAATCTGGGCAAAAAGTGGCAGATCGCTGAAATCCAGCAAGGGATTAGATGGCATGGGAACCTCCAGGATGAAGTAGCGTGAATATGGGCTGATTATACAATACCAATGACCAAATGGAAAGATGAACGTTCAGTTTTTCTGAACGAATTTGAGGCTCAACCCAGCCGCTTCTTGACGGTTTTATACCAGAACAGGCGCAAGGCCTCCGCCATACGATAGAGGCCGTACCAAAACGGACGCAAGGGCAGGTCCCAGGCGCCGGCGTAGTGCCTGACTTGGCCACCGAAACCGGTTTTGAAGCGATACAGGCCAGCCATGGGATGGGTTGGATCCTCGACCGGCGGGATACCGTAAAAATCGTATTCGCTACAACCGGCCAGCTTGGCGGCCTTGATAGCCGCCCATTGCAGCAGATAGGCGGGCATCAGGTTGCGCTTGAAGTCACTCGACGCGCCGTACAGGTAGACGGCCTGGCGGCCATAGAACAGGGTGACAATCGAAGCCAGCGCCTGACCGTCGTGCCGGGCCACCCAGACGCGGACATCCGGAACAATGGCCGTGTCCAGCGGCGCCGCCGCGCCGTGGCTGGCCGTGGCCAGCAGCTTAAGATAGTAGGCTTTGGCGTGCAAGGCGATGCGATCGCGCTTGGCGGTGGCCTGATACAAATCATAAAACGTCGCGATGGCCGTCTGGTCGGCGGCGGCGGTTCCGCTTTCCACGGCCGCCGCGACGCCTTTTTTCTCGGCCAGCTTGATGTTATAGCGCCATTTGGGCTTCATGGCCGCCAGCAACTGGTCTTCGCCAGGCGACAGGTCGAGCACCACCGTGTCTGGGGGTTGGACATCGGCCGCCTTGCGCAACGGTGCGGACAAGACGAGGCGCTGCACGCTGGCCGCATCGACTGGAGGAGTAATTTCCGCCCGGAACCAGGCTGGGTCGAAACGGATAGCCAGGCAAGCGCCTGGCAGCAGCGGCCGCAACTGCCGGCCTACGGCGCACAACCAGCTACTGGGGTCGTCCACCGGCTCGACGCAGTCCGGGCCGTGCGGGATGTAGGCCAGGCTGAGGCCGGCCGGCAGGCGGTGTACCAGGACGGACAGGCGCAGCGGCTGATTGCTGCCTGGTATGGTCAGCTCGGCGGCCAAGGACTGCACGCCCGGCCGTTGCTTGAAGGCCGCCCAGAAATCGCTCTGTAGAAACGAGCCCGCCGGGTAGCACTGATCGGCGGCCGCGGGCGGGCTACGCGGTCGATCTTCAGGGTTGGGCATCAAGCGTCAACCCACCGCGCCATCAACGACCCGCTGGCAGACCAGGGCTTGGCCGTTGACCTGCAACTCGGCCGCACCGACCAGCACCCGTCCGCCCGCGGTCCGGATCGGCACCGAGAAAAAGCTGTCGATATCGATTTCGCCGGGCACGGGCGAATCGGCCGGAGTACCGGCCAGTAGGACGCGACTGCCCGGTACTCCGGCGGTGGCGTCCAGCACCTCGCACTGTTCCTGGACATCGGCGCCCTTGATGCTGGCGGCCAGCAGCATGCCGGCGCTGACCGTGCCGCGCAGCTTGGCCGGCTTCAGGTTATTGGCCAGGACGATATGCTTGCCGAGCAGTTCCTCGGGTTTGTAAAACGGCACCAGACCGGAAACGATGACCCGTTCATTACCGCTGCCGTCATCGAGGGTCTCGATGTACAGTTTGTCGGCCTTGGGATGTTGCTCGATTTTGACGATCTTGGCGACGCGCAGGTCTATCAGTTTGGCGAAACGTTCCTCGACCGGCAGATCGGCGTACGGCAGGGGCTTGGGCTCGGCTACCGGCGGGGCGACGACTGGGCTGGCGGTAGCGGCTGTAGTGGCGCTGGCCGGGGCGACAGCCGCGCCCGCTTTGCCGCCAGCCGGCGCGGCCGACGACGCGGCCGACGATTTGTCGTGCTGGCGCTGGCTGCGCTCCTTCTGGCTGCCGGCATAGCGCTCGCGCAACTCGTCGATCTGCTTGGGATCGAGCTTGGCGAACAGGACGTCGGGGGTGCTGATGCGGGTCAGGCCCTGCAGTCGGCCCAGATCGAACCAGTCCAGAGTTTTTCCGGACACGGTGGCCTTACCGGAATCCAGCGTCAGGCCGAAGAAGCCGGCCAGCTTGGACATGGCCTGCGGCATGTAGGGATGCATGATGATGGCTAGGTCGCGCAGGACGTAGCACAGGTCGGACAGCAGGCTGTCGGCCTTGGCCGGATCCTCGGTGCGGGCCTTCCAGGGCGCGGCGTCCTGGAAACGCTTGTTGGCCAGGTCGGCGATCTGGAAGGCCAGGCGGAAGGCGTCGCGCAGATCGGCCCGCTCTAGCCGCTGCCCGATCTCGCCTTCCAGGCGGCGGACTTCCAGCCAGAAGGCCTCGTCCGGCTGGCCGACGGGGATGGCACCTGAGTAAAAGCGGTCGATGAAGGCCAGGGTGCGGTTGGCCAGGTTACCAAGATTGCCGATCAGCTCGCCATTGACCTTTTCCAGGAAATCCGACCAGGTAAAGGTAAAATCACTCTTCTCGGGCCGATTGTAGAAGATATAGAAGCGCCAGACGTCGGCCGGGATGCCGGTTTCCATGACGTCGGTGCCGAAGACGCCGATGCCCTTGCTCTTGGAAAATTTACCTGACTCGTAGTTGAGGTACTCGGAGCTGGACATGTGGTGCAGCATCGTCCAGGGGCGGCCGGAGGCCAGCAGGGTGCTCGGGAAAATCACGGTATGGAAGGGGATATTGTCCTTACCGATGAACTGGAACAGTTCAACGTTGGCCGGGTCCTGCCACCAGGAACGCCAATCCATGCCGTTCTCGTCGGCCAGGGTGGCGGCGATGGAAATATAACCGATTGGCGCGTCGAACCAGACGTAGAAAACCTTGTCCTCGAATCCGGCCTTGGGCACCGGGATGCCCCACTTCAGGTCCCGGGTGATGGCGCGCGGCTTGAGCCCGTCGCGGATCCAGGCCTGGGTCATCTGGATAGCGTTGTTGGCCCAGAAGCCGTCGTGGCTGGCCTTCTGCATCCAGGCTTCCAGCTTGGGCCGGATGGCCGGCAGGTCGATATAGAGGTGCCGCGTGCTCTTGGGGTGCGGTGTCTGGCCGCAGACCGAGCAGCGCGGCTCTTTAAGGTCGGTCGGGTCGAGCAGCTTGCCGCACTGCTCGCACTGGTCGCCGCGGGCGTCGGCGTAGCCGCAGTGCGGGCAGTTGCCGCGCACGTAGCGGTCGGCCAGAAAGCGGTCGCAGGCCGGGCAGAACAGCTGCTCGATGGTCTCTTCCCGGATGTAGCCGGCCTGGTCGAGGTCATGGAACAGGCCCTGGACGATCTCGGTCTGCCGAGGGGTGCTGGTGCGGCCGAACTTGTCGAAGGCGATGCCGAACCATCGGTAGATATCGCGATGGATGGCGAAGAAGCGGCCACACAGTTCGGCCGGGCTGACGCCCTCTTCCTGGGCTTTGGTCTCGGTAGCGGTGCCGTACTCGTCGGTACCGCAGATGTAAAGGGTCTCGAAACCGCGCAGCCGGCAGCCGCGGGCATAGACATCGGCCGACAGGACCTGGATCAGGTTGCCGAGGTGGGGTACGTTATTGACGTATGGCAGGGCACTGGTAACTAAGCGTCGTTTCATGGTGCCACATAATACGGGCTGGTTTTGGCACTGTCAAGAAGCCGGCCGGCCGGCCGTGAATCGTCAAAACATGACGCGCAGGTTCAGGCCAAACTCGTAGCCGAAGCCGAAGCGGCTATAGGCCAGGTATTGGTAGAGGTTCTGGTTCAGGCTGGCCGAAACGCCGGCTGAGACGCGGGCCGCAACGATATAACGACTCTCGAAAGACTGGCGGAATTGGATAGTAAACGGTTGGTCGGCCGCCGCCTGCTGGAAACGAAGCTCGACGCTCCATAATTCGCGCCGCACCGCCGCCTCCGGATCGATCGCCGTCAGCCAGGCCGAGACCAGGTTTATTTCGTCCGCGCTCGCCTCCGCAGTCTCATCGGTCGGCACCGGGCGGAGGTCCTCGTCTGAATCGGGCGAACCAAGCGCCAATGCCAGGAGCTTGTCAAGCAGGCTGCCGAACCAGGTTTCTTCCAGTCGGCGGTTGAAACCGACGAGGGCGCCGGCCGACCAGGTAGCCTCCAGCCGGGTGCTGGCTAATTTGCCGTCAAGGGACAGGTTGATCCCCCCGCCCGTTTCATCGGCCAGGTTGGCGCTGGCCGTGGCCGTCAACTGCGGCAGCATTACCCCGTCCGGCAACCAATTGAAGCTGCCGCCGAATTTCCAGGCATACTCGTCCAGTTCGACTGATTTAAACCAAGGATGCGGCGAACGGGCGGCGAAGACATTGACCGCCAGCGCCTCGGCCCGGACCGACAAGCTAGAAACGTCGGCCATAGTATCGCCCTGCCGTTCCAGCGACCGTTGCCAGCCGAGGGTCAGACGTAGCGGCACCAGCAAGTCCAACCAACCGTAGCCAACCGGACGTTCCAACGCCAGACTGACCCTTGGCTGCCAGCTGGCCTGGCTGGCGGTCGGATTGGCCGCCAGGAACAGCTGTGGCAGATCCGGGTTGAAGAACTCGTCGATCGGCCAGCTTGCCCACAAGCCCAGGCTGCCGGTCGTGTTCAGCCACCAAGTAAGCATATCGGCGCCGAAACCGTCCTCCGGGAAAGCGCCGGCGGTCTGTTGGGCGCGCTGGTAGGCCAAGCTAAAGCCGAAGGGGCCGATGCGCCAGGGTATGGTCAGCCCAGCCTCGAGCGAGGAGCGTGGCAGGCTGTCGCCGCCAGAGAGCTGGGCGGCGGTCGCCTCAAACCAGCCGGCTGGGCCAAGCCGCAACGACAGGCTGCTGCGCCGATTGTCGGCTACCCAAGCCTGAACCGGCAGGACATACGGCCAGGTGGCCAACCAACCATCAGCCCAGGTCAAACCGGAAAAGCGACCGCCCGGCAGCTGTTCGAGCAAGTCCAGCCGCAGCGTCGCCAGGGCGGCACTACCGACGCTGCCTTGCCAGCGTCGTACAAACAGGCTGGCTGAATCTTCCGCCCGGTATCCCAGGTCAAGTTTCCAGCTCTCCCAGCCCAGCCGCAGGCCGAGTTGATGGGACAAGCGGGCCAGGCCGGCATTGTCGTAAAAATCGTGGCTGGCCGAGACAGCCGGCAGCGGCTGCCAAGCCGCTGGTGTAGCCAGGGCCAGTGCATAGCCGGCCCCCAGGTTGGCAGTCTCGCTGCCAATGGCTGGCTCCAGCCGGGCGCCCAGACGCAGCCACTCCAGATCGTAACCGGCCGCGAAACGGCTCTGGAGAGCCGTTATCGACGAACCGGCCGCCGGCAGATTAGCCAATCCGTAAGCGGAGACTAGCGCCGAAAACCCGCTGTCTGCGGCCGGGCGATACTGCCAGGCAGCGTCGGCCAGAAAGCTGGCCCCCTCGAGGGGATCCAATAGCAGGAACTCGGCCAACTGCAAGCTGGCTGTTTCCAGGCCGCTGACCGCCAGCTCCACGATGGTAATGGCGCGCGCCGCATTGCAGGCCAGCACTTCGGCACCGGCCAAAGGCTCGAGCGCGGTGCCAGGGCTGGCGATCAACAACTGGGGCTGCGCGGCGACCAGATCCAGTTCCAGCCGATACCACAGCCCGGTTGCCAAGGAAGCCAGCGGCAGGCGCAGGGTTATGCCGTCTGTCCCGTCGCCTAGATGCAGGTCGATCTCGGCCGCGCTATCGCAGCTGCCCGTCAACTGCAGGAAAAAGGAAAGCCTTCGATGCGTCGCCGGCAGCCGACTAGCCTGATAGCTGCGTAGCCGCACGGCTTGGCCGGGAAGCGCCGCGCTGGTGGCGATGGTCAGGGCGACCGGCCTGGTAGCGGCCAAGCCCTGCGCCTGGTAGAACTCTTCCCAGTCGGCGGCCAGTTGCGGCAGATAGACCGAGCTTACGGTTTGCGTAGCCGCGTCGTGCTCCAGCACCATGAAGGTCGTGGTGTGCGTCAAGTCCGGTTGGAGGTCCAGCAAGTACATGGCGTTGGCGCTATCCAGCCGGCTCAAGCGGCCATGAAGCGCCAGGTGCCAGGGCTGGTCGGCGTCCGGTGCGATGGATTCAGCGGCCGCGCTCAGGCCAAGCCAGGCTGGCAGCAGCGAGCGGCCATCACTGTCGGCGGCCGGCAAGGGCAGGCGGCCACCCAGCGCCAGCGCCAGGCGCAGCCGGTCCGGCCAGGTTTTGGTCAGGCCGAATCCGAGGGTCAGCGAACGATCCAGGCTATCCGGATCGGCCAGACTGTACTCGACCTGGATTTCTTCGCCGGCCGCCGGTGGCGGCAGCAAGTCGAGTCGACCGGTAGATGGGTCGTATTCAAAAGCGGGGCTGGGCAGGCCATTGCGCCAGACACTGATCGAGCCCGGGCTGGCGTCCGGATCGATCATGATGGCGTCCGCTTCGCGCAGTTGGTCAAGGACAAGCTCGAAAGGCGACAACAAGGGTGACAAGGGTGCCGTGACGGTCGGTACCGGCGGCGGCGCGCCATACAGCCAAGCGGCGTCGGCGCTGAACGGCCGCATGAATCCGTCATCGGTCGCCGAAACCGCGGCCCCGGCCAGCGTCACCCGGACCAAGTCATCGCCCAGGCGCTCGATGGCAAAGGACCCATCCGTCAGCATGGTACGGCGTGATCGGACTGTCACCTCCGCCAGACCGTCGCTGCCCGGCAATTCATACAGATTGGCCGCCTCATAAAGGTTGGCCGCAGCGGGGTCATACAACGGGGCGGCCTGTTCCAGAGCGTCGGCGTCAAACCAGGCGGCGTCAATCGGTCCGGCCGCCTGGCGATCCAGGATGATGACCGCCGTGGACTGGTCGAGGCTGTACTCATCGGCGGCCAGCTGACGCCGGCCGGCTGCGCTGGTCTCGTAGACCCGTACTTGACTGACCGGGCTAGCCCCGGGCAGGATGAAGGAACGACCGCGCAACCAGGTATCGATTCCGGCCACGCGGCTTTCCAAGCCGAAATAGCCGGAGAAGCGGCGGGTGCGCGACGCCGACGAATCGAAGCGAATCATGGCCTGGGCGGCCAGAGCCTGCTCCGCCCATTCCAGGCTGGTTTCCAACCCGAAGGCGCCTTCCACCGCGCCAAAGCCCAGGAACGGATAAGCCGGGAAATCAATCTGATGGTTGCCGAGCCTCAGTTCTCGGATCACATCCGTTTCGTCGCCGAAATAGCCCAAGGAAAACCAGGTATCGCGCCAGTTATCGGTTAGCGTGGTCTCAAGCTGCCACTTGGTTTCCAAGGCCAGCAATACATACAGATCCGGCTGTTGCTTGAACAGCAAAGGCACCGGGTTGAAGTTGTCGCCCGTCGGATTGTTAAGCGAAAAACTGCCCAGGCTGGACAGTGCCAGATTCCAGTATCCCTGGGCGAAAAGCTCAACGCTGCTGTCGGCTATAGTGGTAGCCAACAGGCTGGATGGAGCCTCGGCCGGCAGACCGGCGGGGCTATTCTCGCCGCTGGCCGTTTGGGCAGACAGGCTCGCCAGGCCGATTGTGAGAAAAAAGCAATAACACAGGCTTTTCATATTTCGCATTCCAGAGTATTATTGTATAGAACGAAAGGGAGGCTGGGAAGCCCATGGCGCAGCACCAGGCAATAGAAAAACCCGATTTCCACCCAGTTTTCTCGATACTGGCCATCTTGTCGGTCGGGCTAGTGTTGTTTGGCGGCTTGGCAGGCGTCATTACCGGCAGTTGGCAAGTCCGCATGTACGTGGCCATCGCCAGCATGATCTTCGATCTGGTTTTCGTGCTTGAATTCCTGCTCCGGCTTTTCGTATTCCTGCCCGCCCCCTCCACCCGGCCGGCCAGCCACTTGGTCGAAATGATACTGCTGCTGGTATCCTCGGCCGTGCCGTTCGTCATCGTGTCCGGCCCATTCATCCTCGGCTGGGCGAACGCCGATTTCACCTTGGCTGCGGTGCGGGGCTACTGGACTTCGCCGAACGCGGTGGCCGCACTCGGCACCATCGCCAGTTTGCGCCTGCTTCGGCCCCTGCGCTTTTTTATCGCCCCCCTGGTCGACCAGCAGGCCGGTAAATTATTCATAGCGCTGATCGCCGCCTTGCTCTGCCTGGTATTCGGCTTCGCCGTGGCGGTCGACGCCCTGCTGCTCCCCGGCTATCGCGGCGCGCTCATCGACACGCGGCGCGGCATCAGCGCCAATCTGGTGCTGCTCCCGGTGGCGGAAGCGAACCTGGCGGCCAGGAGCAATGTCGATATCCAGGCCCTCCGCATCGATGGCCGGCTGATTTTCAGCGACCGCGACGCCAAGAGTCTCCGCCCGGGCGACTACGAGTACTACGGTGACGAGCGGAGCGGCACCTGGTTCTCGCTCAAGCCGTGGCAACGCGCCCGGTCGCTGCTGGAAATATTATCCGCCCTGCTGGCAATCAGCCTGCCGTTATTGCTGGCGGCGGGGCTTAGGCCGCGCCTCAGCGACGGCCAGAGCGCTGCGCTGCCGCCGGATAGCGACGACTCGCCACTCCACCAGCCCGTCGGACATGCCGAACTGGACGGGATACTCGGCAAATGATAATCGGGTTTCGCTTGCCGGTTCCGCCAACAGCCTCTACTCCGGTTAAACCCGGCTATCCGTCGACCGCCCCTTCCCGGGAAATCCAGCCCGAATGCCTTTCCGCATGATACTCCGAAGGCCGGTCAGGATGGCCCTGGCCGTCAGCCTGGCATTGGTGGCGGGGCTGTGCTGTTCCTGCCTCGACGCCAGCGTCACTATCAGCCTTCCGGAAACCGGACCGGTCGTGGTCAAGCTCGACTACCAGGTCAGCCGCTTGCTCATCTCCCTGACTGGCGTTGAACCGTGGCTGGAGATTCAGCCGCTGCCGGTCAGCCTCGCCGGGTTGGAGCAACGGGCGGCCACCTTTGGGGCAAGCCTCAGCCAGGCTAGCGAAGAAACGCTGCTGGACGGGCAGCGTATCCAGGCGACGTTATCGTTTCCCGACCTGGCCAGCCTGGTCGCCTTTATAAACACGCCGACCATCGCCGCCAGCTACAGCGCCACCCCTACCCAAGGAATCGAACTGCAACTGCTCCCACCCGACCGACGCTTTCTGCCGGCCGACGGCACCGCCCAGGCTTTTCTGGAAGCCACCTTCCCGTCCGCCAGCCTGGAGCTGACCCTGAATCTGCCCAGCCCCCCCAGTAGCGCGCGCGGTTTCACTGTTCACGGGCGGCAAGCCCAATACCGCCAAGGAACGATTGACTTGTTGTTTGGCGGCGATACAATCAGCCTTGCGCTTGACTGGTAAAAGAACTAAAATCAAAACGTCGGGTTTGGCTGCAGCCAAAGGCCGCCCGATGCTAACAGCAGACCGGGACGCCCATTCGGGCTGCCCGTAGGAGGTTTCATGAAAAAACTGGCGCTCGTTATAGTAGTCCTGGCCATACTAACCACCATGGCTTGTGTCGGCACCCCACCAGCCAATCCGCCAGTCGGCCAAGCCAGAGTCAATCCGGCCGCGCCCTCAGCCACATCCCCGGCAACGACAGCTCCGACCGCAACGCCGACCAACGCTGCGGCCAGTACCACGGCCAGTACCACGACTAGTACCACGACTAGTACCAGTCAAGCGGCACCTGATGCGGTACTGGCCGAAATCGAGGCCCTACATACCCGGGCCAAGACAGCCGTTCTCGATAATCGCCTGACCGAAGCGATTAAATTATATATTTCGGCCATGGTGCGCGCCCAACGGAATTATCGCGCCCTGTTCGAAACACTCAACCAGGAAATCGCCACCATCGGCGCCCGCCTGACCCTCGAGCCATCGGAAGCCTGGATGGGCACCAACGGCGAACAGATTACCGGAAATACCCGGGAGGCCAATAATGGCCAGGGCTTGATGCCGGCAGTGTACCTGTACGAGAATTATGGTTCCAGCAAGGCCACCGTCGGCGACGCGGTCATCCGCTTCGAGTTCACCGAAAACGAAGGCACGCTATTGCCGAGCGTCAGCACCGACCGTTTCGGGCTGGCCAACACCACCATCTCGAATATTGCCCGGACCGGTCAAAACGCCACGGTTAGGGCCTTCCCGGTATTTACCAACGAAGGTTTCTCCTACGCCTTCCGTGAGGTTTTCCGAGATTTCGTCTACTTGGCTCCCCAGACCGTCGTCCTGGTTACCGGTATGGAGCGAAGCAGTAGCGGCCAGCGCGAAAACCCGCAAAGCATCGATATTCTAGCCCAAGCCATCAAGGATCTGGGGCTGGATGTGATTCCCCATAACGGCCAATTGAGCGCCGACCAATTCAACACCGCCTTCAGCGGCAATCCGTCAGCCTTAGCGCAGCTTAACACCCAGTCTACGCCCGGTTACTTTGCCCTGCTGCTGATCGAGGTAAACCAGCCCATCCAGCTGGTGATGGGTGGCACTACCTACAATATCTTCAATACTACCGGCCGACTGACGGTCAGGATCGTGCGCAGTGACGGCTCGGTCGTGCACAGCCTGACCAAGGACAATGTGCGGGGCCAGGGCGGAAATGTCGAGGCCGCCATCAGTGACTGCGTCATCCGCATGCGCCTGGAAATGACCCAATTGATCACCGCCAACCGTGAGGCTATCCAGCGCGCCTTCATGGAATGACGGCGAGCCTTCATGGAATGACGGCGCGCCTGGCAGGCTTTAGCAGGTTGTTGAAAAAGCCGGTTGCTTTCTCAACAACCTTAACAATTCCTCGCATAGCTTGCGCTATGCTGCGTAATTGTACCGGCTTTTGAAGTGTTGAAAAGCCGCATCCGCGTTTTTCAACACCCTGTTAGAGTCCGCTAGGCGCCGGCCGGGGGCCGGCTCTGGGTTCGTAGGCTCAATCCGGCGCGGGCGGCTTGTCCTTATCGCTAGGCCGCTTGAGCAGCCGGGCACGGGTCATCTTACCCAGACCGCGTTGCTGCAGCGCGAATACGGTCTTGTCCAAGGCACCGGCCCGCTCGGTTGCGCCGCCAAACAATTCGGCCTGGCGAGCTTCGGTCGAAAAATTGAACAGGGATACGCCAATCAGCCGCACGGCATGACCGTTCCATTTGGCATGGAACAAGCCGGTTGCGGCCTTACAAATTTCGTCCAGGCACGAATAGACGCTTGGTTGGCTGGCTTGGACCGTCAAAGTCACAAAGTCATGGTAGCGCAGCTTGACCTGTACGCCACAAGCCCCTTTCTGGTCTTGAAACAGGCGCAGGCACAGTTGTTGGCACATGTCGAGGATGGCTTGCTCCAACAGCTCCCGGTCTTCGCTGTCCTCTTCAAAGGTCAGCTCCGTGCCGATCGACTTCCGCGCCGACTCATGGCCGTAAATCCCGGGGTCCTGGCCTCGGGCCGCCAGGTACAGGAATTGGCCGCCGGCCTTGCCGAAAAGCGATTGCATCAAAGCCTGATTGTAGGCCGCCAGATCCTTCATGGTACGGATGCCGAGCTCGGCGAAGCGTTGCTGGGTTTTAGCCCCGGCGCCCCACAGGTCAGCCAGGCGCAAGCTGAGCATGAAAGCCGCTTCCTGCCCGGGCTCAACCAGCACCAAGCCGTCGGGCTTACGCAGGCCGCAGGCCAATTTGGCGACGTAGCGATTGGCGGCAATGCCGATCGAGATAGTCAGGCCGGTCTGCTCCAGAATCGCGGCCTTGATACGGGCGGCGGCGGCGGCGGCCCCCCCCCACAGCGCTTCGGTGCCGACCATATCGAGACTGGCTTCGTCAATCGACACCTGCAACACATCCGGCGTGAATGACTCGAAAATGCGCATGACCACCCGGGAAACCTCATCGTAGCGCGCCATGCGGACCGGCAGGAAAACGGCTTGCGGGCAGCGCCGCCAGGCCTCGCTGATCGGCATGGCCGAATGGATGCCAAACCGTCTGGCGGCGTAGGAGCAGGTCGAGACCACGCCCCGGTTACCCGGCAAGGCGCCGACGACCAACGGTTTACCCAGTAATTCCGGCTGGTCGACTTGTTCCACGGAGGCGAAAAAAGCGTCCAGGTCGATATGGAAATACAAGCCTACACCATGGCCCGGCCGGCCACCAGACTGTAGACCAATTCCAGAGCCAAGGCCAGGACGGACAGCGCGGCCAGCAACAGCAAAGAGCGCGCTCCCCGTTGCAGACGCTCGCGCCGGGAAAACAGACTGCCGAACCACAAGGCCAACGGCGCCATCACAAAAGCCAACAGCAGAGCATTGACGGGAGAAGGCGCTAAAACCAGCTCTAACACCGTGTCGTAGTAACTGGAAAGCATTGCCTGGACCAGCATGGCAATCGGCAACAGCGCCAACAAAAAGCCGATCCAGGACAGCGGCCGGGTATTTCCCACCGTCAGAATGAGCACGGCCGGTACGATAAAAAGCAGGCTGTACTGGAACAGCACCGCCGTGGCAATCACGCTGTTTACGAAGAAGAGCATGGCGGCGGCCTGCAGCGCATTGGAGCGGCGGACTGGCGGCATGAAGCGGAAAGCCTCCAGTAAACCGTAGAACAAGAAAAATAGCAGTACGTAATAAACCAACCTGGCGTAGAAAACGACCCGCCCGGATCGCGCCGCCGCGGTGGAAAAAATCAATTCCAGCAAGGCTGACAAATTGTTTGCAATGAAGCGGCCAGCCATGAAAGTCAAAAAAAACAGGATCACGACCCAAAGGGCCTCCACCACCGGCAGGGATTGGATGCGCGCGGCCAGGGAAAGGCTCGGGCGGGTTACGGTCGGTTCTTGGAGGGCTGGCCCCGCCGACGCTCCAGGCGACGGGAGACTGGCGAAAAGATTCTGCAGCGGCCAGTACAGCAGTAAGCGAAAGAAAAGAATGGCCAAGCAAAGCGCCATACCCAGCAGGTTCCAGCGCACCAGGCTGGTTTCGGCGATTATCAGTACCCGACCAAAAAAATCATAACTTAAATAATTGGCATCCGACGTCAGCGCTGGCGCGGCCGTCGTGGCTAGCCCGACAATAGCGGCCACCAACTTGGTTTCGACTAGCGCAGGCTCCTCGAGCCGGGCGGTTTGTCCAGGCTTGAGGCCGGGTTCCGGCGCGGCGGCCAGAAACAGCGCCGGGATTCCCTCAGCCAGTAACGCAGTTCCCAATTCATCGCCCGCCAGCAATCCGGCCTGCATGAAAAAAATGTCGAACGGATTCTCCCGCCAGTCTAAGTGCTGGCCACGAAAGGCCTGGCGCAACTCCTCAACTCGCTGCCGCTGGCAAAGCAGGCGGCCGCTACCGGTCCGGATCAGTGGATAATCGGGACGCCGATCCAGTTCCAGCCAGACCAGGTAATCCAGCCCGGTGAACGGCACCAGAAAATCGACCGCCGAATCGACGCTATCGTCGGGGCCAAGCATGATGAACAGTACCGGCCGGTTTAGCGCCAGATCGCGTAACTGCTCCAGAACAGCCAACGAAAGCGCGATGGACCACAACCCGCCATCGGTTTCCGGCCAGCGCGTCATCAAGCAAAACTGATAGGCGTTATACGCGGCTGTATCCTCGACAGCCGACTGATCCGCTGCCAGCTTGGTCTGGCCCGCAATCTGGTAGGCCAGCAATGCTGATGGCCCACATTGGTTCCCGCTAGCCACCGGCCGACCAACCGAATCCAGGTGTCGCGTAAGCTGGTCGGTCCCCTGGCCG
Organism: Spirochaetes bacterium GWB1_60_80; assembly: GCA_001829185.1. Taxonomy (GTDB): domain Bacteria; phylum Spirochaetota; class Spirochaetia; order Treponematales; family UBA12059; genus UBA12059. Next base: position 145,475 of record MIAR01000004.1, read on the forward strand.
GAAGCTTGCAACGTCGCAAACCAGTCGCTGATTGGCTGAACCGGTTCTTCCCCGGAAATGGCGAGTATGGTCAGAAGCAAAAAAACGGCAACAGCCAGCGGACGTCTCATGCCACCATACTAGGAAAGAGCCAGCATCGCGTCAATAGCGATACCAGCCCCTTCCTTAACAGGTTGTTGAAAAAGCCGGTTGCTTTCTCAACAACCTTAACAATTCCTCGCATAGCTTGCGCTATGCTGCGTAATTGTACCGGCTTTTGAAGTGTTGAAAAGCCGCATTCGCGTTTTTCAACACCCTGTTAATAGCTCCAGCCAAGTGCTGAAACCATTTTACATTATCTCCAGAATCGGCTATACTGGGAAAATATCATTGAATCTGATACAGGAGCGTTCGCCGGATGGGATCTCAGGAGCGGAGAGCGATAATCGAATTGCCCGTCAAGGTCATCCTGACTGAGGTTGGTACGACCTTTTTTATCAATAACAGGAAAAATCTTAAAAAATTCAAACTGGCTGACAACGTCGAGGAATATGGCATCCTGCTCGATAAATTTACCCCTTCCAGCCTGCAGCGCATGATGCTGATCGACTATGTCAGCAAAATCGAGATATCGACCAGCGAATTTCTGACTATCCGCCAGGAAGTCATGGATATCGCCAAACTCATTACCTATTCCATGCTGTACCGGCAGTACGACAGCTATATCTTCCAGCGCGTCCTGAGCAGCGATGTTATCAAGAACTGGAACCGGAAAAACGCCGCCAATATTATCGATGAAAAAACCAAGATCAATGATAACTTCCTGCAAAATGCCCTGAAAACCAAGCAAAAGGACATCGCCGAAATCAAGCAGGCCATACTGGCGCCGATGTACGCCTTCATTAGCAAGAACTCGACCCTGCTGGCGGAAGAAAAAAATGTCCAGCTCTTGCTGTCCGAAAAATTCCTGAATAACTTGCGGCCGTTCACCTGGTTCATTATCACCAAGTTCAAGGACTCGGAGGGCTATGACATCCTGATTAAGGACGTTCGCACCAGCCTGGCCGAGTACATGGAAAAAGCCAAGGTGGCGGAATTCGTGGCCCTCAACATCATGGAGCTGGTTACCAACGCCGAGAACTCCAACCTCAAGCGCGAGGCCAAGAGTATTTTTAAAGGCGCGGTTGACATGAACGCCGTGCTCTTCGACCCCAATATCCGGCGCCAAGTGATGGATTCCTTGCAACGTAAAGGCGAACTGGTTTCCATATCCTGGAAGATTGGCTCACGCGGCAGTTCCATCGGCACCCAAGGCAAGCTGCAGATCACGATTTTCAACAAGGAATCCCAGTACGAAAAAATGAAAGAGCAGATCGATCAGAAGAAGAGCGCCGATCTCAAGAAGAAATCCTTGATGGATTTTTATAAAGAACTTCCGGATGGCGAGTCCAATACCGAACTGGGGCTCTATTATCTATCCTACCTTTCCGAGGCGTGCGAAAAGGTTAACGTCAAGTTTGAATCCTTGGTCAACCAGATTTCCGGCTCGGACCTGACGGTAATCACCCTGGCCATCAATTTCTGATTGTCCACCGACGATGGCTGACCACCGCCGGCGATAAGGCCTTTTCCTTTTTCCTTCAATATATTAGAATAATGGCGCTTTTTACTGGCTAGCAGCTTGATCGACAGAACGTCGTTTCAGATAGTTTTTTTTAGAGAACGGAGGGCAATACACGATGGCCAAAGACAAGTATGTCTATTTTTTCGGGGCCGGTACCGCCGAAGGTGACGGTACATTGAAGGAACTGCTGGGCGGCAAAGGCGCTGGTTTGGCGGAAATGACCAAGATCGGACTGCCGGTACCAGCCGGTTTTACCGTCACCACCAAGGTTTGCGACCTGTATTACAAGAGCGGCCGCAAGTACCCGGATGGCTTGAAGGAAGAAGTCGCCAAGCATGTGGCCAAGCTGGAGAAAGTGTCCGGCAAGAAGCTGGGCGACCCAAAGGACCCGCTGTTGGTGTCGGTTCGTTCCGGCGCGGCCGTATCGATGCCTGGCATGATGGAAACCATCCTGAACCTCGGGCTAACCGATGCCTCGGTAGCCGGACTGGCCAAGAAGACCGGCAATCGCCGCTTCGCCCTCGATGGCTACCGCCGCTTTATCATGATGTACGGCTCAACCGGCATGGGCATTGAGCGCGAGATCTTCGACATCGCCTTCCAGACCCTCAAGGAATCCAAGACCCGCAAGCGTCTTAATATCAATCCTGAAATCAAGGTCGCCGATACCGATGTCAACGAGGCCGAACTGGACGAGTTGATCGCCACCTTCAAGGCCATCTACAAGAAACATATCAAGAAGGATTTCCCTCAAGATCCAATGGAACAGCTCTGGGGTTCCATCGGTGCCGTCTTCGGCTCCTGGATGGCCGACAAGGCCGTGACCTACCGCAAGGTCGAGAATATCAAGGGCGCCGTCGGCACCGCCGTCAACATCGTCCAGATGGTCTTCGGCAACAAGGGCGATACCTCCGGTACCGGCGTCTGCTTTACGCGCGATCCCAACAACGGCGACAACATCTTCTACGGCGACTATTTGGTCAACGCCCAGGGTGAGGACGTGGTGGCCGGCATTCGCACCCCCATCAAGCTGTCTGATTTCGAGGCCAAGGATCCCAAGGCCTACAAGCAGCTTATGGCCGTGCGCAAGAAGCTTGAGACCCACTACAAGGAAATGCAGGACCTCGAGTTTACCGTCGAAGAAGGCGTGCTCTACATGCTGCAGTGCCGCACCGGCAAACGTTCACCGGGCGCCGCCTTCAAGATCGCCGTCGACATGGTCAACGAGAAGCTAATCACCAAAGAACAGGCCATCGGCCGCATCAAGTCCACCGATATCGAAGGCATTTTCTACCCGACCATCGACAAGAGCCAGGCCAAGAACCTGAAGGACAATTTCATCGTCCAGGGCATCGACGCCGTACCCGGCGCGGCCTGCGGCCGCGTCTACTTCAATGCCGCCGACGCCGAGAAGGCCGCCGCCCGCAAGGAAAATGTCATCCTGGTGCGCAAGGAAACCAGTCCCGAGGATGTCGGCGGCATGCACGCCGCGCAGGGTATCCTGACCGCCACCGGCGGCAAGACCAGCCACGCCGCCGTCGTGGCCCGCGGCTGGGGCAAGTGCTGCATCGTCGGTTGCGAAAAACTGTCCATCGACTACCTCACCAAGGAATTCTCGGCCAATGGCATCACTGTCAAGGAGGGCGATTTCCTGACCCTGGACGGTACCTCCGGTAACGTCTACAAGGGCGAACTGAAACTGGTAAAGCCGGAGCTGCCGGAAGCCTACAACACCCTGATGGGTTGGGTCGACAAGATCCGCCGCCTCAAGGTCCGCACCAACGCCGACACGCCGCAGGATGCCTTGATTGCCCGCAACCTGGGCGCCGAGGGTATCGGCCTCTGCCGCACCGAGCACATGTTCTTCGAAACCGAAGCCCGCATCCTGGCCATTCGCGAGATGATCATCGCCGATGATGTCACCAAGCGCAAGCTGGCGCTGAATAAGCTACTGCCTTTCCAGACCGAGGATTTCCGCGGCATCTTCAAGGCCATGGACGGCCTGCCGGTTACCATCCGGTTGATCGACCCGCCGCTGCACGAGTTCGTGCCGCACGACGAAGACGGGCAGAAGGCTCTGGCCAAGGCCGTCAACGTTTCCTACGAAACCGTCAAGCACCGCGTCGAGCAGCTGCACGAAGCCAATCCAATGCTGGGCCACCGCGGTTGCCGCCTGACCATCACCTATCCCGAAATCCTGGACATGCAGGTCACGGCCATCATCAAGGCCGCCTGTGACGTTACCAAGAAGGGCGGTAAGGTTCTGCCGGAGATCATGATTCCGCTGGTCATGGATGCCAAGGAACTGAAGCAACTATCCGACCGCACCCATGAAGTGGCTGACAAGATTATCAAAGAAGCCGACGTCAAGCTGAGCTACATGGTCGGCACCATGATCGAGATTCCCCGCGCCGCCGTATTGGCCAATGAGATCGCCGAGGTGGCCGAGTTCTTCTCCTTCGGCACCAACGACCTGACCCAGATGACCCTGGGTATCAGCCGCGACGACGCCGGCCGCTTCCTGCCTGATTACGTGGATGAGAAAAAGGCCGGCGTGTTCAAGGCCGATCCGTTCCAGAGCCTAGACCAGGAAGGCGTTGGCCTGCTGGTGAAGATGGGTATCGAAAAGGGACGCTCCGTCCGCAACAAGCTGAAAGTCGGCGTCTGCGGCGAGCATGGCGGCGACCTGGTTTCCGTCAAGTTCTTCCATCGCGCCGGCATGGATTACGTCTCATCCAGTCCCTTCCGCGTGCCGATTTCGCGCCTGGCCGCTGCCCAGGCCGTCATCGAGGACGCCAATGCGGTCAAAAAAGCGGCGGCCAAGCAGCCGACGGCTAAAAAGTCGCTAGCCAAGTCGGCCGTGGCCGATAAAAAAGCGATAGCCGTCAAGCCGGTAACCAAAGCCGCTGCCAAATCGGCCGCCAAAGCCGCTGCTAAACCGGCTGCCAAGGCCGCTGCTAAACCAGCTGCCAAGGCCGCTGCTAAACCGGCGGCCAAGGCCGCTGCTAAACCAGCTGCCAAGGCCGCTGCTAAACCGGCTGCCAAGGCCGCTGCTAAACCGGCTGCCAAGGCCGCTGCTAAACCAGCTGCTAAGCCGGCTGCTAAGCCCAAGACTGGTAAAACCAAGTAAGGGTCGCTGAAAGCAAGACGCCCGGTCGAAGCATCCTGCCTCGACCGGGCGTTTTTTTACCCTGGAACGCAGCGTTAGGTTACGGTAACAAGGGATGAATCGCCACGCACTCCAGATAAAATCCGGCCAATGGCGGGGCCTTGGGGCGGACTACAGCCAATAATTCCAGGGCCTGGCCTTCGCTGATACTGGCCGCAAAAGGAACCTGGACCTCGACTATTCCTTCCAACTGCCGCGCTTCCTGGTAGCCCACCAGAAAATCGAAGCCAAGCGCAGTATCTGAATTCCGAATGTTGGCGGGGAGTCCCTTCCAAGCCACAGCAACCCCTTCGTACAAGTAGGGTTGGGCCGCTACCTCCGCCAGGTTAAAGCGATCCGGCAGGCTGAGAAAGCTAGGATCGCGAGCATGACTGCGTAGCAAGGTAGCCTTGGCTTTGATGGCCGGGCTGGCATTAGAATTGAGTAAACGGTTGATTTCGACGAGAGCCGCTTCATCGCGGTAGGCCTGAAACAGGTTTTTAGCCTTTTCAAACACCGCCAAGGCGTCGGCGGCAACTAAAACCAGGCGATACGAGCCTGGCGACCCGACCGGTTCGGCCACTTCAGCCGCCGACAGCCAGATGGCGGCGATTTCCGGCCGTCGATTTTTAGCCTGCTTGAACTGTTGCCAGGCTACATGGCCGGCAACGGCCAGCAGGCCACCTAAGGCTAGCGCCGCCAGTAGCCATAAAAATCGGCCGGCCCGAGCGGGCGCTACCGGATACAGTCGCTTCATGAGCCGATTGGCAGAGCTGGAGTCATGGTTTTCGAAGTCATTAGCGTGTCGCCGCAGGTAGTCAAGACCGCGTCGAGCCGGGACATTTTTGGGTTCCCGTTCCAGAATTTCAATATAGAGCTGAATGGCCTTGTCGGACTCGCCGCGCCGGACATGCACTGCGGCCAGGCTGGCCATGACCGGAACATTCCGGAAATCCAATTGGCGGCCCCGCCGTAAACAGCCATAGGCCGCCCCAATATCCTCCGCCTGAAGATAAGCCGCTCCCAATAAAAACAGGAACCGGACATTTTCGTGAAAGATCGCCTCCACCGGCTCAAGAAGCTTTATTAACTGCGCCCAGCGCCGGCGCCGGAATAATAACTCCGCTTCCGCCAGGGGATTCTTGGTCACAATGGTCAATAGCTCCCAAGACGTTCTTCAAGCTGATCCAGAACCGACGCTATCAGAGCCATATCTTCGGCAGAAGGTTCCTGCCCGGAGGCCAATAATTCATTGATACGATTTAAGAGGACTCGGGCGGCCGCCACATCGGCGTCGATATCCAGCTGCAAATCATCGGCGCCGTTGATAAACTCGGTAAGCACGGAGGCAACTGCCGCCGTGGTCGGCTCGGTGGAGGCGGCCGCACTATCCGCTCCGCTGGCAGTCGCGGCTACGGCCGCGGTGGGGCTGGCAGACAAGGCATAACCGGCACTCGAAGACGCACCGAGTACGACATCGAGCTGGCGGATACCGCCCCGGCGTAAGGTTTGCGGATTGTAGTACACGGCCATGGCGCTGTCATTGATCGAATAGGGCAACAAGGTGAAATTCCGCGTGCCGACGGTTTCAAAAGCCCACGAAACATCATTCAGCCGTTTCCAGTTAGCCAGAATGACACTGTCCGGTTCGGTTCCAGCGCCAGCCAACATCAGCATCAGGCCGGTTCCGTCACTGCCGGATGATACCAGCCAGCGCGCCGTGCTATCGGAACGGACAACGCTTTCACTGCTGACCGCCCGCCCGTCATCGTAGCGGAAATGGGTATTCGGCTGTTCGCCAAGCCAGGTATCAAACAAATAGCGCAGGCCGACGCTGGCGTCAGCCTCGGTGGAATTGGTGATGGCAAAACCAATATGCAAACCGTTCATCACCCGGGAGTCAGCTGACTTGATGAAGGTGATAGTTTCTTCAACGATACAAAAATTGGAGCGGTATTCGATCACGATGGCCGCGTTTCGCTGGCTGACCGTGGCGCGAAAATCCCCGGACTCCCCCAGCTTGTAGGTGCGTTGGTTAAATGACAGAGTCGGATAGGTTGTCTTGTTTTCTTGTTCATAGAGCAGGGAAATCCAGGTATTCCTGGCGGTATCAGCGTTATAGAAAACAGACAGGTGACCACTGCTTTCATTGATTACGACACGGAGTCTTCCATTGGTTACCTCGAGCGCGCAGAGCGGCAACAAGACAACGCCAATCAGCAGCAGCACCAGAATTCTTCGGATCATTGATCGCCTCCCTCAGCCGGCTGTTGGGTTTGCATGATTTCGAGATAGGCAACTAATAAGTTCAAGCTTCGTTCTTTCATGGCCAGAAGGTTAGCGTAGGTAGCGGCCGCAATACCCTGCGCATCGCTGCCCGGCTCAACTTCGGTAGAGGTTAAGGCGATAGTCTGACGGGCGGCATTAGCAGCGGCGAGTTCCAGCTCTCGAGCCACCAACTGTTGTTGCAACTGGGCCAGCTGATCTTCCAGGCGCGCTATCTGATCAGTCAGTGCCGTCTGGCCCGAAGCATCGCCTTGCTGTAAACTGGCAATCTGGCGCTGGTACTGCTGGAGGGCCTGTTCATAGGATTTCTCGCGGCGCTGGAATTCCTCAATCACCTTAAGGGATTCTTCATGGCTCCAGCGAAGCAGCGTCAATAATTCAGTTTCCCGATACTTGAACCGGATCAGATCGAGACGATAGCGGGCGGCCTCGGCCTTAACACTATCGCTGTAATTCTCGCTGATGGTCTGATAGAGGCGCTCGGCATCAGTCAGCCGCCCCAGCTCGTACAGGCTTTCAGCAATCCAAAAAAGAACGGAGGAGAATACTTCCGATTCCGGGTACAAAACCATATAGGCATTGAGAATTTGCAACGCCTGTTCGTATTTCTGCTGTAAATAATAAACGCGCCCCTGTTGGTAGAGTAATTCTTCTAGCCGTTGATGATCCGGGAAGGCCTCCAGGAACAGGTCGATCATCGCCTCGGCCGCCGCATAATTGCGTAAGGCGATATGGGCCATTGCCGACCAATAGGCTCCTTCGGCCCGAAGCGCTCCAGCCTCGGAATTCATGAATAGAGCATCAAACAACGGCAGTGCTTCGGTATAGCGGGCTTCAGCAAACAACCCGATGCCCGAGCGGAGCGAAGCCAGAATTTCCGGGTTGACCGCAGCGCCGGCTGGTCGAACAGCCTGGCCGAAAACCATACCACCGAGCGCTAGTATGGCATACAACAGTATCAACCTGCTTTTTGACAACATACACAACCTTCCTTGGAAACAGCTCCATTTCCGGTCAACGGGAACGGCCGGGCAAAACGGCCCAGCGGCCAGAACGTGGCCGGAGCAAGCAACCCCCACGCCATCTCAAGCCGATTGTTGAAAACCTCGACGCTTTTCTACAACCGGCAGTACAATTCCTCAAAAAACCTTGCGGCTTTCTACGTAATTGCGAAAATTACAGTATGATGAAAAAGCCGCACTCGGATTTTTCAACAGCCTGCAAGTAATTCTCGGCTAAAACGAAGGCCAACTCGAGTACAGAACGCGTTACCATAGTCAGGCGACAGTCTATTCCCGGGTAACTTTCCCCACCCCTGTCAAGTCCGTAAGGCCTTGACGGTCTGGACCAAGGCGGGCTTGTCGATCGCTGAAAAAAAGGCGCTGCCCATTACCACCACATCGGCCCCGGCCTGAATCGCTGGCCCAGCGGTCTGCCCATTCATGCCGCCATCGACGGAAATCAAAAAATCAAGGTTTGCAGCCTGGCGCCTGGCCGCGAGGTCTATAACTTTATTCAGGCACGAGGCTATCAAGCCCTGCCCGCCGTAGCCCGGGTTAACCGTCATCACTAAAACCAAGTCGAGCATGGGCAGCAGCTCGAGCAACGCGGCTACTGGTGTAGAGGGTACAATCGATATTCCAACCTTGACGCCGGTGGCTTTAATCCGTTCAACTAGGCGATGGGCATGTACCACCGTCTCGAGATGGAAGGTAATAGCATCGGAACCGGCCGTAATATATTCATCAAGCAATCCTTCTGGGTTGCCAACCATCAAATGCGTATCAAAAAACAAATCTGATCGACCTCTCAGATCCTTGATCATTTTCGGACCAAAGGTCAAATTCGGCACAAAGTGACCATCCATGACATCGAGATGCAACCACTGGGCGCGGCTTTGCTGGATGGCCGAAAGCGCCGCCGACATATCGGCGAAGTCAGCCGACAAAATAGATGGAGCTATAATCAATTCCTTCATTTCATTATTCTAGCATTTACACCAACATCCCACAAGTCCAAAGCAGCGGCAGGACCGGCCCGTTGGGCCTCTCTTTACCTTCAAGCCGGCTTTATTCCATATCTTGATTGACTTTGCCTAGTGATATCATGTACAATTAGCTGAGTAAAACGTCGGTAATGATTCGGGATATAATGACACAGACAGGAAATGTAGATTCAATCTTAATACAGGCATATTCCAGTCTCTCCTCGGGCGACATGGCAGCCGCTTCCGCCTGGCTGGAGAAAGCCCTGACTGTTGACTTTGATCACCCCGAAATCCTTTTCGCCATGAAATGTGAAGCTTGGTGGCTTGATTCCATGCAAAAGGCCCAAGCCAAAACCGATTTATTCGACATCGGTGAAGCCTACCTTCATCAATGGAAACTATTCAACGCCTTTCTGTCTACCTGTACCGATACTTGGGAACGAGTCGTTTTAGCCTACAAGCAATTTGCCTTCAGCAAGGCCCTGGCCAGTTATGAACAATTATTGCAAGACGGAGAAGCCAATGACCCGGAAATAAGTTTTCGGATCGGACGCTGCCAAAAAGGCATCGGTAATTATGAGCAAGCCCTCAAGCACCTGGAAGCGGCCACCAGGATCAACAAGGACGATCCGGCCATCCTGGCCGAACTGGCCGACTTGTATGGCTTGATCAACGAACCGAGGGCTTCAAAAGCCTTATTCCGCGAAGCCTTTTTCCTGAATCCGCAACGGATTGACCTGGAGATGCTGGAATCCGATGTGATGGGTCGGCTCGAGGCCAGAACCCGGGAGAACAATCGAAATGGCCACGAAGTCGTGGAATGGATACCGATTTTCGCCGAAGTCAGCGGCGTTTTCTCAGTCAAGCGCGAATTGAAGCCGATCGAGGTCTCAAAACTGAAAAACAGCATTTATGAGCTAGAATCGGAATTGAATAACGACGGTTCGCGGCGAGCGGTTCTTGTGCCGCGATTGATTAACAAATACTTCTGGTTGACCGATCATTTAATCAGCGTCAAAGAAGAAAAACCAAAGATTGATGAAATCTTGCTAAAAATCAAACTTCTGGATCCAACGATATACAAACTCTACGTTGCCTGATACCATGGGAGAAGGCCAGCCCGCAATCGGCCGGTTTGCGATGAATGAAGGCGCCGGGCAACCGGTGCAACCGGTCTGGAGACCGGATAGTCTGGGTTAAGTGCATGTACGGAAACCGCCGCCAGCGGAGAGTTTCCCATATACCGAGTGAGGAGAACGAGATGGCTGATTCGCTTATCGCCAAAAAAGTGCAGGAAATGCTCAACGAGGAAAAATGGACACGGGCGGCCCTCTCCGGCTATACCGTGAACCAGATCAAAGAATTGGATCACCTTTTCCATGAGGCCGCCCACGAAAAAATCCTGCCTGACTTGAAGCAACTGTGTGATGAACATCTCGGCCACAGCAAGAACAGCATAGCCGGCTTGTATCTCTCCGGCATTATATCCCTCTCCCAACAGCAAATCGACGATTCCAACATGATTTCGCTGATCGAGATATTCACCGACAACCGGAAGTGGACCATTGTCGAATATATCTGCAACCGGATACTCGATTACGGCGAAAACCGGCATGCCCTGCAATACTTGGCGGAATGCTACGAAAACGAGGATCGGGTCGACGAGATGTACGCGGCCTGGGAACGCCTAGTCCGGGTGGACCATGAAGAAGCCGATATCGTCAAGCAAATCGCGGAGCGTAAAGAGAAGGCCGGGGAGATCGAGTTGGCCATCGATTATTACCGCAAGGCGCTGCACCGCTACATCAACAAGAAACTGTTCAGCAACGCCAAGGAAATCTGGAACAAGCTCATCGAATTTGCTCCCAGCGACATCGACTTCTTTCTCCACGTCCAGCGTAAAATAGCCAAGCAGATCAGCGAAGAAAAAGCCGCCATTCTGCTGACCGACCTGTACAAGCACTATAAGGCTAATGCGGATTGGGATACCGCCATCCTCCTACAGAAAACCATCCTCGAATACGATGACAAAAACCCCCAATCCCGCAAGGAACTGGTGGAGTGCTATAAGGCCAAATTCAGTGCCCATTCGCATGTCGACGAGTACATCCGGCTGTCCAACCTCGGACAATCCTACCGTAATATCCACGAAGCCATCGCCGACTTTGAAAAGCACATTTCCTTCGACTCAGGCAATTTCGTCTTCCATCGTACCTGGAATATCGGCCGTATTAAGGAAATCAAAGGCGATGACATCACCATTGACTTCGCCAAGAAGCGCGATCACCACATGAGCCTGAAGATGGCGGTAGAAAGCCTCACTACCCTCAAGAAGGACCATATCTGGGTACTGAAGGCCATCTGGTCCAAGGATAAGCTGTACGACAAGATCAAGAACGACATCCCCTGGGCTCTCAAGACCATCATCACCAGCTTCGACAACAATGCCGACGTCAAAAAGATAAAAACCGAGCTGGTTCCATCCATCCTGGCGGCCAATGAGTGGACGACCTGGAGCAGCAAAGCCCGCAAAATGCTCAAATCCGACCCGATTTTCGGAAACACTCTCAATTCCGTCAATACCTACATCGTGCGTGATCGTCCGCTTACCTACGAGGAAAAAATCTATAACCAGTTTAAAGCCGATTCAAATTTCTTCTCCCGAATCCAGAACCTGCGCGACTTCCTGGAAAAGGGCGATGCTGATTCGGAATTTTTCAACGAGATGCTGGGTTTCTTTACCAGCTACGTCAAGTCATACGCTCAGGTCAACGAACAAGTCATTGCCTCGTATTTGTTCTTGGTAGAGATATCCAGTAATTACCCGCAACTCAAAAACTTAGTTTCCACTTCCTTCATGGATCTGTACAACTCCTGCCAGGATATCGTTTCCGTCTACATCAACATCAAGGATAGCAGCCTCAAGGCGGCGCTGCTGCAGCATATCAAGAACCTTATCCCCAACTGGCCGGAAATCTATATTAAGCTGTTCCCCTGGTCGCTCTCCCAGTCAATGGTCGATATACTGCTCGATGCGGGCGAAATCGATCGCTTGCGGGCCATGATCCAATACACGGCCGACAACTACCGCGACCATCGCGAACTGTTCATCTGGATAGTCAAGAATCTGTGGGAGGAAGAATGGGTCAAGAGCATCCGCCTGCCGTATGACAAGATACTCCTCATCCTTATCCACATACTGGATATCACTTATAAGGAAATAGAGAACCACCGCGACACCACCGAAAACAAGAAATTCAACAAGCAAGTCTATAATTTGCTGTTCCGGGACAAGCGTTTGGATGATTACCTCATCAATGAGGCAGACCGGGACACTATCGAACGCATTTATGCCCTAATAGCCGATATCAAGGATCTGGATAGTGCCCTCAAATTGGCTCTGCGCAAGAAGATTCAGGAAAAATACGCCGACTTCAAGTTCAACGATGAGGAAAAAAGCATGGTGTCGCGCGGCCTGATGGTAACCGGCCGCAAATATGAAGAAAAGAACCAGATGCTCGGCCACATTCTCAACGTCGAAGTCTCAGCCAACCAGGCCGAGATTGCCTATGCCCTATCGTTAGGCGACTTGCGGGAGAATGCCGAGTACAAAGCTGCCAAGGAAAAGCAAGATGAATTGAATGCCAAGGTCGGCAAACTTAAAAACGAAATCGAGCGAGCCCAGATTTTTGATACCAATAATATCGCCACCAATAAAATCTCCTTTGGCACCGAGGTGCAGCTGCGCAATAACCTGGAAAAGACCGACGAGATCTACATCATCCTGGGACCTTGGGAATCCGACCCGACGCACCATATAATCTCCTATCTTTCTCCCTTGGGCAAACGCTTGCTTAACCATAAGACAGGCGAAACGCTGGATTTCATAATCCATGAACGCAAATTCAGCTACACCGTAACAAACATAAAAGCGGCTACCTTCGATTAACGACACTCCAGCCTGGCTGGCCGGCAGCCTTAATGCTGCCAGCCAGCCCTGGGCAGTGGTTCCAACCACCGGCAATCGGGATTCTGGCTGGTATAAGGAGATCCATATGAAAAAGTCAGGGAAGGCCGGCCTACTGGTCGCGATCCTGGGGTTCTTACTGGCCGCACCAGCCATCCATAGTCAGGAGACCATCGACCTCGTCATATTACTGGACTCCTCGCAACGGATGTTCACCTATTATAATGAGGTCGTCGAATTCGTCATCACCGGCGTGGCCTCCAAGTATTTACGCTTTGGCGATACATTTCACCTCATCTCCTTCGCCGAAACCACCCAGATTGAGATTATGCAAACCGTGCGGACGGACCAGGATGTCAGCGCCGCCGTCGCCAGGCTCTACCTGCTGTATCCATTTGGCAAGAATTCGGACATGATCGCCGCGCTTCGCAATACCTATCAATATGTCAGTGACCTGCCGCTGTCCAACCGGAAGCTGATTATCATGATCACCGACGGCATCCATGCCCCGCCGCCCAGTTCCAGTTTCTACGAGTTCAGTGCTGAACAGGTTCAGCAAGAAATTACCCGCCTGGCAACCGAGTACCGCGGGCAGGATTGGCTGTTTGAAATTGTGACCGTTCCTTTCAAGCCCGCAGCGGCTGGATCCGTCCCGCCCAACCTGGGTAGCGAGGGCGAGGCTGCGCCGGGGTCGGGTTCCTATGTAAATGACCTAGCCACGGCACTGAACACTGATATCTCGACCTTTGAACCCGGCAGAGGGGAAGAAACCGTTAATGCGGTCATCGTTTTGCCGCAACTAAGCTTCCCAGCCGATCTGGGGCGCCGACGTTACTCCTTCAAGTTGCCGGTTAGTATCGAAAATAAATCGGACAGTGTCATACATCTCGAAATCACCAACTTGATTGCTGATAATACCACTGACATCCTGGCCGAGCGCCGAATAATCAGTCTCCCGCCCCACGACCTAACCACCACTGAATTATTGGTCGAATTTCCAAAGGCCTGGCCGCACGGTCGAACAACCCTAGTCCTGGAACCGAAATTCGCCGACAATATCAGAGTCGTTCCAGCCATTTCAACCGTTGAACTCGAGCTTTATACGAATCCCGTGCTGTCCTTCTTCGACAATACCTTGTGGTTGTTGTTGCTGCTGGTCATCCTAGCCTTGACCCTGGCCCTCGTTTTCATAGTCGTCTATTTTATTCACCGCATGCATCGCAAGGCTGATTCGCCGGTTGTCAACACGGTGCTGGATTCGACGAGTAATCGCCCAGCCTTCGCTCCGAGTCGCGCCGAACCAGCGGCGACAAGCTTCCAGTCAGGATCAGCCGCGGCCAGAAGCGTTGCCCAAGGCAACCCAGCGCTCCGCTCCAACCAAGCGCTCAACTCCAGCCCAGCCCATGCCGTCAACCCGGCCATGCCGGCAACCTACAAAGCCGAGAATAGTGCGGCCATCCTTGGTAGGAGTGATGCCGGCAGGACGACTGGTGCCACGATACTTGGGAGCCGCAGCGCCGTAGGACAAGATTCATTGACGGTGCTGGCCAAGGCTAAACCAGCCCCCCAAACTTGGCTGACCGCCGCCAATCAATCCCAGGCAGCCGCTTCGGCCAGCATTCTGGGCGGCAAGCCGGCCATTCGGCAGCCACCGACCGCCGGACCTCAGCCTAGCGCTGTCCAAAAATCAAGCACCGATGTATTGGCCCAGTGGGTACAAAACCAACCGGCCACCTCCAATCTTGGCCCGGCCAAGGCAAGGTCAACCGCACCGGTTATCAATCGCCCAACGACTTCATCTAGCCATTATGCACCGGAAATCATCCGGCCCGGAACCATCCGCGTGGAACTTGGCGTCGCGGGCCAGAATCGAGCCATCGGCCTGCGCAACATCAAGACCTTACACGCTGGCGGGCGGAAAAGCCTGGGTGGCGGTAACGACGATTTCCTGATCTTCCTACTGCCGATTGGACGCCATATCGCCGACATTTATTATAATGGCGTCGACCTGACGCTGGATCCCCACAACCTGGCGGCCTTACCCGATTTCAACGGCCCCACCAAGCTGGCCTTTGGCCAATCGATCCGGGTGATTAGCCGGCATGGCCGCGAACTGTCAATTACCTTTACCCACTATTCGCCGCCAACGGAAAGGCTAAACCGCTTGCTCCATTGCATCGAAGCGCCGGGGATTGAAAAATTCCTGGAACTGCTGAAAGACCAGGAATCCTGGCCTGCGGTACAATCAGCCGACTGAGTTGAAGGCTAGCGTGGTAGTCGCCAGATAATCTGACTGCCCTCGTCAGGCCGCGTTGTTACTCATCGGCTCGGTCAAATCTGGCCAAGACCTGGATCGCCTTGTTCTTGACGAGCGCCACGGAATCCTGCGCGGCGATGGGCTCAATCTCCGGCCGCAAGACACGCGCCACGTTTCGCTCCGCCCAGGCCAAGGCGTTTAGGCGTACCGCGTATTCAGAATAAGCCAAGAGGACCCGAATGAACGGAACAGCCGCTAGGTTGTCCAGCCCTACCAGGCCGCGGGCCAACAGGTTAAAGTAGGCCTTGTCCCGTTCGGCCATACTCGCCTCAAGAATAGTATCCAGGCGTTCATCAAACTGGCCACTAGCGTATTCAACCAAGGCAAGGAAAGCCTTGCTCCGATACGTCAGATTATTTTGCGTATCTTCCAAAAAAATGATCAGCAGCACGAACGACTCCGGTCGATTAAGCCGGCCCAAAGCCGCGATGGCGGCTTCACGCACTACCCGCTCTGGATCGAACTTGATGCGGAAACCCAGGAACGGAATCGCCGCGGTGAGCCCCAAGCGGCCGACGGCCTGGCAGGCGGCCAAACGCGGCTGGACATGGGCGTCTTTTAAGGCCTCGATGATCACCGCCTCGACGACGAGCGGATCAAAATTGGATAACGAGTCGATGGCTCTAGCCCGAACCTCGGGAATGGTCGAAAAAGCAGCGCGTTGCAAAGTTTCAATGGCGCGCGCATCCCCAAGGTTACCAAGTCCGGTAGCGGCATACATCTGCTCGATTCGAGACGATGAATCCCGCGACAGCAGTTCGGATAACAGGGTAAAGCTGCCCTCAGCCGGTAATTTCCCCAAGGCCAGCAGAATTTGCTCTTTTACCGCGGTAATGGTGTCCGGTTCGGCATACAGTTCAACTAGAACGGGGACCAGGCTGGCATCGCCACTCTCGGCCGCCAGCCGGATGGCCGGCTGGAGAAAGGCAGCCTCGTTACCGTTGATGATGGCGCTCACCTGCTCGTTGGCAGCGTCCGCCTGAATAGCGATCAGGTAATTGAAAGCGGCCTGAACCAAGGTAGCGGTCGTATCAAAGCGTTCGGTTATGATCCGGACAGCCTCCGCCGTCGCCAACTCGGCCTTGCGCGCGGCGAAAAAATCTAGCAAGGCGATTTTCAAGCTGGCACTGCGCGAGGCTAGCAACAAGGCGTGCAATTGGGTGTTATAGAAATCATCATTCCTAACTCTCAGCTGGGCTACCAGATCGACAACTTGCGTCTCGATGCCATATTGGATTGTATCTAAAATTCTTTGCTGGTCCTGCTCGGCGTCGGTCGCGTACACCAGGGCGGCTAGTAACACCAAGACCACCAGGCATTGCCAATTTTTAAGCATCAACTGCCTCCCCGCGTATAGCGTTCCAGAAAACTGCGCTTAAAGCCGGCGAACTTCCCTAGTTCGATACTAGTGCGGATATCAACCATGAAGTCATGCAAGAAGGCCAGGTTGTGATAACTGGCCAGCATGGCAAATAAGATTTCGTTGCACTTATACAAATGACGTAAATAGGCGCGCGAATAATCACGGCACACTTTGCAATGGCATTGAGCGTCCAGCGGCGCCAAATCAGCCGTGTATTGTTGTTGTTTGATGGAAATAGGGCCATCATGGGAAAACAACAAGCCATTCCGCGCCGTTCTGGTCGGGAAAACGCAGTCGAACATGTCGATACCGTTTTCCACCGCGGTCAGAATAAACTCCGGTGTGCCAATGCCCATCACGTAGCGGGGCTTGGCATCCGGCAACATAGCGGCCGTCAAGGCCAGGTATTCCTCGTACACTGCAAAAGGTTCCCCGACCGATAGGCCACCGATGGCCAAACCCGGTAAATCCAGATCGACGATTTGCTCGACACAGGCTTTCCTGAGATGTGGATAGAAATTTCCCTGAATTATCGGAAACAACAAACCTTGAAAGTCCTGCCTAGTTTCCAGCCAGCGCTGCTTGGATCGCATAGCCCAAGCCTGAGTCAGGTTCATAGCCTTGACCGCATCCTTTTCGCTGGTTTCCCAACCGGTACACACATCCAGCTGCATGAAAATATCACTCCGGAAATCAGTCTGGATATCGACTACCTTTTCCGGGCTGAAAAAATGTTTTGATCCATCGGTATGTGATGCGAACATCACCCCATCCGCTGACAGCTTGCGCAGCTTGGATAGGGAAAAGACTTGGAAGCCGCCTGAGTCGGTCAGAAAATTGCCTTGCCAGCCGGTAAAGCCATGCAAACCGCCCGCTCGCTTGATAAGCTCGTTGCCGGGCCGAAGGAAGAGATGATAGGTGTTTCCCAGGATAAGGTTATACCCCATCGCGGCAAGATCATCTTTACAGACCGCCTTGACCGTACCATTGGTACCGACCGGCATGAAGGCCGGCGTTGCGACCTCTCCATGAGCCAGGCGCAAACGGCCGTTCCTGGCCCGAGTAGTGGAATCCCTGGCACTAATCTCGAAAATATGGTTGTCCATGACGCTCCCTCAATACAAATATGTGCTGCCTCGGAAAGACGCTGCTAACGCGATCCAGCTTCGCGCAGCGTCAGAGCACCAGGCGCCTTGAAAGATCAGGCCACGCGACTCCCTTGCAGTCAACAAGCCGGCCATCAGGCGCGGCGCGTACTGACGAGGGGGATCGCCACCAGCAATATAATGATAACCGCGGAAAAGGCGCCCATGAAAGGCGATATCAATTCATTCTTGGCCATGAGGACTGCCACCATCTGGATTACGTAATAGATGGTCGCCGACACCAGGCTGAACAGCAAGCTCATCAGCAATATATTCTTCTTGACGCGGCCGGTAAACAACACCGCCAGGATCATTACCACCACCGGCGTGCAGGCGAAAGCATAGCGCTTGAGATACTCAACCTTGGCTGCGGCCGCTGGCAAGCCGGCGCGTTCCAGAAAGCCGACGTACTCGGCGATCTCAAGCACCGTCATGTTCTCCACCTGCTTGTTTCGGCCCGTAAACGAGCTTGGAGGTTCGCTGATGGCTGGATCGTCAAGGTTGCCCAGGACTTCCTCGCGCAGCATGTCGGCGTCCCAATAAAAGCGGCGTACCGCCTTCAGAGACCAAAACTCGCCAGTCCATGATGCGCTCTGGGCATTGATGCGGCCGATAAAGGAGCCGTCCTCATCGCGTTCCACCAGGATGATACCTCCGAGCTCGAGGGTTTCACTATTGAACTGTTCGGCCCGCCAGATAAAGCGGCCACCTTCGCCGAGCAGGACAATATCCCCGCGCTGGAAGGACTCGCTGCTAGTATTGAGTAACTGACGCGATAGCGAATTTTTGCGGCTGGTAGCTTCCAAGACCACTTGATCCTCGAAAAAAAAGGAAAAGAGCGAAAAGGCCAGGGCCATGACCGTCAGTGGTAGAATGAACTGGGCCAGAGAAATTCCAGAGGCATAGACGACGATCAATTCGTTGTTCGCATACATGATGCCCAAAGTGTAGGAAACCGCGAACAGGATGGCGATGGGCAAGGCATAGCTGACTGACTTGGGTACGTACAGAACCATATTCCGCACGATATCGGCTACCGGCACCTCATTTTGCATATACCGAAAAATGTTGGCCAATAAGTCCATCAGCTGGATGAGCATTACGAAAAAAGACAAGGCGACCACGAAGGCCAGGATGACTGACTTCAGCAAGTATAAATGCAGTATGGTTGAGCTGCGGCCAGAGTAGATGCTTCTGTGGGCAAGCCGTTTCACGAGCGGATCCATGTACTCAACGCTCCCGCTTAAAAAAGGTCATGACCAAGCCGCCGCCCAGCACCATGATATTAGGTAGCCACATGGACAAAAAAGGCGAAAACCCGGTCCGGAGACCGAAATTTTGCCCACCTAACAATAGTGCCCAATACAGCAAGGCAACCAACAAACCGAGACCGAAACTCATGCCTCGATTATTCTTTTTGATTGAAACGGACAGCGGAAAGGCCAAAAAGACAAAACAGAGGGCACCGAAAGGAATGGAGAATTTTTTATAATATTCTAACTTATAGAGATACAGCGAGCGATCTTCAATGCGACGAGCCGCCAACCGGACGAATTCTGAAAAATCGGTCGTGACCAATTGCTGCAGATTGTTGATTTGCATAACGCCATCCTGAGCGAATCCCAGATAGCTGTCGGCCAGAGTACCTTGGCGGTTCGAAATATCCCTTTGATGGGCTTCCAGCCGAATATCAAAAGCCGCCTGCTTTTCGTCGATGATGGACAGAACATCGACGCTGCGCATCTCGTGCGGACCGAGGCTTGAGGAGACATCGGTGAAATTGGACAGCAGGATATTGTATTCCATTCTGGAAGCGGATGAATACTCATATTTGTTGGGCGTGGCTGGGTTGCTCTCTTGCGTAAAGACATTCTCCAGGATCAAACTGATAACACTTTGCTCCTCGGCATGATCTAGTAGACGGGCGGTGTCGGCAGTAATAACCCGACTCTTGCCATCCTTGGTTTCATCGATTATCACCAGATCGTGGATGACCAATTTATCGATTGCCCCGGTAATGATGATGGTATTCTGATAATTCTTGACGGAATAGGGCCTTAATTCCAAAGCTGGCGCAGTGGTAATGAGCCTTCGGTAAGTGCGCGCGTAGTTCATAGTTCCAAGTGGCAGAAAATAATCATTGGAGATAAAGGAAATGACGGAGAACACGATTGCCAACAGCAAGAATGGAACGAAGACGACCTTACGAGCCACCCCGGAAGCGCGCATCACCAGGAATTCATTATCCACCACGAAGCGGCTGATGGCCATGATGCTGCCTACCAGCGAGGCGAAGGGAAACGACATGGCGATAATAGCCGGCATGGCGAAGATGATCAACATCGCCACATCGATCAGCGGCGCGTTTTTAGACAGGATTTCCTCGGCCATAAGAAGCAACTGGTTAATGAAAAATATCACGAAAAAAAATAAAAACGAAATGATAAACGACAGGAGGAATTCGCGGGCAATATATAGTTGCAGAATGCCATATTTTCTCATGGGCTACTGGCCGGTCGACCCAAAGCCACCCGAAGAGCGCCCCGTATCCGCCAGTTCCTCAGACGCCAGAAACTTGGCAACGCTGACCGCCGCCATGACCAGTTGCGCAATCCTGTCGCCGGGATTGACGGTGAATACCTCGCTTCCCAGATTGACCAGCAACACTTTAACTTCACCACGATAGTCGGCGTCTATCGTACCCGGTGAATTTAAGCAGGTGATGCCGTATTTTAAGGCCAACCCGGATCGGGGACGTATTTGGCCTTCATAACCGGCCGGCAAGGCAATGATCAAGCCAGTCGGGACGAGGCAACGCTGCCCCGGTAGAATCGACAAGGAGGTATCAAGGCAGGCCTGCAGATCGGCGCCTGCGGCCAACGCCGACTGGTAGGCGGGAACTTTGGCCAAGGGGTGTATGAGTTGGAAATGCACCGAAATCTGATCGCTCATGGCAGCGCTACCTCCTGCAGTCTGGCGGCTAGCCGGTCTCGAGCAGTTTTCTGGACACTCGCGGGCAGCCGGCCATAGATCAAGATACTCTCGTTGGCGGGGTCCAGGTATTGCCTGATATAGGCATCCAGGTAGTCTTTGGAATAGACATTCACCTCCCTGAATTGGCGCCTAATTTCGCCTATCGGGGTGGTTGTGCCATCGAAGAGATATTGGCGGGCCAAGCGTTTCATGCGGAATTCCGTATCATCAGCCGCCAGGGCCAACGATCCGGCCATCCTGGTAACAGCTTCCTCAATCTCGATCTTCTCCAAACCCAAGGTATAGAGCCGTTGTGCCTCAGCTAGGTAGACATCGACAAATTCTGCCAACTGCCCAGGACTGGTGGCGGCATTGACGCCCCACATGGCTCCAAATTTGTAAAAAGAAATGAAGCTACTGACATTGTAACACAAACCACGCTCTTCGCGCAGGCGGGTGAACAAGCGCGAACTCATCGATTCGCCATAGGCGGCGCTGATCAAGGAGAAGGCCCAGAAGTCGACTGTTTGCCAGGCTGCCGGACGCTGCAAGGGGACTACCGAGAAGAAATGAATCTGGCTACCGGGAGCCTTGACCATGGCCCGGAAGGCCGCAAAGTCCGCCGCTGCCGACTCGACGGCTGGCTCTGACAGCGTGGCTGGAAAACGTCGAGTGGAGTATGTGAGCAGCTTGCAGGCAATCAAGTCGTGCATCGCAGCACTTCGTACCGGTCCAGCAATGGTGACCAGGCAAGTGCCCTGAACCAGGTGCCGCTGATGATAGTCGGCCAAATCCGCCAGCGACTGGCGTTCGATATCGGCCAGGCTGCCGGTGATTCGCTGGCCAAAGGCATGCTTCGGATACATGAGCGCAAACAGACTATCATGGGCGCATTCTTCGATATCGTCATCGGTGGACAAGATCTCGTTGCGGATGATGTCTTTTTCCCGTCCGAAATCGGCCGCGCAAAACACAGGCTCATAAACCATTTCGAGCATGATGTCGAGGGCCAGGGCGACGTTTTCAGCCGGCAAGGTACAATGCAGGCACATGATGTCTCGTTCCGTAAAGGCGTTGAGATAGCCACCCACTCGGTCGACTTGGCGGGATATTTCCAGGGCGGAGCGATTCTTGGTGCCTTTGAAAAGCATGTGCTCGACGAAATGGGTCAGCCCGGCTTCAACGGGGAGTTCATGTCCCGAACCGACCGGAAACCAGAAACCAATGGCCACTCCGGCTACTTGG
Organism: Spirochaetes bacterium GWB1_60_80; assembly: GCA_001829185.1. GTDB lineage: Bacteria > Spirochaetota > Spirochaetia > Treponematales > UBA12059 > UBA12059. The sequence goes on from MIAR01000004.1 coordinate 167,509, forward strand.
GGCATTTCGTCGACCAACATGGTCAGTTTGGAATCAACGGCTATCGGCAGAATCGTTTGCAGGTCTTTTGCCACTACAGGTTCCTTTTGAAGCAAAGGCCGGACTCCCGCGGAGCCGGCCTTTGCATGAGGCTGAACGTAAACAGCGCAGTTCTCCCGCCGCCCACTACGCGTGAATCGACCACGCCAGAAACAGCCGGGCCGGACGGTGTTTACTGCCCGCCGGGAGCGCTCTCCAGGGCGTCAACATAAGAAAGGTTGAGTCGTCCCAGCTTGTCGACTTCCAGCAGCTTGACCGGGATCTTCATGCCTTCGCTGACCACGTCGGTAACGGCGTTGACTCGCTGCCGGGAAAGCTTGGAAATATGAACCAAGCCTTCCTTGCCCGGCAGAATCTCGACGAAGCAACCGAAATCCATGACGCGTTTGACGGTGCCCTGGTAGATGCGTCCCACTTCCGGATCGTCGACGATAGCCCGGATAGCATCGCGCGCCTCGTAGGAGGACTTCTGGTTGGCGCCATAGACGGTAACCGAACCGTCGTCGTCGATGTTGATCTTGACGTCGAACTGTTCGCAGAGGGCCTTGATGTTCTTGCCGCCTGGCCCGATGACCGCGCCGATCTTGTCGATCTCGATTTTCATGGAAACGATCTTGGGCGCGTAGACCGAAATTTCGGCGGAAGGCACGGAAATAGTCTGGTTCATAATGCCGAGGATATGAAGGCGCCCCTGCTTGGCCTGGGCCAAGGCCTTGGTCAGGATCTCGGTGGACACGCCGGCAATCTTGATGTCCATCTGGAATCCGGTGATTCCCTGTTCGGTACCGGCCACCTTGAAGTCCATATCACCCAGGTGATCCTCGTCGCCGAGAATGTCGGACAGCACCGCAAAACGGTTGCCCTCGGTGATGAGTCCCATGGCGATACCCGCCACTGGCCGCTTGAGCGGCACGCCGGCCGCCAGCATGGAGAGGGTGCCGCCGCAGACGCTGGCCATGGAGGACGAGCCATTCGACTCCAGGATCTCGGAGACAACGCGGATGGTATAGGGGAATTTTTCCTTGGCGGGCAGAACCCGTTCCAGGGCGCGGCGGGCTAGGTGACCGTGGCCGATCTCGCGCCGTCCGGTACCCAGGCGTCCGACCTCGCCGACCGAGAAGGGCGGGAAGTTGTAGTGCAGCATGAAGCGTTCGCGGCGGTCGCCTTCGATATCATCAAAGATCTGCTCGTCAAAGACGGTGCCCAGGGTGGTCACGGCCAGGGCCTGGGTTTCGCCGCGGGTGAACAAGGCCGAACCGTGGGTACGCGGCAGGATGCCGATCAGGCAGTTGATGGGACGGATATCCTCGGTGCCGCGACCGTCGACGCGCAGGCTCTTATCGAGAATGCCCGAGCGCAGCACATGGTACTGAATATCTTCCATCAGGGCATTGAACAGTTTCTGCTGCATATCATCGGCCTTGATCAACGGGAAAGCCTCGACCGTCTGCTGGATAGCGGCCGCCACGGCGGCATAGCGCTCCATCTTCTCCTTGGTGAACAAGGCCGTCGCCAGGCGCGGACGGGCGAATTTGTCGATCTCGGCCTGGTTGACCAGTTCAACCTTCAGGGGGTTGAGCGGCAGCTTGGCCTTGCCAACCTTGGCGCGCATATCTTCGATCATAGCGCAAATCTCGGCAATCGGCTTCTTAGCGGCCTCGATGGCGCCGAGCATCAACTCCTCGCTAACCTCGTCGGCTCCACCCTCGACCATCGTGATGCCACCCTTGGTACCGGCTACCACGATCTCCAGGCTGCCCTTCTCGATTTGCTCGTAGGACGGATTGATGATGTAGGTGCCAGCCAGATAGCAGACCCGGACGGCGGCAATCGGACCATCGAAGGGGATGTCGCTGATATGGACGGCGGCGCTGGCGGCGTTGATGGCCAGGATATCCGGCGGGTTGATTTGGTCGGCCGAGATAACCGTCGGAACGACCTGGAGCTCGCGGCCGAAAGCCTTGTCGAAGAGCGGCCGCATCGGCCGATCGATCAGGCGGGATACCAGGATTTCACGGTCCTTCGGTCGGGACTCGCGCTTGATAAAACCGCCGGGTATCTTGCCGGCAGCGTAGTATTTTTCGTTGTATTCAACGGTCAACGGCACGAAGTCAAGCCCTTCGGTGCTTTTGGCCGAACAGCAGGCGGTGGCGATGACGGCCGAACCGCCGAAACGGGCTAGAATGGCGCCGTTGGCTTGCCGGGCCATTCGACCGGTCTCGAATACCATGTCCTCGCCATTGATGGCATAAGTATTGGTTTGTATCATGATAAACTGGTGCTCCATTTAATCGGTACGTCCTGCATGGAAACGGCCGGCAACGCTGACGTCTGTCGTGTCGGGGGGGCACTAACGGCTGGCAGTCTGGTCCTGCGGGCAGGCCGCCGCTGAAAAAAAACCCGAACTGTGCCCGTTCGGGTTTCCAGAATCATTACTTGCGCAGGTTCAGGCGCTGGATCAACTCGCGATACTTGACCAGGTCGGTACGTTGGATGTACTTGAGCAAGCGCCGCCGCTGGCCGATCATCTTGAGCAGCCCGCGCTTGGAATTGGTATCCTTCTTGTGCACCTTGAAGTGTTCGGTCAACTGCCCGATGTGCTCCGAAAGCAATGCGACCTGGACATCAGCCGCGCCGGTGTTCTTTTCAGAACCGCCGAATTCCTTGACAACCCTGGATTTGTCTTCCTTGGTTACAGCCATTTCTTATTCTCCTTACACTACTCTATCGTGCCGTGTTCATCAGTCTTGTGGTAAAACACGATGGTTTCGGGGTGCTCCGCGCGCTTACCCGACCAGCGTATCGAATTATCCGCTTCGACCTGTACCTGGTCGGCAATGACCAGCTTCCCGGTACAGACATCGGCCTTATACGACCCGTTCCCGATGGACAGGACGGGCAATTCGACGGGGAGCAGCCTGCCGCCGGCCCCGTTCCCAGTAAAATCATACTCGCGAACATCCAAGGCATAGGGGCGTCCAAGCATGGCGAGTGCCTGGTCTGTCTTGCCCTGGTTGATGCAATGCCGTATCCGGCTGGAGCTGATTGGCTTGCCATCGACCAGAACCGGATCGACCAGCCTGGCAGTCGCCTGGTAACGACCGGCCACGGCCGGTAATTCAGCGGCCCTGACTTGCAAGCCATGGCCAAACGCAAAGTTCCAGCCAATCACGAACGATTCAACGGCTCCGGCTTCGGCCAGCAAATGCACAAAATCTTCTCCCGACATTTTACTGAATTTCACAGAAAAGTCAATCAGGACACACAGGGCGATACCGCTCTGATCGATAAGCTCCATTTTTTGATCCAGACTGCAGATATCACCAGAAAAACCAGCCGGATGCATCAATTTTTTCGGGTTTTGCCGGAAGGTGACCACCATAGTCCGCCGGTCAGCCCGCTGTTCCTGCATGCAGCTGAATAGACGCTGATGGCCGCGATGAACACCATCAAAAACGCCAATGGATGCGACTGAAGGAGCAGGCGGAACCCGGCCGGCAATCAGGTCATCCCAGGAAACGATGGTCATAGCTGTGCCGCCAGAACAAAGGCGTAGCTCCAAGCGCCAGCTTGGCCACTGACGATACCCAGAAAAACATCATCCATATCGAACACGGCCACACCGGCCTTACCACCTGCGGCCAGGGCCTGAAAAGTCGGCAGGAAAAGCAGCGGCCGGCCATGACGGAAGGCGGCTGCCTGGTCGCTATCCAGTTTGATGACCGACAAGTCAAGGGCGACTGCCAATGCGGCGGACAGCGGCCGCAAGCCGTTCTGGCTAACATGCTCCGGAGTAATCGAGTCAGCCAGGCTGAAGGGCCCCGAGGCCGTCCGGCGCAAGGCAGCCAGATAAGCGCACGAACCGGCCGCCTGGCCAATATCCCGGGCCAGGGAGCGGATATACGTCCCCTTGGAGCAGTCGATCTCCATGACCGCCTGCTGCCCATCAAAGGACAGTAAACGTAAACCCTGTATCTGGATGCTGCGCTCTTCCATGGCCGGAGTTTCGCCATCGAGCACTCGCTGGTAGGCTCTTTTGCCGTCGACATGGACCGCCGAGTAGACGGGAGGAAACTGCCTGATACTACCGCGAAAGTTCGGCAAAACCGCTTCCAAAGCCGCCAGCGTAGGTAAGGCGGCAGTCCGGCAGACGGTCCCGGTGGGGTCGAGGGTGTCGGTTTCACTGCCAAATTGCAGGGTGGCCAGGTAGGATTTGCCGGCCACCATGAAGTAATCGGCCAAGCGGGTATAGCGGCCGAACAGGCAGACCAGGATGCCGGTGGCAAAGGAGTCCAGGGTGCCGGCATGCCCGGCCTTGACCTTCGGGCCCAAGCGGGCGGCGACCTTCCTGAGTACGGTATGCGAGGTGGCGCCGGAAGGTTTGTCGATAATCAGGAAGCCTTCCGGCTGGAGGCCGGCGGCTTCCGTCACGACAGTAAATCCTTGAGCTTTTCGCCCATTTCGAAGCCCTGCTTGATGCCGGTATCGACCACGAAAACCAGGCGGGGCGTCAAGCGGATGTGAATGCGCTTGGCCAGATTGGCCTGGATAAAGCCGGCCGCATGGTTAAGGCCGGCCACGGCCGCCGCCAGGCTAGCCTCGTCCTTGAAGGTCGAGACGAAAACCTTGGCATGCGAGCCGTCCCGGGCCAAGGCCACCCGGGTAATGGACAAGAAAGAATCGACGCGAGGGTCTTTGATGTCGCCGCGCAGCAGCAGGGCGGCAACCTCGGTCCGCACCTGCTCCTCGACGCGCTTAAGCCTTATCCCTTCCATCGAGGGCCTCTCCCAACTTGCGACTGACCTGAATCTGCTCGTAAATCTCGAATATGTCGCCTTCCTGCATTTCGTTCCAGTCGACCAGGCCGATACCGCATTCATAGCCGGCGGCCACTTCCCTGGCATCATCCTTAAAGCGCCGTAGCGACAGGATTTTGCCGTCGTGAATCTCGACGCTGTCGCGGATGACGCGGGCAAAAGCGTTGCGCTTGACCAGGCCTTCGGTGACGTAGCTGCCGGCGATGGCCCCGATCTTCGGCACCTTGAAGACGCTGCGCACTTCGGCCTTGCCGATATCCTGTTCCTTGACTTCCGGAGCCAACATGCCTTCCATGGCGGAACGGACTTCTTCGACCGCCTTGTAGATGACATTGTACTTGCGGATATCGACCTTCTCCTGATCGGCCAAGGCTTTGGCCTTGGGGGTCGGTCGGACGTTGAAGGCGATGATGATGGCGTCGGAGGCGCTGGCCAGGTCGACGTCGGTCTCATTGATGGCACCGGCGGCGGCCCGGATAACCGCCAGGCGGATCTCGCGGGTGGACAGCTTCTCGAGCGAAGCCTTGAGGGCCTCGACCGAACCGTGGACGTCGCCCTTGATGATAACCCGCAGGGTCTGCAGATTGCCATCGCTGATGGTATCGTACAGATTCTCCAGGTTGACCTTCTTGACGGCCTTGGCTTCCTCGAAGCGTTTCAGTTCCTGGCGCTTGCCGGAGAAGCTGCGGGCCGTCTTGTCATCCTCAACGACTTCGAAGGGATCGCCCGAGTTGGGCATGCCCTCAAAGCCGATGACCTCGACCGGGGTGGAGGGCGGCGCTTCGGTGATGCGGACGCCGGCGTCGTCATACAGGGCGCGCACCTTGCCGGGGTAGCAACCGGCTAGGAAACTGTCGCCGATGCGCAGGGTGCCGCGTTCCACGACCACGGTGGCCACGATGCCGCGGCCCTGGTCGATACGAGCTTCCAGGATCTTGCCTTCCGCGAAGCAGTCGTGGTTGGCAGTCAACTCCAGCACTTCGGCGGTCAACAGGATGCCGTCCAGCAGTTCCTGGATACCGAGCTTCTGGAGGGCTGAAATCTCGCAGAACATGGTCGTTCCGCCCCAGGCTTCGGGAATCAACCCCAATTCGGACAGCTGGGTCTTGACGCGATCCGGATTGGCTTCGGGCAGGTCGATCTTGTTGACGGCCACGATGATGGGAACGCCGGCGGCTTTGGCATGATCCAGGGCTTCGACGGTTTGGGGCATGACGCCGTCGTTGGCGGCCACCACCAGGATAACGATATCGGTGATCTGAGAGCCGCGGGCGCGCATCTTGGCGAAGGCCTCGTGGCCCGGGGTGTCGAGGAAGGTAATCTTGCCCCGACCGGTATCGACTTGATAGGCGCCGATATGCTGGGTAATGCCGCCGAATTCGCCGGCGATGACGTTGGTCTTGCGGATGGCGTCGAGCAACTTGGTCTTGCCGTGATCGACATGACCCATGACGGTGACGATCGGCGCCCGGTGCGTCATGTCAGCCGGATTGTCGGCCGCTTTCTCGATCAGGGTTTCGTCGTACAGCGAGACAATATGGACTTCGCAGGCATATTCGCCGGCCAACAGGATGGCGGTATCGGAATCGATTTGCTGATTGATGGTGGCCATGACGCCCATGGACATCAGCTTGCCGATCAGCTCGCTCGGCTTGAGGTTCATTTTGCGGGCCAGCTCGGAAACCGAAATGGACTCCATGATATCGATGACCTTGGGAACCGGATTGGCCTTCGGCGCGGCAGCCTTCTTGCGCTGCAGCTGCAGTTTCTGCTCGAGGCTTTCCTCGCGCTTCTGGTAATTAGGCTTTTTAGCCTTCTGGACGAAACGCTTGGCGGTCGGCTTCTTGTCGGCGCCCGGCGGCGGCGTATTGGGAGCGCCAGGGCGGCCCATGCCGGGGCGAGGCGGCCCGCTGAAGGGTCGGCTGCCGGCGGGACGCTGGCCTTGATAGCCGCCAGTACCGGCCGGACGCTGGCCCTGATAGCCGCCGGTGCCGGCCGGACGCTGGCCCTGATAGCCGCCGGTGCCGGCCGGACGCTGGCCCTGATAGCCGCTGGATTGTCCCTGGTAGCCGCTGGATTGTCCCTGGTAGCCGCCGGTTTGACCCGGGGTACGCGGACGGGTGCCTTGGTAGCCAGTACCGGCCGGCCGCTGGCCTTGATAGCCGCCACCGCCCTGACTGGGCCCACCTTGGTAACCGCTACCCTGACTGGACCCACCCTGGTAACCGCTACCCTGGCTGGATCCGCCTTGGTAACCACTGCCCTGGGGAGAATTCCCCTGATAGCCGCTACCTTGGCTGGAACCGCCCTGATAACCGCTACCCTGGGGAGAATTTCCTTGGTAACCGCTGCCCTGATAGCCGCCAGAGGGACGACGGTCGGTCGGGTTGTTGCCTTGATAACCGCCGGGGCGACGGTCTTGCGGAGCTGGACCACTCCGATAGCCGCCGACCCGCCCAACAACGCGCGGACCGGTCCGGATCGGGGTCTTGTCGGCGGCCGGGGGGGCCGCCGCACCGTCGGCTGGCGCCACGGCTGATGGCTGACGCTCGGGGGCGGCGTCCGCGGAGGTCGGACCGCTCACGGCCGGCGCTTCGATCCTGACAGGTTCTTCGCTGGTGGAGGCTGATTCGCTCTTCTTGCTGTCGTGGTGGACAACTACCCGTGCCGTCGTTTTCTTAACCACGGCCGCGGCGGCCACTGGTGGAGTATTCTTCTTCTTGACGACGACCACCTTGCGTTTTTCCGCGCTGGCGGCAGCTTCCTCGTTCTCGGCCGGTTTTTGCCGGCTTTGCTTGATCAGGGTCGCCTTGGGCTTATTTTCATTGGTATCAGACATGGTCCACCTTTAAGAGTCCTGTTCATCGGCATCGTCTTCGTATTCGAAGGATAGCGCGACCCCGCACTGCGGGCAATGAGACATATCCGGTGTTATCTGAGCCTGACAATCCGGACATTCATAAAATTCCTGTTCTTCCGCGGTTTCGACTACTTCAGTGTCGTCAACGGTCTCTTCCTCGATGACTTCGATGTTCTCATCGATAATCTGTCGGATCATGCTGACGTTGTCGGCGCCTAGACCCTCGATGGCCAGCAACTCCTCGTCGCTCCGAGCCAGGACGTCCTCAATCATTTCAATGCCAACCGACCGCAGCTTGTCGACCAGGGCCGCGGATATGCCCGGCAATTCGTCAATGCGCTGCAATTCTTCTTCGTAGTCGCCTTCATTGAACAGGTTGGAAATTTCGCGTCGGGCATCGCTGGCGATATCCATTTCGCGGAACTGCTGTTCGGTCTTGACGTCGATATTCCAATCACACAGGCGGTTAGCCAGCCTGACATTCAAGCCTTGCTTACCGATGGCCACCGACAGCTGACTATCATCGACTACCGCCAAGGCCGTATGCTTGGCTTCGTCCAAAACATAGACTTCCTTGACATCGGCCGGCGACAAGGCATTGCGGATAAAGCGCCGTGGATCAACTTCGTATTTAAGAACGTCGATCTTCTCGCCTTCCAGCTCCTTGATGATATTCTGAATGCGGATACCCTTCATGCCAACGCAAGCGCCGACCGGATCGACATCGTCCTTCCGGGAATAGACCGCGATCTTGGTACGATAACCCGGCTCGCGCACGATCTTGAAAACCTCCACGGTCTTGTCGTAAACCTCCGGAATTTCCAGTTCCATGATCTTCTGGACGAATTCAGGGTGGGTCCGGGACAGGACAATCTGGGGGCCGTTCTTGTTAACCTCGGCAATATAGGCCTTGATGCGCTCGCCTGGCTGATAGACTTCCCGGGGCGACTGGAATTTCTTGGGGAAAAAGCCTTCGACCTTGCCTAAATCGACGAAAATGTTGCCGTTCTTTTCCCGTTGATAATAACCGATGATGATTTCGCCGAGCTTGGCATGGAATTCGGCGTACAGTGTATCGCGCGATATCTCACGCAGGGATTGCCGGGTGGTTTGCTTGGCGAGCATCACTTCCTGGAGGTCAAACTCTTGGGGATCGATCGGTATTTCCAGCACATCACCGGCTTCGGCCTCAGCGGCGATTTCCTTGGCCTCCTCAAGGGAGATTTCCAGGACTGGATCGTAGACATCATCGACGATTTCTTTCTTGGCGAGGATCTCGACGCCTTCATAATCGGGCTTAAAGCGCACGACGGCGTTATCGGATGTCCCGAAACGTTTCTTGTAAGCCGCCAACAAGGCATCTTCGATTGTCTTCAGAACCAGATCCTCGGAAATATTTTTTTCATGAATCAGTTGCCTGATTGCTTCTGCCATATTTGAAGCCATTCTTTACCTACCCTCCCGGGAAACATCAAGTTTACACCCGTTTATTTGCGAAAAGGGAATCAGGAGTTCCCCTTCCGCGGTCATCAAGCGCAGTTGGGCCGTATCGGCCGCCACCAGCACACCGCCGCTGGCGGTTCCGTCAGCCATGGTAACCAATACGCCACGGCCCGCGAAAATCGAGTAATCCGCCCGAGACTTAAAGGTCCAGTCTATACCAGGCGAGGTCACTTCCATGTAAAAATTGTCATGGCCGAATTTTTCGGTCAAGGCAGCCACCACCATGCGATGTACGCGGGTACAGTCGTCGATGCCGGTGCCTTGCGACCGGTAAATCACAAGCTGATAATTAAGCAGACGATCTTTTTTGGCAATGGCCAGGTGGACCAGGTTAATGCCCGTTCCAGCCAGCAAGCTGGTTATGTAATCTTGTAGTTCTTCCAATGCAATCATACCGTTCCAAAAGCGAAATAGGTTGATCCTATAAAAAAAGGGCCGTCACATACGCCCTTTTTTAAAACAACCTTGTAATGTTTACTGTTGCATAATAAGCCTGTCAGCTGATTTCGTCAATAGACCCGTCGAGTATAGTCATAATTTCCCTCCCTACCGACTACCATGCGCAAAAGCCAGAAAATGATCCAGTCAATCAGCGGCCAGGACGATAGCGCTGACCTGCAAAGCGCCAGCCGTGCGCAAGGCGATGGCGCAAGCCTCCAAGGTCGCGCCCGTCGTACTGACATCGTCGATCAGGATCAGCTCCCTACCCTCCGGCAATTTTCTAGCCAAGACGAAACGACCAGCCATGTTGACCCGACGCGCCGCGGCATCGAGCGTTTTTTGCTGGACACCGCCCTTCAGGCGCCGCAGGCAACGGCAAACCGGCAGGCGATAGCGCCGGACCAGCCAGCGGCCTAGTTCCTCGACCTGATCCCAACCGGAACGGTGAATTTTCCCCGGTCGCGGCGGAACTGGCACCAGGCAGAAGGGCACCAGGCGTCCGGCCAGGGCAGTGGCCAGGCAGGCGGCAAAAAAACCGGCCAGACTGCGCCGACCGTGCGATTTATAGGCGGACAAGAGGCTAACCATGCTGGCCGAATACTGAAACAAAGCGGTAACGGCGACGGCATGATCCTCCCGTCGGCGGCAAGACAGACAGGTCGTCCTCTCCGACAAAAGCGGCCGGCCACACCACTGACAGACGGCACCGCGCACCCGTGGCAGGCCAGCACCGCAGGTGGGGCACAGCGGCCAGCCTGGATCCCGCCGTAAGCTCCGGCCGCAGACGACACAATGATGAGGCAGTCCAGCCGCCAGGCCAGCCGCCGGCAGCCAAGCCAGGCTTTTCATGTCTTGGGTACGCCTGAAAGGCGACACGAGCCTACATAATGCTCAGCAGAGTCCGGGTGCCCATGCCGAAATCATCAGCGGCCGAGATCAGCCTTGAAAGCCGCCAGACGCTGGAGGGCCTGCAGCGGGGTCAGATTGTCGATATCGAGGCTGCGCAGGGCATTGATCACCAGTTCATCGGCGCTAAAAAGGGCCGGAGCGGCCACGACCCGGCCACGACCGTCGTTGCCAGCCAGCCTTTTACCCATGTCCCGAACCAGACTTGGATCGCCTGCGGACTTGCTGGCCGTCATGATTTCGTGGTGGGCTTCACGCACCGCCAATAGGGCGCGCAAGTCTGCCGCCCGGGCGACTACGGCTGGCGGCACGCCGGCCAAGCCGGCCACATGGATGCCGTAGGAGCCGGCCGCCGGACCGGGCACGACGCGCTTCAGGAAAACCACCTCCCCGGAGCGCTCCTCCACCGCCATGGAAATTTCCAGCAGCCGGGGATGCTCCATGGCCGTCAATTCATGGTAATGGGTGGCAAACAGAGTCCGGCATTGCAGAACATTGAGCATGTATTCGCTAACCGCCCAGGCGATGGCCAAACCGTCCTGGGTGCCGGTTCCCCGGCCGACCTCATCCATAATAACCAGGCTGTGGCGGCTGGCATTATTGAGGATACTGGCGGTTTCGTGCATCTCGAGCAGAAAGGTGGACTCGCCGCGCGCCAGGTTGTCCTGCGCCCCTACCCGACAAAATATCCGGTCGCATAGGCCGATGACCGCCTGGTCGGCCGGCACAAAGCAGCCGGCCTGCGCCAAAAGGACAATCAAGGCATTTTGGCGCAGGAAAGTCGACTTGCCGGCCATATTGGGGCCGGTCAGCAAGGCAAAACTGCAGGCGTCGACGCTCAGGCTAGTATCGTTGGCAATAAAATCACCAGAAGGCAGGTGCGCTTCCACGACCGGGTGACGGCCGCCGCGGATATCCAGAATTCCCTCGCTTGACAACCCCGGCCTGGTATAACCACGGGTCATGGCTACGGCGGCCGCGCTCAGATGACAGTCGAAATCGGCTATCGCCTGCGCCAGTTGCATCAGTGGCGAGGCGCAGGCCTTAACCCGGTCGCGGATAGTCAAAAAGAGCGTTTTCTCGATTTCTACGATCCGATCCGCCGCGCTCATGATATCGCTTTCCAAACTGGCTAGGCGCTCGGTACTGAAACGCTCCGCGCTGAGTACCGATTGGCGTCGGATGAAGTGAGATGGCACCGCTTTGGCCGCTTGCTTGCCGAGCTCCAGATGATAGCCCAGCACCCGGTTAAATTTAAGCCGCAAGCCTGGCAGCCCGCTGCTAGCGCGCTCTTCTTCCAGGTAGGCAGTCAATACCGTCTGGGCGGAATCTTTGAGCCGGCGCAAGTCGTCCAGCGGCGGGTGCCAGCCCTCCCGGATAACCGGGCCATCGGCTGGTGTCAAGGCTGGCTCGTCCAGGATGGCGGCGGCCACCAGGTCGCGCAATTCTTGCATCACGGCCAGGGTAGCGCCGTCGGCAAAGGCTGGCCGGTCTGCCTGGCAGGCACCAGCGGCGGTCTTGGCCGCCAAGGCTGTGGCATAGGCTTGGTGGAATCGTAACGCGGCCTCTAGCGTCAACTTGATGGCCAACAAATCCTTGGGAGTGGCCTTGTCCATGGCCAGGCGGGCCGTCAACCGTTCCAGATCAAGGCACTGTTTTAGGGCAGCCCGCGATTTTTCCAGCAAGGCTGGCTGGTGATAAAAAAAATCGACCATTTCCAGACGCCGCTCAATTGCCGCCAGGGATCTCAGTGGTTGCAGCAGCCGCCGACGCAGCTCCCGGGCTCCCATTGGTGTCAGCGTGGCGTCAACCGTAGCCAGCAGCGAAAAAGCCTTGCCGCCGTCGCGCAGATTGCGGACGATTTCCAGGTTGCGCTGGGTCGACTCATCAATGGCCACAAACTGGCCCGTGTCGCAGGTCTGCAATGATAAAACATGGTGCAAGGACAATTTGCAGGTTTCACTGGCGTATTCGATCAGAGCGCCGGCCGCGGCCAGGGCTGGGTCATCTTCCGCAAACCCGAAACCCTGGCTGCCAAGAGTGCCAAAATGCCGCTTCAGGACGCGCAAACCATGCTCGCGGCTAAAACTCCAGTCCGGCAGGCGATTTATCACCACATCGGTGTATTCACTCAGGATTTCACCGGCTACCGGATGCCGCAGACTCGATTCGCGCACTACCAATTCGCGGGGCGCGAGCCGGCACAGCTCGCGGCGCAACATCTCGCGGTCAGCGGCGGCGAAGGATTCGGCCCGAAATTCCCCGGTGGAGCTGGAAAGCCAGGCCAAGGATACGTGCTCCTCGGCACCCTTATTCAGTACCGCTACGGCCACCAGGTAGTTGTCGAGAACCGCTTCCAAAAAATCCTCATCATTGACCGTGCCCGGGCTGATGACTTCGACGACTTTTCGCTCAATCAGGCCTTTGCCTTTTTGCGGGCTGCCGATTTGCTCACAAATGGCTATCTTGCGACCAGCCTTGAGTAAACGGGTGATATAATTGCGGGAAGCGTGCCAGGGAATACCACACATCGGGGCCGACTGACGTTGTGTCAAGGTCAAATTGAGGAGGCGACTGACCTCTATGGCGTCATTATTGAACATTTCATAAAAATCGCCTAACCTGAAAAACAGGATGGCGTCGGGATATTCTGCCTTGACCCGGTCGTACTGCTCGCTGAGGGAAATCTGCTCGGCCATGATTCTTGCATTATATGCAAACATGGGTTAGGATACAATGGCAGGGTTTACAGCTTGCACAACCGACCGGCAGCTGGATACAAGTACCCCCGGCCCTCTCCGGCAAGCCCCCATTTCAGCGTCTAGAAGGCAGGCTATCGTGGATGAAGCACTTTTTTACCGAGAAACAAGCGGTATTATCTATATCAAGGCTCAAGGTCATATTACCGCCAATACCTGCGCCGATCTTAAAACCCGGGTCTTTGCCAGGCTCGAAGCCAAGCCACCGGTCGAAGACATCTTGATAGACCTCGGCGATTGCGAATATATGGACTCGACCTTTATGGGCTTATTGGTGGGATTTAACAAGCGCTTCCTGCGCCAATCCGAAAAACCGCTCAGCCTGCTCCGTCCGAATGAAACCTGCAGCAAGCTGCTGCGCACTATCGGCGTCTTGCGCCTGGTTAATGTCCGGACAGACACCATCACCTTCCCCGAACCGATGGAAAACATTAACACTGGCCATAAGGCGGGCACCCGCTTGATCCTGAACGCCCACGAAGACCTGATTGAATTGTCAGACGAGAATGAGCAGCGCTTTGGGGTGTTGCGCACGATTCTCAAGGATGGGCTCGCCAATGAAGACGACGACCAAGCGCCTGACATCCCGGACTAGATCCGCCAACACGCAGGCCACTGCTCCAGCGCATCGGCGGCTCAGGCCTCGGCCTTATTGCTCCATCAATTCCTGAATGACTTTGTCGGTAATGTCCACCATGCTGCTGAACCACAGAACGACAAGATCGCTATTTCTGGAACTGAGCACCAAAGAATAGCCTTCCGCTTCGGCTACGCCCTGGATAGTCTGATACAAGGTTCGGACAAAGGTGTTAGTTTCCGATAAAGTGCGCATTCTCTCATCGAGCTCATGTTGCTTAATGCGCGTAAAATCATTCAAAAACTGGATCTTCTCAATCATTTGCGTCGCCAGCTGACGGGCGGCCTCATAGTCGCCGGACCGCTCCAGGGCTTGCCGCTGCGCTTCGAGGCTTCTGATTTCTTCGCTGAGGCGCTGGATTTCCTGCTGATTGCGTAAGCGATCTTCCTCGATAGCGCGCACCGATTGCGAATCCTTGTAATAGGTCAAGTATATTTTCTGCAGGTCGACCACGGCGACTCGGGTAATTTGCTGAGCGGCGGCATTGAAGGCCGCGCCAATAAAGACCACCAGGGCAAGCGCCATCATTTTTCGGTTCATCGTTCCTCCATCTGGCCTGGTTGCGCCAGGCCAGCATCACATCAGTTCAAGGGCTGGCTGAAACTAAGCACAAACTCCCAGTTATCGGGGTCGACAAACTGCAGCTGCGCGCTCTGGCTATTATAATAGAATGGTTTGGCCAAGTACAGGCGCAACGGCAATTGCTGAAGCGTAAAACGCAGCCCAAAGCCGAAGCTGAAGGCAATGTTGTTCAAGGCTGGCAGCAAGAGCGAACCATCGGACAGTGCAGTGGCGCCGCTGCCCTGCACGCCGTCGATATTGTACAGCTGGGTTGCGGACGAAGCCAGCACGGCGGCATCCAGGAAACTGTCCAGCGATATGATGCCGGGAATGATCGGAATGCGCAACTCCAGCCAGTTTGACCACAGGGCGGTGCCACCGGTAGTCTCGCTGCCCGCGCGGAGTGCGATATTGGTATCGGTACCCCAGCCGCGGCCGATGAAGGTGCCATCGATACCGAGCCGGTTGCCACCGCTGACGGTGGTAGCGCCGTCGAACCACGGCATCAGAACGGCGACGCTGGAGTGCAATCCTAGTACCATCTTGAAGCTCTGGTCTTCGAGAATCGGTATGAACGACAGGGGAAGGTTAAACAAGGTGAGGTAGCCCTCAAGACGGGTATCGCTACGGGTATAGCGCTCCAACTCGCCAGGGAAAAAGCCGGTCAGGGTGAAGCGTTGGCTGGCGTAGTAGCCCAACGTCGGGTCAAACCACATATCAAGCTGGTTGAGGTAGGCTCGGGCAAACAGCCGGTTGGAAGGCAGCCACGTATTCAGGTTGGTACGCAAGCCCGCGTCATACGGCCGGAACAGGTCATCGTCGTAGGTCTTGTTATTGAGGGCGATATTGTAGCCACCGCCCAGGCCAAGGTCGCCCAACAAGGTCTTGAAGATGTAGCCGGTACTTAAGCCCAGCGAAAGGCTCCAGGTATCATAGTTCATGTAATAGGCCGAGGGCACGACGTTGCCAGCCGCCTGGTATTCCGCCCATGAGCTGTAAGGATCGGGCACGCGGCCCGGATCAGTATAGCTAAAAACCGGCCCCATAGAATCCTGCAGGGCCAGGTTGCTGGTGTGCTGGAAGGCCAATTCCACCCGAGTCGACCAGCGCTGATTAAACAGCCAAGGCTCGGTGAAACCGAAGGACAGGTTCTGGCTGTTGGAAGCGACGTTCAGGTCGATATCCAGGGACTGTCCCCGGCCAAGGAAATTTTTCTCATTCCATTTAAGCAAGCCGCTGATAGGGAAGGCCGAATCGGAGCCGACCCCGGACAGCGAGACGCCGAATTGGATCTCCGCCGTGCTCTGCTCCACCACATTGAAGACCAGCTCCATGAGCAGATCCTGGCTGCCAGGCAGCAATTCGGGCTCGATAGAGGAGAAATATTGCAGATTATACAGGTTTCGCATACCGTCGCGTATCCTAGCATTCGAGAAAATGTCGCCGGCTTCCAGCGGGATTTCGCGCAGGATCACCTCGTCCATGGTGCGATCATTGCCGCGAATGGTGATATTCTCGATATGCGCACGCTCCCGCTCCTGAATGGTATACTGATAGGCAATGAGGCCGCGTTCGGCATCCCGCCGCTCTTCCATGCTGATCTCGTTAAAAATGTAGCCATTCTGATAATAGAGGTCACGTAGCTGGCCATCAGCCTCCAGGAAGCGGGCGTAATTGAAAATACTGCCGGACCGGAAGCGGAAAAAAGCCTCAAGCGTCGGCGTATCGAAAATCACGTTGCCAGCGAAGCTGACACCATCATACAGGTAACGCTGCCCCTCGCTGAGCTCGATGTACAGAGTCAGGCGCTGGGCTCCGGCCCGCTCATCGAGGACGGTCTCGCGGCGGATGTTGACGATGGTGATATCCAGATAACCGCGGGTCTTATAGTAGAATTCGATGCGCTTGCGATCCTCGAGCAACAAGGACTCATTGAACGCGCCGGATTGGAACAGGCCGCGTTCCTTGAGTACCATCTCGCCCTTGAGCGCCTGGGCGGAAATGGCGGAGGCACCCTCGAAAATGATGGAGTCGAGGGTCACCTTGGTTCCTTCCACAATATCGAAGAAAACGGTAACCCGATTGTCCTCGACCTCGAAGCGAGAGCTGATGGCGACCTCGGCGTAGCCCTTCTCAAGGTACAGCCGGCGGATGGCGATTTCGTCAAGCCTCAGGTCGCCCTGGTTAAAAATGCTGTCTAGCTTGATACTGAGCACTTCCTGCAACTCGGCGGTTCGGATGCCACGGTTACCATCAAAGAGAATCGCCCGCAAGGCCGGCCGCTCGACGACCCGGAACAAAATGACAACCGACTGGCTCTGGGAATCGCCGGGCACGGCCTCGGGCGCGATCTCGGTGAAATAATCCAGCTGGTAGACGGCTGTTAGCAACTGCATCCATAGCTCGGCCGAGAAGGCTTGGTCGCGGTATTCCCTGATGATGGCGTCAAGGTCAGAATTGGTGACGACCTGCAAGCCTTCAAATCGAATATTGCGGATCGGCTTGCCGATATACCATTCGGTGTCCGCCTGGGCCTGAACCGACATCAATACCACTACAGCCAACAGGCCGACCAAAAACCAACGCTTCATATATGCTGCCTTTCTCATTTGAGGGGGATTCTCCAAGACAATGTCAATGCCTGATCGGATATAAACCAATTTTCCGGATGTTCAGGCCTGAAACTCCAATTTATCAAGAAATGCGGAGTCTGCCATTCGAGACTCAGTTCGTAGTTTAACTGCAAATTGCCCTGCATTTCAAGCTGTCCCTCCTGTAGCAAAATGGTACTCTGTATAAACAGGTTGTCAGTCAGGTATTTTCCGGCGATGATGGCGGTGTTGTCCAGATAGTCGGCCATGGTCATCGGTTGCCCGGATGCATTGAGGCCGGTCAGGTCATAAAGCCATCGTTGCAGAATCTGACTGCGCAAGTAGAACAAATCAAGCCCCAGAAGGTTTTGCACATTCTGCTCAAAGATGGAAATAATATTCAGCTGCGGTATGATGAAGTCGAGGTTCTCGAGCAAGGCCAATCCAGTAATCTCTCGGTTTTCATCGTTAGCCAACAAATCCTGGCCAAGCAAGCGGGCGATTTCGGCTTCGGTCAGCGCCGGCGTGGACTCGAGGGAAAAAACCAGATTCTTAAGCGGCGCATTGTCGGCCCGCAAGCGGATTACAACCGGCTCCCCATTGTAGGAACTGCGCGTCTCGGCCTGCAGGGTCAAGAGCGGATTGAAGGAATCGCTATTCTCGTTAAAAACCATATTCGCGGCTTTTAGGTAAAAGTTGCGCTTGATGTAAAAGACATTGCCGCCCCGGATGATAATATTTCCCGTTATGGACAAGTCACTTTGCATGCTGTCGTAATAAACCGACAGTTCGCTCTGCGGGTCGGTCTGGCCGGAAAAAAACGGGCGCGACTTATCGGGAAAGAATATACGCAGCCCGTTGCCGATATTAAAGCGCAGATTGGTGACAATATCGTAATAAACGACGTCGGTTGAAGCCCGCTGGTTTAGGATATCGAGGGTGATAACCAAATCACCGCTTTCGGCGTTGATTATTCCATCGACAACTGCGCCGGTGGGCATGATCCGGATACCCAGGTCGGTGGTGGCATAAGCGTCAATCGCCATACCCAGCAGCCGGGTTTTGGTATGGATTTGCGTCAGGTCAACCGATGCCACGTTAATCTGGATATCATTTGGAATCCAGGAATCAAGGCCCAGAATCAACTGCAGGTCGAGTAAGGCGGTTCCGCAATCCAAGTCGGACTGGTTCAATTCGGCTTGCTTGCCTTCAATATAGAGGGTTTCCGTTATCGGCCCGATGGTATCGACGACGAAATTATCCACCCGTAAGTAAAACTCGTTGAAATCAAAACTACCGAACATCTCCGGATCGGCTTGCGAGCCGCGGATAGTAGCATTACCACGGGCGGTGCCGCTCACAATGCTGACCACCGGAATCTCGATCAATTGAAAGACGAAAGGCATGCTGATTTGCAGGCCAGTGGCTTGCAAATCGACCATCTGGTCCCTGATAGTACCGGTTAATTGGCCGGCCATAGGTAGCTTGGGCGCCAGCCAGGCGTTGAGCTCACCGCTTACCCGCCAGTTAATCGCCACCTCGGTGGCCGGGCCAGCCTGAATTTGCCAACCTTCCGGGTTGAAGGCTATCTGATATGGCCAATCGGGCTTTTGATTGCCCTGCAGCTTGAAATTGGTGGCTTGGCCGGATAGACGGCCGGTCTTAAAGTCAAGCTCGGACACCAGGCGAAGCATGGCCAGAATATCGCCGCGCTCGACCGAAGCGGGGGCAGACTGGTCGTCACCGGCTGAGAGGTTTACAGCGGCCTGCCCGGCCACCCGGGCGGTAAAGGTTGGCACGCTGCTGGCACGCAGGAGGGCGATTCTGGCGTCCAGGCCAAAAGTGCCCCGACTGGACGGTATATCAAACTCGCCAGACAGCTGCATTAGCTTGAGATTGCCGTATTCCAATTCACCGTCAGAAAGGGCGATACGGCCAGCCTGATAGCTGGCACTACCACGGGCGAAGAGCGACGTTCCAATCGACTGCCGATCCGGATTGACGGAAAATTGCAGCCCAATGGCCAAATCCGGGAAACGGCCATCGATTCGGGCATCGGCGTCGAGCAGGCCGGACAGAGTCGGCAGCAGCCGGGCCAGCCGAGCCTTGCGCATTCCCAGGGCGCCGGTCATTGAACCGTCGCCATATTCGGCCATCAAGGAGTAATTCTCACCATTCTCGTTGCCTAGTTCCACGTTTCCGGTTATCGCCAAGCCGTCAGCCATGTGCCAGTCAAACGAGCCCTGCCCGACCAAGGTGGGCGAATTGCTGAGTAGCTCCACGGTGGCCAAATCAAGGCCGGACTGGTTCATGCTGCCTGTCAGGTTGAGCTGGAATTGCTCCTGGCCAGGCCCGGTCGGCAGGAGCGCGGTCAGCCTGCTAAAATCGGCCGTCCATTCGTCGGTCGACGCGAAACGGGCGGACAGATCGGTGGACAGGGTATATATCTGCTGGCCGATTTCCAGCGGTAGATTCTCTGCCGAAAAGACGCCGCTGGTAATGCCGTTGTAAGTCTGGATGCGCAGCTGAAGGCCATAATCACCAGTAACAAAAAGATTACCATCAAGCAAGGACGCATTGAGGGTGTACGGAATATCGTTGATGGCGATATCAATATCAACCGCCAGGCTTTCAAAACCGGGAAAGGATAGGTCGGCCGTTCCCTGCAGCGCATAGCTGCCGAGACTGGCATTGAGCTTGCTGATCAGGAGCGAGTCGGCGTTGCCGGTCAAGGACACTACGGCAAAGAGGCTGTTAAAACCATCCATTGCCAAAATGGCGTTATTGGCGTAATAGGAAATACCGCTGAAATTGGTAAAGATATTGAGGTCGGTGGTGATGCGCATGCGGCTCAGTAAATCCCGCAGGAGCGGATTCAGGCCCGGCACCTGATCCTGAAAGAAGGCCATTGGGTAGAAGGAATCGAAAAACGACCGCACCGAAAGGTAGGGATCTTCCCCGAGCTGCAGCGAGCCTTCCAAGCGGAGCGACGGTCGATAAGGCGCCAGCACTTGGACGTGGCCGTCGGCTAAGGGATCTAGCACGAAGGTCTGCAGTCCGGTTGGTTCGTCGGTGACGGGTGCGGCCGGCGCACTATTCTCCGCTAGGCTTGCCTTGCCCAGCGCCGGTAAAAAGGCATCGAGGGCGAACAGGATTTCCGATTTATCAATCGTTAGGGAAACTACCACCTCTTGCAGGCTGCCTGAAAAAATGTCGATACGTTCACCATAGGCGAAAAAATAACCATTTTCGGCCAGAAGCGAAAAGACGGCCTCAATTTTGGGCAGGGCGTCGGGGGTGTAGGAAAGGCCGAGCTGGCCATCAAAGCCTAGACTGCGCGGGCGGATTAAACCTCGGTACGACACCGCATAGACTGGGTTCCACAACCTGGCGCTGACTATGGTAATGGCGGCCGGAGAGCCGTACAGCTCGGCTTCCATCCTGACCCGCCCGCCAGGCACGGCTACCGGCACCGTGCCTGCCAGTCGCAGATTAAAACGGGCGCTGTCAATATCGAGGCCGGCGCTACCGAAGCCGCATTGCGCGCCGATTTCACCAGAATAGGCTGTCCTGGCCCAGTCTTGCAGTGACTGGTAGGCTGGCATCAATTCGACCACGCTGTCCGGCCGGAGCGTATCGAAGCTGGCGGCGACAGCCAACAATCCGGCCCGGAAGTCTAGTTCCAGGTCTAGCCTAGCTAGCCGGGACTGTGGATCCAGGCGCAGCTGCAGGCCGTCAGCACTAATGCATCCCTGACAGCTGACCGGACGGATCGTCGCCAAGGCGCTTTCCACGAGGCATTGCAGAGTGAAGGTGCTCGAAAAATCCTCCAGTGATGCCGCCCCGTCGACCATAAAACCAGCCTTCAATACTCCTAGTGTCGACAAGGACTGGGCTGAGGCCAGCTCGAGATGGCCATCGGACCGGTACAGCAACTGGCCACGAGACCATTCAGCCTCCAGCCGGCGTAAGCGGATGTCGAGCGCGAAATCCGTCCCGGCCGCCACGTGCAGTTCGGCGTTGCGCAGGTCGATCCGCAGCGGGCTGGCCGGCTCGGTAAACAAGTTCGTTAGGAGGGCTATCAGCGCCGCTGGATCGCCATCGGGCACGGATAGCGCTTCAGGCCGAATGGTTACGACTGGCTGCTCCAAAATCACGGCTTGCAGGGCGGTATGATAATTCTTGCCCACAATTTCCTGCCAGCTATAATGAAGAATCAGACGGGGAACCGCGATGTCCACGCCGCCCAGCAAGGTGATTGCCAGATCGTTGACGATGACGCTGTCCAGGATACCGGGGGAAATACTGTGGTAGGAATAGACCAGCGGCAATTGCCCGACCAGGTCGGACAGCCAGGCGTCGAGGATGGCCGCGGCTTGTTGCCGGACGGCCTGGCGCAGCGGGATTGCCGCCAGCATGAGGCCGCCGAGAATGAGGACTATCACACTGAAAAGGAATAAGGCCAGCAGCGGCTTCCTGAGCTTCACGGATTATACACTACCACAAGCCGCCTTTTTTAGCCATACGATAGCTGCCAGGGCTGGCCGGCGCGGTGGCTTGCCGCGTCAGAGGCAGCCAGGCTAGTATGAGCCATGATGATAGAACAGTCACGCTGCCTGCCAGGTTTCATTGTTTTTGAAAGCATCGACGGCGCCGGCACCACCACCCAGATCAGGCTGCTGGCCGAAAAACTGGCCGCCGCCGGCGTTCCCTGCCGGCGGGACGCCGAACCGACCAGCGGCCCGATCGGGCAACTGATCCGGCAAGCGTTATCCGGCCATTTACCGTTGCATGCCGCGACCGTGGCCCACCTGTTTGCGGCCGACCGGGCCGAGCACGTTGAGGGCAGCAGCGGCATCCGCGCCAATTGCGCCGCCGGCCGCCTGGTATTGAGCGACCGCTACCTGTTTTCGTCCCTGGCTTACCAAGGTCTGACTTGTGGCCGCAGCCTGCCCGAGCGGCTGAACCAGGATTTTCCGCTGCCTGAATTGCTGTTTTTTTTCCATTTGCCGGCCGAAACCGGCATGGATCGGATGAAGGATCGTACCAGTCTGGAAATCTACGAACAGCTGGATTTCCAACGTCAGGTGGCCGCGGCCTATGAAGAAGTCATGGAGCGCTTCCGCGACAGCGGCCTACGCCTCTGCCGCATCGACGCCAGCCAGTCGATCGAGCAGATCAGCGCCACCATCTGGCAGGAAATCGAGCGCTTGCTGGCGGCACGTAGCGGCGGCTGACTGCGCGTAGCGGCAGCTGACAGTTCAGGTCGGCCGCTTCCGTTCCGATACTGATACTGTATGAAACGCCTCGTCGCCCTGGCAATCCTGCTTTTCCTCCTATTCGCTCCTTTGGCCGGCTATCCGGTCTATTTTAAGGAGCAATACTACCGTCTGTACCACCTGCACTACATCCAGTATCCGGATGATACTATAGAAAACATCTACTGGTTGGAGCTGGCGCGCGACGCCGATTTTTGCAACCCACTCTATGCCCTGGCCCGCATCCCCGACCAGCGTCATTGGGAAAAATACCGCTACTTGATGAACATGCACATCGAGCTGAAGTTGATCGAGCAACACCTCTACCTGGGCGCCAAGTTCGACAAGCAGGTGGCCTATTTTTACAATGCGCCTTGGAAGCGGGAAAATTTAGAAAGTCTGGCCATTGCCGAAACCGCCTACCGCGCCGCCTTGGCCTACTGGAATACGGCCCGGGATTGGGCGCTCAAGGCCGAGGCCATCCGCTGGCTGGAATTACCCGAAGTGCAGAACTGGGCGGACGACGCCTTCCGGATCGCCGGTGGCGAGCTCGACTACGCCCACATCATCGGGCGCCAGCTGGAACGGCTAGCCCGAGTGCGAGCCGATTTCGAGGCAATGGACGCCAACAGCTACTGACCAAGCAACACGCTGGCCACGCTTCGACCGGCCGCTAGGGCCGGTCGCTCATTTTATCAACATGGCATCGCCATACGAAAAGAAGCGATACCGTTCCGCCACGGCTAGCCGGTAGGCTTCAAGAATGCGCTCGCGGCCAGCGAAAGCCGAAACCAGCATTAATAAAGTCGATTCCGGCGTATGGAAATTGGTGAACAAAAGGTCAGCCGACTTGATCCGGTAGCCCGGATACATGAAGATGCGCGTACTGCCGTCGCCGGAGCGCACCGCTCCACCCGGCCCGTCGGCATCGTCCACCCAGGCCGACTCGAGGGTGCGCAGGCTGGTAGTACCCACTGCCAGTACCGGCCGGCCTTCCGCCCTGGCCTGATTGACCGCGGCGGCCGCTTCCGGGCTGATGCTATACTGTTCCTCGTGCATGCGGTGTTCCAGGATATTGTCGGTTCGCACCGGCATAAAGGTGCCCAGGCCGACGTGGAGGGTGACGAAATGGCGCTCGATGCCGACGGCATCCAGGCTGGCCAGCAGTTGGGGCGTGAAATGCAGGCCGGCCGTGGGCGCGGCGGCCGACCCAGTGGCGCGGGCGTAGACCGTCTGGTAGCGCTCGGCGTCGGCCGGCCGGTCCGCCCGGCGGATGTAGGGCGGCAGTGGCAGGTGACCATGCCGCTCCAGGTAGGCGTCGTCGATCGGCCTGGAGAAACGCACCAGCCGCTCGTCGGGTCGGGCGGCGACGATTTCCAGCTCCAAGCCTTCCGGCAAGTGCAGGACCTTGCCCACCGTTTGCTTGGCCAGACGGCTGGTCAGAACCGACCACAGCCCGTCGACCTCCGGCCGCAGCAGCAACACTTCCACTCGGCCGCCGCGCTCCGAACTGGCGAACAGCCGGGCGCGCCGTACCTTCGAGTCGTTGAATACCATTACCGTCCCTGCCGGCAGGAATTCGGCCAGTCGGGCGACAGTAGCGTGATGGTAAGCGTCGCCAGCCCGATCCAAAACCAATAGCCGCGAAGCGCCACGCTCGGTCGGCGGCTCCTGGGCTATCAGCTCCTCGGGCAGGTCAAAACGGAAGTCGCTCAGCTTCATTGGGGCTCCGGTAACCGAGATGCTGGTAGGCCAGCGGCGTGGCCACCCGTCCGCGCGGTGTGCGCATGACGAAACCAGCCTGCATTAAGTAGGGTTCGACATAGTCTTCCAGGGTTTCGACGCTCTCGCCAGTGGAAACCGCCAGCGTTTCGGCGCCAACCGGCCCGCCGCCGTACTTTTCAATGATGGCGGTCAGGACATCGCGGTCATGCCGCTCCAGGCCGTACTGGTCGATCTCCAGGCGGCTCAGCCCGTCCTGGACGATGCGGCGCGTGACCAGCTGGGTGCCGGCCACCTGGGCGAAATCGCGCATCCGGCGCAGCAGGCGATTGGCGACGCGCGGCGTGCCGCGACTGGCCGCGGCCAATAGGGCGGCGGCCGCCTCGTCCAATCGGACATCCAGGATACCGGCCGAACGCCGGATGATGGCCATGACATCGGCCGATTCGTAGAAGCCCAGACGTAGGGTGATGCCGAAGCGGCTGATCAGCGGACTGGAAACCATGCCGGCCCGGGTGGTGGCGCCGACTAGCGTGAAAGGCGGCAGGGGAATGCGCACCGTCCGGGCGGCCGGGCCCTGGCCGATGATGAAATCCAGCTCGCCATCTTCCATGGCCATATAGAGCATCTCTTCGATGGCCGGCTTGAGGCGATGGATTTCGTCGATAAAAAAAACCGATTTAGGCGCCAACGTAGTCAAGACACCAGCCAGGTCCTTGGGCTTCTCGAGAGCCGGCGCGGAAGTCAGCTTGAATTCGGCTTCCATCTCCCGGCTGACAATGCCGGCCAGAGTCGTCTTGCCCAGACCCGGTGGTCCGATCAGGAAAACGTGGTCCAGTGGCTCGTTTCGTTGGCGCGCCGCCTGGATGAAAACCGCCAGGTTGTCCTTGAGCGCCTGCTGGCCCAGAAATTCGGCCAGTACCCGAGGCCGCAGGATGGCGTCGCGCTCGTCCTCGGGCTGGGAAATACCTGATACCAGACCCGGGTGGTCCGTCTGATTCATGAAACGCTGAGTTCCACGATGCAGCGCCGGAAAATCTCGCGCTCGCGCTCGGCCTCGGGCAGTGCCAGGACAGCCGCGGTACTGGCCAAGGCCGCCACCGCCTCGACGCAGCGCCGGCGGTCGTAGCCCAGATCGACCAAGGCGCGCACGATATCCTCGTTTGGACCGGCCACTTTAGCGGCCGTAGCGCTACCGCCGGAATGCGGCAGTTTGCCCTTGAGCGAAAACACCAGTTTCTCGGCCATTTTCTTGCCCAAACCCGGCACCAGCTGCAGGCGCGCCAGATCCTCGTTGTCCAGCGCCGCTTCCAATTCGTCGGGACCGATACCGCCCAGAATCTTCATGGCCTGCTTGGGACCAATGCCGTTGACGGTATTCAATTCCAAAAAAATCGCCCGTTCGGCTTCGGACACGAAACCATACAGGCGCATGCCGTCCTCGCGGTGCAGCAACCAAGTCAAGACGCGAACCGGGTCGCCGATCCGGCCAAAGCGGTCGATGGAACGCGACGGCGCGCTCATTTCCCACTCGATGCCGCTATTGTCGACCCGTATGTAATCCGGACCCTTGTATACCAGGGTACCGCTGATGGCGTTGTACATGGCGTCGAGTATAGCAAAAAGCGGCCGGGCTGTCAGCCAGTCAGCACTTTTGCTTCCGGGCAAAAGTGCTGACATAGTAGTTTTGCAAGCAAAACTACCGCGCCGTACGCTCGCCTTCCTGGCTCGTCCTGTTTGCTCGGCGGCACTTTTGCTTCCGGGCAAAATTGGTGACATGGTAGTTTTGCAGGCAAAACTACCGCGCCGTACGCTCGCCTTCCTGGCTCGTCCTGTTTGCTCGGCGGCACTTTTGCTTCCGGGCAAAATTGGTGACATGGTAGTTTTGCAGGCAAAACTACCGCGCCGTACGCTCGCCTTCCTGGCTCGTCCTGGCTCGTCCTGGCTCGTCCTGGCTCGTCCTGGCTCGTCCTGGCTCAACCTGGCTCGACCGGTTGCCAGTTAGCACTGATCGTTCAAGGTGCGCTGAACGGTGCTCGGGCCAGAAAAGCCAGGTAAGCCAGCCCGGACGCGCTGAATATGGCCGCCGCTATCAGCCACAGAGCCGGAATGGGCAGCCAGCGCGTCAGCAGACTGAAACCCAGGCCAGCCAGGATTCCGCCCAGCTGCAAGACAAAGGAAACCAGCGACAGAAACGAGGCTCGCTTGTCGGCCGGGATTTCACTGTTAAAGATGGTGCCCTCCGGCACGTTAAGCATGCCATTGAACAGCATCACTAACAAAAAGAAAACCGAGAAACCAACCACTCCACCCTGGGCAGCCAAGGCCGCAAAAGCCAGGCCAACAGCCAGGCGGATGAGGCCGCTGACCAGCAAGCGACGGCCTTTGATCCTGGTCAGGATTCGATTCATGAGCAAGCTGCCGGCGATGGCCGCCAAAAAGTAGCCGCTGTTCAGGAGCCCGAAAAAGCGGACACTGCCTTCACCGGCTGGCAAAATAACCTTGAGTCGCGGTTGCCAGTACACCTCCAGGGCGCTGAAAGCACCGCCCCAGACAAAGGCTCCGGCCAACAACAGCTTGATGAGCGGGTTAGCCTTGATGGCTTGGCCGGCCTCGGTCAGTAACTGTTTCAAGCTGAGGCGGGCGTCAGCCTTCGGCTCGTCCCGGTATCCCAGCGTCATGATGAATATAATAACCAGGATGACGACCTGGACCAGCAGATTACCGTGATACGGCGGGGCGCCAGGCAGGACAGCCTGCCAGAGCCCGGGAATGAAACCGCCAGCCACCGCGCCGCCGGCCAGTCCAGCCGCCTCGCCACAATTCATCACCGTAATCAGCGTATGCAGCTTATCCTTACCCCGCTGCCTGATAAAGGCATCGATGAAGGCCGACTCGATGGAACCCGAGGCAAAAGCCCGGGCCACGCCATACAGCCCGAAACCCAGGCACAACACCACCAGGCCATCGAGCGCCAGCAGCAAAGCCAATGCCGCCAGGCTAATACCCAAAGACAGCAGGTACACCCGCTTGCGGCCGATCAGATCGGACAGAATGCCGCTGGGTAGTTCGAAAACCACCACACCGAGCGACATAAGGGCCATGATGACGCCGACCAGCTCAAGCGGCACCTGACGCGACAACAGCATCAAGACCAGTACCGGACTGATGATACCGACCACCGCCCAATGCAGGAAACGATTGACGAAGGCAGTTAGCATGGTGTACTTCCCGGCGCAAGCGCGACCAGTGGGTCTTGATCTGGCGCGTCGGGCAGCAACTGGAGCTGCACGGCGACGAAAGCGCTGCCCTCAAGCGCCGTTTCCGCTGGGTCATAACGCCGGTAGCGCGTGACAATAGCTTCCAGTTCGCCAGCCAGGCTCTTGAGTTCAGCCGACGTCAAGCGTAAAGCCCAATCACTGGCTGTGCCAGCCCCGACCCACGCCGCGGACTGGGTCGGTAAACGGTCGATCCACTCGATGGTTCGCCGATAATTGGCTTCGGCCACCGCCCTCATGAACTCGCCGGCCAACAGGCGTGTGGCGCTATCGCGCAGCAAAGCGTGTTCGTCAAAATGAGTGTAGAAGGATACCGCCCGCCACCAGCGTTCTTTGCGCGATTGCTTCGCTCGATCCTCTTCAATGAAACCGTACTCGGCCAGTTGCCGCAGATGATAGCTAGTGGACCCGCTCGACTCGCCCAGCCGCTGCGCCAACTGACTGGCCGTGGCCGCGCCAGCCTCCCGCAGCAGACCCAACAACTTGACCCGCAACGGATGAGCCAAACCCTTCAGGTTATCTGGCCGCAAACTGCAAACCAACCCGTCAGATTCATCGTTTAGATTATTTTTCTTTGCCATAGCCCAAGTATACCATCGCAAAGATAATTTTGCAACTATTCTTTTGCAAAATTATCTTTGCCAAATGACGACTTTTCAGCATAGCGGAACCGAGCGCCAGGCGGCACACACGCGGAGGCAATGCCAGTCACCAATTTTGCTTCCCGACAAAATTGGTGACATGGTAGTTTTGCCCGCAAAACTACCGCGCCGTACCCTCGCCATCCTGGCTCGACCTT
>MIAR01000005.1 GCA_001829185.1 Spirochaetes bacterium GWB1_60_80
AGTGGCGGACGACCAGGCAGGCGTCAGCCAACTGCTGCCATACCGGCTTGATCCCCAAAGTTACCAAAGCGCGTCAACGGGGTGATGGTAGCGCTTACAAGCAGGAAGAGCAAGTGGCCATGATCGAGGAACGACATGGCAGTAGCGAGACGAAAAGGAGTGTCTCATGGCCACATTAATGACAGATACTGAAGGTTCCATGCCGGGGCACGGAATCACTGAGGGCGTTCGAGCTTTTCTAGTAGGGCGAGGTTACTTATCCGGGACGGTAGGGTTTGCAAAAATACTCGACGGGCAATAACCCACCTCCGTGTTTCGAACGTTTGTCGCCTTGCAGCTTATCCCGGAATAAAAAAATGACATTGCAATGGAGTGCGCGGCAGTTTGTTGTGGGGCCGCGCTAGCGGGACCCGTAACAAACTGCATAAGCGCAAGGCCGTGTTAGCGGGCGTGCGACCTCCTCGCGCCATACTAAAAAGTCGGTACCGGGAAGAGCGCGGGAGTTTCGCGCAGCGAAACTCCATAATCAAGACCGCAGCTGCAGGTTTGCGACAAACTATAAGCAAGAAGCTCTGCCTCATAGTTGGGCATGCAGCATGACTTTTCGCGCTCTAAAGTTGCGGTATATCGTGACCTGCGATTGGGGCTGGGACACTCAAGCTTTGTTTTTGCCATACTTGGCGTTCAAAAAGTCGATCGTGGCCTTCATTAGCTGTTTGAGTACCTCTTGATTGATGTCTGACAGTTTTTTAACATAAATGCATGCCTTCCCCATTTTAAATTTTCCCAAATCTTCCAGTAAATATTCATGTTCAGATATTCCTGAATAGACATAGAGTGAGATTGCCGCTTTTCTGGGCGAAAAGCCAACAATGGGCCAATCACCTTCTTGCGCACTTCGTTCCGATTTGTAATGATATATGCCAAAGCCTATCATGGTTAGTCCCCACATCCTGGGTTCAAATCCTGTGAAATCCTGCATGAGTTTCAAAAGTGCAAAACTGTCCTTGCGCTTTTGGTCAGTATCCGCGAAGGAATTAATAAATTCGATCACATTAGCATTGGTTTGTTTTGTTTTCAATTCTGCCATTATCGAATCCTCCTGTGGATAAAATACATAAAAGGTATTATGCAGTTCCGGGCTGAATCACCTAATCGTGGTGACAAGCGGGGCCGCTCTGGGCTCATATCAGACCTTGCGCAGCCGAGCCGATTCGAGCCATTAGCTCTGGCGTCAATCTGGGAATGATTTCCAGGGCTTTCAGGTTGTCCTTGATCTGGTTTGGGCCGCTGGCACCGGTAATAACTGTGCTCACTCTAGGATTGGCGGCACACCAGGCGATTGCTAGACAGGCCAAGCTAGTACCTAGCTCATCGGCAATTGGTTGCAGGGCATGAACGGCTTGCAGTTTGGCTTCGGTGATATTGTCCGCCAGCCAGGAATAGCCGGGTAAGGTCATCCGAGAGCCCTTAGGGATGCCCTTGTTGTACTTGCCTGTCAGAATACCGCTGGCCAGCGGGCTCCAGGTGGTTAAGCCTAGGCCGATGGTATCGTATAGCCGGGTGAATTCTTCTTCTACCTTGCTGCGGGTAAACAGGTTGTATTGTGGCTGTTCCATTTGGGGGAGGTACAGGTTTCGCTTGTCGGCAATGCGCCAAGCTTCCATTATCTGGTCGGCTGCCCATTCGCTAGTTCCCCAATACAGAGCCCGACCGGAGGCTACTATATCGTTCATGGCCCGGACTATTTCTTCCATCGAGGTATGAGGATCGGGTCGGTGACAGAAAATCAGATCGACGTGATCGAGCCCCAGTCGCTTGAGCGACCCGTCAATCGCTTCCAGCAGATACTTGCGGTTCAACGTATTGATTTCGTTTGGTCCGTCGTGCAGCCCCCAGAAAAACTTGGAGGAAATCAAATACGACCCTCGTCGCCAACCCAGTTTGCGCAGTGCCGTCCCCATCAGTGTCTCCGAGGCCCCTTTGGCATAGGCCTCGGCATTGTCAAAAAAGTTGACACCGGCCTCATAGGCGATTCGCATTGATTCCACAGCGGCATCTACATCAACCTGATTGCCGTAGGTAACCCAGGATCCCAGCGATAGGACGCTGACCTTGACCCCGGCTGAACCCAAGCGTCGATATTCCATTGCATGCTCCTTGCTACTGGTTTGACTGAATCCCGTGGACTTGCTTAGCATTACTCCTAGTCTGGTTGAGTAAGGGTTCAACATCAACAGCCTGAACTACGGCTTTACCTTTGTCAATATCGGTTAAATAGAAAAGGATAATGCTGTACTTGCCCACCAAGGCCTTTCAACCGTTTAACGCAGCCGCAGCAGCTTTTTGCGCAGGGCGAACAGGCGATACTTGATGGTGCCTTCAGCCGTACCGGTTAACCGTGCGATGGCAGCGATGGGCAGTCGTTGCCGGTAAAAAAGTTCGTAGAGGCTGGCTTCCTCCGCGCCTAACTCGACTAGCATTAACTGAACGCAGAGGCGTTGTTCCTCATCTGGCTGGTCGTCGCGCTGCCAGGCTGTCGTGTCCACCTCCTCCTTCAGATGTAAAGGCCGATGGCTGTTCTGGCGGTAGTACTTCCAGAGTAGTCGTTTGGCGATACCGTGCAGCCAAGTACTCGGGCTGGCATCGTGGCGAAAGCTGGCCGGGCCGCGCCAGGCGGCGATCAGGCATTCCTGGGCTTGGTCGTCGATATCGTGTTCGTTGTCCAGCCTGGCCTGGAACTAGCCGCGCAGACGGGGCAGCGCGGTCAGTAATTCTTGCAGGAACGGATCGTCGCCCATCGTAACTGCCTTGACTTAGTCGGCCGCAAGATAGTCGGCCAGCTTCTCGACTGTTTGGCCAGGCCGGTCGTGATTGAGGATACTGTCGATGGCTTCGACAATCATCTTCATTTGTCGGGCATAGTTCTCTGTTAAGGTTTCGCGCAAGTGTTCAAGCCGGGCACGCGCTACGAGGGGAGCGGAGCTGTCGATGATGTGGCGGAGACCTTCCTTGAGCAAGCGGTTGCCGCTGCCAGCCCTGATTTTTTCCAGGCTGTCGTAGTCGTCATCGCCTGCCAGCCGGGCTACGTGTACCAGATTGTCACGCAACACACGGCTGTCGGTCGCTTCCGCCTGCCAGTGGCCGGCAATGCCGTCCAGGGTTTGCTGATAGCGCTCGTTCATAGCCAGGCGCCGCCGGAAGAGCGACTGCCCGTGTTTGATGGCCGATTCGTGAAAGAAATTTTCCTTTTCTTTTAGGCCTTTCCGGACTTCCTCGGCAGCACGTTGACTCATGTTACGAAAGATGGCGGCCTGTGATGGCTCATCGATCCTGACCATGCAGGTCAAAAAGTTGCGATCGTCAATATCGCGCAGAACCCGCTGGATAAGAACGTTGTTGTGGTCTGTGTCTTCCAAGTAGCCTTCTAGAAATGCCATAGCCTTGCCTCCGTGCTGATTACTGCCCGCCAAACCAGGCGGATGTTGAAAAATGCGCAGTCGGCCATTCAACACCGGGTTAGTGCTTGGCTAAGGCGAAAAGGTTGGCTTGATTGTTGGGTTGCGACGCTTTACTCGCTGCGCAGTCCGATACGTTGGAAGCCGTGCACGTACTTGATCAACAAGTCATCAAGTGCCTCGCGCAGCAGGACGGCCTCGCCGATAGCCTGGTCCTTGGCCAGGTCAGCCAAGCGCTCCAGTTGGGTGGCAGTGAAGTGGGCCGTTTTCGGCACCATTTTTTCCTCGTACGCCAGCATCACCTTGTTGCGCCCGCCCAGCTTGGCCCGATAGAGGGCAGCGTCAGCCTTACGCAGTAGCTCGGCTTGATTGCCGCCGTCGATCGGCCAGGCCGCCAGGCCGACGCTGATCGTGAAGCTGATCGGCTTGTCGGCGCCATTCACCGACAGCCCCTTGATCTCGGCGACCGCTGCCCGTAAGGCTTCCAGGCGCAGGAAGGCTTGTTCGCGTTCCAGGCCGTTGAAGACGATGGCGAATTCGTCGCCGCCATAGCGGATGGCGGTGGCATCTTTCAGGCCGCACATTGTATCGGCCAGGGCTTTGAGCACGGTATCGCCGCCATCGTGGCCAAAATTCTCGTTGATATGAAGGAATTGATCAATGTCGCACAGTGCCAGCGTCAGGCAGCCCTGTTCGCCACCAGTGATGGCCTTTTCCAGTAGTTTGTCGAGCGCCTCGCGTTTGGCCAGTCCGGTAATGGAATCAATAGCAGGTTGAGTCATATGTTTCCTCCTGCTTCTATTGTATTCGACTCAGTAATCAGGAAGTGGTCAGGTTACGACAGGCTTGGTCAATAAGGCGACGCGACAGGCTGCCGGTTTTCGGGACAAACGGGAGGGCAGTGGGGCTGAACCAACCGGCTTCGGCAATCTCCAGGCCATCAGGGTGCAATTCACCAGCTACCCACCTGGCGGAAAAACCGATCATTAGTTGGTCTGGGAACGGCCAAGGCTGCGACCCGAGATAGCTGTCTACCTCGATTTCGATACCGACTTCTTCTCTTACTTCGCGTTTAACGCAGTCCTCGAAGCGTTCGCCTGGCTCGACGAAGCCGGCCAACAGGCTCCAGAAGCCGGCCTTATTGGCGGCATTTCTGGCCAGTAGCAATTGGCCGTCCTTGTAGACGACTGCCAAAATAGCTGGCGATAGGCGCGGGAAGCCGAGATTGCCGCAGGCCGGGCATTGCACCGCCAGCTCATCGGCTTTGTCAATATTTTTCGTGCCGCAGCGGCCGCAAAAGCGGTTGGCGGCCCGCCAATTGGCATAGGCCATGGCCCGGGCGGCTGACAGCCAAGTGTCTTCCGGTAATTGGTAGACGGCCTCGCGTAAAGGCAACCAACGGTGACCGTTCGGTGCGGCCAGACCTTCTGGCAAGCGCCAAAGTCGGGTGGCTTGGCCAGCCATACACGGCAGGTAGAGTTCTACCTCGGCTGCGGACGACAACTCGGCAGTGGCACGGCACTGCCACCATGTCGCCGGTGCGTCGCCAGAGGCCAAGTCGATACTATTATCGATTAATATTTCACTGCCGCGAAAGGCGGCGCTGCTCTCGGTCATGGTGGCTGGTCTCCTGTCTTCAAGAATCGCTGCTTAGTATAGGCCTGTTGGTTTTAGTGTGTATAGATACAAGCGCACCCTAGAGTGAGGGGTGTGTTGACAAAAGTACGCGTTTTCTCTATATTCTGGGTCTGCGCATTGGAGCGGTGTCCGAGTGGTTTAAGGAGGCGGTCTTGAAAACCGTTGTGTCGCAAGGCACCGGGGGTTCGAATCCCCCCTGCTCCGTAGACGATCCGGGATGCTTAGAAGCGCTTGATTGACGAAGACTGTTATGGTTTACCTTGGTTGATGTTTCGATGAGTTCCCGTGGAACAGTGTCGAATTGATGACGAGACAGACTGGTGGCAGTTTCTTTATATCGGGAGAGGTGCGAGAGCGGCCGAATCGGGCTCCCTGCTAAGGAGTTGTACCCCAAAAGGGTACCGGGGGTTCGAATCCCCCCTTCTCCGTTTATGGTTTTGTTTATGAGGTTATAGCTCAGCTGGATAGAGCGTCAGATTGCGGATCTGAAGGTCGGTGGTTCGAATCCACTTAGCCTCAATACCTTTTCAGTATCACCCATCAAGTGACCTGGAAAGGTTGTTTTTTATTCGGAGAGATGCGAGAGCGGTTGAATCGGGCGGTCTCGAAAACCGTTGAACCCTCACGGGTTCCGGGGGTTCGAATCCCCCTCTCTCCGCTAACGTGGAGCGTAACTGACGGCGGGAAAGCCACCGGCAGCCTGCATACCGACCGTACCTGGTTAGGGGGATTCGAACCGAGTCCCCGCCGCCCAACGGAAGGAACAGGCGGCAGGGTGCCGCCGGCAGGGGACGAGGCGGGTTTTCGAGCGCGCAGGACGCGCACGCGGAAAACCGAATCCCCCGGAATTGCGTCTCCAGCACGCTTGATTGTTTCTTTTGGAGAGATGTCCGAGTGGTTTAAGGTCCACGCTTGGAAAGCGTGCGTGCTCACAAGGCACCGGGGGTTCGAATCCCCCTCTCTCCGTCTTAGGGAATAGCGGCTGCAGGCAGAATAGCCTCTGACAGCCTTAATAATGATCGATGCTGGTCAGGGGGATTCGAACCGCGTCCCCGCCGCCGGTTGTTTTGCCCTCGAGCGTTTGTAGCCAGGCCCTATGCTAAGGTCCGCGCCCAAATCCGCCAGATCCGGAAGGAAGCAACGGTAAGCGATGTGACTTTGTGCCATAGCAAGCCTGGCTACAAGGGCTTGAGGGCTTTCCTTTTTTCACCGCTGACGCGTTGTCTGCGGCGTTGCGACCTAATCGGCGTAAGCGCTACCATCACCCCGTTGGCGCAGTTTTATAGCTTCTCGGATCAAGCCGGTACGGCAGCAGCTGGCTGACGGCCGCCAGGTTATCCG
>MIAR01000006.1 GCA_001829185.1 Spirochaetes bacterium GWB1_60_80
AACCTGCTTCTCCTCGAATCCACGCATACTGCCCCTCCGCAAACAGTATACCATAGGAATACAAATTTGAGAATTTCAACAGCCTGTTAGAGGAATTCTTGAAATAAACGAAGATGAAAGGGGTAAAATCGTTCTTGAGCATCACTCGAACATCGGCGCTGAAAGACAGAGTTGGAAAGAGAAACTTCTTTCGGAAAATTGGGATGCGCCGGTAATTTATACAACTATGGTTCAGTACCTAGAAGCTGTTTTCGGTTCAGGGACTCGAGGAGCACGTCGAATGCACCAGCTGGCGAAGGCAGTAATCATATTTGACGAAATTCAGTCACTACCGCTTAGGTGTGTTCACATGTTTTGTAATTCTGTAAACTTTCTTGTAAACCACTGTAATAGTACGGTTGTTCTTTGTACCGCCACGCAACCACTTCTTGGGGAGGTTGAGAAACTGAAAGGTGCTCTGGAGCTATCTTCTGAAAATGAAATTATTCCGGATGTTCAAAAGCTTTTTGAAGATCTTAAACGGGTTGAGGTACTTGATTCCCGTAAGCCAAGCGGCTGGAGTGATGATGAAATTGCCGATCTCGCAATACTGGAAATGGAAAAAAGTAGCAGCTGTCTTGTGATCGTTAATATGAAGCGATCCGCCCGCGCAGTTTTCAATGCAATTGCGGGAAAAAGCGATGCTGAGTGTTTTCATTTGAGTACAGGGATGTGTCCTGTGCATCGTAAAACTATTTTGAAAACGATCCGAGAGTGCCTTGCATCTGGATTGCCGACAATTTGTATCAGCACTCAATTGATTGAAGCAGGTGTCGATGTCGATTTTGGCTCAGTAATCCGCTTTGCAGCGGGATTAGACTCGATTGCACAAGCCGCAGGGCGCTGTAATCGGAATGGAAAACGAACTGTAGGACGGGTTCATATTATTAATCCGGCAGAAGAGAATATTGATTGTTTGAAGGATATCGCTGTTGGAAAAGAAAAGACGGAACGTGTCTTGAATGATTTTAAAGACAATCCTGCAAAATATCATTTTGATATAATAGGTCCATCGGCGCTTTCTTGGTATTATAAGAATTATTTTTTTGAAAGAAAAAAGGAAATGGATTATCCGATATCTCAAAAGGAATCAATAAGAACTGATACTTTATTGAATTTGTTGTCTACTAATACTGCAGCAGTGGCAGATTATGGACGAGTAAAAAAAGAAAACCCAGCTATTTTTCTTCGGCAGGCATTTATGTCGGCCGCCGATCTTTTCAGAGCAATTGATGCTCCGACGCAAGGTGTAATAGTGCAATATGGAAACGAAGGAGAAAATTTAGTTGCTCAGCTTGCTTCCGCATTTGATGTTGAAAAACAATTTGCATTACTTCGCAGGGCACAGCAGTATTCAGTGAATCTCTTTCCTCATGAATTCAAAATATTATGTGAACAAGGTGCACTTTTAAAAGTTCAGGAGAATACAGATATTTTCTATCTTGATAAAATGTTCTATAGCAAAAAATTCGGAATATCTATGGAGCCCGTGAACATGGAGGAACTACGCTGTGTATGAAACACCAAAAAACAGTATTGATTTTAGGCTTTGGGGAAGATTCGCGTTATTCACAGACCCGTTGACAAAAATGGGAGGCGAGAAATGTTCCTACCATATCCCAACCTACGAAGCGTTAAAAGGGGTCTGTAAATCCATTTATTGGAAGCCGACAATCATATGGGTTGTGGATGCAGTGCGGATAATGAAAAGAATTCGCACTCAGACAAAAGGAACAAAGCCGCTGGAGTTTAATGGAGGAAATACACTTGCTATCTATACATTTCTTTCTGATGTGGAGTATCAGGTTCGGGCGCATTTTGAGTGGAATGATTGCCAGCAAAAACTTGTTCAAGATAGAATTGAAGGAAAACATTTTTCAATAATAAAACGCATGCTTGAACGAGGCGGCAGGCAAGATATATTCCTTGGAACCCGTGATTGTCAGGGCTATGTGGAACCTTGTATTTGGGGTGAGGGAGAAGGGGCGTACGACAACGATGAAGAATTACGCTATGGATTGATGTTTCATGGATTTGATTATCCTGATGAGACTGGAAAGAATGAACTTGTTGCTCGTTTCTATCGGCCGGTGCTAAAGAAAGGGGTGCTGAAATTTGATCGCCCTGACGAATGTCCAGAAACACTCCGGAAGGTTGTACGTTTAATGACCGCAAAATCATTCGGTATTGATGCGAATGTAAAATCAGTTAATAGCGAACAGGCGGAATTGGGAGTGGTAGAATGAGCTGGATTCAGTCGCTTTATGAAACTTATGAGGCCTGTGCAGGGAACAATGCTATTCTAGATTCTGATGAACTTTGCCCTGTTGGGTATTCAATTCAGAATGCGCATATAGAAGTTGTTATTGATGAAAAAGGGAATTTTCGTCGTGCTATTCTAGTTCAGAAGGAAAACAACCCAAAGACTTTAATTCCAGTAACTGAGAATTCTGCCGGTAGAACAAGTGGTGAGGCGCCTCATCCTCTATGTGATTCTTTGCAATACTGTGCTGGAGATTATGCTTTTTTTGGAGGGAATAGGCCGTCATATTTTGATAGCTATATTGACCAATTGAGATTATGGGTTGAGTCACCATTTTCTCATCCGAAAGCATTGGCTGTATACCTATATGTGCTAAAAAAAACATTAGTGAAAGATTTGTCTGATAATGGTTTTTTGGAAATAAATAATGGGAAGCTTGAAATATGTACTAAGGGGTCATCTTTTGATGAGAATTCTGCAATCTGGAAATTGCTAACTTTTGACGACAAAGGGGTAAAGGATCAGGCAAAAGTTTTTATCCGCTGGTCAGTTGAGATATCTGGTGAGCAATCCTCGCATACATGGCAAGATAATTCACTTTTTGAAGTATGGCGAAAATATCAAGATTCTTTTGAAGCGAAGTTGGGATTTTGCTATGTGACAGGCAGGATGGTCGGTCTTGCTCAAAAACATCCTGCTAAGCTTCGAAATGGAAAGGATGGAGCGAAACTAATTTCTTCTAATGACATATCCGGCTATACTTACCTTGGCAAATTTACGCATGCGGATCAAGTTGCTGGAGTATCGTCTGAAGTAACACAAAAAGCTCATAGTGCATTACGTTGGTTAATTGGACGAAAACAGGCATTCCGAAGTGGAAACCAAGCTTTTATTTCTTGGGCAGTACAAGGGAAAGCTATTCCTGACCCATGGTCAAATTCCTTGGATTTTCTTGGAGAGCAAGATGAGATTCTAAAACCAAATGTTTCGACTATAGGAGATGTAGGCCAATCTTTTTCACTTCGAATTAATAAAAAAATAGCTGGTTACAAAGCTTGTCTTGAAGATAGTGAAAAGATTGTAGTAATGGGGGTGGATTCAGCAACTCCAGGACGAATGGCTGTTATCTATTACCGGGAATTAACTGGATCAGATTTTCTAAACAGGTTAGATCAATGGCATAATAATTCTGCATGGTATCAAAATTATGGTAAGGATTATCACTTTGTAGGAGCTCCTGCACCGAAAGATATTGCTTTTGCTGCATTCGGAAGTAAGGCTGAAGGGAAGAATGGGACGAAATTGCTTAATGTAACTGTAGAACGTTTATTGCCATGCATAATCGATGGAGCGCAGCTTCCGAAGGAACTTGTGATAGCAGCCGTTCATAGAGCATCAAACCGAATTGGATTGGAATTGTGGGAGTGGGAAAAATGTTTAGGTATAGCGTGTTCGTTATTTAGGGGAACCAACAAAAAAGAGAGGTATCAAATGGCACTGGAAGAAGAAAGGAAAACGAGGGATTACCTGTATGGTAGACTCCTGGCTGTTGCAGACCAACTTGAATCCATGGCATTGTTTTATGCAAAGGAAAAAAGGGAAACAACTGCAGCACGATTTATGCAAAAATTCGCTGAGCGACCTTTTTCAACTTGGCGAAATATTGAAACGGCATTGAATCCTTATCAAGCACGTATCAACTCAAAAGCGCCGGGGCTACTTGTCGGGTACAAAGAATTACTTGATGAGATTTATGCTTTATTCGAAAAGGATTTATTTTCAGATGATAGGAGACTCAGTGGTGAGTATCTCTTGGGGTATCATTGTCAGAGAAAATGGCTCCGGGAGCAGAAGCGTGAAAATGGAAAATGGATATTGAAGGAAAAAGTAGAAGATGATGTTTCTGAAATTGATGTGTAATGGTTCCAGTTAGTATAAGGAGGATTAAGATATGGCAACTTTAAGCAAGAAAATTGACTTCGCAGTCATTATGGGCGTTAAGAACGCAAATCCAAACGGCGACCCACTTAACGGGAATCGTCCACGTGCTGACTATGAAGGTTTTGGTGAGATTACCGATGTATGCCTAAAACGGAAAATTCGCGATCGACTTGTTGAACGGTTTATGGCTTTGCCTGATGATAAAAAAACGGGACAGGCAGTATTCGTACAGTCTGATGATCGTAAATGTGATGAAGCTAAGAGTCTAAAATCCCGCGCTGATGCAACGCTTGGAAAAGAATTGGGAGGTTCAAATACTGCAAGAAAATCCTGTGAAACATGGATCGATGTGCGTTCTTTTGGGCAGCTTTTTGCTTATAAAGCAGACAAAAAAAGTAAAAGTGAAGAATCTGATGGAGAAACTGGTGTTTCCATTGGAATCCGCGGGCCTGTAACGATTCAGTCAGCATTTAGTGTGGAACCCGTCAGCCTCTCAAG
This sequence comes from Spirochaetes bacterium GWB1_60_80, assembly GCA_001829185.1. Lineage (GTDB taxonomy): Bacteria > Spirochaetota > Spirochaetia > Treponematales > UBA12059 > UBA12059. Next base: position 4,742 of record MIAR01000006.1, read on the forward strand.
TACCCAGATTACCAAGAGTGTAAATGGTGAAGATACAAAAGACGGAAAACGCAGTTCTGATACTATGGGAATGAAGCACCGTGTTGATAAAGGTGTGTATGTTACTTTTGGAAGTATGAACCCGCAGCTTTCCGAACGGACGCTTTTTTCGGATGACGATGCTGGAGTTATCAAAGGAATCCTTTCAAGAATATTCGAGAACGATGCATCGTCAGCCCGACCTGAGGGAAGCATGGAAGTATTAAAGGTAATTTGGTGGGAACATAATTGTAAATCAGGACAATATTCTTCGGCAAAGGTACATCGGTCTTTGAAGGTTAAGACTGATGGCACGTATAGTATTGAGCCATTGCCGGGTTTGATTCCACAAGAAATTCAAGGGTTCTAATGTGAGAGAGAGCCGGGCATTCCCGGCTTTTAAAATACTATAAAGTTAACACAGGACTGCTGTTATGTTCACCGACGAAGACCTTCTACCACTTTCTGGCCTGCAACATTTTCTCTTTTGCGAGCGACAGTGTGCCCTCATTCATATCGAACAGCTTTGGGTGGAAAACAATTTTACAGCCGAAGGCCGCGCCATGCACGCAAAAGCACATTCTGGTGTGCATGAATCAAGAAAAACCAAGACTACTGTTTACGGAACATCCATTAGATCGCTTGAGCTTGGCTTGATCGGACAGACCGATGCACTGGAATACAGTGCGGATGGCACGATCCTGATCGTGGAGTATAAGCGTGGCCGACCAAAATCGGATAGAAGTGACGAGGTACAAATATGTGCCCAAGGTATGTGCCTCGAGGAAATGAAAAGTACTAGCATTCCTCTCGGTGCACTTTTCTACGGGAAAGAGCGTAGGAGGGAAATAATCGAGTTTTCAAACGAATTGCGTAACCTTGTTCTAGAAACAGCTAGACGTTTCCACGCTCTGGTCAAATCTGGAGAAACACCACCAGCCAGGTATGATTCCAAAAAATGTCCACGTTGTTCATTTTTAGAAGCCTGCATGCCAAAAATCGGCAAAGGAAAATCGGTTCAGCGTTATCTTGAAAAAGCGATTGCAATGGAGGTCGATCATGAAGCGCCTTCTTAACACCCTGTATGTCATGACCCAAGGCGCATATTTGAAAAAAGAAGGTGAGGCCGTCAATGTCTTAATAGAACGGCAATCCAAGCTCAAACTTCCGTTGGTTTCGATCCAGTCAATTGTTTGCTTTGGCGATATTATGGTTAGCCCTGCGCTTATGGGGCATTGCACGAAATCCGGAATTTCGATGTGCTGGCTTAGTTTTTACGGAAAATTCATCGCGCGTGTAGAAGGGCCAGTGCACGGTAATATCCTGTTACGGCGAGCGCAGTATAAAATTACCGAGTGTCCGGAGAAATCCATCTCTATAGCCAAAGCGGCCGTGGCGGCAAAAATAGCCAATGCCCGAAGCGTTTTGGTACGCGCACTTAAAGATCATCCTGCAATGGAACATGCTGCATTGGTGGATGACACCCAACAAGCTCTCAAACGGGCGGTTCAACGGGTATGGCGCGAGTCCGATATTGATTCACTACGCGGTATAGAGGGGGACGCGGCCAAATCCTACTTTGGAGTTTTTAATGAATTGATCACTACTCAGAAAGCCGATTTTAACTTTTCTGACAGAAATCGACGACCACCGCTTGATAGAGTCAATGCGCTACTTTCTTTTATCTATGTGATGCTTGCGAATGATATGCGGTCAGCCTGCGAAGTAGTAGGACTCGATCCTCAAGCTGGTTTTTTTCACGTCGATCGACCAGGAAGAATGAGTTTGGCACTTGATTTGATGGAAGAATTCAGGCCCTTTTTTGCCGACAGGTTGGTGTTATCCCTGATCAACCTGAAGCAAGTAACTGGCAAAGATTTTGAGGTTACGGGAGCAGGCGCTGTGCTTCTCAATGAAAAAGGTAGAAAGACGGTTGTAGCCGCTTATCAGGCAAGAAAGCAGGATGCGATAACCCATCCATTTCTTGGTGAGGAAATGCATATCGGTATTCTTATGTTGGTTCAAGCCCAATTACTAGCGAGGCATCTGCGAGAAGACTTAGACGGGTATCCGGCCTTTTTCTGGAGGTGAGGCATGATGGTATTGGTGAGTTATGATGTAGCCCGCGATGACCATGGGGCGCGTCGTTTGCGAAAAGTCGCCAAGACGTGCCAGAATTATGGGCAACGTGTCCAGTATTCCGTTTTTGAATGTTTGGTCGCTCCTGATCAGTTTGTGCGGCTAAAACATGAATTGTTAGAAATAATGGCCGACGAGTATGATAGTATTCGGTTTTATCTCTTAGGAGCCAATTGGAAAAATAGGGTAGAACAATATGGGGTAAAAAAAGCGCTTGATCCGGAAGGAACTATGATCATCTAGCTACGCGAACCCTAAGCGCACAATACTAATCCAATCCACTGTTTTTATTAACTCTATTTCAAGTAATGCTTTACGCTTGAGGTGTTTTTGCCCTTTACTATATTACCTTAGGTTCGCGAAAAGTAGACTATAGATTTTTATTTGAAAAGGAATTACTTTGATCGGGTCGCCTCCTTCGCGGGGGCGTGGATTGAAACCTGTTCGCGGGCACTTACGGCACCAAGCTCACGGTCGCCTCCTTCGCGGGGGCGTGGATTGAAACGCTGCTAAAATAACCACATCCTCTGGAGAGTGAAGTCGCCTCCTTCGCGGGGGCGTGGATTGAAACTGTTATAGTTTGTTTATTACTATCATAGTACAATAGTCGCCTCCTTCGCGGGGGCGTGGATTGAAACATTTATCATCCTTTGCGTTCTTTGGCAAACAGTAGTCGCCTCCTTCGCGGGGGCGTGGATTGAAACTCCTTCGCGCAGAAAGATGTAGCGCGGTTCAAGTCGCCTCCTTCGCGGGGGCGTGGATTGAAACAGTTTGTATAGCTTGAATTGCATCTACCATTGAACGTCGCCTCCTTCGCGGGGGCGTGGATTGAAACATTACCATACACATCTAATACTTTAATTGTAAAGTCGCCTCCTTCGCGGGGGCGTGGATTGAAACTTCCATAAAAGCATAATCAACATGATCTTGTACATGTCGCCTCCTTCGCGGGGGCGTGGATTGAAACTTTAGCGCTCATGCCTAACTTAGACTGCATAAGCGTCGCCTCCTTCGCGGGGGCGTGGATTGAAACATGTCATCCAGCGCCGTGTCTACGTTGCCGTTAGTCGCCTCCTTCGCGGGGGCGTGGATTGAAACAAAGAAGCCCCCGTTTCGTGCATCGGGGTGTTGCAGGTCGCCTCCTTCGCGGGGGCGTGGATTGAAACTAGATAAGCTCGTATCCGGTATTATGTCTTCCGTGTCGCCTCCTTCGCGGGGGCGTGGATTGAAACAAGGAAAGCGTAAACTGGAAAGGCTGAGCAGCCATGTCGCCTCCTTCGCGGGGGCGTGGATTGAAACCGCAAGAACAGGTTCTGCGAAAAACAAATACAGATGTCGCCTCCTTCGCGGGGGCGTGGATTGAAACCGCCAGCGCTGGCAAGGTCTTTGTCAGGCAGCCGGGTCGCCTCCTTCGCGGGGGCGTGGATTGAAACTTAACAGGGATACCGCCTATACGTTAAAAGATTACGGTCGCCTCCTTCGCGGGGGCGTGGATTGAAACGTCTTTGGATTATACGCTGCCACGGTACTGGAGCAGTCGCCTCCTTCGCGGGGGCGTGGATTGAAACCGCTTATACTGTACACGGCCGCATGGCTGGCGCGGGTCGCCTCCTTCGCGGGGGCGTGGATTGAAACCGTCTACCGTGCATTCGGCGGTCATGGCAGCGCTAGTCGCCTCCTTCGCGGGGGCGTGGATTGAAACACATCCATTCCGGGTCGGCGTATTTGTAGCCGGCGTCGCCTCCTTCGCGGGGGCGTGGATTGAAACGGCAAGGCGTGGACCCGGAAAGCGAAGCGCTGCAGGTCGCCTCCTTCGCGGGGGCGTGGATTGAAACCAAGGTACGGGAGGCCCGCGCCATAGAAGATTCGTCGCCTCCTTCGCGGGGGCGTGGATTGAAACTTTTAGCACGCTCACGCCGCCCTCCTATTAAAAAGTCGCCTCCTTCGCGGGGGCGTGGATTGAAACAGCAACGACGCCATGTCACGAAGCTCTGCTACTTGTCGCCTCCTTCGCGGGGGCGTGGATTGAAACGCAGTAGAAGAAAGTTCCGTTTTCAGATTGTCGAGGTCGCCTCCTTCGCGGGGGCGTGGATTGAAACCTGATAACTCGGAAACAAATGCGCGTAAACTGTTTGTCGCCTCCTTCGCGGGGGCGTGGATTGAAACCCCACCACAGTCACCGTCCCCCAAGCTTGTGCTTGTCGCCTCCTTCGCGGGGGCGTGGATTGAAACTATTCGGGAAGGGCGGATTCGAACCGCTGTCTTCCGTCGCCTCCTTCGCGGGGGCGTGGATTGAAACCAGGACATACCCGGTTAGCCCGGGCGAAGCACTGGTCGCCTCCTTCGCGGGGGCGTGGATTGAAACAATTCCTGATGTAGCGTGACGATGGCTTGCATCCAGTCGCCTCCTTCGCGGGGGCGTGGATTGAAACTTGCAATTGGTATAGATACTGTATTAATAATCAAAGTCGCCTCCTTCGCGGGGGCGTGGATTGAAACTTCGGTACATATATACAAAGAAAATATTCTCCAAGTCGCCTCCTTCGCGGGGGCGTGGATTGAAACCTTTAACAGTTAATTCAACTTCATCACCCGCAACGTCGCCTCCTTCGCGGGGGCGTGGATTGAAACTTGAAAAGGCAATACTTACTATGCTCGGAGTTGTTGTCGCCTCCTTCGCGGGGGCGTGGATTGAAACCTGCCATAATATGTCCACCATGATAGGCTGATGATGTCGCCTCCTTCGCGGGGGCGTGGATTGAAACCCTAAAAGAGCAGCCGTTGCCAAAATAATGCGGGTCGCCTCCTTCGCGGGGGCGTGGATTGAAACATCTGGATTGGGAGAGTTTATAGTGTAAGTGGGTGTCGCCTCCTTCGCGGGGGCGTGGATTGAAACACATTCGAGGTACTCGGTCTTGCCGGTGTTGTCGAGTCGCCTCCTTCGCGGGGGCGTGGATTGAAACGTCTGTAATAAGTAAATCAGGCCGCTTTACCAGCTGTCGCCTCCTTCGCGGGGGCGTGGATTGAAACAAGAAGTCGGCTGACCTATACGGCACCTGCATGCAGTCGCCTCCTTCGCGGGGGCGTGGATTGAAACAGTATCTCCATAACCCTCGCCCGCCAGCTCCCTGGTCGCCTCCTTCGCGGGGGCGTGGATTGAAACTCGGCTCGGCGGAGAATCCCAGCGCAAGCCTTCGGTCGCCTCCTTCGCGGGGGCGTGGATTGAAACCCAAATCCGGCCGGCCAGGTAAATAGCGACGGGCTGACGTCGCCTCCTTCGCGGGGGCGTGGATTGAAACAAGCCTACCTGGATTGTCTGGGAAAACGTGCCCGGGTCGCCTCCTTCGCGGGGGCGTGGATTGAAACCCGGTGGCTCGCCTGGGTCGCCGTTTTTGGTGTAGTCGCCTCCTTCGCGGGGGCGTGGATTGAAACCAGCATGTCAACGCTGGCGTCGGCGTTGTACGGGCGTCGCCTCCTTCGCGGGGGCGTGGATTGAAACGTTGTCGGATACCTTGGAGACTGGCGACGTGCCGGTCGCCTCCTTCGCGGGGGCGTGGATTGAAACATGTGGCGATATGCCACAGCCAGCTCGGCGCGCAGGTCGCCTCCTTCGCGGGGGCGTGGATTGAAACCTGTTCAGCCCGATGGATAGCCATATCGGCCGATGTCGCCTCCTTCGCGGGGGCGTGGATTGAAACTTTCGCTCATGTGATTTCCCTCCGTGGGGTGGATGTCGCCTCCTTCGCGGGGGCGTGGATTGAAACAAGCACTAGGCGGGCAGCGTTTTCGGAAAAGTCGCGTCGCCTCCTTCGCGGGGGCGTGGATTGAAACAACCCGACCACGACATCGCCGGTCGGCGTCTTCAGTCGCCTCCTTCGCGGGGGCGTGGATTGAAACAGTTGTTTTATCCAAAGCCACTCGGCCAGGTCTAGGTCGCCTCCTTCGCGGGGGCGTGGATTGAAACCGCAACCGGTCGCCAGCGTGATCGAGTAGCGGTCAGTCGCCTCCTTCGCGGGGGCGTGGATTGAAACAACAACCCGCCAGCCGGTACTAGCGTCCGTACCCGGTCGCCTCCTTCGCGGGGGCGTGGATTGAAACGCCTCAATTACGGCGCGCACTGCTTCAAGGCCGTGTCGCCTCCTTCGCGGGGGCGTGGATTGAAACCAGCCGGCCGGTCAAGATAGTTTCGCCGTCGAGTCGCCTCCTTCGCGGGGGCGTGGATTGAAACCGGTGCAGGACACTACCACGGCCATGGTATCGGGGTCGCCTCCTTCGCGGGGGCGTGGATTGAAACCGTCAATTTCCAACGTTGCCACGATGCCCTTGGCTCGTCGCCTCCTTCGCGGGGGCGTGGATTGAAACAACCAGTCGAAACTACTGGAGCTGGCCGAGCTGGTCGCCTCCTTCGCGGGGGCGTGGATTGAAACAGGAACGTGGCTGACGTGAGGCTTGGGCCTGGGGTAAGTCGCCTCCTTCGCGGGGGCGTGGATTGAAACATGATGGAGGCATCATTAAAAGCAGCAGACCAGGTCGCCTCCTTCGCGGGGGCGTGGATTGAAACCTAAAAGTTGTGTATCAATATCTGAAAACCGTAAGTCGCCTCCTTCGCGGGGGCGTGGATTGAAACACTCGGTAAATCCAGCATATTTACTCCTTTTTTTTGGGTCGCCTCCTTCGCGGGGGCGTGGATTGAAACCCCACCATGACCCAGTACACGCCGGACAGCGTTGCCAGTCGCCTCCTTCGCGGGGGCGTGGATTGAAACCACGCAGGGCCATGTAGCCGGCGTCGATGGCTGAGTCGCCTCCTTCGCGGGGGCGTGGATTGAAACATTGACAGCACGAACGGCCGTAGCCAGTGACAATGTCGCCTCCTTCGCGGGGGCGTGGATTGAAACAAAGCGCGGTTTATTGAACCCGGCATAATCTCATGTCGCCTCCTTCGCGGGGGCGTGGATTGAAACCATTGCAGCATCTTCGGTATCAAAGTAACGTACGTCGCCTCCTTCGCGGGGGCGTGGATTGAAACAGGTAGCGTCAACCGGAGGTAGCCAGCTTTCCGGCGTCGCCTCCTTCGCGGGGGCGTGGATTGAAACTGCATTGACGATGGCTCCATAGTCTGGGGGCCGAGTCGCCTCCTTCGCGGGGGCGTGGATTGAAACCATACATGGCCGTGAAGATGGGCCGCCGTGGTATTGTCGCCTCCTTCGCGGGGGCGTGGATTGAAACCATTCTGAAAGGTGGAAACTATGGCAACCATGATGTCGCCTCCTTCGCGGGGGCGTGGATTGAAACTACAACGTCGATCAATGGCGGGCCTTGCACAATTGTCGCCTCCTTCGCGGGGGCGTGGATTGAAACTGAAGCGGTTTCAAAGTTGGAGGTTTTTTTGCAGGTCGCCTCCTTCGCGGGGGCGTGGATTGAAACATATATCAGGTCGCCGGTTATCATGTCTACCGAGTCGCCTCCTTCGCGGGGGCGTGGATTGAAACATCAAGTTCATCGGCAAGCGAAGCGTCAAAGCCGATGTCGCCTCCTTCGCGGGGGCGTGGATTGAAACAAAACAGAGCTTCAAGAGCTATACGAAAGTATTGGGTCGCCTCCTTCGCGGGGGCGTGGATTGAAACAGTTCACTTGCGGCCGTGACTGCTTTTATTACCAAGTCGCCTCCTTCGCGGGGGCGTGGATTGAAACGTGGTGGCCCAGTCGAGGCCGGACGTTATCGCGAAGTCGCCTCCTTCGCGGGGGCGTGGATTGAAACCCTAACATGTTCCCATATTATGGCTTTATATTACTGTCGCCTCCTTCGCGGGGGCGTGGATTGAAACCGTTTCCCCGGTCATAATAGCCATCACCCGATACTCGTCGCCTCCTTCGCGGGGGCGTGGATTGAAACCACTTCTTCAAGCTCACCGTCCTGGCCTTCCCGAGTCGCCTCCTTCGCGGGGGCGTGGATTGAAACTCATCAGCGTGTCGTCCTGCTCCACCCAGCCGGTCAGGTCGCCTCCTTCGCGGGGGCGTGGATTGAAACAACACCATTTCCGGCGACCTGGCCGAGGCCCTGGTCGCCTCCTTCGCGGGGGCGTGGATTGAAACCAGAAAGAGGGCTTGACCGCCGCCGCCGAGATGGTCGCCTCCTTCGCGGGGGCGTGGATTGAAACTTTAATAATTCTACTACCTTGCCATTATGGTAATGTCGCCTCCTTCGCGGGGGCGTGGATTGAAACTCACGTCGAATAACCTTGCAATAATACTGCCATTGGTCGCCTCCTTCGCGGGGGCGTGGATTGAAACTATTAATGGAGTTGTTTATTTTTGCGGATGGGCTGGTCGCCTCCTTCGCGGGGGCGTGGATTGAAACAATTCCATCCGCGACGGTATGGCCACGGTTGCCGACGTCGCCTCCTTCGCGGGGGCGTGGATTGAAACCCCCTTTCAAAACAGTCGGAATTTATTGTAGTCATCGGTCGCCTCCTTCGCGGGGGCGTGGATTGAAACAGTATGACCGGCCCAACCGCCGATTATGCGCCATGTCGCCTCCTTCGCGGGGGCGTGGATTGAAACAAGATCAGGCCATCAAGCTTTGCCGCTTGGGCGCGTCGCCTCCTTCGCGGGGGCGTGGATTGAAACATTTTGTGTGAGGATGGCACCGAATCGATCAAGAGTCGCCTCCTTCGCGGGGGCGTGGATTGAAACACGCCACGGACGATTGCCGGCCTGCGGATTTCGTTGTCGCCTCCTTCGCGGGGGCGTGGATTGAAACCTTGAGGGTCGGAAGCATCAGCTCGCCAAATGTTGTCGCCTCCTTCGCGGGGGCGTGGATTGAAACACCAGTTCTCCGCCCTTGGTTGTCGGCTTCTGCTCGTCGCCTCCTTCGCGGGGGCGTGGATTGAAACAATCGCAGAGTACGGCGCTAAGAATGAATTCGGATCGTCGCCTCCTTCGCGGGGGCGTGGATTGAAACAGCCAGTCGGCCGATGCGGTCAACAGTCTGGCTTCGGTCGCCTCCTTCGCGGGGGCGTGGATTGAAACTATACCTAAAAGCGGATACCCTTGCGGTGGCTTTGTCGCCTCCTTCGCGGGGGCGTGGATTGAAACTCAAGCCCTTGACGCGCGACCACTTCGGCGTCAAGTCGCCTCCTTCGCGGGGGCGTGGATTGAAACCCGAGCCCGGTGTTTATCTTGTGCGAGGATGGCAGTCGCCTCCTTCGCGGGGGCGTGGATTGAAACCCGTTGCCCTTGTCCGGCCCCCAGTAGTCGGCGGGTCGCCTCCTTCGCGGGGGCGTGGATTGAAACTATGAATTCGAACCATGCTCAACAAAGTATCAGAAAGTCGCCTCCTTCGCGGGGGCGTGGATTGAAACCGGCTCTGATAACCTGTATGCTGTGATTTCCATCAGTCGCCTCCTTCGCGGGGGCGTGGATTGAAACCGGTAACCTGCATGATTGCGTGGACGAGCTAAAGGTCGCCTCCTTCGCGGGGGCGTGGATTGAAACCGGTATCAGCCGATCCATAAAGTCGGCGGCTGTCGTCGCCTCCTTCGCGGGGGCGTGGATTGAAACCCGTATCACCCTGGCCAATATCTGCCGCGCCATGTCGCCTCCTTCGCGGGGGCGTGGATTGAAACATCGCCCTTTATATGCCCCTGCGCCCAGCCAGGCGTCGCCTCCTTCGCGGGGGCGTGGATTGAAACGCGACTCAGCCGCGCACATCAACGGCAGACAAGTGGTCGCCTCCTTCGCGGGGGCGTGGATTGAAACATTAGTTTCCCTCCGGCTCAATGGTAAAGCCGGGGTCGCCTCCTTCGCGGGGGCGTGGATTGAAACCCTATGCTCTGTGTAGAGTTTGGCAATCCTGTCTCGTCGCCTCCTTCGCGGGGGCGTGGATTGAAACATCCCGTATACACTCCCTGTGGAGCGAACAATAGGTCGCCTCCTTCGCGGGGGCGTGGATTGAAACTCCCAAGGCTTTTTGTTGCTAGCTGCCGCCGGCGTCGCCTCCTTCGCGGGGGCGTGGATTGAAACCCGTAGCCACCGTGGGCCTGATTCAGGCCTTTGGCGTCGCCTCCTTCGCGGGGGCGTGGATTGAAACTTTTGCTTCCTGGACGCGTCGCTCATGGAGCTGAGTCGCCTCCTTCGCGGGGGCGTGGATTGAAACATTCCTCTGGCTGTCGACAGGTAGCCGCAGGCCTGTCGCCTCCTTCGCGGGGGCGTGGATTGAAACTTCTTTTCCCTACTTTGTCAATCATTGAATATTTATGTCGCCTCCTTCGCGGGGGCGTGGATTGAAACTTCCAAGCTGTCGGCCCAACCGGGGCATGGCTGGTCGCCTCCTTCGCGGGGGCGTGGATTGAAACTATTTAGGATAATAGTGCAGCAAATAGAGTTTGTGTCGCCTCCTTCGCGGGGGCGTGGATTGAAACAGCAACTTGCGGCGGCTCTCTCCGCATACAACGGTCGCCTCCTTCGCGGGGGCGTGGATTGAAACACCCAGCGGGCCATGTCAAACCCGCAGTGCGACGGTCGCCTCCTTCGCGGGGGCGTGGATTGAAACAGATCAATACCGATGCCATGATGGAGGCCAAGGAAGTCGCCTCCTTCGCGGGGGCGTGGATTGAAACACCTTTCGGGTTATTTCCGCCGATTCACCGTCTGGTCGCCTCCTTCGCGGGGGCGTGGATTGAAACCGGCGCTTGCCGAATTAGAGCACACCTATCGGGAGGTCGCCTCCTTCGCGGGGGCGTGGATTGAAACATCGCTACATCGGAAACCAGGCTGGACGTGCTTTCGTCGCCTCCTTCGCGGGGGCGTGGATTGAAACTATCATACAATTTAACAAAAGGTAAAAGCACAAATGTCGCCTCCTTCGCGGGGGCGTGGATTGAAACGAGCAGCGCCTTGAAGCGCTTGAACTTGACATGACGTCGCCTCCTTCGCGGGGGCGTGGATTGAAACTCGAGATGACCGGCTCCAGTTTTTCAATCAACCCCGTCGCCTCCTTCGCGGGGGCGTGGATTGAAACTTACCCTTAAACATTCGTTTCCACCACGGCTTTTGTCGCCTCCTTCGCGGGGGCGTGGATTGAAACTACGATGGCTGGTCCGTCATCGTGGGTGACAAGACGTCGCCTCCTTCGCGGGGGCGTGGATTGAAACGATGAATCAATGGTATTTGCCCAGTGCAAAAAGGTCGCCTCCTTCGCGGGGGCGTGGATTGAAACGTGCCAATCTCGTTATGTTTCACAATGTCGAAAGTCGCCTCCTTCGCGGGGGCGTGGATTGAAACAAGTTCAAAGGAGCGTTGCGCTTGTGGCTAATAGGTCGCCTCCTTCGCGGGGGCGTGGATTGAAACGTTTTAATCCGCCGTGGAAACAATGGCTAAACAAAGTCGCCTCCTTCGCGGGGGCGTGGATTGAAACTGGGCGTAGGGTGCGAAGCGCTCGTCGGAGCGTAGCGTCGCCTCCTTCGCGGGGGCGTGGATTGAAACTGCCGTATACGCAAACCCATAAGCTCCTGACAATATGTCGCCTCCTTCGCGGGGGCGTGGATTGAAACTTTGGTATTGACCGCCACTAGATTGCGTTAAGGCAGTCGCCTCCTTCGCGGGGGCGTGGATTGAAACTTTATTCATTTGATTCCTTTAAAGCGCTTTAGCGTCGCCTCCTTCGCGGGGGCGTGGATTGAAACCTCCTACAATCCTATCGAACCTATGTCATATTCAGGTCGCCTCCTTCGCGGGGGCGTGGATTGAAACAGTATATAGATACTAGCATGGTGTTAGGCTGTTCAGTCGCCTCCTTCGCGGGGGCGTGGATTGAAACTCAATATCAACCGGATTAGTCTGGGCAATCGACTTGTCGCCTCCTTCGCGGGGGCGTGGATTGAAACACCTTTAGTGAATCGCCTGAAGCTTCTGCCGGTTGTCGCCTCCTTCGCGGGGGCGTGGATTGAAACATTGATGTACCCGTAGGTGCCAAAAACACCGAAGGTCGCCTCCTTCGCGGGGGCGTGGATTGAAACGCCCACGCTAGGGCTTTGATCCAATCATAGCGGGTCGCCTCCTTCGCGGGGGCGTGGATTGAAACACCGAATATTCCTTGCCAAGTATTTTCACAAGTTGTCGCCTCCTTCGCGGGGGCGTGGATTGAAACAACCCGACGGTTGGCGGCACCCTCGACCTACACAGCGTCGCCTCCTTCGCGGGGGCGTGGATTGAAACGGTAATCACAACCTGGAGAGGCGATTAAAATAAATGTCGCCTCCTTCGCGGGGGCGTGGATTGAAACTTTTATATACCCGTGAGATGTTTGCAGCCGCCGGGTCGCCTCCTTCGCGGGGGCGTGGATTGAAACCTAATTGCTGATAATTTTACAAAGGTAGGAAGCCGTCGCCTCCTTCGCGGGGGCGTGGATTGAAACCATTAGATACCAGGCCAGGATTGTTTAAAGTAGGAAGTCGCCTCCTTCGCGGGGGCGTGGATTGAAACCTCAATCAACTCGATTACGTTTTTTAGCCGGTCATGTCGCCTCCTTCGCGGGGGCGTGGATTGAAACACAGGTGCGTAGAGGGGAATCCTGATGCTGGAGTCGCCTCCTTCGCGGGGGCGTGGATTGAAACATCCCATGCAGGCGAACCATTTAAAACAGGTATTGGTCGCCTCCTTCGCGGGGGCGTGGATTGAAACCTTCCATGCCGGCGGCGGAGTCAGCGGCCGCGGTCGCCTCCTTCGCGGGGGCGTGGATTGAAACTCGCGCACCACAAAGCCAAACAAGGCGTCCAGGTCGCCTCCTTCGCGGGGGCGTGGATTGAAACGCCTGTGTGCTGATTCCGGTCAGCGGATCCGAGGAAGTCGCCTCCTTCGCGGGGGCGTGGATTGAAACCCTCCAAGTGGCATTCGGCCGGGCGGTATTGCCCGTCGCCTCCTTCGCGGGGGCGTGGATTGAAACCAGCGATGTCCAGTACACCGCAAACGGCACGCCCGTCGCCTCCTTCGCGGGGGCGTGGATTGAAACTTAATACTTTCTAGCGCTGCCAGCAATTCGTTGCGCGTCGCCTCCTTCGCGGGGGCGTGGATTGAAACATCGGCTACGCCCAGGGCCGCGTCCGGCAGCCGGTCGCCTCCTTCGCGGGGGCGTGGATTGAAACTGGAGGAAGTGTGATCACCGTACCGGCCGGCCTCGCGTCGCCTCCTTCGCGGGGGCGTGGATTGAAACTTCCAGGCTGTCGGCCCAGTCGAGGCAGGATGACGTCGCCTCCTTCGCGGGGGCGTGGATTGAAACGTCAATCTCCACTATACCCACTGACAGGGCTCGCATGTCGCCTCCTTCGCGGGGGCGTGGATTGAAACCCCAGCAGCATACCAGGCGGTGCCGTCCGAATAAAGTCGCCTCCTTCGCGGGGGCGTGGATTGAAACAGGCTGGAAGCAAACCATAGCCGGCCTTCATGGTGTCGCCTCCTTCGCGGGGGCGTGGATTGAAACGTTTAACGTTACTGGCGCGACGGCTGTTATCAAGTCGCCTCCTTCGCGGGGGCGTGGATTGAAACAAACAGGCGCAAGATACGGCCATCAAAATCTGGAGTCGCCTCCTTCGCGGGGGCGTGGATTGAAACAGAGCCTACCTGGTGGGCCTGCACGGCGAGCTTGTCGCCTCCTTCGCGGGGGCGTGGATTGAAACTAGTTTTGGTGACACGCGCTCAAGCTGGCGTTGTTGTCGCCTCCTTCGCGGGGGCGTGGATTGAAACTTGACAGCGGCAGACTTTTTCCCACCCATTGCGCCAAGTCGCCTCCTTCGCGGGGGCGTGGATTGAAACCCGCGTCTGCCACTCCATCAACCTCTACTATCTCGTCGCCTCCTTCGCGGGGGCGTGGATTGAAACAAGTTTAGCTCATTGAAAGCCTTGTTGATAATATGTCGCCTCCTTCGCGGGGGCGTGGATTGAAACGTTCTAGTAGAAGGCGAGGGCCGAAGCCCCCGCCAGTCGCCTCCTTCGCGGGGGCGTGGATTGAAACAGGATTACGACGATTACCTTGTAGCAAAGGTCGGGTCGCCTCCTTCGCGGGGGCGTGGATTGAAACATGCACAGGTAAAACAGAAAACCGTGAAGGCTCAAGTCGCCTCCTTCGCGGGGGCGTGGATTGAAACATTTACTGGTGGCGGCAATGGGGTTAGTGGTTATGTCGCCTCCTTCGCGGGGGCGTGGATTGAAACCATAAATCCTCGTTTCCCGCAATCTGCTGGTTAGGTCGCCTCCTTCGCGGGGGCGTGGATTGAAACATCAGTTTGCCTCCGGCAAAAATGGATTGCCAAATGTCGCCTCCTTCGCGGGGGCGTGGATTGAAACTTCGACCGCAACGTCGTCCGCATTTAACCTCTTCGTCGCCTCCTTCGCGGGGGCGTGGATTGAAACCTGAAAGGTTAAATACCGTCACCGCCCAGCGCGGTCGCCTCCTTCGCGGGGGCGTGGATTGAAACTTGATTCCTTGAGCGATGAACAAAAGCATAATATTCTGTCGCCTCCTTCGCGGGGGCGTGGATTGAAACTTCGGCAGCTGCTGGGCTTGAACATGACACTATCCGTCGCCTCCTTCGCGGGGGCGTGGATTGAAACATTTATGAGGCCATGACAAAGGATGCAGCTCCTGTCGCCTCCTTCGCGGGGGCGTGGATTGAAACTTAACTAAAGGATTGCAATATGACAGACGCGATTGGTCGCCTCCTTCGCGGGGGCGTGGATTGAAACAGCGGATTGTCAATGCCGCGAAACAGGATGCGCTGTCGCCTCCTTCGCGGGGGCGTGGATTGAAACTCAAGCCCTTGACGCGCGACCACTTCGGCGTCAAGTCGCCTCCTTCGCGGGGGCGTGGATTGAAACTGCGTGAGATACTCGCAAGCGCCGGCGGCGCATTCGTCGCCTCCTTCGCGGGGGCGTGGATTGAAACAAAACGCATGGGCAAAAATCGTTTGATGAGCTGCTTGTCGCCTCCTTCGCGGGGGCGTGGATTGAAACCCCCGGCCTGTGTTTATCTTGTGCGAGGATGGCAGTCGCCTCCTTCGCGGGGGCGTGGATTGAAACATCGTAAATATTGGTGGCGTAAATGTGCAATTGAGTCGCCTCCTTCGCGGGGGCGTGGATTGAAACCCTATGCGTGGTTCCGCCCGCTAACCCACCGCGTCGCCTCCTTCGCGGGGGCGTGGATTGAAACATCGTAAATATTGGTGGCGTAAATGTGCAATTGAGCGGTCGCCTCCTTCGCGGGGGCGTGGATTGAAACATATATACCCCCACCCGACGGCTTGTAAATTCCAGGTCGCCTCCTTCGCGGGGGCGTGGATTGAAACTTGCGATTATAGGGCCGCTTGCCCGGCTCGGCGTCGGTCGCCTCCTTCGCGGGGGCGTGGATTGAAACTATGCCCTGGGCAAGACGACCCGCGAGGACAGCGGTCGCCTCCTTCGCGGGGGCGTGGATTGAAACCCGGAGAGGACGCCACGCCCGAGGAAATGAGAGCGTCGCCTCCTTCGCGGGGGCGTGGATTGAAACCGGCTCCGACATGACGTCGATTTGGCTGGTTGTTTGTCGCCTCCTTCGCGGGGGCGTGGATTGAAACCTCCACAAACCGCGCCAGGATGTACGCTTCCAGGTGTCGCCTCCTTCGCGGGGGCGTGGATTGAAACAACATCAACTTCATTATCATTATTGGGTGTTACGAGTCGCCTCCTTCGCGGGGGCGTGGATTGAAACATGTTACATCCTTATTATACAACACAGGCTTCAGGTCGCCTCCTTCGCGGGGGCGTGGATTGAAACACAATTAAAATAATATACACCCCAATCAGGAATATCGTCGCCTCCTTCGCGGGGGCGTGGATTGAAACTAAAAAGCCCCCTATCCGAATTGAACGGATGACCTGTCGCCTCCTTCGCGGGGGCGTGGATTGAAACAAGTACTGTGCCATCTGGCACCTTGTCATCCATGCGTCGCCTCCTTCGCGGGGGCGTGGATTGAAACACTACAACACCCGCGCTATGGCGATATCTCTGTCGTCGCCTCCTTCGCGGGGGCGTGGATTGAAACGCCATGCTTGCGGAATATCAGCAAAAAATCAGCCGTCGCCTCCTTCGCGGGGGCGTGGATTGAAACTGCGACATGGTCCGCTTGGTGTTGCGCTCGATGGTGTCGCCTCCTTCGCGGGGGCGTGGATTGAAACCTTCTATATATGCGTAATTCGGTGATTTGATTATGTCGCCTCCTTCGCGGGGGCGTGGATTGAAACCACTACCGGGGCTGTCACGGTGCCTCTAGGTACGCAGGTCGCCTCCTTCGCGGGGGCGTGGATTGAAACAGACCGCGATAATTCCGGGATATTTTGGCTATCCCTGTCGCCTCCTTCGCGGGGGCGTGGATTGAAACACCATGAGGTCTACCTACTAAAGTAATGTCAATTGGTCGCTTCCTTCGCGGGGGCGTGGATTGAAACTATTGTAAGGTAAAGGACACCGTACTAGCACGAGTCGCCTCCTTCGCGGGGGCGTGGATTGAAACCAAAGAATGCAGATAAAATTCAAGCACTTAACTAGTCGCCTCCTTCGCGGGGGCGTGGATTGAAACGCGCCGCTAAGGAACTTGGGATTGAGCCGATTGTCGCCTCCTTCGCGGGGGCGTGGATTGAAACGAGCGTAGGGAGGTCTCCGCTGCAAGCCAAACCTGGTCGCCTCCTTCGCGGGGGCGTGGATTGAAACTTCCCCCTGTCCAATATTTTCTTCCTTAAACGAAGTCGCCTCCTTCGCGGGGGCGTGGATTGAAACCTTATAAGGATTAAAATTATTGTCTAAAGCGTAAGTCGCCTCCTTCGCGGGGGCGTGGATTGAAACTTCCATGAAAGCATAATCAACATGGTCTTGTACATCGTCGCCTCCTTCGCGGGGGCGTGGATTGAAACCTCCAAGTGGCATGCGGCCGGGCGGGATTGCCCGTCGCCTCCTTCGCGGGGGCGTGGATTGAAACTAGCGCCGGGCCGTTGCGAGGCCAAGCTGATACGGGTCGCCTCCTTCGCGGGGGCGTGGATTGAAACTCAGTCTGGGCGACAGACCAATACCAGGCCCTAGTCGCCTCCTTCGCGGGGGCGTGGATTGAAACATGTCATCACCCAAACCATAGCGCACGGAATCAAGTCGCCTCCTTCGCGGGGGCGTGGATTGAAACAAGCCGTGTTTTTTCGCTTCCTCGATAAGCATGTCGCCTCCTTCGCGGGGGCGTGGATTGAAACCCACCCAAAAACGCCATAAGCGTAACTATTATGTCGCCTCCTTCGCGGGGGCGTGGATTGAAACGCGCCGTGGAAGTCTTTGCCTGACGCAATACACGCGTCGCCTCCTTCGCGGGGGCGTGGATTGAAACAAGAGCCGGGTTCCCCCGCCACGTTACCTCGAAATGTCGCCTCCTTCGCGGGGGCGTGGATTGAAACGCAAAGCGGCTACGAGGTTAACGGCAGCAAAATCGGGTCGCCTCCTTCGCGGGGGCGTGGATTGAAACGTTTGACAATGCGCGTCTGGAATATGGCGTTGACGTCGCCTCCTTCGCGGGGGCGTGGATTGAAACTTTAGCACCACAATAGCAACACGCGCCGCCAAAGGTCGCCTCCTTCGCGGGGGCGTGGATTGAAACCTGCAGTTTGTGAACCCGGTCGAGTACGGCGCCGCGGGTCGCCTCCTTCGCGGGGGCGTGGATTGAAACTTGGATGCCCTTGTCGAAATACGCGTCTTGCGAGGTCGCCTCCTTCGCGGGGGCGTGGATTGAAACGACACAGGTTTTTCGATGGATACAATAGGGCATGTCGCCTCCTTCGCGGGGGCGTGGATTGAAACAATTTACTGTACAGGGCCGGCCGGCTGCCTCCAGGTCGCCTCCTTCGCG
Source organism: Spirochaetes bacterium GWB1_60_80 (assembly GCA_001829185.1). Taxonomy (GTDB): domain Bacteria; phylum Spirochaetota; class Spirochaetia; order Treponematales; family UBA12059; genus UBA12059. The sequence goes on from MIAR01000006.1 coordinate 22,812, forward strand.
GGGGCGTGGATTGAAACTGATCTAGTTGGGGAACGATTGTCAGAACACAAATTGTCGCCTCCTTCGCGGGGGCGTGGATTGAAACGTGTTCGCTAGATACTTATTATACGGCACAAACCCTGTCGCCTCCTTCGCGGGGGCGTGGATTGAAACTCGATCAATATTGAGACAGGCCTTTGGAATGATTGTCGCCTCCTTCGCGGGGGCGTGGATTGAAACGTCGATAGTTTTTATAACATGTTTATACATCGGCAGTCGCCTCCTTCGCGGGGGCGTGGATTGAAACGGGAGTACATGTCGGCGAGCAACTTGACTGTATAGTCGCCTCCTTCGCGGGGGCGTGGATTGAAACACCTTGATAGCCGCTATTGTGCGCTCCACCAGAAAGTCGCCTCCTTCGCGGGGGCGTGGATTGAAACAGCAGCTATCCGCGCCTGAGTCGCAGCGAGCTGTTCGTCGCCTCCTTCGCGGGGGCGTGGATTGAAACTTCATGAAGTACACCAGTGTCGATCAATTCCTGCAGGTCGCCTCCTTCGCGGGGGCGTGGATTGAAACGCCCAGTACCTGGAGAGGAATTAACATGTCTGATGTCGCCTCCTTCGCGGGGGCGTGGATTGAAACTCGGCGCGTGGTTTGTCGATGATGGGTGTCAATGGTCGCCTCCTTCGCGGGGGCGTGGATTGAAACGCCAGGTATTTCACGTCTGCCAGCATAATATTGCGTCGCCTCCTTCGCGGGGGCGTGGATTGAAACGCACGTGATACTATTGCCATCCGGGGCAATTAATTTGTCGCCTCCTTCGCGGGGGCGTGGATTGAAACCCCTTCTGTTATAATAACTGTATCAGCTGCAGCTAGTCGCCTCCTTCGCGGGGGCGTGGATTGAAACAGGCCAATCAGCGGGCGCGCGCGCCGAAAGCAAGTCGCCTCCTTCGCGGGGGCGTGGATTGAAACGTCAAGCTCCATCCATGTCAGGTCAAAGCCTAAATCGTCGCCTCCTTCGCGGGGGCGTGGATTGAAACCTGGCCAAGGCTGCCGCCTTGCCGATCGGCCCCAGGTCGCCTCCTTCGCGGGGGCGTGGATTGAAACGCAAGGTAAATTCAAACAAGCTATTCAAAGCTATAGTCGCCTCCTTCGCGGGGGCGTGGATTGAAACTAAAATATTTGGAAAAGCGTATAGAAGTAAAACATGTCGCCTCCTTCGCGGGGGCGTGGATTGAAACACGGGTACCAAGACATTCAGCGATGGCATCGTGACGTCGCCTCCTTCGCGGGGGCGTGGATTGAAACGCCTCCGTTGCGATAGATGAATCATACATTTTTTTTGTCGCCTCCTTCGCGGGGGCGTGGATTGAAACTGCTACGTTGTCAAAATTACCAGTCAAAGTATAAGGTCGCCTCCTTCGCGGGGGCGTGGATTGAAACTTTATGGGTTGTTATAAAACACAATTTGAATAAAGTCATTTACCAGATTACTGAAAGTCCTGGATAGTTGGTGATGAAAGCATCACCGGTCGCAATGGTCAAGTCCTCGGTTAAGGCTTGGGCTATCAGCAGGCGGTCAAAAGGGTCCTTATGAAGCGGCGGAAGCTGTAACAGATGCCAGACATGTTGTAGACTGACTGGCAAAATCTCCCATTTGTTATGCTGAATTTCCCGTTCGACGATCTTCTTCAGACTTTCAGAAAGGGTCAGCTTGCCTAGCCCGATCTTGATTTGGGCTTCCCAGGCGGATACGACACTGAATACAATCTTGTTGGCCGGATTTTTCATCAGCTCCAGTATGGCTGGAGGTAGCCTGTCCGGCTCTATGGCCCACCACAAAAAGGTGTGCGTATCCAGGAGAAGCTTCATTGTTCAAAGTCCTGGGCAACGTCCGGTTCCAGCGGGCTGTCAAAGTCTGCCGCAATCTGGCCCTTGCCCCGGGAAAGGCCAGGGGTGCGTTGGGTAGCCGGAGTTTCCAAGGCGATCATTCTAACCAAGCCTTTTCCATTTTTGGCGATGATGACTTCCTCCCCGGCCATGACCCGGTCAATTAACTGCGAGAAATGAGTTTTTGCTTCGTGAATATTGGCTTGCATACTCATAAGCTACTCCTGTAGATTTACTTAGTCAAGCACTTAGTCCACTTTAAATACACGCAACAGTTTTCTGAACGGCTATGCCCCCAGAAGGTGCTGCCAGCCACCAGCATTCGACCCTAAGCGCTGTCCGGTTCTTGTCGGCTCTTTTAGTCAGGACAAATCCGGCCCTTCTCGCGGAAAAGTGCAATCGCCCGTAGCACGGCCAAGTATGCCGGGAGGTTAAACCTGATTTCACCCAGGCCGCCGTTGGCTCGGCAAAGTAATTCGCCATTCATGGTCCGTGCCAGCCTTTGAAAAGAAATAGTCTTCGCTTTCTGATTTTTACGTTCTCTGCTCATCGGCTTCTCCTGTGGCATGCCTTGATCCTGCGTTTGGTAGCTGGACGTCAGGCCTGCCAGCGCGTTGATCTATCCATGCCCGCCATTACGCCCTGTTTCAATCTGCCGCCTGCATCACGTGGCAATTGGAGAAGGTAGAGCCACTGCATGTAAGACGCATGCTGCACTAAACGAAAAATATGCTATATTATTGGGGGCAGACGTCCGCTTTTCTGGCAGCGGAGCGAGGGAGGCGGCCTGTACTGGCTTCAGTAGATACGAAGTTTTATTACACAGTGGGCTGGAACAAGTATGATAACAGAACCGGGACCTGACCCCACGTCAGGAAAATCGAGGGTCGGACCCCGGCTTAGGAAACGAGAACCTGGCGTGACTATGGCTTAGATTCGCGTGCCGGATGACGGCGGAATCGAGGGTGGGTTGGTGCCGGGCGGCGGCCTTTTAACGAGCGTCAGCTGGATCTTTGTTTGATCCGATGCCGGCTTGAATGCAATCGGAATGAGCATAGACATGGCCGCCAAGGCAATAAGCGCTACGGCTAAGGTTTTCTTCATCATGTGCCTCCGAAATACCGGGATAGGAGCGCAGTTCAGGATAAATGATAGGAACTGTCATCCGGGCGAAAAATGTCATTTTGCAGCGGAAAGTCTGAAAACCGCCCGCGCTTGTATCAAATTTCGCACTCAGGCAAAAATTCGTTATCAAAATTATGCCCGGCAACGCCAGAAATTTGATTTTAGGTTTTGAATGTACGTTTGTCAAGCCAAATTCTCGTTCATACGCGGTTTTGAGTCGTTCGAAAGCGATATTGTCCCAAGTGTTCGTAAGCGACTTAGTCCACATTTAGCACCAGCACCAATTTTCAGATCGGCTATGTCCCTAAAAAGTGCTGCCTCCGCACTAATCATCGACTCTAACAGGGTGTTGAAAAACGCGAATGCGGCTTTTCAACACTTCAATAACTAGTACAATTACGCAGCATAGCGCAAGCTATGCGAGGAATTGTTAAGGTTGTTGGGAAAGCAACCGGCTTTTTCAACAACCTGCTAAGCGCTGTCTGGTTCTTGTCGGCTCTTAAAGTCAGGGCGAATTTGGCTCTTTTCGCGGAATAGTGCAATGGCCCGTAGCACGGCTAAGTATGCCGGAATGTTAAACCTGATTTCGCCCAAGCCGTCATTGGCTTGGCAAGGCTCCTGGACATTCATGGCCCGTGTCAGTGTTGGAAAGGAAATAGTCCGCACAATCTGATTTTCAGGAATTCTGCTCATGTACTCCTCCCGTAGCATGCCTTGATCCAGTGTTTGGTGGCCAGGAAGCCTGTCCAGCCAATGCGTTGATGAATCTATGCTTTCAGTTACGCCAAGTTTGAAAATGCCGCCTGCAGAATGCGACAGTTAACGAACGCAGAGCCGCTAATCGTAGGACGCCTGTTGCATTATACGAAAAACATGCTAAACTATTGAGGCAGACGTCCACTTTTCCAGCAGCGGGGTCTGACCCCGCGCTAGGGAAATCGGGTGCCTGTCAGCGGGTCTGGCGGGGCGGGTGGGAGTTGGGTGCCTGTCACCAAACCAGCTGAAACGGGGGCCTGTCACCGGAGCGGTCGGGGCGGTTTGGGTGGCGTAATGCCATGCTGTCTGATTTTTCTCATTTCATATACCGCTTCAACTCTTCATAAAAGTTTTCCCGTGTTCCAGCCATGATGACTACGACCAGCTGTCCGTCTTCATCGTAGATGCGGTAGGCTATTTCATAGTTCGTTTTGTTATAGAAAACATCATAACACCAGATACCCGCCAGATCGCCTTTTTTCTGCTCCCCGATCGCAGGATCGTCAGATATTTTTTCAAGAGCAACCCGAAATGTATCCTGTAATCCCTTTTCCCGGATTTTCTTGAAGTAACGCTCCGCCGGTTTGAGGTATCGGAGCTCGTACATCAGCTTTTACCCGAACAAAAAAGATCATTGATAGACCGCTTCCCGGAGCCGGACCTGGCCGTCTCGTCGGCTTCCTCAATCAGCTTCTGGACGGCCGGTCTGACCTTTTTCGTCTGTTCCTTGAACCGTGCAAGGAGTTGCTGCCCTGAAAGCCCCTGTGTGATTAGATCGGCCAGAATTTCCTCGGAGAAATCTGATGGCTCATTACGGAGGGGGCGGATAAAAATTCCTCCGTCCTGGAGTATGCATTCAGCGTCGGATTCGAAGCCAAGCAACTCATAGTACTTTTGAGGTATCGTGAATTGGCGCTTGACGGATATGGTAACACGTTTGCGTTCTGCTATTTGGGACATAGTTTTCTGTCTCCTTTTCCTTGTTAAATTGTAACAAGGAAACAAGGAAAAGTCAAATTTCACCGTGTCGCGCCCCCCAGAGCGTCACACCCCAGTCCAACCCGCCGCAACATCTAGCAGGGTGTTGAAAAACGCGGATGCGGCTTTTCAACACTTCAAAAGCCGCTAGCAACCCGCCGCGACATCCAGCACCTCACGACGCGAAACCAACCACCCCGGCCAGCCGTCGCCAGCCGCGACATCACAGCCCCTCACGTCGCGAAACCAACACTCCCGGCCTGGCGCAGCCAGCCGCGACATCACAGCACCCACGGCGTGAAACCTTCCAACCCCGCGCATGCTTACCCTGGGCAGCCGCGACGCCGCGGGTGGCGTTAAAAAACAAGACCCTTGTAAAGGGCCTTGTTTTTTAAGCGCCAGGCCCCGCGTCTACAACCTCCATGAACAAGCCTCCTCGCCGTTGACATGGCTACGCCCCGTAACCGCGCTCTGCTCCCCGCGGCTGGCCACGCCTGGTCAACCCTCTCCGAGTAGACTCTTCAGCGTGCCGATGTCCTTGACCAGTTTAGTGCGGTCCAGGTTCTGGAAGCGCTTGGGCACCATTTCCTTGCTAGTGCATTCTAAGACGGCCACTAGGTTCTGCAGGTCGATCTCGTGCGGGTAGGCCGGCGGCACGAAGTCGTTCATCGTTTCATCGAGGTCCTCGCGCGTCACGTAGGAGCGGTTGTCCATGCTGGCCTTGAACTTGGCCCGGATCAGGACGCTTTCCAGGTCGGCGCCGGAGAATTCGTGCTTGAATTTCTTCAGTAACTCGGAGATCGGGAATTTGCGGATCTGCAGGTCCAGCTTACGCACCAGCACGTCGTACAGGGCAATCTTCTCGGACTCGCTGTCGGGGTAGAAGAGGGCCAGGTGTTCCTCGGCCCGGCCCTGGCGCTTCAGGTCGATCGGCAGCAGGTCCGGCCGGCAGGTAATCAGGAACCAGATGATCTTGCCGCGGTATTCGGTGTTGCCCATGAAGTTGGCCAGCTGGGCGAAGATGCGGTTGGAGGTGCCCGAGTCGCCGTCCTGGTTGCGGTCACCCAGGAAGGCGTCGGCCTCGTCGATCATGACCGCCACCGGCGCCATGGCCTTCAGGATGGTCAGCACTTTTTCCAGGTTGCTCTCGGTCACGCCCTGCCACTTGGAGCGGAAATTCTTGAACTTGACCATCGGCACGCCGATCTCGCCGGCGAAGGCCGTCACCATGAAGCTCTTGCCGGTGCCGACTGGCCCGGCGATCAGGTAGCCCATCGGCAGGACGTCTAGGCGACCCAGCTTGAGGGCTCGGGCGGCGCTCTTGAATCTTTTGCGCACGAAGTCGTGGCCGGAGACATAGGACAGGTCGTGTTCGGTATCCAGGAACTCGAGCAGGCCGCCGGCCTCGCCCTCGATGATCTCGCGCTTTTTGGCCTTCAGGTAGTCCATGTTGATCGGCTTGTCTTCCTGCCAGCTCTCGGCCGCCATCCGGTTCAGGTTGACCAGGTTGAGGCCTGATGTGATGGCGCCGACCGCTTCGGGGCTTAAGCCCCGGTCCAAAAGCAGGCCGCCCTGGCCGTCCAGGTAGTGCAGGAAGGAACTGCGTACCGTCCCGTCCGGGATGGGGATTTCCACCTTGATGGTGGACGGGCTGGCCACGACGCGCGGGTTGAGGTCGGACAGGTTCTCGGACAACAGGATGATGGAGACGTCGCCCCGGGTAAAGACCGGGTCGTGGCTCCAGCGGTTCAGGGTGACGAAGCAGTAGCGGTCGTTGTCGTCCAGCTTGGCCACCTCGCCGGCCGGCAGGATGGTCTCGGCGTAGTCGATGATCAGCACGATGCGCTTTTTCTGCGGGATGTTGAGCAGGAAGTATTGCTCGAGCACCTTAAAGGCCACCGCCGGGTCGGCCGAGAACAGCTCGGCGTCGGCGTAATCCGGGTAGCGCTCGCGCATCGTTTTCAGGTAGTCGCGCTGCATCTCGGCGGCGCAGAAGCTGACGCCGGAGGAACGGTCCCAGAAGACGATGATGTCGCGGTTGCCGAACAGCACCTCGGAGACGTAATCTTGGATTTTGACGAAGTTGAACTCGCCCTCGTTCATCTTGTGCGGCAGAAAATCGCGGATGTTGCCGTGCATGATGTACAGGTTGGCGGTCTTGGAGCAGTATTTGTAGGACAATTCCTGGGCCCAGGCCGGCAGGATCTTGATGAAGGGCAGGTTCTTGACGATCAGCTGTTCTTTCATGGTTTTCTCCAGGGCACGGCGCTACGGGAACAGTATGCACGAGGAGGCCGCCGCGGCGCAAGCCGTTTTGACGCGGCACCGCTCGGGCTCGCTTGTCAACCAGCGGACAGTATGATAGTATTTGTCCGAACAGAGTCCCGTCCGGAGCGTTTGCTGCGTCGGTCTGTATCATCCATACGAGGAGACAACCATGGCTTACAAGGTGACTGATGCCTGTGTCAACTGCGGTGCCTGTGATTCCGAATGCCCGGTTCAGGCTATCAGCGAGAAGAATGGCGCCCGCTATATTGACCCAGCTATATGCACTGACTGCGGTTCCTGCGCCGGCGTTTGCCCGGTCGAAGCTATCATCCAGGGCTGAGCCGCCCACCTGCTAGCGGGCTAACACCCGTTTTAATATGCCGAGTCTGGCCCTTGGTGACTATGACCCGGCCTGAACCGTTCCGCCCCCGGGTGGAGCGGTTTTTTTTCAGTTGGTCTTTCCTGGCGACGATCGGCGGTTTATACTATGATCGGGGGGATTCCGATGGCAGTGCAATTCATTGATTTGCTGGCTTCCAACCAGCCTCAAGTAGCCTACCAAGCCGCCGTGACGCTCGGTTCAGAGCACGCCGCCGAACTGAAAGCCAAGCTGACCGCCGACAGCCGCATCGAGGCGTTGCTCGACGAGCTGCAGGACTGGCCCGGCCCGGCCATCGCCAGTCATAAGAGCGCCCGGCAGTTTTTCCACAAACTGGTTTTCCTGGCCGATTGCGGCCTCGACCTGGGCGACCAGCGCTTGCCGCCGGTGGTAAACCGTATCCTGGCTAGCCTAGACGAGCGCGGCGTGCCAACCTTGACCATGAATATCGGCGCCGCCTACGGTGGTAGCGGCCAGCCCATTGCCGGCTGGGCGCTGTGCGACGCGCCGGTGACGCTCTACGCCCTCTTGAAGCTGGGCTGTCGTGACCCGCGGCTGGACCGGGCGGTGGCTTGGCTAGCCAGCCTGGTCCGGCCGGACGGCTTCGGCTGCGTGGTTTCGGCCAGCCTGGGCAGCTGGCGCGGCCCGGGTAAGGCGGCTGATCCCTGTCCTGACGCTACGCTGGTAATGCTCAAGCTGTTGCTGCAGCATGACGCCGCACGCTGGCGCGAGGCGATTGCGGCCTGCGCCGCCAGTTTGCTCGATCTGTGGGAGCACAGCCGCACCAAGCATCCGTATATCTTCTACATGGGCGACGACTTCCGCAAACTGAAGGCCCCCTTCATCTGGTACGACATCCTGCACGTCGCCGATACGCTTAGCCGGGTGTCCGGGTTGTACCCTGACCAGCGTTTGCAGAACATGGTGGCCGTCATCAAGGCTAAGGAAACGGACAGCGGCTTTGTGCCCGAATCAGTCTACCAGCCCTGGAAAGACTGGGACTTCGGCCAGAAAAAGCTGCCCTCCGACTGGCTGACGTTGTGCGTCCGGCGCATCGAGGCAAGGCTGGCTGGACGGGCTGGTCGCGTCTCGCCGGCCGGTATGACCGGCCCAGCCTGAGCCCGGTGGCCGCCCACAACATCGCCGACCTGCCGCGCTTGTTGGCCGGCACACCTTGGGCCAGCCTGGCCGGTACGGCCCAGCCGGTCAGCTTGCAAGGCTATCAGTACGACGATCTGTTCCGCCTGGGCGACGACGCGGGCGGCCGCTTCGCCCTCAAGCTGCGGCCGCTCGACCAGCCGAACATCGCCGACTCGCTGCGCTGCCTGGCCGCCCGGTTTGACCCGGCCGGCCTGATCCAGGACTACTTGGACGCCTTCCAGGTGGACGGCTGCTGGCTGCTGGTCAGCCAATGGGTAACTGGTCAGCAGCCGATCACCAGCCGGCGGGACAGCCTGCCGCTTTTTTTCAGCCGCCTGGCGGCCTTCAATCGGGATAACCCGGCCACGGGCCACTTCACGTCCATGTACGCCGACGGGCACTACTTTGCCAGCCTGGCCGATCTGGTCGAACATGAGCTGGCCGGGCACTTGAAAGCCCTGGCGGCCAGCTGGCCCGAGCTCGGGCCGGACTGGGCCGCGCCCGGGGTAGGTAGCCGTGAGCTGCGCGCCGCGCTGGCCGCGCTCACAGACGGCCTGGCCTGCCTGGTCAACGAGGACTGCAATACCGGCAACATGTTTTTGAAGGCGGACGGCCAGCCGCTGTTCATCGATACCGAGTGGCTGCACACCGGCCTCAACCTGCACCAGTTTGACCACCTGAATCTGTCCGGGTTTGACGAGCCGCGCTGGTACAATATCGGTGCCGAGGCGGTGGCTTGCGCCACGGCCTATTTTGACGAGCTGAGGCTGCCGCGCGCGCTGGCCAACGAGCAACTGCGGGCCTGGGAATGTCTGGCGGTGTTGCGCCGGCACAGTAGCTGGCACTGGCGGGGGCAGAAGGAGCAGTATCAGCTGACTGCGCAGCGTTTGCGGCAGCTGCTGGATCGGCCCAGTTTCATTTGAGGGCGGCGGCGATCTCGTCGAGCAGGCTGGCCGTTTCGGCCTGGCCCAGGCAGGGGTCGGTGACCGACAGGCCGGCTTGCAGGCGCTGGCCGATGCTGGTTGTACCGGGCGCGCCGCAGTCCAGGGGCTGGGCGCCGCTACGCAGGTAGGACTCGATCAGCAGGCCGCGCACGGGCAGGCCTTGCCGGCGTAGTTCCAGGGCGCAGCGGACGATGCCGGCTTGCGTTTCCGGCCGGAAGCCGGAGTTGCCGTGGCTGGCGTCGACCAGCAGGGCAGCTGGCAGGCCATCAACGGCCAACTGGGCGGCCAGCGGCGCCGCCTGCACCAAGTTGTCGCCGTTGCGGCCGCCGCGCAGCACCACGTGGGGCAGCGGGTTGCCCCGACTGAGCAGTTCTACCAGCACGCCGGCCTCGTCGACGGTCAGGACGGTTGAGGGTCGTAAGGCCGTGGCCACGGCCAGGCGGGCGCTGTCGGTCTGGCCGTCGGTGGCGTTCTTGAAGCCGCTGGCGCAGGGCAGGGCGCTGGCCGCCTCGCGCAGGGCGGCCGACTCGACGCCGCGCGCCCCCACCGCCACCCAGCTGGCGCAGTCGGCCCAATAGGGCCACAGGAGCGGGCTGACCAGTTCGACAGCCAGGGGCAGGCCATGCTCGGCTAGCTGGCAGAGCAAGTCGCGGGCTTGGCGCAAGCCTTCGGCCGTGTCGTCCGGCCGTTGCTGACGGTCGGTGGCGTGAGCGTCTGTCGGGGGGCTGGCAGCCTGGTCGGCTTGGCTGGCCAGGCAGGTGGCCGGCAGCGGCGAGCGCACCAGGCCGCGCCAGCCGGCGCCGGTGCGCGATTTTTCGATAAAGCAGCGCATCACGACAAACAGGCAGTCGGCGTGGCGGGTGGCTTGTAGCTGCAGCCAGCGGCCGTAGGCCAGAGCCTCGGCCGCGTCGTGCACCGAACAGGGGCCGACTATAGTCAGCAGCCGCCGGTCACGGCCGGCCAGGATATCCAGGATGGTCTGTCGACTGGCGGCGATGCCGGCCGCAGCCGTGGCTGATAGCCTGAACTCGGCGCGCAGTTCGCCAGGCGTGGGTAGTCGGCGGACGGCTGGGTTGCCTGATTCAGGGAGGAGGTGGCTGGGATTCGGCTTTTCCGCCCCGGTCGGCATGCTGAACCGGCCCCGACCTACAGGTCGTCGCGCTGGATCGGGCAGGTCATGCAGCGGGCGCCGCCGCCACCGCGGGCCAGCTCGACGCCGTCGAAGCCGACTACCAGCCGCTGGTAGCTAAGCGGGTCGATTGTACCGGACAGGAAGTCGGTGGCGTGCTTGAACTCGAAGCCGGATTTGGTTAGCGCTTCAGCGGTGTATTTGTTGCAGGCGTACATCAGGATCTTGCCGGGGGCGAAGCTGAAAGAGTTGGCGCCGGACAGCCATTGCTCGCGTTCGGCGCGCACCGGGTCGTCGCCGCCGGTAAAGACCGGCTGCAGGTCCAGGCCGGCGCTTTTCAGGCCACCGAGCAGCGAGTCGACCTCGATCAGCACCGGTTCGCGGCCAGGCGCGGCGTCGATGCGCACCACGCGGGCCCGGCGCGGTCCGGTGATGACCGGCGCGAAGACCAGGCAGGCGTCGCGGTCGATGACCGTGAAGGCCATATCCAGGTGGATGGTGGCCCGGGCGATCGGCAGCATGACGGCGAAGACCGACACCGGCTCGGGGTACTGCTGGGTGACGGCGCGGGCGATGGCGTCGATGCCGCGGGCGCTGGTCCGTTCGGACACGCCGATGGCCAAGAGGTTCTTGCCCAGGACCTGGAAGTCGCCGCCCTCGAGCGAGAAGCCGTCGGCCGCCAGGGCCGGCCCGTCCAGCAGGCAGCCGCCGCCGCTGAAATCGGGGTGGTGGGCGAAGATGAAGCGGTGGATCAGGGCCTCGACGCGCCGCACCGGGAAGCGCATAGCCGAGGCAATCGAGCGATCGCGGTAGACCATGGCCGCATCGCGCATGAAGTACATATTGGGCAGCGGCTTGATGTCATGGTCGCAGCCAACCAGGAAGCGGTCCAGCGAAATATGCCTGGCCGGCAGGCCGCAGATGGCGGCGTCGGCCAGCGCTGCGGCCGTCATAGTCTTTAGTTCCTCAAGCCGGTGCTGGGCGCCGAAGAAGCCGGCCAGCTCACTGGCGAACAAGCTGCGCTGCGCCGGAGTGGCCAGCGCTGCCACCAGGATATCGCGCAGTTCGTGTACCTCGGCCACCTGGCCCAGGAAACCTTTCAGCTCGGCATGTTCCCTAATGACCAAGTCCATTGGTATAATATCATTATAGAGGTCTTCCTCGGCGGCGCTCGGTCGCATCGCCTCCACCTCCCGGCCGGGCGTATGGACGATCACCCGACGCAGGCGTCCGGTTTCGGACGTCACATTCAGCTTCTTCATATGTCCCCCTTTTGAACATTGCAGAATCTAAATCTGGGATGCAGCGGTCCGAAGCGGTGCCTGACCAGCTGAAACAAACCCAGCATACCAGAATATCTGGGCCTGCGCAACGCTTTGCATTGCGTTCCGTTTTGGGTCGTAGTATAGTGGATGGCATGAAAACCACCCTCAAGGCGCGCCTGCGCTACAGTTTCGACTTGTTCATATCCAAGGGCACCGGCTCGCTCATCCTGGGCCTGGCCGCCATCTGTCTAGCAGGGTGTTGAAAAACGCGGATGCGGCTTTTCAACACTTCAAAAGCCGGTACAATTACGCAGCATAGCGCAAGCTATGCGAGGAATTGTTAAGGTTGTTGAGAAAGCAACCGGCTTTTTCAACAACCTGCTAGTGCTGGTTCTGGTGGCCGGCTTGGTCTTGACGCTGTTCCAGATCGCCAGCGGCGACGGCCAGACCTTCGGCCTGGTGGAAGCCCTCTGGCAGGCCTTGATGCGGACCATCGACGCCGGCGCCGTGACGGCTGACTCCGGCTGGCAGTTCCGGGCCGTCATGTTCGTGGTTACCCTAGGCGGCATCTTCATTCTGAGCGCTTTGATCGGCATCCTCAACACCGGCCTGGAAGCCAGTATCGACGAACTGCGCAAGGGCCGCTCCATCATCGTCGAGCAGCGTCATACCGTTATCCTGGGCTGGAACGACGACATCTTCGCCGTGCTGGAACAACTGATCCAGGCTAACGCCAACCAGCGCCGGGCCTGCGTCGCCATCCTGGCCCCCAAGGACAAGGTGGAGATGGAGGACGAACTGCGCGAACGGCTGGGAAAAACCCGGACCACGCGCCTCGTCTGCCGAACCGGCAACCCGCGCGACGCCGCCGACCTGGCCATCGTGGCCACGGAGCGCAGCCGCTCGATCATCATCATGTCGCCGCGCAACCAGTCGGCCGACGCCGAAATCATCAAGACGCTCCTGGCCATCACCGCCCGGCCGCACCTGGGAGGCGCCTACAACTGCGTGGCCGAGATCCGCGATCCGCGCAACCTGCACCCGGCCGGAATCGCCGCCCGCGGCCAGGCCCAGATCGTGCTGGTCGGCTCGATGATATCGCGTCTGGTGGCCCAGACTTGCCGCCAGTCCGGCTTGTCCATCGTTTACGAAGGGCTGCTGTCCTTCGCCGGCGACGAGCTGTATTTCGCCGCGGTGCCAGCCCTAATCGGCTTGAGCTATGCCGAGGCCATCAACAAATTCCGCACCAGCTCTATCATCGGGCTGGTGCGGCCCGACGGCGTGCCGCAGGTCAACCCGCCGGCTCACACCCGTATCGAGCAGGGCTGGCAGGTCATCGCCATCAGCCAGGATGACGACACCGTGCTGCCCGACGCCGGCGTCTTCAAGCTGAACCTGGCGGCTATCGCCGCGGTTGAGGCCGGCGATGCGGCGGTACGCGAGGATATTATCTTCGTCGGCTGGAACTGGAAACTGCCGCAAATTATCCACGAGCTGGACGCCTACGTCGGTCCGGGCTCGCAGGCGCTGGTACTGGGCGCCAACCAGGCCGGCGCCCAGAAGCTGGCGGCCCTCCAGGGAAGCCTGCACACCTTCGGCGCGGTCGAATACCGCCAAGCCGACATCACCGACCGCTCGGTACTCGAAGCCTTGCCGCTGGCCAGCGCCAGCCATATCGTGGTACTATCGAACTCCGAGGATTTCGATCCGGACGAGGCCGATGCCCGTACCCTGATCGCCCTCTTGCACCTGCGCGACCTGGCCCGCCTCAACGGCTACCGTTTCTCGCTGACCAGCGAACTGTTGGACACCCGCACCCAGGAACTGGCCAGCATCGCAGAAGCCGACGATTTTATCGTCAGCGACCGCCTGATCGGCCTCTTGCTGGTCCAGATCGCCGAGAACCCGGCGCTCAACGCCGTCTTCACCGACCTGTTCGACCCGGACGGTTCCGAAATCTACTTCAAGCCCATCGAGGACTACATCAAGCCCGGCCTGGCCGTGGACGGCTACACCGTCTACGCGGCGGCCACCCGCCAGAACCAGAGCGTCATCGGCTGGCGCCTGCAGCAGGACAAGTCTGACGCCAGCCGCAATTACGGCGTCTACATCAATCCGCACAAGGATGGCATGGTTCAGTTCGCGCCTGGCGACAAGCTGATCGTCCTGTCAGAGGACTGAAGCGCGGCTAAGGCAGCCGGCGGTTTCAGCCGCCGCGCAAGCGGTAGGCATGGTCGCAGCAGTCGTCACCGGCCATCAGGGTTGTACTGCGGCTGAATTCCAGCTCGGGATTGAAGCCGGAGACGATACCATGGTCGCCGGCGCAAAAGAGGGCGTAGCCGGCGGCGGCATAACCATGGGCGCGGGCCAGATCGGCGAAGGGGCAGCTGGTACAACGCAGACGCAACCAGCCGGCCTCGTCGCGCCGTTCGGTCCAGGCCATGCCCATCTCGCCGCCCATGTCGCGCCACAACACGTTCAGCAAATCCTCCGGGCCGTTGGCGCCGGATTTGATATCAACCCAGATGGCGTGCATCCGACCGCTTTCCAAGCGGCCAACGTCGTCCAGGATGGCCTGGCCGTGCCGCTGATAGAGGTAATCGATCAATTCCAGTTTCTGGACGATGGTTCGTTTGTCTGCTTCGCTCAGCATGCTGCCTCCTGGGCGCGCCTGCCGGTTTTTCGCGCCTGGTTATCAGTCTATGATACCTGGTCGTGCATGGCAAGCGGTTTGCTCTTGCCACGAAAGGCCGGCGCCGGCATACTTGTACGCATGCCCCAGGACCACCGATGCTGAGCTACCGCCATGCTTTTCATGCCGCCAACCATGCCGACGTGCTCAAGCACCTGACGCTCATCGCCTGCCTGGATTACCTCGGCCGCAAGCCCGTCCCCTACCTGTATGTCGACACTCATGCCGGCGCCGGCGCCTACGAACTGGATGTCGGCTACGCCGCCTTGAATGCCGAGTGGGCCGGTGGCTGGCAACGACTGACGGCTGAGGTCGACGCGCCTCTGGCCGTCGCTACGCCCGACCTGGTCAAACGCTATATCAGTCTGGTCGATTCTTTCCGGCAAGCGGTCGGGGATGAGGCGGCCTACCCGGGGTCGCCACTGCTGGCCGCCAGCTGCCTGACGCCCGGCAGCCGAGCCGTTTTCTGCGAACTGCATCCGGCTGACCACGCTTTGTTGGCCGAGCGCTGCCAGCGCGACGCCCGCCTGCAGATCCGTCGGGAGGATGGTTTTAGTAGCCTGATAGCCTTGTTGCCGCCGCCGACGCGGCGTGGGCTGGTGTTGATCGACCCCTCCTACGAACTGGCCGCCGACTACACTCGGCTGGTCGTCGCCCTAGGTGACGCTCTGAAGCGCTTTGCGACCGGGATGTATCTAGTCTGGTACCCGATCCTGCAGCGGCCGGAAGCGCTGGGTCTGCCCGGGCACTTAGCGGCGCTGGCGACTGCGGCCGGCCGACCCTGGCTGGATGCTCGGCTGCCAGTCGAGGCCACCCAGCCCGGAGCGCGCGGCATGAGCGGCTCGGGCATCTTTATCGTTAACCCGCCCTATACCCTGGACGCCGAGCTGCGCTTGCTGTTGCCTTATCTAAGCGCCCGTCTGAGCCAGGCCGACGCCGGCTGGTCGCTGAAAGCCGGAGCGGAGGCTTGAGGCCGGCGCCGAGCGTCGGCTACTTGGTGTTGCCCTGAGCGAAGCGTTCGATGATCTTGAGGGCAATCAGGTAGGCGGCCGGGCAGACGCCGCAAGTCTGCACCAGGCGTTCCAGCCCCTTGGCCATGCGCCGCTCGTGGGTGTGGGGGTAGCTCTGGCAATGTTTAGGCCGGTCGTCGTAGATCGAGCAGCGATTGTCGCTAGCCAGGAACTGGCAGCCCGGTTCGCGTAGCCGCCAGCCGCCTTCCGGATTGATCTGCAGGCTGTCCTGCACAAAGCTTTCCCTATCCAGGCCAACCTGTTTGCAGACCTGGCGGATGTCGGTATCCAGGAAGACCGGACCGTTCACTCGGCAGCAATTGGCGCAGTCCAGGCAGTCGATGTCGGCAAAGACCTCATCGTGGAAGGCGGCCACGATATGGTCGAAATTCTTGATGTCGAAGCGGGACAGGTACTTGAGCTGTCGCTTGAGAAAGGCAATTTGTTCGCGGCTTTTTTCAAGCAACGCTTCATAGGCGGGATTCATGCTTCCATACTAGCTGATCTAGGGCCTTTGCTCAAGCCGGAAAAGCGCACACGGTGGCTGTACTGGACAGTCCCGGCCGCGACTCCGTATACTCTGGTTCGCTCAGGTGCCAACCTGAAGACTGTTCCCGGGGGAGCCTGTATGGTACGCCGCGTCTGTTGCCTATTTTTTATCGTGGCCGTTTTGACCGTCAGCCTGGGTTGCGCGCCGGCCGAGCCGCTGCAGATTTTCCCGGCTGGCTACCTCGACTCGCCGTACCTGGTGCCGGACGGATCTAGCCTGTACTTCAGCCACAGTCCCTCCGCCCTGCAGGACATCATGCGCCGCAGTCCATCGGCGCAACCGGTAACCGCGCCGCTGGACGGACACCAGGCCGTGGACGGCGACTTTTGGTGGAACACCGACCTCTACGCCAGTAGCGCCCAACCCGATGGCCGCTGGTCGCCACCGGCCAACCTTGGCCCCCTAGTCAATACCCGGCACATGGAGACCAGCCCCTGGGTTAGCGCCGATCAGACGGTGCTCATTTTTACCCGCGTCTCGGTCGGCGAGGATGTTGACTCCGGCAGCTTCATCGCCCGCCGCAGCGGCCCGGCGGCGGCCTGGGGCGAACCGGTCCGCCTGCCCGGCGAGCTGGGCGACTATCTGGCCTCCGGCTTCGTCGACTTTCAGCAAGCGCCCAACGGCGACCTTTACTTCTGGAGCGAGCTGTCCATCGGCGACGGCACCTTGTTCCGGGCGCGCTTGGTCGGTCCTGACCAATGGGCTCCGGCCGAGGCCCTGGCCAACAATTTGCAAAGTGACGATGACGAAACCCAGCCTTGGGTGAACGGTGACCAGACGGTGCTGTATTTCAACCGACGCGGCGAGGAAATCGACACTCAGTTGCTGCGCGCACAGCGGCCGGATGCCGCGGCCGCCTGGGGAGAGCCGGTAGCGCTGCCGCTGTCCGGTCTGGTCGATGTCAACGACCTGGCCATCTGGGGCGAACCCTGCCTAACCGACGATGGCCGCCTCTTCTTCGTGCGTTTCGATACGGCCGTGCCGCACTGGCGGGCCGAAATCTGCGTGGCCGACCCGGATGGAAACGGTGGCTTCGGTGCCCCCCGGCCGCTACAGTTCAGCCCACCGGTCGGAAACTAGCCAGTCAGCCAACTGGCCCGTGGTCATCAGCCCTCGGCCGGGAGGACCTGCCCCAGGATAGCCTCCACCGCGGCCACGATCTGGTCGGCCTTCTGGCCGATATCGGGCACTTCGGCCTGGCTAAAGCGAAAGCCGACAGCGCCGGGGTGGCCGCCGCCGTTTTCCACCTGCAATTGCGCCAGTACGGTGCGCAAGTCCAAGCTGGTAAAGGCCTGGCTGCGCCGCATCCGGAACTGAACCAGCGCTTCAGGCGCCACGCCATCGTGGTAAGCCACTAGGCTGAGGTAACCGGAGCGTTCGGCCAGGGCGTCGGCCGCCGAGCGGGCCACGCTGATGGCCGTATCCTGGCCATAACGCTGGAAGAGTTCCTCCGAATCCGGCTTCGACAACACCACGTAGCGAATGTGGCTCGAGACGCGCTCGTTTTCCATAAATTGGTTAAAGCAAGCTTCCTCATCGGACGACAGGCTGGAAAGGGCTGAGAAGATATCTTCCTTGGAATTGTAGTTCCCCTTGCCCGCGAAAGTCTTCTGGGAGAGCAGGTTTTCGAATCGGGCGCTGAATACCTTGTAGAACCAGCGTTCGCGCTGGGTTTTGAGGTATTTTCCCATGTGCGAATCGCCGATCAGCCCGGTCAGGATGGCCAGCACCAGATTGCGGGCAAAGAGATCCTGAATCTGATAGCGGGCCAATAACTCGCCGTTGGCCTGGATCTTTACCGCCAGTACCGCCACCAACTCGCAGGACGAGGAGGCGTCGCTGACCAGGCGATAACCTTCGTCGCCGGAGTAACGGGCATCGGCTTCCAAATGGTGGTCGATCTCGATTTTCAGGACCTTGGGGTCGACCAGGAGCGCCGTCACCACTGGATCCTTGTCCAGCATGGTTGGCTTGGGCGTGTCCATGATGACCACGGTGCTGTAGCCGAGCCCACTTTCCAGATAGTGTTCGATAATCTGAATCGAATTGTACTTGCAGATATTTATGAGGTAAGCGAAATTTTTGGAGATCGGCGTGCCGGTGGCGATGGTGCTGCGCTTGCCGAATTTGGCGGCGATCAGGCCGAAAGCCACCATGGCGCCCAGGCAATCCTCGTCAGGAGTCTGGTGGCCGATGAGCAGGAAATCGTCGCGTTCCTCGATGGCCGCGACGATGTTGCGGATAACGCGATTTTTCTCGGCGATGCTCTTCATTTCATGCTTGCCAGGGTGGGCATCGGCAACGATGGTCGGCATGATCGGCCAGTCCGCCGCTAAGGCCCGGTCGCGGCCCTGTTCTTTGGCTTTGTAAAGGCCCTGGTCGGCGGCGATACGCAAGCCTTCGGCCGTGATGGCGTGGTCCGGGCAGCTGGCATAGCCCATGCTGCAGGTCAGCCTGAGTTCCGGGAATTCGGCCAGCCGGATGCGCCGGAATTCGGCGCACAGGGCGTCGCAACGCTGTTGGGCGCCGGCTGGTCCGGTATCGGTCAGCAGGAAGACGAACTCGTCGCCACCGTAGCGAATCAGGCTGTCGGTGGGGGCAAAGACGCGTCTGAAGGCGGCGGCGGCCTCCTGTATAATGCGGTCACCCGTAGCCATGCCGTATTGGGTATTCAGCGTGCCAAAGTGGTCCATGTCGAACATTACCAGGCTAAGGGCCTTGCCTTCGACGTGGGCATGGTTGACCAGGTCTTCCAGGTTATCTTCCATGTATCGGCGGTTGAATAGGCCGGTAGCCGTGTCGGTCACGGCGCGGGCTCGGGCGGTTTCGCCCCAACGCACCATTTCGGACAGGAAGGCGCCAGTCTTCAGCAAGCGCCCGGTGGTTATTTCCAGCATGGCGTCTAGGATATGGACCGCCGAGCGGGGGTAATCGGCCAGCAGGCTGTCCAGATCCTTGGCGTGCAGGCTAAGGAGGACGCTGTCCAGGCTGGCCTGGCAATCGGCCGAGCGCGGTGACTGGTCAATCAGGGCCATCTCGCCGAAAAAGCCACCGGCCTCCACCTCGGATAAAAGCACCGGCTCGCCTCCCGCCGGCGTGATGCTGATGGTAACCCGGCCGGACACCACCACGAACAACTCCTCGCCCGGATCGCCCTCGCGGAATACCGCTGTGCCGGCGGCTAGTTCCCGTCGCTTGAGCTGCGCGATAACCGGTACCAGTTGGGCGGCGTCCAAGCGCGCAAACAGCCAGATATTCTTCAAGACCGAGGTATCCAGACTCTGGGTGGCTTTTGGTTTGGCTTTCATGCTATATCCTCCGGGAAGAGGATGCGTTTGCCCCCCCGCGCCCGGCCTTCCAGCGGCAGTTCATTCACCGCCGCCACCAGCTCGGCGGCGGTAAGGCCATGCTCCGGGAAGAGGGCGATACCGAAACTGGTGGACAGCCGAATGGTAGCGGATGCGGCGGTGGCAGCGGCCGCATCGCCGCTGAGCAACGCCGGTGACAGGTCGAGGGCGCCCAGCCGGGTTTGCAGCGCCGTCGCAATGGTCAAGGCTTGAGTCCGCTCCACGCCGGGTAGGGTCAACCCAAGTTCGTTACCGGCGAAGCGGAACGGCGTTAGCTGGCTGGCCTCGGCAAATTGTTTGAGGTCGGCCGCCATCAGGATGATGGTGCGGTCACCGGCCTCGTGCCCGTAGCTATCGTTGATGGCCTTGAAATTGTCGGGCTTGAACATTAGAACGGCGAAGGGCCGCTTCCGATCGACGCACAGGCTGGGCAGGTTTTCTTCCAACCACAGACGGTTGTTGAGCCCGGAAAGCTTGTCGCCATAGACTTGTTGGCGCAGTTCGCGTACCAGTGGCGAATTTTCCTTGATCAGGCTATTGGCTTGCCGGGTACGGCCGGCGATGACCGTCAGTAAGGAGCGCAGTAGCTTGGCCGCTACGACAGGTTGATTTTCCATGAGCGTCTCGAAGACCTGGCCCGTCGCCGGGAAGCGCAGCAAGCTGACTTGGCTGATGGCCTTGGCGCTAGCCGTCCGGGGCGCGTTGGTCAGTAGATCGAGCTCGCCAAAGCAGTCGCCGGCGATCAATTCGGCGATGCGCTGGTCAGTCGCGCCTGCCGACTGTTTGACGATGCCGATTTCGCCGCTGACCACGATGTAGAGCGCGTTGCCCGGGTCGCCTTGGCTAAAGATAAGCTCGTCCGGGGCATGGGACACCGGTGATGAATTGGCCGCGATGAAGTCCACCTCGCCGCTGCCCAGGGAGGAAAAAATGTCGACTGCCTTGATGAGGCCTGGTAAATTGATGCTTTTTGTATTCTGGCTCATAATCGGCTGTTTCCACCCTTGTCTACCAGTATAGGCGCATACCGCCCAATCTGGCAACCTAAAATTCCGATTGACAAGCGGCTTACGGCCGCGGCTTCTTTTTCCTAGGAGTCTGTCGGGTTTTAGATTTTGGCCCAGCGAAAGCGAGCCACGAATGTGCTATACTATGAGCCAGCATCCAGATTACCAAGCAATGGAGTGTCCCCATGGCAACCCGAAAACTCAAACCGGCCGCCAAGGCCAAGCCGCCGGTTTCGTCCTCTGCCAAGTCTAGCGCGGCCAGCCGAAAATCACCGCAATTGCGCAAAGACCCGGCCTTCATGGACCATATTGAAGCGGCGGTGGCGGCCGAATACCGTAAGGCCGCTGTCCGGCCAGCAGCGGTGGCAAGCTTGCCGGCCGCTACCCGGACTCCAGCCCAGCCGGCGGCCCTTCCGAAGGCTGCTGTAGCATCAGTCAGTGCTAAACAAGTTGCGCCTAGCGCCGGTGCCAAGCCAAAGGCCGCCAAGCCGCTGCGTGTCGCCAAGCCGCAGCCTGTCGCCACTCAGCTCAAGGCCCTGCGCGACGAGCTGGCTGGCCTGCTACCCGAGCTTGACGCCGAAGGCCTCGGTTTTCTCATCGAGCAAGCCAGGGTGCATCTGTACAATATGAAGGTAACCGAATTGGAAGAGGCGGCCCGTCAGGCTAGCGCCGCCAGTGCGACGCGTGCCCAGCAAGCGGCCACCAAGCCAGCCGGGAAAAGTGGCCGGAGCGCCGGGTCGTCCGTTACCACCGCTAGCCAAAACGCGGCCGACCTGCGCTTCGAAGGCGCCGCCTCCGGGTCAGTCTTCCATCTGGTGTATCGCAACAACTGGAAGATGTTCAACGGCGAGGAGATTAAGGCCATGCTGCGCATCTGTGCGCTGGCCGACCCGGTGAATCAGCTGGCTGGCCGGCTTTACCGCTGGCTGCTGTTGGAGCGTAAGGATGTCTTCCAGGAAATCCCGATCAGTAGCCCGGTCGATCCGCTGATGCTGGCCCTGGTCAAACTGATCAAGAAGACTTTCACGATTAAACGCTAATCCAAGAATCGGCCTTGACCGCAGCCAGCGGCGCCGCGGCGGGCCAGATTTCCGGGTTTAGCAGGTTGTTGAAAAAGCCGGTTGCTTTCTCAACAACCTTAACAATTCCTCGCATAGCTTGCGCTATGCTGCGTAATTGTACCGGCTTTTGAAGTGTTGAAAAGCCGCATTCGCGTTTTTCAACACCCTGTTAAAAAGAGGGAGGTACCGTGCGGCGCATTATCTGGTCGGTGCTCGATTTCCTGGTGGCGGGACTGGTTTTTTACGCCGCCTGGCGCCTGGGGCTGACTCAGCTCCGGGGCGGGATATTTATTCTATTGTACATCTTGGCTGATCTGGGCTTTTGCGCCATGACGATCTTTGTTCTGGCCAAAAGGCGGACCCAGCCGGCGGCGACGCGCGAGCGGCTTGATCAGCTCAGCTTGCTGGCCACCGTCATTTTTGCGCTCTTGGGCTTTAAGTTTCTGTATAGCCTGGTGGTGGAACGCAGCATCGAGCCGACTTCATTGATTATTCTCAATACCCTTTTGCCGGTGGCGCTGGATTTCCTGCTGGCGGCTAAGCAGACAAAGTGAGTGATGAAACGATTAAGTACGTCCCGTCCCTGGAGATGGGCTTTAACAGGTTGTTGAAAAAGCCGGTTGCTTTCTCAACAACCTTAACAATTCCTCGCATAGCTTGCGCTATGCTGCGTAATTGTACCGGCTTTTGAAGTGTTGAAAAGCCGCATCCGCGTTTTTCAACACCCTGTTAAGGTGGCCCGCTTGTTTGGCAAGCCGATTGAGGAATTTTTCGTATACAGCGCCGAGCCCTGAGGCGGACTGGTCAGAAAGGAAGCGCCATGCGACACGCTGTTAGCGGCGGTTTGTGCTTGCTGGTTGGGTTGATCCATTGCGGCCTAGTTTCTGGCTGTACGCGCCAGGCCAAGCCTGGCCAGGCCAGGACGGTGGATCGCGGCGTTGACAGCATCTCGGCTATGGCAGTAGTCAATGAGCTGACCGGGGCTGTTTATGCCGGCCGTCAGGCGGGTTCGGTCGGCAATTACCTGGCCGGCGATTACTTGACGGGGCTGTTGACCGGCCTGGGCCTGGACGTCCAGACGATGGAATTCGCCGAGCGGGTGCCGGTGGCGGTGCGAGCCGCCCGCTTCGAGTTGGTGGCGCCGGATGGCGGCGTCCGGGCCCTGGCTTTCCGCGATGAATACCGCGAGGTGGCCTATGGCGCCTGGGTGAGCGAGGCCGCCGAAGGCCCGGTCGCGGTGTTGGCTCAAGCCGCAGACGAGTTCGAGCCCGGTTCAATTGTCATCTTGCCCGGGCAGAGCTACGACCACGCCAACGACGTCGCCTTGTTGTCGCGCGGGGCGGTGGCGGTGTTGCTGTTCTTTGAGGACGCTGCCGCCCACCGCCGGGCGACCTATCCAGGCCAGGCGCCGGGACGGCTGGCCGTGCCGCGCTCCGGATTGATCAAGTTCGTGCTGTCCGAGGATGTCCGGCCGCTTTTGGTGGCCGCCCAGGCCGATGGCACGCGCCTGCGGCTGGTCAATCCCCTGGGCTTTGCCGACGTCAGCTGCCGCAATCTGTGGTCCGGCTGGAACGGCGACGGCGGCGACTTCCGGCCCCGTTTGCTCATCGTGGCCCATCTAGACCATATCGGCACCGAATATGACGGCCGGCCTTTCCCTGGCGGCTTGGACAATGCTTCGGGTGCCGGACTGGCACTGTCCCTGGTCGAAAATTTCGTGCGCGACCAGGTAGCCATGGACCTGGCGGTACTGCTGACCGATGCCGAGGAAGTCAACCTGAGCGGCGCCACGGCCTTCGTGCGCCAGCCGCCCTTCCCGCTGGCCGGCCTGGCCGTGTTGAACCTCGACATGGTCGGCGGAGTGGGGCTGACTAGGCTTTCGGTCTATTCCAACGGCGACGCGCCCAGCTTGGAGCTGGCCGAGCGGGCGGTGGCGGCTCTGTCTGCGGCTGGCATCGAGGCTCGGTCGGAGTACCCGGTCTACAACGTCGACTCCGGGCCCTTCGGCTCGGTCGGCGCCCGCGCCATCACCTTCTGCGAATGGGACCAATCGGTCTACCACCGCACGACCGACGATGCCAGCAATGTCTCGGCCGCCGAACTGGAAGCATTGGAGGCGGTACTGTACGATTTCGCCCGCGGCTTGTAAACCTGATCTGTCCCTTGTCTATTTTGGTAATTGTCCATACAATGCCGGCATGTGTATTTTTTGCGGTTCGGCCTTGCCAACGGGACGTATCGGTTTCCGGGATCTCTGCCCGGACTGCGCGCGCGAGTTGCATATTTGTCGGCATTGTAGCTTCTACAAGCCCGGCGTCTACCGGGAGTGCACCGAAACGATACCGGAGGCCATCAAAGACAAGGATCGCCTCAATTTTTGCGAGTATTTTCGGCCTTTGGCCGAACTGCCCGGCGCCGGCATTGAAGGCGGCAAGGCCAAGTCGGCCAAGGACAGTTTCGACAAGTTGTTCGGGTAGGATATAGTGGCACAACCGATAGCCTTTTTCGATTCCGGGGTGGGCGGTTTGCCTTACCTCGAGGCGGCCCGCCGCCTGTTGCCGGGGCGGCGTTTTATTTACCTAGCCGATCGGGCCGGTTTCCCTTATGGCACCAAGACGCCCCAGGCCGTGCAAGCCCTGGCCGTCCAGGCCGTGTTGGCCCTGGCGACGCGTTTCCAGCCGGTGGCCATCGTCGTAGCCTGCAATACGGCCACCGAGGTGGCTATCGACGCCATGCGCGCCGCCCTGCCCACCGTCCCGATCGTCGGCACGGTGCCGGCCATCAAGCCGGCGGCGGCCTTTTCTAGCGTCAAGCGCATCGCCGTGGTGGCTACCCAGCGGGCGGCCGAGGAGCCGTACCTGTTGCGACTGGCCGAACAATGGGCGGCTGATTGCCAGTTGACCCGCCTGGGCGACGGCGCCCTGGTGGACTTCATCGAGCGCCGCCTGTTCACGGCCAGCCCGGAAGAGCGGCTGGCGGCGGTGCGGCCGGCGGTTGAGAAAACCCTGGCCGCTGGGGCCGATGTCCTGGTGCTGGGCTGTACCCATTTCCTGCACATGGCCGCTGATTTTCTGGCGGCCGTCCCGGCTGGTCGGCATTTGCGTCTGGTGGACTCGCGCCAGGGGGTGGCGCAGCAAGTGGCGCGGGTAGTGGAACGCGCCACCGCCGAGACCGGTTCTGGCGCCGATGCGGGCTCTGGCGCCTCGGCCGAGCCAGACTTGATGTTCCTGACCGGCCCGGAACCCTTCGAGGCGCGTTATGAAGACTTCGCCCGCCGCTTCGGACTCGAGCCGGCCGGATCGCTCTATTGAAACGGATGGCAAGACATGGATAAGCGACCTTGAACGGCGTGGTGGTGGCTGGCAGCAACAATGTATTCGACGTGCGCGCGGCCGACGGCCGGGTCTGCCGCTGTTCGCTCAAGGGCAAAAAGCTCAAGACCGACGAACGTTTTTATAACCCGCTAACCGCGGGCGACGAGGTGACCTGGGAGCAGTCCTCGCCCGATGCCGGCGTCATCACCGGGTTGCAGCCGCGGCGCAGTCTGTTTTGGCGCTATAACGAGAAGGGCAAGGCCAGGCAAGCCATCGCCGCCAACATGGATGTGGTGCTATGCGTGGCCAGTGCCGGCATGCCGCCTTTCCGGCCGCGCTTCATCGACCGGGTGTCGCTGGAGCCGGTCGCCGCCAAGCTGCCCTTCGTGCTGGTGCTCAACAAGGCCGACCTGGGGATCGACGACGAGCTGGCCGCCCGCCTGGTCGATTACCGGCGCATCGGCTTCGAGATCATGGTCTGCAGCGTTGAGACCGGCGACGGCATCGACCAGCTGCGCGCCCGTATCGACGGTAAGCAAGCCGCTTTCGTTGGCCAGTCCGGCGTCGGCAAAAGCTCGCTCCTGAACGCCATGGAAGCCGGCTTGGGCCTGCGGGTCGGCGAGGTCTGCGAGAAATTCGAACGGGGCCGCCATACCACGGTGGCTGCGGTGCTGGTCCACCTGGCCGATGGCGTCACCCGGGTCATCGATACCCCCGGCGTGCGCCGCTTCGCCATTCGCGGCATCGACCCGCTCGAACTGCCGGCCTGCTTCCCGGAACTGCAGGTGGTGCAAACGATGTGCCAGCATGGCGCGCGCTGCCTGCACCAGGACGAAGCCGGCTGCGGCATCGAGCGGGCTATTAAAGAAGGCATCATGCATGCCGACCGCTATGAAAGCTACTCCCGCATCCTGTATGAATTGCAGGACACGGTGCAGTACGAGAAAGCCGCGGGACGCCCCCGGCCCGATTATTGGAAAGATGACAAGGATGAATACGATTATGAATGACCAGGCGGGCGCTTACCCCGCATCGCCAGCGCCTGATACAAACCAAATGGCAGCAATCGCGGCCGCCAACACCGGAGTCGAGGCTGGCACCGCTGCCACTAGCGCTGACGATTCAGGCCTGCCGCTGGCTCCGGGCGGGACCACGCCGCAGGTTTTGCAGCTGCTCGACTTCACCCGTATCCGCGCGGCGGTGGCCGACTACTGCCTGAGCGACGAGGGACGCAGCGCCGTCAACGACAGCCTGCCCTTCGTCGACGCCGGGGCGGTGGTCGATCTCAAGGCCCGGGTTGGCGCCTTGTGCACCATGTTCCACGACGGCCACATCGCGCCGCATTGTAACTTTGTCCCCGTCGAGGTGGCCGCCAAGGTGGCCTCCAAACCCGGCACCGCCCTGGAAGTCGAGGAGCTAGTAGCCCTCGGCCTGTGGGCCGAAAGTTACCAATTGCTTAAGAAGTGGCTGCTCTTCGTGCGTCACGACGACCTGAAATTACGCCTGCGTGAGGCGCCGGAATGCGCCGAAATTGCCGCCATCGCCTTCCGCATCGTCAACAAGGACGGCACGGTGCGCGACCTGCCGGAGCTGCGCGAGATTCGCCACCGCATCCAGAAGCTGCACGCCGACATCGAGCGCACCACGGCGGCCTTCTTCCAGGACGAGGCGATGCGCGGCGCCCTGCAGAACGACGTGCCCACCCAGCGCGACGGCCGTACCGTACTGGCGGTGCGGGCCGGCTTCAAGGGCCGGGTCGACGGCATCGTGCACGAAGTGTCCGGCACCGGCCAGACCGTCTTCATCGAGCCGCGCTCGCTGGTGCAGATGAACAACGCCCTAGTGGAGGAAGAGTCCCGCTATCAGCGCGAGTTGCTACGCATCCTGCGCGAGGCCACCGCCAAGATTCACCTTCACCACGGCGCGCTCGAGGCCGGCCGCCAGCTGCTGGCTTACCTCGATAGCCTGTACGCCCGCGCTCGTTATTCTTATTTAACCGACGGCGTCTTCGCCGAGGAACGACAGTCTGGGCTCGAGCTTTTCCACGCCAAGCATCCCATCCTGGGCAGTAAGGCCGTGCCCATCGACCTGCGCATCCCCGAAGAGACGCGGACGCTTATCATCACCGGCCCTAACACCGGCGGCAAGACCGTGTCGCTCAAGACGGCCGGCCTGTTCGCCCTCATGAACCAATTTGGCTTGGCTATCCCGGCGGCCAACGGCAGCGGCTTGCCGGTTTTCGACGCCGTCTGGGCCGACATCGGCGACGAGCAGAGCATCGACCAGTCGCTGTCCACCTTTTCGGCCCACATGCGCACCGTCTCGGCCATCGTCGGCGGGGCCACCGGCCGCAGCCTGGTGCTGCTCGACGAACTCGGCTCGGGGACCGACCCGGAGGAAGGCTGCGCCATCGCCATGGCCCTGCTCGATCACTTCATCGAGCGAGGCGCCCTCTGCCTGGTCACCACCCATCACGGTATCCTCAAGAACTACGGCTACACCCAGCCGGGCGTGCTGAACGCCTCGGTCGACTTCGACAAGACCACCCTGTCGCCCACCTACCGCATCCTTCTGGGTATACCCGGCGAGAGCCATGCCCTGGACATCGCCAGCAAGAACGGCCTACCTGGCGCGCTGGTGGCTGGCGCGCGCAATTACCTGGCCGACGAACGCACCGACGTTTCGGCCATGATCGCCGGCCTGATGGAGAAGCACCGCGACCTGGACTCGATGCGCCGCGAGGAGAAGACCATCCTTCAGAAGGCCCTCGACGAGCAGCGCAAGACCGACCTCAAGGCCCTGCAGCTCAAGCAGAAGGAACTGGAACTGCGCCAGCAGGGCGTGCGCGAGCTCAAGCAGCTGCTCCAGGAGAGCCGCAAGACCCTGGAAAACCTGGTGCGGGAAGTGCGCGAAGGCGAGCTGACGCGCGACAAGACCCAAGCGGTCAAGGAATTCCTGGCCAAATTCGACGGCGACGTCGAGCGGGCGGCCCAGGACATCAGCAGCGGCGAGGCCGAACTGCGCCGCGAAACCGCCGAATTGACGGCGGCCTGGGAACGGGCTGACGCCGACAGCGCCGCCGCCAGTGGACCGGCCCGGACGGGAGCCGCCAAGCGGAAACGGGCTATGGGACAGTCCGGCGGCAATACCGATGCCCCGATCAAGCCCATCGCCGCTTGCCTGGAAGCCGGGGCCGCCGTCCTGGTGCTGCCGGCCCGCCGCCGCGGCATCGTGTTGCGCGCGGCCAAGCCCGGCAAATGGGTCGTCGAAACCGACGCCCTGCGCCTGACAGTCGACGAACACAACCTGGAACTGGTCCAGCCCTTGGTCGAGACGGCTACCAAGATAACCATCGAAGGCGGCGGTGGCGGCCGACGGGCCGTCCTGGAACTGGATATGCGTGGCATGCGGCTGCAGGAAGCCGTCACCGCCCTGGAGGAACAGCTGGATGCCGCCATCCTGCAGAACATCTTGTCGTTCTCCATCATCCACGGTACCGGCGAAGGCATCCTGCAGCAGGGTGTGCGCGATGTGCTGTCCAAGAACCGCAACGTCGTCGAATTCCATTACGCCCGTCCGGAGCAGGGCGGCCACGGCAAGACCATCGTTCAACTCGGTTAAGGCTGTCCGCGCCATCATTATTGACGGGCAGGCGCCCGGCCCGTATACTCATCGCGGCCAGGTCAGGCCAGACTTGGCCGCTGACGGTTTTGCCGGCGTTGACGCGGCCTGCTGGGCACGGGTCTTCCCTTGATTAGGATGCAACCATGCCGCGCAACTATATCGTTTTGTCCAGGGATCATTAATGCACACTAATTTCTCCGTCGTTTTAAAGCTGATCAGGCATAACCCGGACTTCGCCATCAAGACGGCGCGCGCCTTCCTGCGCATGGAAAAGGCCGCCCGTTACGACCGCTCTTGCCTGCGGGGACGCAGCAGACGGCTGTCCTTGGTCTATTTCCGCATCACGCCGCTTTGCAACCTGCATTGCCTGATGTGTAACCAGCGCGGCATCAAGGGCGTGCTCAACGGTTACCACGCCGCCGAAGAGGCTCGCAAGTTGGTGCCCCTGGAGCGTTACTATCGCCTGGTCGACGAGTTGGCGGCGCGCGATCGCCCGATTTTTTACATGTGGGGCGGCGAGCCCTTTCTGTACCCTAATTTCATGGATCTGGCCGAATACATCACCCGCCAGCGCTGCCTGCTTTCGGTCAATACCAACGGCACCTTCCTGGAGCAGAACGCCGAGCGCATCGTCAAGAACGGTTGGCACGCCCTGTTCGTTTCCCTGGACGGCTTCCAAGCGGTGAACGACCAGATTCGCGGCGCCGGCTCTTACGAGAAGGTGGTCGCCGGATTGCGCGCCATTAATGAGGCCAAACGAAAATACAATACCCACCTGCCGTACATGGGCATCGTCACCACCGTCTCCAACATGAATTACCTGTCACTCGACGAGCTGGCCCGCGCCATGTCCGACTACGACCTGGCCTGGCACATCATCAATCTCGGCACCTACACCAACCAGACCATCATCGACGCCCAGACCAAAGTCATGAAGGAAGAACTGGGCTGCGAGGTCAAATGCCTGCCTGGTTTCGATACCGGCTTTAATGAGGGCATCGATGGGCGCAAATTCGCCGTCATCCTTAAGGCCATCCACGATCTCAAGCCTGGTTATCCGATTATAACCGTGCCGGCCATCGATCCGGACGCTATCACCGAGTATTACGCCGACCTGTCCAAGGTGATACGCAAGAATTGCGTCGTCCCCTGGTCGCAGGCTAATTTTGATTATGACGGCGACGTTCATTTTTGCGCCGATTACCCCGACTACACCATCGGCAACATCATGGACAGCGACTTTTACGATATCTGGAACGGCGAGCGCGCCGTCAAGTTCCGGCAGACCATCAAGGCCAGCCCGAATGGCTTATTTCCCGGTTGCGTGCGCTGTTACCAGAACATGCTGTTCGGCCGGAAAGTGAAGGGTTACTAAGCATGACTATCGGATTACGCCGCCTCGGCCAGAGCGACATCCAGCTGTCCCCGATCGGGCTGGGCTGCTGGCAATTCTCCCAAGGCAACGGCATCGGCGGCAAATTCTGGCAGACCCTGCCGGAGGACCAGATCGCCGCCATCGTGGCCGCCTCGCTGGCCGGCGGCATCAACTGGTTCGATACCGCCGAGATCTACGGCTGGGGCAAGAGCGAGACCGCCCTGGTGCACTCGCTGCGGGCGGCCGGCCGGCGGCCGGGCGAGGTGGTGATAGCCACCAAGTGGTATCCGGTCTTCCGCACCGC
Organism: Spirochaetes bacterium GWB1_60_80; assembly: GCA_001829185.1. GTDB lineage: Bacteria > Spirochaetota > Spirochaetia > Treponematales > UBA12059 > UBA12059. Next base: position 52,951 of record MIAR01000006.1, read on the forward strand.
GGCGTCGATTGTCGCTACCTTTCCCCAACGCCAGGCGGCTTTGGAAGGTTGGCCGATCGACCTGCACCAGGTGCACATGCCCTGGGGCTGTTCCACCCGACAGGGCGAGATGAAGGCCATGGCGCGCCTGCTGTCCGAGAAGCAGGTCCGGGCCGTCGGCGTCTCCAATTTCTCGGCCAGTCAACTGCGCCAGGCGCACCGGGCGCTCCAGCGGGAAGGCTTTACCCTGGTATCCAACCAGGTGCGCTACAACCTGGCGCAACGCTATCCGGATTTTGACGATACCATTCAGACCGCCAAGGAACTGGGCATCAGCATCATCGCCTTTTCGCCGCTGGCCCAGGGCTTGCTGACCGGGAAATTCCACGAACACCCGGAACTGGTGCGGTTCCGGGTGGGGCTGCGCAAATTCATGCCTCTCTTTAGCCGGCGTGGCCTAGCCAGAACGTGGCCTCTCATCCAGGAACTGACTCGCTTGGGGCAGGCCTACCAGGCCAGTCCGGCCCAGGTGGCCCTAAACTGGTTGCTCAGCTATCATGGCGATATGGTCGTGGCCATCCCAGGCGCCACAACCACCGCCCACGCCGCCCAGAATGTCGGCAGCATGGCCTTCCAGCTGACAGCGGCCGAATGCCGGCAGTTGGCGGACTTGGGCCGTTGACCAGGCTGACCAAGCGGACTGCCAGGCGGGTTGCCAGCTGACTAAGCTGCCGGCTTGGGTCAGGCCACCGGAGCGCCGACGTCAGCCCATTCCACCCCTTCGCCATCCGGAAGGTCGCGCGCGGCCAGCCGTCCGATGAGCTTCGGCAGCAGCCGAGGTTCCAGGCCGGGACGCAGCACCTTCTCGGTCCGCAACACCACCAGGTTTTCTTCGGTCAAGGCTTCGCCGCGACGGATGGCGCGGGTGGCATGAATGCTGCGGTTGGTGCGCCGGTAGTTGGCGGCCTCGCTTGGCGCCAGGCGCTTGCGGCCATCGCCAAGACAAGCGGTCACCGCTGCCTGACCATAGCGGTCCACCAGCTCGGCCAGGGTCGTTTCTGGCGTTTGGCTGGCCTGCCGGCGCAGCTGCTGAACCAGGCTGGCAAAGTTGGCCGGTTCCAGGGCGATGGGGTCATCCAGGCCGGCATCCCGCCGCGACAGGCAGATATGTTTCTCGACGATGACCGCGCCGCACAAACTGGCCAGGGCCGGCACCAGGATCGGGTCGAGGGAATGGTCGGACACGCCGACCGGGATGCCGAACAGGCCAGCCAGGTGGGGAAGTAGCCGCAGGTTGTAGTCTTCGGCCGGCGCCGGATAGGCGGTTACGCAATGCAGGAGGGCGATGGGTCGGGCCGCTGTCGCCTGGTCGGCCTGGTCAACCCGGAAAATTTCCAGGGCGGCCTCAATGTCGCCCAACCTGGAAACGCCTGAGGACAGGATAGTCGGCTGGCCATAGCCGGCCAATTCGGCCAGTAAGGGCAGGTGGTTCAATTCGGGGCTGGCCACCTTGAAGGCGCTGACTCCCATAGCCCGTAGTTCTCGGGCGCTACGCAGGCCAAAAGGCGTGCACAGGAACAACCCGCCTAGACTTTCGGCGGCCGTTTTCATCTCCGCCAGAAAATCCGGGCCGCAGGACAGCTGCCCGAATCGTGCATATAAAGGAATATCGCCGCCGGGCAAGGGCACTAGGCCGGTATTGCGGTGGATTATTTCGTCGGCATAGACATGCTGGAATTTGACACAGTCCGCGCCAGCCTCAATGGCGGCGGACACCAGTTCTCGGCCTCGTGTCCGGTCGTTACCGTGCCCGGTGCCGATCTCGGCGATGACCAGGCAACGCTGCGCCGTATAGTGCTGGGCTCCGATTATAAAACGGCAGGCTGGGGTGCCAAGTAAGCTTGAGTCCATCGATTAGGTCCTTTCGGTTTCAAAACGTTTTCCCCTCGACAATTCCCGAGCTATACTATATTATATTTTGCATAGAGCGCAATTGTTTGCATCAATTCCACTGTACCGTCGTCCGCGCGCGCCGGACAGTCTCGTTTGAGGAGTTCGTCCATGAAGCATCTGTTTTGCGATGTCTGCAAGAGAGAAGTAGTCGACCCGATCCCGATGCGTACCTTCTACCATGTCAGGGAATTCGATCTGTGCGAAAATTGCCGCGATGATTTAGAAGCGGCCACCAAATTTACGGTGCGTACTCGTCAGCCCTTCGATTTCGCCTGGTTCCAGAAGATGCAACTTGACTTGATCAAAATCGGTATCGCCAAGAATCGGATTCCGGTCGGTAAGTAAGCCCGATGGTATAGTAAGCGGCAGGTTAGGCGGAAGCCAGCCTGCCGCCCGTGTTTCCGGCGGCAGGCTGGGCTTGCAGCCTCCCGCAAAGCGTGCAGTTTTGGCGCATTTTTTGCTTTTGTTGACTGTCGTTGACAGAAAAAGCCGCCTTGTGCTATCCTGCCACCGAAAAAATCGCACACGCAAGGAGTCAAGATGTCTGGCCATAGTAAATGGGCGACGATCAAACACAAGAAGGGTGCTGCTGACGCCAAGCGCGGTCAGATGTTTACCAAGCTCATCAAGGAAATCTCGATTGCGGCGCGTATGGGCGGCGGCGATCCCGATTCCAACGCCCGCCTGCGCACCGCGATGCTAAAGGCGCGGGCTGCCAACATGCCCAAGGACAACATCGAACGGGCCATCAAGAAGGGCACCGGCGAGCTCGGTGGAGCCACCTTTGAAGAACTGGTTTACGAAGCCTATGCTCCTGGCGGCGTCGCTATTCTTATAGAAGTTCTGACCGACAACAAGAACCGGGCGGCCGCTGAAGTCCGCAATATCCTCAACAAGGCCGGTGGTTCCTTGGCTACTGCCAACGCCGTGGTGCGCCTGTTTGAGCGTAAGGGCGTCATTTCCCTGGATGGCGAGAAATACAGTGAGGAAACTGTCATGGAACTGGCTCTGGAGGCCGGTGCTGACGATATCGCCAATGAGGACGGAGAGATCGTGGTCTATACCACGCCCGATGCCTTCGAAACCGTGCTCAATGCCATCAACGCCAAGGATATGGCTACTGACGGCGCCGAAATCTCCATGGTTCCGGCCACCTGGGTGGATGTCGATGCCGATACCGGCGCCAAGATCAGCCGCATGATCGACCGACTGGAAGAGAACGATGACGTCCAGAACGTGTATCACAACGCTAACCTGCCGGAAACCGACGAATAGAATCGCATGAAAACGCAACGGATTCAGGTCCTGGGCATCGATCCAGGACTTGCGTCTCTGGGGTGGGGCGTCGTCGAGATGGACGGCGCCCGACTTGTTTATAAAGCCCATGGCAGTATCCATACCAAACCCAGTCAGCCGATCGGCGAGCGCCTAGCCTGGCTGCGCGACCAGCTGCTGGCCGTAATTAACGACTGGCAGCCGTTCGAGGTGGCCATGGAAGGGCTTTTCTTTTCACGCAATGTTTCCAGCGCTCTGCAGGTGGCCGAGGTTCGCGGCATGCTCCGTATGGCCCTGCATGATCGTGGCTTGACCGTTGCCGAGTATCTACCCAATGCCGTCAAGCAGGCTGCGGCTGGGTCGGCCCGCGCCGGCAAGGGCGATGTCCAGAACTTCGTTAAGATCGTATTGGGACTGGCCGAAATACCGAAACCGGATCATGCGGCCGATGCTCTGGCCGTAGCCATCTGCCATGCTTTTCATCATAGCGGGCCGATCGCGGCGTTGTCAGCCCGACGCTGAGGCTCGACAGGCACCCGATAGGCTATCAGGTCGAGCCAGGAAGGCGAGCGTACGGCGC
>MIAR01000007.1 GCA_001829185.1 Spirochaetes bacterium GWB1_60_80
ATTGTGCGAAAATGAATACCGTTCTTGAAAAAATAAAAAATACTTGAAGCCAAAACGGAATTGGGTTCTAGATGATGGTTTTTAGAGGTTCCCTTAAGCCTGAAAAGGAAAAAACCTTCTCGAGAAGACTAGACGCGGAGAAGCATCTCGGTCTTGTTTATATTTTGCCCGTCCTTAGGGTAGACACGAAGTTCGAGCCCCATGCCGATGCCTTCAAGGTAGTCGATAAGCGTAGATATTTTCATATCCTTTCGACGTTCGAGCTTAGAAACGGCCGTCTGGCTGAAGGCAGCGATATCTGTTTGCCTGATACCACGGCGTTCACGGAGTTCAGCGAGCCGGATAGCCAGAATCTCACGCTCAGCCACGGCCCGAGCGTGATGAATCTGTTCGGAAGTCAGCAAGGCTTCCATAGCCTTAACCGCGTTATTGACGATAGCCATAAAGAACCTCCTTAAGGTCGATAGCGCTTGATAAGCGCCTCGGCTGTTTGAATAAGCCGCTCATAAAAATCTTTCTCGTTTTTCCCCTTCTTGTCGCCTCCGACCAGAAGAAGAGCCTGACGTTTCTCGTCGAAAAAGTAGAGCACACGCAGAACATGAGACTGGGTACGAGCCCGAAGTTCCTTGAGATTTTTAACGGAACAACCTTTTAGTGTATCAGCGTGCGGCCGACCAAGCTGGGGACCGAATTCTTCAAGGAGCAAGACCTTCGAAAGGAGTGCGCCTTGAGAATCGGGGTCTTGAGAGCGGAACTATTCAAGGTACTCATCGGTTGCTGCTACATCCCACATACAATTAATATACCACACAACAAACATGAAGTCAAGTTCATATTGCGGTAAAATAAAAAGCCCATTTAGGGCGAACCAAGATGAGCAGTACTAGCCTAAGACCAAGGTTAACCTGCAATCGAAGGTTGTCAGGTTGAACCACTTCTTAGGCACTTCGACATGCGCCGCCCTGCGTATGTGGGGTTAGCTCTAAACAGCGCATACGCCATATCGTAGCGTTTGACAGCTACCACACGTGCCCCCAATGCAAACCCGCTTCCAGACGCTTTGCTGACCGGATTATTGATTCTGTCTCTGGCTATTGGTCTATGAAAACCGGATGCAACTTGCGTCCGCGGTTTTTTGGCGGATAACAAGCCAGAAGGCCCTTAGCCGGAGCGTTCCTTGTTAGGAACGCTCAGTAGACAAAAGCCCCTGAAGAGAGCTGTGCAGCGGCAAATCGTAGTTCTAGAGAATCACCATCTTCTCCTACAAGCCGGTTCCTAGTAGGATCATAGAGTAAATAATCTTCACTCGATTCATAATTCCCTAGTACTTGTGCAAATTGATTATAATCTCCTTTTAATGCATTTTCGTATGCAGCTATTTCATCCATATAGCGTCCGCTCAGCTGGTCAAAGCCATAGGTGTTACCCAGCCCCATGGCGGTCTGGATGTGCCCCACTATAGCGTTATTGGTTTCCTGGCGCTGGCCGTCGGCGCCGTTGTTGACGCCATCGCGGTAGGCTTCGTGAGCCAACAGGATGTTGAGGCCAAAGCGGCTGCCGTCACCCAGGGCATGGCTACCCAGGGTTATGGTACTGTAACCATTGGCCCCGGCTTGGGTAAGGGCGCCGTAGTCGGCATTCGCGTTTTCCAGCACGTCGGTCCTGCCCGACAGGATGCGTTCATACAGCGCGCGCTCCTGGCTGCCGCCGCCGGCTGAGTACAGGCTGCGCAGGGCGCTGGCGTAGCGGCCGGCTTCCTGCTGGCCGGAGAGGGCCATGCCGATGTTCACGCCCCAGGTCTCGAGGCCCTTGAAGGACTTGAGGAGATTACTCAGGTTGGCGTCCGCGCCGCCCATGCCGATGCGGCTGCTAATGCCGTTACGGCCGAAGCTCAGTTCCAAGAGGCCGCCATTGAGGGCGCCGCCTGAAAGGTTGCTGGCATTCAAGAGGTTCAGGGTAAAGTCGCCGCCGGCGGCGTAGTTCACGGCTTGGCCGGCCAGGCCGCCCACCAGGTTGGACAGGGCGGTGCCGTTGCCGTACAGGTTGCCGTGAAAGCCTTCCAGGCCCAGGTTAAGGGCCCCGCCCACGAACGTACTGGCCATGCCGCTAGCCATACTGATCAACCCGCCTTGAACGCCTTGGCCGAAGGCATCGCCCGACCAGCTGATGCCTTGGCCGTCCCACTGGAAGGCGTTGATGGCGCTACTTGCCAGGCTGGTGGTCATGGTTTGCATGCCGCCCAGTACGGTCTTGCCAATGACGCTACCGATGCCGCTTGTGGGCAGGCCGCTGGCCAGGCCTTTCATGCTGCCAAAGAGGCCGCCCATCTCGGTGGAGCCGGGGACGGCCGAGAAGCCGTTGAAGGCGCCGCCGATGGCCAGGTTGACGGCAGCGCTGGCTACTTTCTTGCCAAAGTCCAGGCCGACTTCTTCCCACTTCTTGTAGCCGCTGGTGCCGTCCAACAGGCCGAAGATGGCGTCGTCGACAAGGCCGACGCCGGCGCCCAGGAGCGCGCCGCCGATGCCGCCCAGGGGCGCGGTGAGGGCGGTGGCGGCGATGGTCACGCCGATGTCCACCAGGCCTTTGATGGTCGGGGCCTGGAACCAGCTGCCGCGGCTGTCCCAGTAGGGGGAGCAACATATACAAAAGCTGGCTGCGTCGGACTGGCTCCGCGTGGCAGGTTTTTGTGCGCTCAAGGGCTGTCCTCCCCGGCAATTGGCTTGTTCATGGACATTATAGCCGCGGGGCCTGGCGTTTTCAAGTATGGCCAGCTTATCGCTTGGCCATACTTGGTCACGCCACCCGCGCGGCTACTTGTCCTTGCATAAGCAGGTACCAGGTTTGGAGGTACACACGCCGTAGCTGGCAGTGTTCGCCACACCGAGCCAGCCCGCCGCTGCCTGGTTTCCTGGTACAGGTTGCTCCTGGTTGGCTAACGGCTCCCCCTCGGCCAGGCTTCCGGCGCCGCCTTTGGGCTGCTAGCCTGGCGGTCTTGCGGTGCAAGCCCGCCACTGTTGGGCGGCCAGAGCGGCGCCGGCGATCCTGGCCTACCCCCACTTTTGGTAATCGGATTGGCAGCCAAGGCGTTTCATGATAATCTGTGACAATTATGTCAAACAGCCGATTGGCGTACCATACAGATTTCAAGCTGGCGTTGCAGTGTGGCCTAATGCCGGCCACGCAGGTGGCGCGCTTGCCGCGCTCCACGCGCCACCGTTTCAGGACGACTGATTACTCTGGTGTGGTCGGCGCGGAATATTCCACGCTGCTCGCTCAGATCGATGTGTTGAAGCAGATCGCAGCCTCGCGTGTTCTGCTCGGTTTTTGCCGCGCCTTCTTGCGGGTAGCATCCTTGCTGCGTAGTCTGGCTGTCAATCCTTTCCAACTGAAGCGGCTCAAAAATGTGGAACAGCGCGCGGCAATTGCCCATCGTTTGGTCAGCGCTGGGCAATTCGCACCGCTGGGTTCGTTATTGGCTTGCCTGGGCTTGTCCTACCGCACGCTACGATCCTGGTTGGCATACAAGGTGCCCTGCGCTTCCTCGCCACTTACACTGTGCCGGGCGCGCAGTCCGGCCCAGCTCAGCCTGGCGGAAGTGCAAGTGGTTAAGCAGGCGTTCCGAGACCAAGCGACAGCACACTGGCCGCTGTCTGCGGTGGCCTGGCATTTGGTACATAGCGGTCGGTTGTCGGCCAGTGTGGCCACCATCATCAAGTATGCCAAGCTGCTGGGTGTGGCGGCGGGACACAGTGCAAGGAAACGTTCACGAAAACGCGGTAGTGTCGTAGCCAAGGCGCCCAATACGGTTTGGCATGTGGATGCCACGATGGTACGCACGCTGGATGGTGTCAAGGTCGGTGTCCAGTTTATACTCGACAATTTCTCGCGCAAGCTGCTAGCCTGGACGGTTATCGCGCGGTTGTCCGGCGCGGCCACCGTTCAGCTAGTGCGTTCTGCCTGGGAGGCAATGCCAGAACAGCCGGCTACGCCGGTCGCCTTGATCAGCGATGGCGGAAGCGAGAACGTCAACCAGACAGTAGCCGGCTATCTAGCCACCGTGCCGCTACATCTCTTGGTAGCTCAGACCGATGTGTCGTTCTCCAACTCGATGATCGAGGCCGCGAACAAGATTATAAAGTATCGTTATATTTTCAACCGAACCATACCTGACCTAGCGCATCTAGAGGAAGTAATCGGCGCGGCTGTCAAGGATTACAACAACCGGCCGCACTGCGCTTTGCGTGGCCTGACGCCAGAGCAGGTCTACGCTGGCAAGGTCTTCGATACGGCTGCGTACCGGGAGCAGCTGCACCAAGCTCGAGAGCTTCGCCTGGCCAGCAACCGGGGTCATTGTCCGTCGTGTGTGCCGTTGGTGGATGAAACAGCAGCCGAGGTAGCAGTCAGCTAAAGTTTCTGGGCAGGAAAGTAGTCTGGAGCCAAGTGCAAACCGGCTTCAGGATGGTTTATGGCTGGGTTGCCGATTCTGTTTCTGGTTTTTTGGTCAGGGAAAGCCAGCTGCTACTTGTGTCCGTGGTTTTTTGGAGTTTATCAAGCCGGAAGGCCACCCTTAGCAGGAGCGTTCCTTGTTAGGAACGCTCCGTGGTCGAAACGTGGGGAATGGAGCTGAGCTGATTACTCAAGCATAAAAAGTTTTTTATTCAACCTAGTTATCTAAGTTTTACACACCATGGACAACCCTTAAAACACCTTGTTAGGAACCATCTGTAGTTGGAATGTGTTGATTTAAGTCTGGAATAGTAAATGGTATTGGCAACGAATAATATCTTTGAAATAGTCTGTTCAGAATCGATTGATCGCGCAGATATCGTATGCTAAAAAATGCTCCTTCTTCCACACGCAGAGCAATCCCTGTATTAGTAATGAAATTATTAACTATTTCACCAACATTGGTACCCTTAGCATACGTGCATACTACGACATCCATATAATCGCTTGAATTAAGCAAAAACCAATGCAAATCAGCAATCAGAAAATCAGTGCTTACCATTGTGCCATCGTTATAGTATTCAGTCGTATCTGGATAGTAATTAGCTATTATGGTATTACGACTTGATTCAATATAAGAATCAAGCCAAAACAGCTGAGCGATCATCAAAACAAGAGTATCCATAGTATTAGTATTATTTAAAAATTCATTGAATTTCATAAAATAAATATAAATAGAATTATAATGTTGGTTATCTAAATCTTCACTTGCTCCAAATCCATCATTTCCATGAAGTTTTAGAAATAAATATAAATATAATTTATTAAACAAATCTACATTATGCCCTAATCTATAATCACAATAACCATCTAATAACATCATACCACTAATCCAATTCCTTGCTATATCTCTATCCACTTCATCAGTCAAACCTCTGTATAAACCAGTAATATTATTGATTCTTATCGCTATTAAACTCTGTGCCTCAATAAATTCATTTTCCCATATTTTGCTAAAAACTTCATTAAAGGTATCATCTAGTTCAAGTAGTCTGAAATAATATCTACCATTTTCATAATGCTCATAAAATTCTCCCAATTCATTTTTCAATGAGAATTGAGATTGCGCACATGAAAAAAAAGGTAATAGTAAAAGTAAACAAATAACAAAAACCTTCATCGATGTTCTCCTAGTACCTTAATGTACCATTCCGCCAAGTCCAAGAACGCAAGGAATGCTGAAATCTGTTTGACAAACCAACGTATGGATAATAAATTTCATTAGAAAAATTGATATTAGTAGTAGTGTATCCATGCATTTCAAACGAATTGTTTCTCCATAGGTTGCCTTGATCTACAGTCGTTTCAAACCTTTCATATACATGGCTATCATGTGCTGTAAGATTGAAAATCTGCCTCAGCATTGGATTTCCAGAAGTGAATCCACCAGAGTACCCATCGCGTTCAATTAACGCATTAACACTAGTTGCGGATGCCCCCATCGGGGAACGGCCTCTTTGAAAAGTAAGCCAGGACCTCAACCCAGCGTCTAAATTGCCAACATTATTCTGGAAGAAGTCCGCTGCAGCTTGGAAACTGCCCATCTCCTCGGCCAACCTCCTGGCTTGGTAATCTTGCATCATCCCCCAAGTCTGGCCAGCTGCTTCTTCTGCTCGTACCGACGCATCAGACTCATCACAAGCGCTCCAAACTTTTCCAGCCAGGCTGAATCCGGCAATAGCCGCTTCATAATCAGCCCTAAAAATTCCAATCACGCCCGCTATCTGATTCGCGGTGACTTGTCCCCCCACAAGCCTTGAGCCAATCTCTGCTGCACCATCCCACATCATATCCAGTAGATACTCGTCCGGCTGCGTCAACTCGAGACTAAAATCACTTCCTACGCTTACTGGCAATCCACCTGGTCCCAGCGGTAATCCCAAACTATCTGCTGCATAGCCAAGGCCTTCGCCAGCGGCATAGGTCAAGTAGGCGGGCATCATTGCCCTGAGTGCTGCTCCGGTAGCCTGCTGTAATGCTGGTAGCAAGCCGCCAGTTAGCTGGCGCCTATCGATTCCAGCTTCCCGAAGAAGTGCAGTATACTGTCTATCAAGCAAAGCACTTTCAGCTAGGAAGGCCTCTGCGACACCGCGCGTTTGAGCTAGTGCTTGCAGGGCCTGAGAACGGAAACCAGCCTCCATTCCCAACCGAGCTGACTCGCCTCCGGCAAAATCTGACAACTCGCCATCGCGAATTGCTCCACCAGAGGCGTAGAGCTCCCGCACTGATTCGCTACCCATAATTTTTATTTTATTGGCAACGTCACTGCCATAGCGCTCGGTAACCCAGGCCTCTTGCTCTGCGGATAAGGTTCGCCGTGCAAAATTTCTTCCCGCCACCGCAGCTAGTAATCCTTGATTATCAAGCCGACCCAGTGTTGCATCCCTGCCATGAGCAGTATAATAAGAAGCCATTTCACCTATACCCGATATTAGACCTTCACCAGTGATATTGAAAGCGCTCTGCAAATCAGCGAAGCTGGAAAACTCCCTAATATATGCATCACCCTCGCCCAATCCGCTTAAATGGTCATCTTCATGCGCCATAAAAGCCGCTAATTGCGCGGCAGATTCCAAGCCCTCGCCCATCAAGCGGGTATCCAGTTGGATTCGTCCACCTTCGGTCGTGGCAAGTCCACCTGATAATTCTACAAAATCCACGCCTTGTCGGCCACCAAATATCCGCTTGCCCAAATCCCAATTCGCTTCATTCCCGGTATAACCCAGCATGTTTATACCATTGAATATTTGACGCTGCCCGGCATCTCCATATTTCATGCGGGCAATATTAATGCTCTCCATTAATCCGCCAAGACTACTGGCTATGGTTCCCAAACTTACATTGGTGCCTCCCATGCCAATTTGCCCACCCGAGAATCCGTTCTTCCCGAAGCTTAGCTCAAAAAGGCCACCGCTCAGGGCTCCACCCGTTAAATCCGAAGCATTCAGAACATTGAAAGTAGCGTTACCGGTTAAAGCATAGGTTACGCCAGCTCCGGCCAACCCACCCATCAAGCCATTAAAGGCACTAATGTTTTGGGTGTTAAAAATGTTCGACGACAATGAAACGGCATTGCCATCATACAAGTTAGCCAGCCCCAGGCTACCGCCCACGAACGTACTGGCCATGCCGCTAGCCATGCTGATCAAGCCGCCCTGGACGCCCTGGCCGAAGGCATCGCCCGACCAGCTGATGCCTTGTCCGTCCCACTGGAAGGCGTTGATGGCGCTGTTAGCCAAGCTAGTGGTCATGGTTTGCATGCCGCCCAACATAGTCTTGCCGATAACGCTACCAATGCCGCTTGTCGGCAGGCTGCTAGCCAGGCCTTCCACTTTGCCGAAGAGCTTGCCGACGGCGTCCGAGCCGGGGGCGGCGGCGAAGCCGTTGAAGACGCCGCCGATGGCCAGGTTGACAGCAGCGCTGGCTACTTTCTTGCCAAAGTCCAGGCCGACTTCTTCCCACTTCTTGTAGCCGCTGGTGCCATCGAGGAGGCCGAAGATGGCGTCGTCGACCAGGCCGACGCCGGCGCCTAGGAGCGCGCCGCCGATGCCGCCCAGGGGCGCGGTGAGGGCGGTGGCGGCGATGGTCACGCCGATGTCCACCAGGCCTTTGATGGTCGGGGCCTGGAACCAGCTGCCGCGGCTGTCCCACAGGGCTTTGTCGTAGACTGGCTTGTTGGCTTCGGTGTAGCCGCGGCCTTCCTGCATGCTCCAGTAGATGTACTCGGCCATCAGGCGGCCCAGTTCGCCTTTGCCGAGGCTGGCGGCTTCAAAGATGCCATCCTGGCCTTCGTCCAGGTTGGGTTGCAGCTTGACGATGGGAGCGGCGCCGATGTAGTTACCGAACAGGCCGGGGCTGATTGTCTGGCTGGCCTTTTGGTCAGCTTCCAATGCGGTAGTTTCTGTTGTCCAGACCCGTGGGGTATAGGTGTATTCGTTGCCCTCTTCGTCGTAACGGGTTTCCGGTATGCCATCAACCAGGACGGGTTTTTCATAGGTGCTGCGAATCAAGGTACTAACGCTTTTTTCGTCCTTCTTGCCAAAGAGTACTTCCTGGGCGGCTTCGACTTCGTCTTGCACGGCCAGCATGAGGGCCTGGATGGCGTCGGCGTCGAGGGTCTGTAGGTTACTTTCCGACAGGTCGGTCTGGATCTCCACCGGGGCGGGGGCAAAGGGGTTGTAGCGGCGGACGCTGGCGGCTTGGGTGATGTATTTTTCCTGAACGGTGGAATGTACCACGACTTCTTTGGTGTAGTAGCCACCGGAGATGTTCCAGTAGCCGTCGCCTTGCCAGGTGGCGTCCATCGAGTCGCTGAAGTTCTGGTTGGCGCCGGCCACGGCACTGTCGATGCTGCCGATGATTTGGGCCAGTTGCTCGCGGGCTTGGGCGGCCATGATGCGGGCCTGGCGGGCGGCCAGTTCCTGGTTGGCGCTGCGTACGAAGCTGCTGGCGGCTACCTGGATGGTAGCGGCGTCCCAGGCGGAGGGGCCGCCCAGGCCGGTGCGGACGCTGCTCGCGGCGGTGTTGGCGCTGCCGCTTTGGGCACTCAAGGCGCTGCTCAGGCTGGTTATGCCGGTAGCGTTGAGGGCTTCCTCCAGGAGGTTGGCGGAGCTATTCTCCAGCTGCAGTTCCGGGATGATGTCCAGTTCGGCCGCGCGTCCGGCGCTGGCGGCGGCGTCGCCTAGGAGGGCCAGGTGGACGTCGCTGGCGGCGGTGTTGGCGGCCAGGGTGGCTTGTTCTACCCAGCCCATTTTGTCGGTCTGCAGGGTCAGCCAAGAGTCGGACCACAGGAAGGCGTAGCGGTCGTATTCTGCCTGGTAGCGGTTCTGCCAGGCTTGCCAGCCTTCTTGCAGGCGGCTGTAGCCGGCGTCGAAGTCGGTCAGGCCGCGTTCCAGGATCAGGCTGGCCGCGTCCTGCCAGGCTGCGGTCTTGTGCTCGAGGTCGGTCTGCAGTATGCGCCATTCGTATTGGCGGGCTTGCAGTTCGGCGTTGTTGCGGGCGTTGGCAATGCGGTGAATCAAGGTCTGGTAGGAGGAGATGTCGCCGAGGGCTTCACTTTCCAGGCTGGGTGTTTCGGTAAAGAGGTAGGTCTGGTAATGGTTACCAAGGCGGCGCAGGTGGGTGCGGTAGGAGGCGCTGGCTGGTCCGAAGGCTTTGGCGGCGGCTGCGGCTAACTGCTCGTCGGTCGCCTCTCCCAGCAGGTACTGGTTGTAGACGGTCTGGTAGGCAGCGGCGGCGGTTTGTTGGTCGCCGGCTTGGCTGGCAAAGTGTTCTTCCAGGGCTTGCTGGCTCTTGTCGGTTTGGTTGCGGCTCCAGTTGAGCATGCGGCTAATCAGGGTGGTGGCGTCGCCAGCCTTGACTTGTTCATTGACGGGGCCGGTGTCGCCGTCGGGTTGGCGGAAGCGTTGGTAGAGGGTTCCGAGGTCGGTCATTTCTTCGGCGCTCAGGGCGCCGGTGGTGGCCATGGCGGTCTGCAGGGTGGCGAGGCTGACTTCGGCGGTACTGGTGGCGCCGCTGCCTTTCAGTTTGGCCAGGGTGGCGGTGGTGGCGGTATAGGCATCGAGGTTGGTTTTGACGTTTGTACCTTGGAAAGCGGCTGTATTTCTGGCGTTCTGGCTGAAGCTATTGTTAAATCTGGTGGGATTGTCGGCGGAGTCTGCGCTTATATAATTATTGTTGAGTAACTGGATCGCGGCACTAGTTTCACTCATTTTATACATTATATAAGCATTGTTAATGAATTCAGCCGCATAGAGCCAACCCATGACAGGGTTGAGGAAAGTCAAGCCAAAATAGAGCAGCATCCGTCCGGTGCTCAATCCATGGCCGATAGAAAGCTGCCGCTGTGATTCCTGCAATCTTTGTTTGGCGAATTCGAATTCTTTTTCAATCAGGCTTTTTTGAAAAACGGCTTTCAGGTTTCCGTTTTTGCCATTTTCCATGCTGAACAGGAGCATTTCCAGGTCAGCCCGTTCTTCTTCCGACAGGTCGTTCCAGGCTTTTTCCATTTCAGTTTTCAGGGTGGTATTGTGATATTCGGTAACGGCGGTACTGAGTTGGGAGGCTACGCCATCGAATAAATGAATTTGGAGGCCGAGGGCATTGTAGAGTAATTGTTTTCCTAAACTATCGGCCAGTGGATTAGAGTCTACGCCTCCGAGCATGTTGTTGAAGGCTTCAAGGTTTGTTTTTTCGGCTTCTGAAGCGGTTCCTGGTATGCCCTTTTGGAACTGGCCAATCAGGTAGGCGCGGGCCAGGGCTAGTCTTTGGAATTTGGTTTTGTCTGTCAGCCAGCCGGCGATGCGCTGGTTCCAGGCGCTCAGTTCCTGTTCGTAGGTGGAGCTTGTCTGGCTTTGGCCGGTTATCGTTTTGTCAAGCGCGAAATGGGCTGCCAGGTCCTGGCTGGTAGTAGCATTGATGGCTTTCAGGTCACCGCCGTTAAAATTGATGCGCAGGCGGCCATCTTTGATATACAGGTAGTTGTTTATGCTATTAGGGCCAAAGTTGGCGGTTTCAAAGTCTGTACCGGTATATTCATCTATTCGTTTAGTCTTCAAAAATTCTACGCCGTTCTTATACAATTGGTCGTGCCAGGCCGTGTAGGCTTGGGTGTTGCGGCGTTCGGCTTCGGCGACGGCGGCGGATAGGGCGGTTTGGGCTTTGGCGGCCAGCAGTTTTTCCTGGTAATTTTGTTGGTAGGCCAGGTAGAGCCGGTTGTAATCGGGGTCGTTGTACTCTAATTGTGTAACGGTGGCATTCAGGTTGGTCAGCGCGGCCGTGGCCAGGTTGGCTCTGGTTTGCATCAGCCGGCAGAAGTCCAATTCGTCGCTCGGTGTGCGCCAAGCGCCGGGTGCGCTGGCGTCGGGTACGGTGGCGCTGGCGTCGGTATTGGCGGCGGCCAGGTAGGCGGTGGCGGCCCAGCGTTTGATGGCGTCGCGGGTTTCATAGGCGGTGCGGGCGGTTTCCAGGCTATCCCAGCTGGTTTTTACCACGTCGTACTGGGCGTCATAGTCGGCGCCGGCGCTGGCGAAGCCGGTAGCGGCGGTCTGGTAGAGGGCTAGTTTTTCGTCATACTGGGTTTGCTGGTCTTGGATGGTTTGTTTCAGGATGGCTAATTGTTGCACGATTGCGGTACGATCCTGGCTCAACTCATAGCTGGCGCCGCGGCTGGCGATCTCGGCCATCAGGCGCTGGCGTTGTTGCTCGATAGTCTGCAGGCGCGCTCCGACCGCCTGGAAGGCTTCCTCCAGGGTATAGTTGGTTTCTGGCAGGTCGCTGGCCACGAAGACTTTGGTCGGATCATCCAGCCAGGCCTGGACGAGGGTCGCGAAATCGCCATATCTCTGGTAGTGGAAGCCAGCCGCTACTTGATTCACTGGATCCGGATTACCTTTTTGCCAATCCTCGCTCAGGTTAGACCAGCGTTCAAGGGCCAACTGGAGCTGGCCCTGCAGGCGCTCCTGGTACTGCCAGGCGTCGGTAAGCAGGCCGGCCCGCCGGTCGGCTACCCGGGTGCGCAGGGCGTCGGCGCTTTCCAGGTCGGTGGCCAGGCCGCTCACCAAGTCGGTGCCGGTAATGATGTCGGCTACCAGGTACTCGCGCCAATGTTTCAGGTCGGCGGCTTCATTGGCCGTTTCCCGCTGGCTCCACTCCTGCCAGGTTCTGGCCACGCCAAGTAGGCCGTGTTGACGGTTGGCCGTTTGGAACAGGGCTTCGGCCCGGGCCACCAGGCTTTGGGTCAGCACTTGAAGAATTGGGTCAGCCGGGCCGCCGGCCGAGGCGCCGCCGTCCAGCAGGCGCAGGATGGCGACGGCTTGCTGGGCATCGTCGGCGTTGCGCGCCATCGCCCAGGCGCCGCGCTCACCGGACAATTCGCCGATATATAGCTGGCTCAGGCTCAGCTGGCGGCGCTGTTCTAAGGTGGCGCTAAAGCGAGTTATATCTAGACCGGAAGCCTGCGCTTCGGCCGTGAGGGCGTTTAGCTGGCTATCGGTGGCTGCAAATATAAGCGGCTCATAAAGCAAATATAACAAGTCTTGCTTGAATTCGTGGCTGGCGTTGGCCGTCAGGCTGGCGCGGATCAGCTCGCCAACATTAGCATTACCGAATTGCGCCATGCCCAGCGTGGCCTGTGCGGGCAGGAAGGCCTCTAACACCTGTTGCGTCAGGTCGGCCGTCAAGCCCAGGTTGGCCAGGCGGAGCGCCAGGCCGCTTTCCATATAGGCCGCAAAGGCTCCCGTTTGTTCAAACTCCGCCCGGATTTCATCCATCGCGCTTTTGCCAATGGCTAGGGTACTCTCAAAATCAGCCGCGGCCTTGGCACGCAAGGCGGCCACGTGTTCAGTCAAGATCGCGTCCGTTGGCCAATCGTCTATGGCTCCCTGCAGCCAGGCGGCGGTCATAGCCAGACCGGCCGGCGACTGCCCGTCCAGTAAGGTCAAAAAATCCGAGGTATAATTACCTTCAGCGTCTAACGTCACCAGAGCGCTAAGCGCGGCCTTAAAGTCGGCAGCTGTGGCATCGGCCGCCAGTCGACCCACGATGGTATTGAGAATTCCCGGCAGTATATCCAGCGCTACCAAATCCGCTAGAGGCAGGCGACCCAAGTACTGATTATAGTAATCCGGCGCCAGGAGCTCCATGTAGCCGCCGAGCACCACCAAACGGTTTTCCTGGTTAATAACGTCTTCCGGCTTTTGGCTGGTGTCCAGGGCGTAATCCAGCTGGACTTTTCGTACCACGTTCTCGACGGCTAGAGCCAGGTGGGTGTCGGCGGCGCTGTAGTTCAGGCCATATTGGCTGTGCAGCAAGGCTTCCAAATCAACCTGGACGTTGGCCCAATTTGGCTGGCCGGCGTTAAAATCCGGCTTGATATAGCCCGCAAACAGGCCGGCGCTCAGTTTTTCTACCAGCAAGTCGCCAAGTACGGCCTGGACGGAGGCGCTCAGGCCCAGGTTGTTAGGCTGTGTAAGCTGGTAAAGGCTGGTAATGAGTTCATATTGGTTGTCGCCCTGCAGCGTATTCAAGAGATCCTGTAATTGGCTCAGCGTGGTTTGGTTTGCTTCCAGGCTGTTTGTCAGGCTGGCTATATCGGTCGGGCTGTCGACGTTGGCTTGCCAGGCTTTGGCCATCACATACTGGTTCAAGCCTTGTTGCCATTGCCCTAACTGGCGTGCTACAAACTCCGGCGCGGCCTGGGCGGCCTCGGCCACGGCCTGGTTGATCCGTTGCAGGCCGGCCTGCCAGTCGTTTCCAGCCACTACCAGGCTGTCGCCGATGGTTTTGATGGCCGGCAACTCGGTGCTGTCCGGACTGTTGGTCACTTCATTGAGGCAGCTTTGCAGGACGGCCATACTGGCTGCATAGCGCTCGTCATTCAAGGCGGCGCTATAAGAACCATACATCGCCACCACGAACTGCCGATTGCGGGTAGCCTCAAGTCGCGTCGCCGTTTCGGCTGTCAACAGGCCAAGCACATCTTGCCCGGCCACGATAAATGGCGTATTGCCAAGCAGGAATTGGCGCACTTGGCTATTGCCGGCCGCCAAGGCTTCCAGCTCGGTTCCGGTAGCGGCCAGGCTCAGCTCCTGGGCCAGAATTTCCGTTATCTGTTGCAGCGTGGTTAACCAAGCCTGGGCCGAGTCCGCTGTCCCGCGCCACAGTGTCGTCAACCACTGGCCATTGGCCGAGAGTGGTTCAGCGCTGGCTGGGTTGGCCAGTTTAGTGAAGGCTTCCAAGGCCAGGCCGACCCGCTCCCGCAAGAGTTGGGCTTGATAACCTTCCGCTTCGGCCGTCAGGCTGGCGGCGACGCTCAGGCCAGCCATCAACTCGTTGGCGGTTACGGCTTCGTACCAGGCACCGGCATCGGTCGCGCATAATAGTTTCAGGCCGGCTTGGCGGGACTCCAGGCTGGTGGTGGCTTGAGCCAGCGCTTTACCCAGGGTTAGATGAATCAAGCGCTGATAGCGGCTACTTAGCTCTTCTAAGGCGGCTTCTTTCTGGGCCGCGGCATCAGAGCCCGTGAAAACCCGGTTGCTTATAACCTGGAACTCGGCATCATAGGCGCTCAAGCAGGCTTGAATGCTCTGATACGGCGCGGCCTCTTTCAAGGTGTCATACTGGGTAAGCAGCAGGGCGATATCGGTCGGTTCTTTTTCGGCCAGGAAACCGGCCAGCAGGGTTTGCTGGTCGGACAAGGCTTTCAGCGAAGGCTGATTGTCGTCGCCCTGGATCAAGCCCTGTAATTGGCCGGCGGCCGTGGCCACGAATTGGTCATGGTGGTAGGCCGCCGCCGCCGCCAGATAGGTGGCCATCAGTTCGCTTTCGGTGGTCGCCTCGGCATCGGCGCGCGGCCCTAAACCATGCAAGGCCAACAAATCGCAATAGCGGTCTTCCACCGCCTGGCGTAAAAATTCATTGCTGTTCAGCAGCATGACCGCTACCAGGTCGGCGTACTGGCGGTTCAGGGTCTCCAGTTGGGTACCGGCCGCCGTCAAAGCCTGGCGAGCGGCTGTGATGGCCTCTTGGCTGCTGCCGATAGCGGCGCCTAAAGCCGTCAGTTGCGCGGCGGCGAGTTGGTACTGCGACAGAGCCTCGTCATAGGCGGTTTTACTTTCCGCCCACAGCCGGGCGGTATCGGCTTCCGTCTCCCGCCCGGCGCTCTGGTCGGTGGCATACTCGTACACGGCCGTGGCGATGGCCAGCCGTTTGGTCCAGTAATTCTCGACCGACCTGACACGCAGGAGCTCCAACTGATATTCATCCAGGAAGAAATCCTCGCTGCTGGCCGTCGGATTCAGGACATCCACCAAGAGCGGCGCGCCGCTGCCTTCGGCGCCCAACAGTAAATCAAACTCCTGAATCAGCTTGGTCCGCGCCTCGATAGCGTGTTGTTCATACGTCTTGTATATAGCCTGCCACTTGACGGCCTCAAACATGGCTTCAAAGCCGTTGCGGCGCAGGGCATACTCCGGGCGCTCGGTCAGCTCTTTTATAACCGGCAAAAACTCAGCCAGGTTGTTATAGGTCTTTGCTAATTTTTCCTCGAGAAACATCCACACTGGATTTGCCGCCTCGAATTGCTTTTTAGCGGCCAGCAAGGCAGCTTCCGCCTCGCCTTTTATGGCCACGGCTTGCTCGATCTCGGTTTCGAGCGCCGCCAAGGCTGTTTCCCTGTTCTCAAGTTCCGCCGGAAGCTCTTCTAATCTCTCTCTTTGCTCATCAGTAAGATTAGATTGTTCGATCGCATTCAAGGTATCGTATTCAGCCTGTAGATCCGCTTGTTCTTGCAGCAAGCCGGTCTTGGTTTCCTGCAAGCTGGTCAAACTGGCCGAAGAGGTATCATATTCGGCTTGCCTGGCGTCAACGGCGGCCCTGCTCTGCCGCCAGCCGCTTTCGCCTTCTAAGCGATCGCGTTCGGTACTGAGAAGAGCAAGCAAGGTAGTACAGGCGGCTTGTTCGAAGCCGGCGGCATCCTGGCTAATGTCCATCGCCACAACGCCGGCTTGGGTAAGCCAATAACGCAGGCTATCCTTAGCGCTCAACATCATGCTGGCGCTTTGGGTGTAAACCTCCACCCAGGCCGCCGCCCGATTGGCAAAGGCCTCGGCCCGTTCTTCGCCGTCGCGCTGCATCTCGGTCTTGGCGGCCGTAATGCGCGCGCTCAGCTCCGCGCTGGCTTGCTCGAAGGCCGTCTCCCCGGTCTGGATCAGGGCCAGGGCTTTTTGCTGCCAGCTATCGCGTGCCTGGCTGATCTTCTGCAGCGCCGTCGCCCAGGCCTTGTTGCCTTCGCTCCATAAATCGCCGGATTGCACTTCCCACTGCATGCGCCGGGCAATGAACTTCTCTTCGGTTTCTTCCCAGATTGACAAGCCGCGCTCGAACTGCGCCTGGAATTGCTGCAGCCATTCCTCACCGGCCAGGGCCAGGTCGCCGCCACCATCCTGGGCGGCTTCAATCCGGGTCTGCAAGGCCAGCAGCGCCTGGTCACAGGTATAACTTGTCTGATTGGCCAGCTCTGTGGCGATAACGTCGGCCGTCTCGCCTTCGCTCTGGCGGCGCAGACTCCAGATATCGTTGGTGCGCCGGGCAATAAACAAGCGCTCTTCCTGCCTGGCCACCACATCCAGCTCGCGTTGCAGCCGTTCGCCGGCCGTCTGCTTCAAGCCTGCCAGAAGATCATTAAAACGGGTATCATTACTGCCAGTCAAATACGACAGCAAGGCCGCGGCCTTGGTCTGGACAAAAGCCATAAAATTATCAACCAGGCTAACCGCGCCATCGTTGATCATGGTACGCCATTCGGCCCGGTCGCTTTCCAGGTTGGCGTTCTGGTCTGGCCGTATGAACATGGCATCGCCCGCTGCATCATACAGGATATTGCCGTCGGCGTCGGTCTGATACAAATACTGGCGGTTAGCCTCCCCGACCTGCTCCTGCATCAGCTGGCGCAGTCTGGCGGCCTCGTTGCCAAAAAAGCGTTCGTTCAGCCAGCGGCTATAACGCGCCCCCACGGCCTCATCCAACCAGGTAGACAAGCCCTGGCGGGCACTCGCCAATTCGGCGGGATCCGCGTACCAGGCCAGCGCGTCGATTTCCCAGGCCGCGCGCACCGCCGTCAGGCCGTTTTGCACCTCGGCCAGCCAGCGTTCGGCGTCATTCTCCCGGTCTGCCCGCTGGAAGCTGAATTCCAGGGCCGAGGTATCCACATGTTGACTATTGAATTGATCCTGGGCAAAGCCTGTCGCCGTCATGACTACCGCCAGAAGCACAACTATCGCCCACACTTTTTGTCTGTTCAACATGGTATATCCTTGTCTGATGATTTCCGGAATCCGGTTATCCGGCGTGACAATACTGTCGAGAGCGCCCAGAAGGCGCGATTTTTTTTAAGACACTATAACCTGAGTAGTCTAGCGCGCAAATTCAGTATAATCCAGTTTTTTCTGCATTGGTTAGGCTAAAACGCCCTTGGCCGTAACTCGCGTTCGTAGCAGTGTTTATTTTAATATTATTTGATCTATTTGTGAAGCCCACAGAAAATGGAGATAAAAAAGGATACTTGGCGACGGGTGTCGTTCACCACCAGGATTATATGTTATTGAGAAATCAGATCAAACACTAGGCCTTATATCCGTCTCTTGATAAAACAGCCAGGCGATTCTGCCTGGCTGTAGTGAACAATTTGTAAGGCTCTTTTTTTAGTTACGTGCCACTCGGAAGCCAAGTACATTTAGCATAGAATAAGCTCCAGGAAAACCGCGCTCGGCTATGGTAACGCTACTAACCGAACTGGAGAAACAACCACTACGCATTACACGATTGGTAGTGCTAGTATCTCCATGATAATCGTGCAACCAACCAGTCATTGTATAGCCAGGGTTGTCAGCGTCCGAACTAGACCTGTCCCAACAATATTCATAGACATTACCTGACATATCGTGAAGTCCTAATTCGTTGGCTAGTTTTCCGCCGACGGGGTGCGTAGTTGTCGTTGAATTTTCTCCATACCAAACATAATCGCCGATGGCATTGCTGCCAGTCGACCCGGCGAAGGCCCGGGCATATCCGCTTGTATACGCCAAGCCGCTAAAACCAAAGCCATGTGTGGCGCCCATGGCCGCCCACATCCATTCCATCTCACTGGGCAAGCGGTAGCCATTTGCCGCCCAATTAACCACTGCCGAATTCCAGGTGGTATTATCGGCAGTGGGAATCGAGGCATAGGCCAGAGTCGAAAAATTGATGCCGCTTACCGCGTACACCGGAGTCAAGCCCTCGCGCAGGCTCAGCTTGTTGCAGAAGGTAATAATATGGTAAAGATTCGTCCTCTGTACCGGGTCGCTGTCGCCGCTGGACGCGGCCGTATCGGAAGGATCGCCGCCTACTACATCCAAAAACTGGGCGCGGGTTATTTCGTAGCGACTGATGCGGTAGGGGTTGGAAATTACGCTGATATTTTCAGCCCCGCTGTCACGCTGGAAACGGCCCCGTGGTACACAGATAAGCGTACCGATTGTGGCCGATTCATAATGCTGCCCCCAGCTGGCATAATAAGTAATTGCGGCGGTAACATTCACCGACTGTCCTACCGCGTAAGTAAAATCCGTACCATCAGCCTTGGTGTTCCAGCCCATAAAGGTATAGCCATCACGGATCAGACCACCGCTATTCAGAGGCAACTCATACAAAGCTTCTGACATTACTTGGCTGGAGTCCGGCACGGTGCCCCCTGTGGCTTGGTTGGCATCGAAGGTAACTTGGTAGAAGTGTGTCCAATATGCATACAGGGTTAGATCAAATACTTGATCAATATCGTACGTCTCTCCTGCGGTATAAAGGTGATCAGATCCGTCTGCGCTTTCACTCCAGCCGCCAAACTCGTAACCAGCCTTCGCCAGATTACCGGTGTTCATTGCCATTTCAACATATTCGCCACGGGTTTGGACTTGTGGGGCTGGCACTGTGCCAGAGTCGGCGCCATTTGCGTCATATGTAAGCGTATACGTGTTAATCAGATCGAGGCAGGCCGTTAAGGCCATCAGCAACAAGGCTATTGCTAAGCCTGTTAATAGTTTCTTCAATTGTTTCTCCTTTTCACCGTTTCGTCGATAGACGATAATAGTTTCCAGCCAGGCTACTCTGCGCCAATGCCGGCCTGTGTATGCAAATTTCGTCGAAAAAACAGTCTCGGCCACAATGCAGCCAGGGCCGGTATCAGCAGGATGGAGACCACAAACGATGCCGACACGCCACTGGCGCTTACGATAGCCAAAGACCGTACCAAACTGCTGCCAGAATCCCGTAAAAACAAGAAGGGAAGCGCGCCTGCCACCGTCGTGCCGCAGGTGGCCAATAAGGCCGGCATCCGTTGCCGCAGCACATTATAAAAAGCCTTGGCCGGATGACGCATACTACCAGCCTTTTGACCTTTTGAGAAGCCGGCAGAATTTAGAGATATTTGATGCTGGCACTCCTCAACGCCCAGCACGGCCGCATTTACCACCAAGCCGGCTACAGCCACGAAGGCACAGGCAAAGGCAGCGTTAAAAGACTGCCCACTGGCCAGTAAAAGCACGGCTGGCACGGCCAATGAGGGGGGCAAGGCCGCCAATATTACCAGCGGCAAGCTGAGGCTTTCGCTAACAATGCCTAGTACCATGTAGATGAACAATACCGCGGCCAGGAAATACCACAATGACCCAGCTAAACGTTGTGCGCCTTGCAGGGCTTCTCGGTCAAATTCCCAGTAATACCCTATTGGCAAGACAATCGCCTCCAGCGCTTTTTGTACGGCCTGGTTTACCTTGACTGGATCAATCATCGTTCCGCGGATGGTTATGCCGGCTATTCGCCGACGGTCGCGCCGTTGAATGCGCGATACGTCTCGCTCGCGCACGGCACGCGTCAAATCACTGATACGGATCGAGGCCGCTTCGCTGGCCAGCAATACCGTGTCGACATCCGCCAAGCTGGCTTGATCCTCGCTGTGCGCCATGGTCACCCGAACATCGTACTCGCGGCCATCTTCCAGCCGCTTATAGGCGACAGGACCGTAAATAGCCCGGCGCAACTCATCGCCAACCTGTGAAAACGAAAACCCGAAAGTCGCCAAACGTTCCCGGTCGGGCCGCAAGATTACATCCTCGGGCCCATCTTTGAAATTCAAGATCGTTTCCGATACAAAAGCGATAGTGCCACAGGCCTCCGCGGCTTGGCGCGCCAGCTCCCGGCAGATAGCGTCATCCTCCCCGCGCACCATGAGTTCCCAGCTTCTTTCCGCCAGATCATTTTCCTGAATCCAGACAAAACCGCCATTCACGGGCGTATCACGGGCGGCCTGTCTGACGCTGGCTCTATCCAGCAGCTCGGCGTCAAATTGGATTAAACCCGAACCCGACCCAGCCCGCGCGGTGGTTTGCACCGCAAGAATGCCAGGAACCGCGCCAAGTCGGCTAGACCATTCGGCCAGACGGTTGTCAGTGCTATCGATGGCTGCGCCTGGCTCAAACTCGACATGCGCAAAAACGGCATCCTCCTCCACCGCCATGGTCGGGTCCAGGGGCAACAGTAAGAGCGAGGCTACACCGCCTATCGAAAGAAAAAAAGAGAAAATTATTATAAGCGCTGGTTTCTGCACCGTCAGCCTGGCCAGGCGGGCTTGGCCGCGATGTATCAAGCGGGCCAGTCTGCGCTTCCATACACCGTCTTTTCCGGTCTCTGGCTTCCCGCTCCGGCCACGCTTGTCAGGCAAGCCACCGATCAGCGCCAAAGGCGGCAATAAAGCAACGGCCGTAAACAGGGCCCACATGGTTCCGGCCGCGATGGCCACCCCCGTACGGCCAGCGCCAGGGCTGATTGCGTCCAGCCCGGCTAAAGGCAGGAGCGCCACGATAGTCGTAGCCGCACCGGCCACTAATGAAGGCACAAGCCGCTTCATTTCTGCGCGCGCCAGACTGCTGTTCGGGCAATAGCGCAGCCGCTCGCTGCCTAAAATTGCGGCGTCTACCGCCGCGCCAATGCCACTGGAAAGGCCCGCCAAGATATACCTATCCAAGCTAAAGCCAAACAAGACTAACGAGGCTGCCGCCAGCGCCAACACGAAAGGAACCGTCAGGACAGCTACCAGCCGGGCGCTTTTCCGTCCATTCTGGCCGGAAAGCAGCCAGGCAGCTACGGCTACCGCCAACGCGCCAAACAAAGCCGCCTGCAAGGTCGAGGAAAAAGAGCGGGCCACATTGTCACCGGTGTCGCTTAGAATTATGAAAGATACGCCACTCTGCTTGAATTTATCCAATTCCTGGTTAATCGCCCGGGATAGTAATGGAAGATTAGCGTGCCCAGCCGGCATCACCGCCACCACCGCAGCCCGCGCTCCGTTCAAACGCGCCAGGCTATCCGGTTCACGCATCACCATCGTCAGCTTAGCTATGTCACCAAGCCTAACACTCCCTCCCTCGGCCAAGGGAATTCGGATGCTTTTCAGTCTTTCAGGATCAGCATAGCGCGCGTCGAACAACAAACGGGTCTGGATGCTGCCGGTTTCTATTCTCCCCAATGGGGCAAGGATATCATTCGAAGCCAAAACGCCGGCGATAATTCCAGCGCTACTTCCCAACCGGGCCAGGATTTGTTGATCTAGTTCTATCAGTAACTGGGCTGGCGCGCTGCCAGATAGCTCTACCTCGCCGGCGCCTGGCAGCTTTTCCAACGCTGGCTTTAAATCCCGTTCCAATAGTTGGCCTAATTCCAACTGGTTGAGCCTATCGGATGATACTGAAGCCACCCAAACCGGTCCACGGCCCTCGCTAGAGGAAACAAGCTCGGGCCGCTGGACGGATGTTGGTAATTTTTCATAAACCCGTTGCACCGCTTCCCGGACCCGCTCATACATATAATCATTGTTACTGTCGCCGCTGAAGCGCAGAACCAGCCGGACTTTACCGAATTCGCTTACCGATACCATCTCGCTTATCCCGGACAGGCTACTGACGGCATCCTCGAGGGGGATGGCGATGCTCCGTTCCATTTCCCGGGCATCAACGCCATAGTGCCGCAAAGTTATAGCCAAGGCGGAGCGGCCTTCGTCCTCGCGCGGACCGTATTCGGCTCCGGCAAAAAGCATTATGGCAAAAGTAAGCAAAGCCCCAGCCACGCAGATAGCAGCTACGGGGCGATCAAACCAATGACGGCCAAGCTCGGCCGCCTCGAATCGCGCCGAGCTCATGCGTCTGGTTCCGGTATTTTCTTGACAGCGGGCGCGGAGAATTTGGAATTGCGCAGCCAATTATTGAAAAGCACTGGTGCCAAAAACAGGCTCAGAACAGTAGATGCAAACAAGCCGCCCAACATGGCTAAGGACATGGAACGCTGGGCCGCCCCAGCCGAGAACACGATCATCGGGACGAGGGCTACTATGGTGGTCGCCGTCGTCGCCAGGATGGGCCGTATACGTTTGGTTGCGCCTAACCAGGCGGCCAAGCCAGAAGAACAACCGGCCATCCGGTATTGCTGCGTAGTTTCAAACATTATTATCGCATTATTGACCGCGACGCCAAACAAGACTACCAAGCCTAGGACGCTTCCAGAATCCAGGCCTGCGCCGCCCAAGATGAGGGCCGGGCCGGCCCCGGCCAAGGCCAAGGGGATAGTGGTAAGCAGGAGGGCGGGCAAACCGAGCGATTCAAACTGGGCGCTGAGGACCAAATATAATAAAACAATTACCAGAATAATGGTACCAAGCAAGGCTTTACCGTGCTGCTTCAAGGCTGACTCATCATGGTCCTGAACGAAGGGCAACTCTTGCTTGATGGTCATGATCATCTTGGCATAAGGCTTTTCCTGGCCAACCGGCGGCAGCACGCGTACATACAATACGTCGCGCCGGTCGATCCTGGCTAAAGCCGCCGGTATATCGTCCTCAACAAAGTTCGCTATCGCGCCTACGGATAGCAAGCCTTCTTTCAGCAGTATCGGCAATGACCTTACCGCGTCGATACTGGTCAAATAACGGGAGCCAGCGTCGGCATTATCATCAAGCCGCGCCGGGTCGGCCGCCACCCGTATCGACTGGCTGATGCCATCCAGTTCAATAGTGCCTATCACCGCGCCTTCCGCCGCATAACCCATCGCCGAGGCCAACTGGCTGCTGTCCAGTCCCAATAAACTGAGCCTTTCACGCAGGGGAATTACCAGAATTCGCGTTACCCTGGATGATGGGCTGACCTGCACCAGCGCTTCAGCATCGCCCGCCAAAACACGTAACCGGTCCTTGAATTGCGCCAGATTTTCCCTGGCCCTATCCGGTTCGTCGCCGCGCACCACGAGCCCTTGCTGGCTATCGATACCAAGCAAGCGGGCAGCCGGATCGATAGCCGCTTGTATAAAATACTCACAATCGGCCGGCACTATGGTCGTGGACGACCTGAACAGGCTATCGCGCAGGGCCAGGGAGTCAAAACCAGCCTTCACGAAGCAGTAGATAACCAGATTCTGGGGTGACCAAGCTGGATCGGAACGGCGCACCAAATCGGCTACTTCCGCGCCAGCCACGCCGTAGCTATGGCTAATCCCTTCCAGTTCATTAATCCTGGCCTGGATGGCCGTCCCATCCCGGCTAATTCTCTCAAAGGTGGTACCGGCCGGGAAACTCACGGTATAGATATATTCAGTTACTTCATCTTCAGGCATGAAAGAGACGGGCCGCTGCAGAATGAGCCCAAGACCCAGTATGGCCGACACAATCGATATTACTATAACAAATTGCGGGCGCCGTAAGACCGTCGCCAGAGCCTTGCCATATTTCCTCTCCAAGACCTCGCTTCTTACGGCTACCGTAGGTCTATGCATCAGGAAATACAGGGAAGGAAGCGCGAAGACACCCATGATCCAGCCGGCGGTGTTGGCAACGATGAGGCTGATGGCCAGATCGGCAAACAAGGCTCCGAGGGCGCCTGGCAGGAACAAAATCGGCACGAACACCACGGCCGTGGTAATCGTGCTGCCAAACGTCCCGCCCGCTACCTCCATCACGGCCTCTACAACCATTGCCCGGTCAAGCGGCCGCTGCGCTTTATGCACGCGCGCCACGATGGCGTCAAGCACGACCACCGCGTTGTCGGATATCAGGCCAATTGCCAAGCCAATGCCACCCAGGCTCATGCTATTCAAGGATCGACCAGTCAAGCTCAAAACGACCAAGGAACAGGCCGCCGACAGCGGAATCGTGGCCGAAACCAAAAAGCCGGCCCGCAGGCTGCGTAGGGCAGCCAGTAAGACTACTATAGCCGCGATCGCGCCTAGCACGATCGACAGGCCCAAGCCTTGCACTGAAGAAGCTATCGCCAAGGACTCGTCGCGTACGATCTCGATCTTGATATCATCGCCTATAGCCCGGCTCATGTCGGCAATGCTGCCTCGTAATTCGCGCGCGGTCGCTACTGGGTCTACATCGGCGCGGGCATAGACTTCCAGGCAGATCTGCTCCGAACCGCCATACAGGAATAAACTGTCCTGCCGGGCCGGACGTTCCACGACCCGAGCCAATTGGTCGAGCGGAAATGCACCGGAAGGCCCATTAAGCAGTATCCTGGAAAATTCATCCAAGCGTGTGCTGCGGCCGCGCGCCACCACCGAAAGCTCCAAGCGGCCGTTACGGACACTCCCGGCCGGTATGTCGGCATGAGCCTGCCCGATAGCCTGCGCCAGTTGGCTAACGTCCACCTGGCGGGCAGCGGCCTTTTCGACATCCACTAAAACGACGATTTCATTATCCGATCCGCCGCTCATACTTACCATGCCGACGCCAGCCACCTGCCGCAAGCGAGCTTTCATCTCGTACTCGACAATACGGCGGGTAAAGGCTACAGACTGCCGGGTGCTTGTCACGGCCAAAACCAGCAGCGGCGCGGACGCATTGTCAACCGGTAACACGATAGGCCGTTCCGCTCCTTCGGGCAACGAAGGATAGACTGCGTCCACCAATTCCCGGACGCGCGCAGCGGCTCGATTGCTGTCCTCGCCCCAAGCAAAATCCAGCTGAATCAAGCTACGGCTATCCCGAGTTATGCTGCGCATGCTACTTAATCCGCGTGCCGAAGCCAGGGCATCCTCAAGGCTTTTGGTAATCAGGCTGCGCATTTCGGTCGAGGACATCCCGGGCCAGGCTGCGTCTACCAGGACGCGGGCTCGATCTACCGGTGGTAAGCGTGCTAATGGCAAATTCGCGACGGATATTCCAGCAACCAGTAGCAGCCCCAATAATAGCATGAGCACGGCAATCGGTCGGTCAACGGCGCCTTTTAAAAGACTGCGCATGGCCGTACCTATTTAATCAGTGGCAATTGCCACTGTTGCGCCAGATGCCGATCTGCCTTGTCCCGCAGGCTGGTAGCAAAAATTAAACGCACTATGCCCGCTTCTGTCGAGTTTCTAAGCGTGCCATGTATCTCTATCCTTATATAAGGTAATGAGACTGAGGCATCCGGCGTCGGATTTAGAAACTCCGCGGTATTGGTTTTTATCAGTTTTGGGGAAAAACTGACCGCCCCCCCCGTCGCTTCTACCCTGAAGCTTTCCATAACGCTGTACAGATTTAGCTCGGTATTCTCCGCCAAGCGGATATAGACCTCAAAACAGGTGGCAGTATTGGTATTGATCCGGTAGCCAAGGGGGACATCTTCAATATCAAATTGCCCCCAACTATCGGCTACAGTCCATAGTGTCCACAGCTGGGCAGCTATGTCAGCCTCGCCTGGCAACAAAGGCATGCGAACCGCCAATACTTCTGGTGGCCTGGAGGCGGTGCCATTGGCCCAAATCCGGTACTGCACTTGAGCTTCACTTTTGTTTGCGGACTGGTCCTCTATACCTGGCTTGAGGGTACACAGGAACACCGAATCCCAATCCGGCTTTTCAATCAGGCGATAAACGACCGTCGCTGCAAACCGGTTGCTGCCAACCCGCTCCAGGGCTGGGCCACCTTCGGTTACCAAGCGGCTGTCCAGGGTTGCACAATTCACCGGCTCGTCAAACTGAATTTGCAGGCTCCAGCTATCTTCCCAGCCAACGTTTAATACCTGAGTAGCCATTAACGGATCCTCTGGAAGCAGGCTCAACACCACTGTGTCAGAAGCATTGATGGCCACCAGCGATATTAGCTGCGGGGCTGCCAAGTCAGTCCCGCCAAGAAACTCAGACTCAATATTTTCTACCAAGGCCATATTCTGTAGCGTTTTCAAGGCAGTGCTTATTTTCAAACTATACGTTTGCGTCCTCACCCAGTCTTGGAACGGAGTAAACGTGGCAGTAGTATTATCGCCATTGAACTGCCAGGCACCGGAAACCGTCGGCGTCAGACTGAACGCCTTACGTAAAGAGAGGCTGTCAATTGCCTCATTGAACGATAAAACCAACGGAGCACGCAATCCGCTTACTGCAGATCCGTGGCCAGGGCTGCAACTTGTCAGCTCGGGGCGGGTATGGCTTGTCCGGGTCGTGAACCGGAATTCCAAATCATCGTCAAGTGACAGACCATCCAGTGCTTGGGCGGAGCGTGCCACCCGTATTATATAATCGCACGGCACTAACGGTGGATAAGCTGGTATAAACTCGACGGTTGACCCTTGCCACTCATATTGCCCGACGAGCTCTACGCCATCGGCCGTAACGGTGATCGCCTCTTCAACAGAAATGGTATCTGGCGGAAGCGAAAAGGTAAGACTAAGCGTACTGCCAGCAGTAAATTCCTGATAACCTGCTCCTGGCAACCATGAATCAATGCTAAATTCACCGGTCCGAAGGAAATCACAACCGGAATGCACTGTGGATATTCCGCCCATGCACAATGATAACATAAAAATTCGAAAAACCTGCAACGTTGATTTGATGGAGAAAGGAATGGATGCGATACTCACTGCTTTATCTCCAGATAGAGCTGAAAGTCATCTTCCATCCGGGAATTCAAGCCGTTAGAAATCCCTCCCAAGCCACCAGGAATAGAAAGTTTATATATACAAGTCTCGGTGGGCGTGCTCTGTATCAAACCAGTATATACCAGCACTAAAATATCTGTCGGCACCGCTGTTAACCAAGCAGCGGACTTCAGGGTAATCCCCGAGGCCGTCGAAGCGGGGAAGAAACCGCTCAAGCTGATGCGACTGACTACATCTATGGCAGCCTCAGCGCCAATCGCTTGATTAAAATTAATTGTTAACGACAATTCACCACCAGTCGCAAGAATCGTTACTTGCAAGACCTGTCCGGCAACAGGGCTGGTCAATATCTCGGCTGGATCAGCAGCAGAAATACTGTCAATCGTCAGCCACGGGGTAACGATACTCATAGCAAAACGCTGCTCGGTACCATGCTGAATCCCTGGCAAGTCCAACAAGCCGGCACTCACCACGACAGTATATTCACTTTCAGGGTTAAAATCCTTCTGGGGAACATATACAAATACATCGCCAGCCAATTGCTCAAATCGTCCTTGCAGGCTTGGCTCAAACTTTATGGCACTTGCTACAGAAGCGGGCTGAACTGCTTCTGAAAACTGAAAACCAATGGCGTCAGTTGTTTCAAAATCAGCGGCTGTCGCTGTTGGCGCTACCAGTTCCCACAAGCCGTCTACTTGATGCATCGGCACTATCGCGTTTAGACTTGGAGCTTCAACATCAAGAATTGTCAAAAAAACACCACTCTCGGCACGATCTAGCAGCGAGCCATCGGCGGACGTAGCTTCAGATGCCAAAGACCACTCATACACTGCGCAAGGCTGCAATGCCCGTTTCGGCACGCATGAAACGAACGTATTGTCGCTGTTCCAGGTAAAAGTGATATCTATGGCTGGATTTAATTTAAAGGCCTTTTGGACGCTCTCTATGTCCATGGCTTCGGAAAACAGGAGCGTCACGAGCGCATCATCCGCTGGAAACACGCTGGTAGTGCTGCGGTCAAGTGGAGTGTAACTCGCCAAGCAGGGCCCTGGCGAAGCTCGCATTGCGTAGAAACTGCTATCGTAATTGAGCTTGGCTATCCTGCCATCCAGTAGCGGAACGACACCCTGAGCTTGCAAACGATAGGCTACCGTCGGCTGCCAGTCAATATACGGAGTAAAGCGGCATTCGTTATCGATCCAGTCATAGTCGCCAGATATTGCGCCGCCTGGCCCCATCACTTTAAAAATTTTTTCTGCTATTACCTTATCAACCGCGGCAGGAAAATTCAGCGCAACGTAGCTATCGGCGGCCGCGAGTACCTGATTACGGCCCGCGGGAAAGGCTACAACAACAACCGGACGTAAATCAATAAGCCCGCAAGACGAGCAGGCCAGCAGCCATACCGCCATGATCATGCCGAAAAATGGGGTAACATTTGTATTATTGGACATTGACGCTATCGCCTTCCCGCAAGCCCGTAGGTGGATTGAGGATTACCACCTCGCCAGGACGTAGTCCTGATAAGACAATCACGAGCATTTCTCGGTCACCACCAGCTGTGGTTGTAGCAGCATCCGTTCCCATATTTACACCTGTTGCTACGCTTCGCGCCTGGGCTTTACCGGCAGCTACCACGAATAGCGAAGCATTCTCGCCAGAACGGCTGAACAGAGCGCTTTCGGGAACCACAAGCACCGTACGGGCTGGCCCCAAGCGGATAAGGCATTTAACAAACATCCCTGGGCGTAAATCCGTTACCCGGCCCATAAGCCGGATGCGAACTGAAAAACTGGCGGTTCGGGAATCTGCTATCGGGGCAATCAATTCGATCCTGCCCTCGACCTCACGATCCAAGGCCTCAATAGAAATCAAGGCACTCATACCCGGGGTTAGCCTAACCGCTTCGGCTTCATTTACTGGCACTACGGCGTGCAATATGGCCATATCAATTACCGTAAATAATTGATCATCACGCTTAACACGTTCACCGACCTCAACGTGCCTGGCGCCAACAGTACCTCCAGCTGGGGCTAATATTACAAGTTCCTGATCGACCAAACGAGCGGAATCCAATTCACCTTGGGCAGTACTGACGCCGGCGATGGAAGCATCACGCTCAGCGCGCAAAGTAGCTGTATTCAAATTCAAAATTGACTGGCGCAAGGCTGCAGGGTTAGTTGGAACAGCCATCCCGGCATTGACCAAATCAATCGGCCTGGTACCGATGGCTCGAATTTCCATGTCTTTTCGCATCAATACTATTCGTTCGCGCGCTGATTCCAACGCAAATCTGCTCCCGCGAATCACTTCCTCAGTTACGCCACCGGCGGCAAACAACTGCTCTTGATCGAGATGTTTTCTCTCTGTCTCAGCAAGTTCCCGCTCCGCCTGCTGCAATTCAAGTTGCGATTTTTCAAGAGTCAATAACCTGCTTTCTGCAGCAAGTATGCCTTCCCTCAAACGGGCTTCGGCGACAAGCAAGGCTGCCCTGGCTCTTTCCAGCCCATTGCCAGCTCGTTCTACAGCTATTGTAACTTGGGGATTATATAAGCGGGCGACTACCTGATTTGTCCGAACTAGGTCACCTTCCCGAAAAAACATGGCTTGTACCTGGGCATCTTGGGGTGATTTTATCTCGAATTTCTTTTCCCAAGCCAAACTTCCGAACACGGCCAGTTCATCAGGTTGTTCAGTCTCGGTAGCTACAACAGCACGGACCGCCACAGCCCTATCCAAATGTATGACTTCTTCTTTTTTGCATGCCGTGAAAACCATAAGAAGACAAGCACCGCATAAAAAAAAGATATTGATTCTTGCTGTCAGTTTCATAATTCTTCTCCAGCACAGTACAAGGCCAAGCCGCCAGTCTCTATTTCCGCCATCTTCTCTAATTCCCGCTCGGCATTAAGCACCGCCAAGTGTGAATCGATTAAAGCCAATTGTTTTTCCGAAAGCGCCAGGCTGGCTGATAGCAATTCCAGCCTGGTTTTTTTTCCTAACGACAACTCAAGCTGCATGAAGGCTAGCCGAGTTTGCGCTAAAGCCATTTCCCTAGCAGCCAATTGCCGTCTTTGCCAAACAATCGCATATCGCTCTAGCGCGGCTTGGGCTTGCCGTCGCAGACTGACGATCATTTGTTGCAGCTTTTCCTGCTCGATTGAGATCGCCAATAATTGACTTTGAGGGGTAAGCATGGCGGCAGGATTTGCTAACGGATCGATTTGCGCACTGCTGCGCATAGTAGAAATATCATTCCCATCCTGCCCACCAGAAACTCCCAAGGTTGAATTCAGAAATGGAAGCGAAAAATCCAAGCTCAGGCCAACATTCCAATTAAACTCAGTCAACGGATAAGATGCGCCGCTGACGCGCATAGTTGCCTTCAAGCTGACCGTCGGCATCCAGGACCAATTATACACGCGAATTTCAGCAAGCTTCTTCTGGATAGCTTGACGTTGAGCAATCAAATCGACCGACCGCGCCAAAACCATGGAAATATATAAATCTGCTTCTACCTCAACTCGCGAACTTTCCAAATCAAAGGATTCACTCACGGCTGGAACGCTTTCCATTCCCAGGAGACTGGTCAATTCCAGCTCGGCCAAGCGTAAATCTAATAGATTATTGTCGAGCTCTAATTCAAGGCTGGCAATTTTGATTTCCGCCTCATTGATATCACTAGCCAATGTCAAACCAAGGTTACTTTCAATTTGCATCAAACTTAACTGCTGTCTTGCCATATCCAAGGAACGTTGCCTGATCTCTATTCTTTGGCGTGTAGCTATCAATGAACGCAGAGCCTGCACGACTGAATCGCCCAAGGCCTGTTCCTTTCTTCTTAAACCTACCAAAGCCAGCGAAATATCCTGTTCCTCAAACATACGTGACATCAACAGGCGGCCGCCATCCCAAAGCGTTTGATTGAGGCTGACGCCCATGCTTTTACTAAAATTATCTTGCCCATCCAACACCAGCCGTTCATCGCCCATGGCATCAAACGAGATTTCAGGCAGAAGGCTTCTGAACGCTAGTCGCCAGGCACCATGCCTTAATCCAAGGGAAGCGCGTTCTGCTTCTATCTCATAAGAGTTACTGATAGCCCGTAACACCAGATCGTTAATGGAGTATTCGGATTCTTGGGCTACTGCGACATTCGAACTAATACTGAAATTGATCAAAAATACAACCAGCGCCAAGGTGCGGCCGAATAATTGATGTTGAAAGCTTGAGGTGCTCACGGTAAGCTGGCTCTACTCAGCCACGACTTTTACTGCCGGTAGTTGGTTTATCAACTGTTGTGCAAGACGCTGCAACAATGCTTCATCTAAAAGCGACTCTTGTCCTTCAGTCCACACTCGCGCGATAAAAATCGGGCTGATCTCATTGGCTTCATAAATCAACATTTCAATGTAAATAACATTTGTTGCGGTAAAATTTTTGTAGGCTTCATGCTCATGAAGTAAAAAGCGCACCCGCCGATTTACACCATCATTGGTCTCATTTACCTGCCAACCCCGGCTACTAAGAAAAAAGGGTACAAGTTTGGTAAATTGACGTCCCACAGTTGTAGATTCAAGAGTCCGTTCAACCAAGATTTGCTCAATAAACAATTGGCGCCCATCGGCAGCGGAAATTGCTCCATAAGCTGAAACGCCCGGAAACAGATTTCCAATTGAAACACAGGATAATAATGCCAAAGAGAAAAGAGTATAAAAAATGGCGAAGCAAATTCTTGCTTCAAGAATCCGCGTCCTCTGAATCATTCAATCCCCACTCGTGTCGCATTCATCCGGAGCAGCAACTCATTGGCTGCTGACCAAAGCCGTGATTCACTTGGCAAAAGCTTGAGCGCAATCTGAATATCATCAATCGCAGCTGCATTCTTACCCGCCGCCCAAAGTAATTCAGCTCTATCCATAAAAATCAAGCCTAATTCTCCTTGGCCCATAATGGCTTGCTCCAATAAATATAGGGATTCAGCTGTTTCGCCCCGCTCAATGGCCATTTTTGAGAGCATCCGTAACGCCGCCGGATTTGTATCCTCATCGGCTAATACAGTATTCAAAACCACTAAGGCCTCGTCACTTGCCTCAAGCGCCACAAGTGCGCGAGCAAGCCATATCCGTGTATCAACTGAACTATTCTGCAAATCAAAGGCCCGCCGAAACTCCCTCGCCGCTCCTTCGAAATCAGATTGCGTATACAGCACCCGGCCGGCGAGATTATAGGCAGGCGCAAAGGACTTGTCTTGCCCTTGAGCCTCACGCGCTAGTCGTAAGGCTTGATCGAATTCCTGGTTCTCATAAGCTTGTAAAGCCGACAAATATGTTCGTGCAGTCAAATCTTTTCCAGACTGGTCACAACTCGTTAACACAGCGCCAATCATCAAAAAAC
Source organism: Spirochaetes bacterium GWB1_60_80 (assembly GCA_001829185.1). Classification (GTDB taxonomy): domain Bacteria; phylum Spirochaetota; class Spirochaetia; order Treponematales; family UBA12059; genus UBA12059. The sequence continues at coordinate 32,334 of MIAR01000007.1, forward strand.
CGAGTAATAGTGATCTTTTACCCATCATGGTCTTCCACCAGCATATCGCAAACGTTCTGCCAGGCGTCCGTTAGCTTTTGCAGATTCTGCCTGGATCCATTGTCTTACAATTTGATTATCAGCCAGTCCTTGAAGGGCTCCTAAAGCGTAAAGTGTCGCAGGGTTATCCGCCAAGCCCAGCAAGGGGAACAATGACTTAATCTGCTCCAAATCCGCGTCCGCGAGAGCAGTTTGAATCAAGTCTTGAATTTCCTGAACCGTTAGGAGCCCAACTGCCGCCCCTTTTGGCAAAGACCATAATTCCGCCAACGCTTCCCGTGCCAAAAGCGCAAAGGGTCCGGTAGGGGCCAGATTAATGCAACGCTCTGCTGCATCGATGGCCAGGCTATCATTAAGATTAATACGCATTGCATAGTACCAATATTGCGGTAACAACCGATACCGCGACATCATACTCCCGTATGCCGTAGCCAACTGGTCATAGACCACAATCTGGTCGCCTTGATAGGGCCTTGATTCATTAAGCTCTATTTGTGCAACTAAGTACATCCAGGCTTGAAATGAATCATCATGTAACGTGTAGCCAGCCAGATTTGCCAATATCTTTTCTGCACCGGCCCAATCCGAGGCCAAAAAGAGACGAACTGCTTCGATCGACTGATTAACCAAGCGGCCATCCTCACTCGATTGGTCCATCCAATTTGCTGCAAGCTGATTTAAGCTACCAGCATAGTCATCTATGGTTATCATTCCAGTCGCATAAGCCTGCGACAAGTCAGCGCATGCCGCAAAAACCGCGGGGACTACCAATCCTAATTGCTCGTAATAACTTGACGCAACTAGACCAGACCCTGCCTGATAGCCTTGGCGCCGCTCGGTTTCGTTTAAAATCAAAAGCTTGGAATGAAACTCGCCAGCTTTTTCCATATCTGTTGCCTGAAGAATAGCCGAAACGCCATTATCTCCATTTTGAGCATTCCCGAGCGTTTCTCTTTCTTCCCCATTTCCGCATGCCACGTAAAAACAAAGAAACAAAAAAGATAGAAAGCCAACACAACAATTTTTCAGCACTTGCCTTATCATGAATACCTCTCAAGCTCAGTGATTGGGAATATACTTTTGCATTAATCAAAGATCTAAATTTGCAATAATAGCATATCTGACAAATGATTAGATGTCAAGACGAGCAAAGATTCGCAATTATTTTTCTACTGACAAGAATTTAAATTATAAGTAATTATTACTACAGATTGATTCTATCATGATTAATTTGCTAATGGTATCATGGAAACATGTTATACGAACCTTTAATAAAATAGCGGAATCGCTTATATTATCTCTCCTGAAAACAATCATTACTTATTGCTCATTACTGATACTAGAAGAATTCTGTTTAATAAACTTGGATAGCGGTGAACTTGGTGGAATCATAATGTGCCAGATGCCTGGCATAGATACCATAAGCTCACTCAAATAAAGCAAAAGACCCGCCGCTTACGCGACGGGCCAATCAGCAGAACTTAACTAATCAGGCAACCACCAACAATTCAATTGGGCTGGCGCAGACACGCGGTTCCTTGACTTGGTAGTCGCCGCACGAGAACTGCGACACCAGTTCCAGCCGATAAGACTGTCCGACTGTCAGTTCGTCCGGCACGAAAAATTCGAGCTGACCGGGCCGGTTACAGGTGATGTAGCTGGCCGGCACCTTGATGCGGACGGCCGGGTCGGCCACAGCCACCAGATAAATGCCGACGCGCGGATCGTCGCCCGTTACCCGCAGGCGTTGGCCACTTAGCAGGTTGTTGAAAATTACACACCATTAACAGGCTGTTGAAAATTACACACCATTAACCAAAACAACCTCTGATTTTGATGTAAAAGACAAAATTATGATAGAATAACCGTTGATTTCAAAA
>MIAR01000008.1 GCA_001829185.1 Spirochaetes bacterium GWB1_60_80
GCTCGATTGCATAGAGCCTGCGGATAATGGCCAATGCCTCAGCCGCCAGCGGCGAAGCTTCGGCTGAAACATATTGCTCGTGGAACTTGCGCCGGATGTGTGCCCAACAACCGACGTGGACGATGCCTGGCCGCTTGCCAATTCGGTTGTAGCCAGCATAGCCGTCGGTTTGCAGGAAGCCTGAGAAACTCGAGCCGATCATGGCTTCCGCCACGTCACCTGAGCGCGAGTCGTGGTAGGCGAACCAGACGAAAGGCTTGGCTTCTTCATCGGCGGTGAAGCCGCGGGCTATCCACATCCTCGAGGCCGCTGTCGGCGGTCGGCCATCTTCCTTGAGGACTTGCACCTCGGTCTCATCGAACCCAAGCACTGGAGAATTGCGGATATCGCGCTGCAGGCAGTCCATGAGCGGTTGTAAGGCTTTGGCCACGCGAATGACGTGGCGGGCCATGGTGCCGCGCGCCAAATCAAGGCCCATGCGCGCGAACAGGGCTTCTTGGCGGTACAAGGGCAAGCCGTCGCAGAACTTGTTGACGATGATGAAAGCCGCCGTGCTGTTCGACAAGAGGCTGCCCGGCCCGGTCAAGATCGCGCCGGGCGCCGCACATCGGCTGGGGTCTGACCCTAAAATAGGCTGGATTTTCAACTTCCGTCATGCTATAATCATCGCGTAGTAATATTCATATTGCTATATAATTCAATGAAGGAGTTCTCATGAAACGCTTTTTGCTTGTCTGCCTGCTGGCGGCCCTCCTGGTTACCCCGGCCGTTTTTGCCGAAGGTTCCGTTGTCACATCCGATGCCGGCCTGGCCCTTACCTGGAGCCAGCGCTACGATACTGGCGCGGAAATCGCCGACGTGATTCTCGGCCTGCGCGGCGGCGCCTGGATTGACTTGATGTACCGGCCGCTCTCCATTCTGGAAGTCGGGGCCGAAATCGGCATGCTCTACATGTCCTGGGACCTTGGAGCCGGCAGCGCCTTTTATGGCGATTTTCCCATTACCGCCAAGGCCTCGCTTGATTTAAGCTTCCTCTCGGTCGATGTCCTGGCCGGAGTACTGTTGACCATGGATATCACTGGTGACTTCCGCTTTGGCCTGAATTATCTGGCTGGCGCCCGCCTGGCCCTCGGCAACTTCTACGCCGAGGCCGATTATATCATCGACGCTGATGTCCTGCAGGCTGGTGAACGCGCCGACTACCTGCGCTTTGGCGTTGGTTACAAGGTCCACCTACTCAACTAGTGTTCTGATCGCCACCAGTCCATTTGCCCGGGCTGGCGGCGCTTAGCCCCAGTCACGGACTGCGGCGCACTACCCGGAAACCAATGGTCAGGTAGCGCCGCCAGGGCAGAAAACGAACGCGGGCGGTGCTGCGCAGGTAGGCATCCGGCCGATCCCAACTGCCGCCGCGGATAATGCGGCCCTCGCCGTTGGCCGGACCGGTCGGGTTGGCCTGCGGTTGGTCGCCGTAGGGGCCGGACCAGTCATGGCACCATTCCATGACGTTGCCGCTCAAGTCGTAGAGGCCAAGCTCGTTAGCGGCTTTCCCAGCCACCGGATGCGTACCCCAGTCCGGCTGGTCGGCGCCTAGCGCATAGGCATTGCGGTCAAACCAGGCTACAGCCTCCGGTTGATCAGCTCCGGCCAGCAGGCAGTCGCGGCTGACCGGGCCGCCCCGCGCCGCGTATTCCCACTCGGCCTCGGTCGGCAGGCGATAGCCGTCGGCGGCGTTATTGATTGTTACACTATCCCAGGCAGCGTCTGGTCCGGCGGTCGGCACCGCGCCCCAACGATTCGGATCGTGCAGGCGGTTGATGCGGTAGACCGGCGTCAGCCCCTCACGCAGACTGAGGCGATTGCAGAAAACCAAGGCGTCGTACCAACTAACCTGCTCCACCGGCCGCTCGGCTGCGGCTGCGCCAGCGGAAAAATAGCTGGGATTGCGATCCAAGACGGCCCGGTATTGAGTCTGGGTTATTTCGGTGGCCGCCATCCAGAAGGCGCCGAGGCTGACTGGGCGAACCGGCCGCTCGGACTCCGATCCGGCTGAGGCGCTGCCCATCAGGAAGTCGCCGGCCGGAACGGCCACCAGACGCAGGCCCGTCGGGCTAGTCCAGGTCAAACCGACCGCCACCGCCACCGGCAAGTCGCCATCAGCTTGCGCCCAAAGCTGGCCAACGATCCACCCAAGAGTCAGGAGCAGCGTTACCCGTCGATTTCTCATGCCCTGGTCCCTTTCCAGCCATAAGCTTAACCTTGTCCCTGAATTGCCACATTAGGCGGCAGCCAGGCGAGGCTATGCTTTCATCTTACGCCATTGCCGACCGTGAAGCAAATTCAGGTAGCAGGCAAAAAGTCAGCTTTATGGAGTCGGCGGCGCGTCTGACACCTGTGGCTGACTGAAGCCAGCTCGCTCCAAGGCGGCCAGGGTGGCGGCCAGTTCGGCGGCTGTCACGTAGACCACCACTCGTGTTACCGCGCCGACCGTCTCATAGACGGTCGTAATGCCGGCGGCGGCAGCCCGTCGCGCTGCCGCCTGGGCGTTGGCCACCACACCGAAACTACCCAGCTGAAGGCGTTTAAGCGGCGGGTTGGTAAGCAGGGGCGAGGCCTGCAGGATGTGCAGGCTGACGCAGGCCACGCCACTGGTGGCCAGGCCGAGGCGCGCGCCGGCCGCCTGCGACAGGTCAATGATGCGGCCAGCCACGAAGGGACCGCGGTCGTTGATGCGCACCGTCACGGTCTGTCCGTTGTCCAGGTTACGCACCACCACCAGGGTGCCGAACGGCAAAGTCTTGTGGGCAGCCGTAAAGGCGCGCTTGTCGAAAACTTCGCCGGAGGCAGTCAGGCGACCGTGGAATGGATCGCCATACCAGCTGGCCAGGCCAGTTTGGTAGATCGGTAGCGGCGCCGGGGCGGTGGTTGCAGCCGGCGGAGCCGAAGTTCCGGCTGGCGGCGTGGTTGAACCACTGCCGGCTCCGCTGGCGGTCTGGGCGGCTGCTTCCCAGGCCGGGCCACACAGCAGCACGGCGCACAGCCAGCCCACGGACAGCCAGGCGGCGCCAGGTCTTGGCCGCCGCGGTGCCGGGAAGCGGTTACGGCTCACTTGGTCGCCCTGGTCGACTTGGTCACCCCGAATCAAGCGACTTCAGCGTTGGCGCGGCAAGGCGGCCACGGCAGCGAATATGGTGCGGTACAACTCGTCGATATCCTCAAGCTCAACGCTGGAAAAGGCGACGCGCAGCCAGCGTTCCTGTAAGGAAATGACGCCGACGCCATAGTCATCGAGCAGCCTGAGGCGCAAGGCCTCGGCCGAGAAGCCATCGCAGAGAAAGCACATGAAGTAACCGGAATTGAAGGGCAAGGCGACTAGGCCTTTCGGCGCCGGATTGGCAGCCAGGAAGGCCTTGACGCGGCGGTAGCGGGATTCCAACAGCCCGGCGAATTGTTCCTTCTGTTGGTGAAAAGACGGATTCTGCATGGCCTTGAGCAGGATGTACTGGGTGGGCGCCGCCGGGCTGGAGACGCTGGAGCGGATAACGCCCATCAGCTTCTTGACCAAGGCCCCGTACTGGTGCTCGTCGAGTCCGTGACCCGAGAAGGTGACGAAGCCACCGCGAAAGCCCCAGACGTAGTCTTCCTTGGTGGAGCCATCCACCTTGGCCGCCACGAGCCTCGGGTGCAGGCCGGCCAGGCGGGCGAAGATCGATTCGCGCAGGTTGGCTTCCTCGTATTGCAGGCCGAAATAGGCGTCATCGGCGATAATCAGGACGTCGTTGCCGGCATCGGCGATGCGCAGCACGGCCGCCACCATGGCGTCAGCCTCCACCCGGCTGGGGGTGTAGCCAGTAGGGTTGTTCGGGTAGTTGAGGATGATGACCACGCGCTGGTGGGTAGCCGCGGCCGCCAGGGCGGTGCTTTCCAGGCCGGCGATATTGTAGCCGCCCTGGGCGTCGAAAAACGGATACTGCTTGAGCTTGCCGCCGCGCCGCTCTTCGATAACCAGCCGATAATTAGGCCACATCATGTCCGGAACCACCACCGCGTCGCCGGGGCTGACGAACATGTCCGCCAGGTAGGAGATACCGGCGGTCAGGCCAGGTACGACCACCGGCAGCGAACAGTGCTTGTCGTGCAGGCTGGGATTCTTGCGGATCAGTTCCTTGCGCCACAACTCGCGGAAGGCGGCCACGCCGGCGGTTGGTCCATAAGCCACGGCTTCCTTGGGCGTCAGGCCGGGCAGTTGCTCCTGGACGGCATCCAGAATCATAGGCTGGTCATGGTGGTAGGCCATACCTACCGTGGCATTGAATTTATGGGCGCGCTCCGTGGCCTCGGCGCTCTGAGTCAGGATTCCTTTGGGAAAATACATGCGTTGGCCAATGTCCGAAAGCAGGCGCAAGGCACAAGTCCCGGACAAACTACGGTTTAATTCTTCGGCCAGAATATTCATTGAATCCTCCTCATTGTATTAAAAAAACCCCTTCCGGGACGGTTAATTCTTTATTTTTCTGACCAGGCTGGCCGGAAACTTTCCCATCCGGTATACCCAAGGACCCTGGAACTGTCAAGCCATAGACAAAATTCATTAGCCGATTTGCATTCAGGAAAACTTTACACTACACTCTACCATACAGTTGCCTTTTCTCCAATCTCGCCATCGGGAAGGATCTGATCGCGAGACGGGGCCGGGCAACATGATCGCAATGGAAGGGAAGCGCCATGATCCGGAAAAAATACGACAAGAGCGGCACTAATTGCACAGTTACCTTCGTCATCTCGCCCGAGCAGGCCGCTGGAGCCACCTGTGCCCATGTCGTTGGCGACTTCACCAACTGGGACCGCAATGCCATGCCCATGAAGCTCAGCAAGGATAACGGCTTTCAGCTCAGCATTCAGCTGGACGCCGGCCGTGAATTCCTGTTCCGCTACTTGTTTGACAACGTCCGCTGGGACAACGACTGGAACGCCGACAAATACGTGGCTAGCCCTTACCAGGATTCGGAAAACAGCTTACTCTCGGTCTGATAGGCTTTTGAAGTGCTAAAAAGCAAAGCCGTATTCGCGTTTTTCACCCCCCTGCTGAGCCGCCTCAGGGCATGGGGATTTCAAACAAACGGAAGCTATCGGTCGGCCAGGCGTCTGGAGTGCTACCGATCGGGAGCGGCTGATGCCGCGTCAAATCCCAGATAAACAGTTCGCGATTACCATTGGCGGCTTGCCAAGGTATAACTAGGTAGCGGCCGGAAGCCTCCAACAACAGAAAGGCCCTTCCAGCCCACAAGCCGACTACCTGACGCAGGCTGCCGGCCGGGAAGCCGGCGCTGGCCGACCAGGCGGCGTTATCAACGACCGTACCGCGGCCGCGCTCGTCACTGCTCGCGATGCGCGTCGGCAAGGGCAGAACCGTTAGTTCGCGGAAGCTGTCCACAGGCTGGTTAACCAAGCGCAGATAGGCCTCCATGGCCTCGGGATTGGCGGCTGCGTAGAGCAATGCCGCCTCCGGCTCGACGGCGTCGGCCTGAACGCGGTTCGCCGGCAGTTCGGCGATGGCGTCCATCATGGTCAGGCTGGCGGCAGGGCCGCGTTCGGCTAGTACCAGGCGCCAGTTCAGCTGGGCGCGCAGGCTGTCGTGCAGGAAACTGAAGGGCTGTAGCAGGAAATAATAAATCAAGGTATTGGCCGTCAAGCCGCGGTTGACTACCACCCCGTCCACAACGTAATCGATCAGCGTGCGCTCGTTATTGGGCGTCAAATACAGGTAACTGCGGCCGTCGTCACTCAACAACCATTTGATAGCCTGGATATAGCCGGTATTTGCCGCTCGCTTGATGATAATGTTGCCGCGCGCGCTGTACGGAAAGGCTCCGTCCCGACCGTACAGGAACATGACGTAAAAAACGTCGCCGACCCGTTCTACCGTGATGCGCAGCGGGCCGTTTGGCGTCGTGCGCTGGGTGGTCGGGAAGCGCAGGGCGACGGTCGGATTAGCGGTGATGACCTGGGACAGCAACTCCGAACGAAGCGCCAGAAAATCGGGAAAGGCTTGGACTAAGGCGCTTGACGCGCCGGCTGGCGTCCGGATACTAGCTGCGGCAAGCGGTGGCAGCGCGGTCTGACCGGCAGTCGACGCCAAGCAAACCAAGCCGCCGATGGACAAGGCGATCCTGCGTAACCATGAGCGAACATACACAAGCGACTCCAGAAAAACAGGTTGTTTTGCGGACGCCAAGGGGTGGATTTTCTTTACCACTACCGGCGCCAAAGAGGCAAGCGGGCTTCGATACGGTTAGCCGGAAGACAGCCCCGCCTAAAATAACACCATACGCGGAATGATGATACACCGCCACAGCGCTTTTGTCAGTGCGCCAGCCTGGACTCGCTCAATCTTTTACCCTATTACAAGGCGAATAGCGAATCCGACCCAGCCAAACGTCGGCTTTAGGCTGGGTCAATACAGCCGGCGCAGGGCCTCAAAGATGAACGGCCAGCGTTGGTCGCTTGTACTGCTGGCGGCTGGCACAGGCGCGGTGGCGGCCACTGACGGATTGGCAGTGGCGGCGCCAGCCACTACTGGCGCCTCAGCGGCTGCGGCCGGCCGGAACACTTGGTCGCCTGGATTGACGCGGTTGAAGAAACCGCGGCGGGTGATTTGCACCAAGCAGACTTCGTCGTCCAGGCGCAACACCGTCAGGTCGGCTACGATATCCGCGTCGGCATAGCGCCGGCCGGGAGCGTCACTGCGCAGCGTCAGGCCGCTGGCTCGTACCAAGATGAACTGATCGTCGACGGCCAGACCGTGGACGCGGCCGAGGTTGACGAGACCCTGGTCGACCCGTTGTTCCAATAGCTGGCCCTGCAGCGGCAAGGCCGCTTGAACCTGGTCTACCACATAGGCGGCGGCCAATTGGGCGCGGTCGTTGCCGGAACGCACCGTCTCGATTGGCAACAATAGCTCACCGGTGCGGGCGGAGCGCAATTCGGCGCGCACCAGGATTTCATCGGCCGTCTCCTGGACGTTCAGCATCAGAAAGTAAGCGGTGCCACTTTCGCGCGCCGGCCGGAAGGCGTCAGCCAAGGCATCGGCACGCAGGACGGTATGGTCGACCTGTACTTGGCTGGAATTGGCGAACAGGTCGCGCACGTAGCGACCAAGCACCAGGTCACTGCCAATATGCCAGGGGATACCGCCGGGGCCGTTGGCGTAGACCTGCAGGCGATAGGGCCGGACCACCGGCCGGGCAAAGGGATCGAAGCGCCACTCCCGGGCGACGCTGCCCCGCAAGGCGTTATCGTAAATTTCCAGGGCGTCCTCGACGGCCTGGTCGGCCTTGCCGATGCTACGCAGGAAATCAAGTTCGGCGAAGTAGTTAGTCGGCAGCCGGTTAATGCGCAGCAGCTCGGCATAGCGGCGCCGGCCGAGGTTGGCGTACGGATCGATGGCTAGGCCACGGCGGTATTCGGCGCTAGCTATATCAAAGAGGAAGCGGCGTTCGAAGGCCGCCGCCCGGGTAAATCGCCACTCGGCGTAGTCCCGCCGCAAGGGAGCCTCGAAGCTGGTGCCGTCCATGACCAGGTTTTCCAAAGCCAAACGGGCGATCTCATCGTCCGGCCATTGTTCAAGCAGGCTGCGGAAGGCCGCGATGGCCTCGCCCCGCAAGCGTTCAGCCCCGGCGCCGTCACCGGCCTCGGACCGAGCCAGGCCGGCGGCGGCCTGGACCTGTCCCAACAGAAACCAGGCCTGCCGGTTGGCGGCATCGGCCCGCAAGGCGTGGTCCAGCACTTCGAGGGCTTGGTCGTAGGCCGCCTGGCCGAAGTAGAGCGTTGCCAGCAGGGTGAGGGCGCCCGAATGCTCCGGCAAGCGCGCCAGTACCTGGCGGGCCAGGCGTTCAGCCTCAAAAGGCTGCCCTAGCTCGAATTGCATCATGGCCGCCGCGAAAATAACCGCGCTATCGTTGCCGGCCCAGCGCAGGGCTTCGACCAGACTGGCGGCGGCGTCGGTCGGCCGGTTCTCGGCCCGGAAGATGATGGCCAGAGCCATTAACAGGCGGGCGTCGCGGGGGTTATGGCGCAGGTTGTCGTGGAGCGTTTGCCGCGCCGAGGCCACCCGACCGGCGGCGATATCGAGTAGGGCCAGGCCAAAGCGGGCGTCGCGGTTGGCCGACTGGCGGCCGGCGACTTCCTGGAAGAGGCTGCGCGCGGCATCGAGCCGGCCCAGGTGGACATTGCAGAAGGCTTCCAGGTTGACTAGTTCGTTACCGCGCGGACCGTTGGCGTAGGCTCGGGCAATATGGGACAAGGCTTGTTCGTACTCATGCAGCAGGTAATGGCACCAGGCCAGCTCCTGCCAGGCCGGCGCATAGGCCGGGTTCAGGCGCAGGGCGGCCTGCAGGCTGTCGATGGCTTGGTAGTAGGCGGCCAGGAAACGCTGCTCGCGGGCCTGCTCGAGCAAGGCCGGGGCCGTGGCGGCCGGAGTGCCGCCGGCCAGCGTTCCGGCCTGGGCCGGCAGCGTGGCGGCCGACAAGCTCAGGGCCAGCGCCAGACAGAGCGCCGCGCCCCGCCGCAGAGCCTGCATCCAGCCGCTCCCTAGCATGTCAGGTCGCGCCCTCCGGCGCCTTGCGTTCCAGTATCTTGACGGTATTGATGCGGTGACCATCCATCTCCTGGACGATAAAATCATAATCACGCCAATTAACTTTTTCATAACGGGCCGGAATCTTGCCGAACAGATCAAAAACGAAGCCGCCGAGGGTGTCGAACTCCTCCTCGGGCAGCTCCAGCTTCAGTTCCTCGTTGAGGTCTTCGATATTCAGCCGGGCGTCCACCAGCCAGGCGCCGCCGCCCAGGGCTACGATGTCCTCGCGCTCATTGTCGAACTCGTCCTGGATATCGCCGACGATCTCCTCGATGATGTCTTCCATGCAGACGATACCGGAAACGCCGCCGTATTCGTCAATAGCGATGGCGATATGGACGTGCCGGCGCTTGAATTCGCGCAGCAACGAATCGATACGCTTGGAATCAGGTACGAAAAAGGGTTTGCGAATCAGTTCGGCCAGCTTGACGACATTGGCCTTGACGATGGCGCGCAGCAGATCCTTGACGTACAGGACGCCTACCACGTTGTCGATGCTTTCCTGATAGACCGGGATGCGCGAATGGCCGCAGTTCATGACGATATCGAGCAGCTCATCGCGCTCGGCGTCGAGCGGAATGAAGACCGTGTCGATGCGGGGCACCATCACTTCCTTGACCATGGTTTCGGACAGCTCAACCACGCCGCGGATCATCTCGTTACGTTCGGTGCTGACCTCGACCGATTCATCCGCTGTCCGGTTATAGGCGTCCTTCTTCATGAACTTGGCAAAAAAACCCTTTGTCTTCAAGTACTCCATCCTCCATGTAATGCTAAAGCGGCGACTTTCAGCGCTTCGAGGTCCGTTACCCATCCCGTCCAGTCCGGCAAGGCCGCCAGGATGGTTTCCTGGCGCTGCAGCATCGGTTCAGCCGCCTCGTTACCGGCATGATCAAGACCAGACAGGTGCAACAGACCGTGTATCAAGACGCGGTGCAATTCCTGTATAAATCCGACGCCAAACTCGGTGGCATTGCGCCAGACTGCCGGCAGGGCGATAACGATGTCGCCAGCCAGGAAACGGCGTTCCCCGCCTATTTCACTATACCACTCGGCTTGCTCGAACGACAACACGTCGGTCGGTCCGGCCTTGCCGCGCCAGGTCTGGTTCAACTCGGCGATGAAGCCGTCATCGACCAGCAGCAGCGAGACGTCCCAGCCGTCCTGGCTCATAGCCTGCAGAGCCCAGTCGGCATAGTCCACCAGATGCTCGGCCAGACTGGCCGCCAGGGCTTGTAGAGTCTCCGGTAGCCGAGTATCGAGGGCAATACGGTTCATTTGCCGTTTTCCTTGGCCTTAGGATACTCGATGCGGGAGTGAAAATGGCTGGCCAGGATGCGCACGAAGGTGTTTTTGATCTGCTCCAAGTCATGGAAGGTCAGGGCTGAATTGGCCAATTGGCCATCCGCCAGGCGTTCGTTGATCAGGTCCTGGACGAACTGTTCCAGGCGCGGCATGGTGGGGCGCTTCAAACTGCGCGAGGCGGCCTCGGCGCAGTCGGCCAGCATGACCACAGCGGCCTCGCGCGACGCCGGCAGCGGCCCCGGATAGCGGTAATCCTGCTGACTGGCCTCGGCGTCCTCCCGATTGGCTTTGTTATAGAAGAAAGAAATAACACTGTTACCGTGATGGGAAGCCATGATGTCGCGAATTTCGTGCGGCAGCCCCAGGCTGTCGGCGCGTTCGACGCCGAATTTGACATGGCTGCGCAGAACGGTAGCCGACAGGCGCGGATTGATCTCGTCGTGCTTGTTGTAGCCCGACTGGTTCTCGATGAAGTACTCGGCCTGCTCGATCTTGCCGATGTCGTGGTAGTAGGCGCCAACCCGGGCCAGCAGCGGCGAGGCACCAATTTCGCGGCAGGCCGACTCGGCCAGATGGGCCACCGAAACCGAATGGCTGTAGGTGCCGGGCGCCACCGACAGCAGCATCTTGAGGGCTGGGGCGTTCAGGTCGGACAGCTCCTGGAGCCGGAAGGCCGTGGCGGCGTTCAGGAACTGCTCGAGTAAGGGCAGAAAGGCCAGGGTCAAGGTACTGCAGAAGAAGGCGTTCAGGGACAGGCCGATAGCCGAGGTCAGGCTGGCCTGCAGATTGTTGCCAAACAGGCTACCCAGGGCGATGGCGCTGCCGAACTGAATCAGCGCTAACTGGGCGCCGGCTCGCACCAGGTCGATGCGCTTGCTGGTGCGGCGGACCAACAAGGCGCCAGCGCAGCCGGCGATCAGCGACTGGGTGAATAGAAAGGCGTTAAAGCCGCTGACCGGCAGAAGGCTCAACGACAGGACTAGCGAGAAGAAGATGGCGAAACGGTCATTGAACAACAAGGCCAGTAGCATGGCAAACAAGGTGCCTGGCAGTAGGGCCGCCAGATGAGGTTGGAGATTGAGCGGCAACAAGGCGGCCAGGACGGCCGACAGCAAGAAGTAGGCCATGGCCAAGGCCAGGACCAGCCGGAAAGCCCGGTCATTGAGAGTTATGCCGGACATCTGTCCGGAAAGAAAGAAGATGCCGGCCAGGAACAAGAGCAGGATAAAAAAGCCGCCACCCAGGGCATAACCGAGGCTGAAGCGCGCCGCCGTATTCTGCAAGGCGTTGAGTCGCAGCATATCCTGCTCGGTAACCACGAAACCTTTGCGGATGATGCGTTCGCCCTTGGACAGGCGGCGCATGACCGGTTCAACGCCCGAGCCGGCCGTATCCAGGCGCCGCTGACTGAGGGCCTGGTCAAAAAAGGCATTGGCCTCGATGAAGGCCTGCACCAGGTCGCCCGCCAGGGTGGCCAAGCTGCCGGCGGCGCCTTGCCGGCGCAAGGCCGCGGCCAGTGGCTCGTCCAGCTGATAAACCGTGGCCAGGGACTCCAGGTCGAGCTGCTCGTACACCAGGGAGCCGTTGACCCATTTACGCAATTCGACCTGCAGCGGGTTATACGGTTCCAGCCCACTGTCCGGAATGCTGAAGATGCCCCGGGACAGGAGGTCGGCCAGGGCCAACCGGGTCTGATTGAACAAATTGGCCGGCGATTGGTAGTCCAGCAGACGCTCCAGTAGCTCGGCGCCGACGCTGGCGGCATACGGCACCTGCAAGGCTATCAGAAAGGCTCCGTTATCCGGATAGAGCGCCCGGTTTTCCTGGAAAAAATCGTCGAAGGCCGAAAACTCGTTGAGAACAGCGGCGGTGATGCCGTCGTCCAGCACGAAAACCGGCGATACTTGGCGCCTGGCCTCGTCGACCCGCATAGCGGTGGCGGCCTCGTCCACGTAGACGACGTCGCTCTCGGCCACGATGTCGCGATCGGCCACCTTGCCGACCTCAAACAGCTCGCCGGCCGAATAGCTGGAGAGAGCGCTAAACACCATGAAAACGACTAGGCAAACCAGCGTGGCCCCCACCACCAGCAGGCGATGGCTATTTTTAGTCGACCACAGCCGCTTGACCAAGGCGCGCAGGCCATGACCGGACGGCGCGCTGGGCGTGGCGACCAGGCGAGGGCGGCCATTGGCCTCCCGATGAGGAACAGGTATCCCGGACGGATTATCGCTCGGACTCATAAGCCTCGATTATTTTGCGGACTAGGGGATTGCGCACCACATCGCGCCCGTCCAGCCGGCAGACGAAAATATCGTCAATGCCGCCGACCACCGACAGGGCGTGGGCCAGGCCGGAGTCCGCCTTGCGCGGCAGATCGATCTGGGTCATGTCGCCGGTGATGATGGCCACGCTGCCCTCGCCCAGCCGGGTCAGAAACATCTTCATCTGCTCGCGAGTGGTGTTCTGGGCCTCGTCCAGGATGACGACGCAGTGGTTGAGGCTGCGCCCGCGCATGTAGGCCAGCGGGGCAATCTCGATGCTGTGGTTGTCTTCCAGGCGGCGAATGGTCTCAAAGCTGATGATAGCTTCCATGGCGTCGTACAGGGGGCGCAGGTAGGGGCTGATCTTCTGGGCCAGGTCACCGGGCAGGAAACCGAGGCTTTCGCCGGCTTCGACCACCGGCCGGGTGAGCACCAGCTTGCGGTGGGCCTTGGTCAACAGTTCGCGCAAGGCCCAGGCCACGGCCAGGTAGGTCTTGCCGGTGCCGGCCGGGCCGACCGCGAAACTGATGCCGTACGACGACAGGCCGCGCAGATACAAGGCCTGGTTGGCGGTCCGGGGATAGACTTTCCCAAAAGCGCCAGGCACCTGGATGGCGGTGGACTTGAACAAGTCAGTGCAGCGTTCATCGGCCCGGCCGGAGGGCTGCCCTTCCGGCGTCAGGGAAGCGTGGATGGCCGTTATCAGGTCGGGGGACATAGGCAGGCCGTCGGCCATAGCCTCCAGCAACTGCTCCAGCAGCGCTTTGAACAGCCGATTGACGCAGGCATCGTCGCTCTCGATAGTCAACTCATTGCCGCGGCTGAAGACTTTGGTGCCTAGCAGGCGTTCGAGAATCTTGAGATTGTAGTCATTGACGCCGCAGATATCCGCCAGGCGGGCGGTATCCTCAAGCACAATGCCGGATGAACTGGACAATGACACCCCTTGATCCGGCCCAAAAGCGCCGGCCGTCGGGTTTTACCCGACAATTCTATCAATCGTACAGCCAGAACCGGAAAAAATCAACCGTAAATGCTACCAGGTATACACTTCGCCGGTCCGTTGCACCTCGGTCTTGATCTCCGGGACGGCCAACCAAGCCAGTTTAACGGTAAAAGTGGTCCGGAATTCATAATTTTGGATCTCGGTATTGAGGTACGGCGTGGCGGTCAGGTTGAACGTGAGGTTCCAGTCTTCCATATAATGGACCAGATCCAACGAAAGCGACTTAAGTTTGAACAGGGAAGCCCGGCGCAGGCTATCGTCGGCATCAAAAAAGCGGAAGCCGTTGAGGATATCGACGATCGGGTTGATCGGCTCCAGGTTGCCAAACTCGGCCGGCAGCACAAAGAGATCCGAATAGTAGCGCCACATGGAGCTATTATAGGAGACGGAACTGAAGGTCAGCTCGAGGAATTCGAATATTTTAAAACTGAAGGATAAGTTGAGGCTGAGCGAAGAAGTCGAGAAACGCAGGAAGCTTTGCCGAGCCTCGGCCGTGACCGTGGAGCTAAACTGAATGCGATCAAACCAAAGCGGCGGCAAACGGAACACATGGTTGAAGTAAATTGCCAGGTCGGCGGCCTGGAAGGCTTCCGTCTGAGCGACCCAACCCTCGTCGGCATCCAACTGATAAGCCTTGTCATAGGCAAAGCGCAGGTTGCCGCGCAGGCCATTCCAGGTTAAGGCCAGGTTAAGGTTGGTCGGCCGTTCGGCCTCAATATCCCAGTTAAAGGTGCTGGTCAGCACCGGCCAAGGCGTTTGGCCGAGAATCAGCGTTGCCACCACTGGATTCCAGGTGTAGATGGTGGCGTCGGCCGTCAGGTGGCGCAGGCCGGTCTGGAAGGCCAGGCTGCCGTATGGCCAGCGTGAAGCCAGCGACAGGCTATAGGATTCCAGCACCGGCGGCAGGCTGGCTTGGATGGTCAAAGTCTGCTGGTAATCAAAAGGCCGCACTACCAAGTCCAGTTGCAGGCTGTTGACCTTGATACGTTCTTCCGTCCACTCCGGCAGCAGGCTTTCATAGACTGGCAGCCCGGACGCCATTTCCAGGTAGCGGTAATCATACAGTGCGGCCTGCAGCTTCCAGGTTAAGGCGGTTGGCGCCAACAGCCAGAAATCCTGCAGCGGGGAGCTGGTCATGGTCAGGTTGCCACTCAAGCTATCGCGCCGGTATTGGGCATCCTGCAAGCGCCAGGCCGCCAGCAAGGCCGCCGAGACGTAAGCCGTATCCTCGGTATAGCGCGGGCGGGCCTGGTAAGCGGTTGACCCGCTGAGGTCGATAGTCGTACTTAGCAAATTGTCGAAGACCGTCAAGGCCAGATTTGTCCCGCCGGTCAGGCTAAGGTTTTGCAGTTCGTAGAGGACCGACCAATCGACATCGGCCGGTTCCAACCAGGCCGCCGTAATAAAGCGGGTATCCCACTTGAAGGTCGGATTGAGCCGCCAGGATAAGGCGGCGGTAAAAGGCTTGCGGTTGATCAGCGCCGCCGCCGCCAAAGCGCCGTCGGGATGGAAATCCGGCTCCAGCAGATTCGTATCCAGGTCAGCCGGTGGTGGCGTTTCGGCGCCGTCCAGGCTGTCCCAGGGCAGCAGCAGGGCCGGCCAATCGGTCAAGGGCTCGTCCGGCGACAGAGTGGGCGCGGCAGCCGGCGCGGTGTCCGGCGCGGTTTGTTCCGTCGGGGCGGCCGGAGTCCGTGGCCGGGGGCTGGGCGGATACTCCAGCAGGCGGCCGCCCAAAGCCAGGCTAGCGTTCAGAACGGACCAGGTGTCGGGCACGAAGAATTCGTTGGTCGGGCTGGCTCTAAACAAAACAAGCTCCGTGGCGTCAGTCGGGCTGGGCAGGGGCTTGCTGAGCCAGGTCAGCGCCGTTTGCAGGCTGGAGAGCGACAAGGTGGTCAGCCAAGGCGACAACTCGGGCAAGCTGAAGGTGGCCCGGGCGTCGAGGCGCTGCACAAAGGTAGTGCGCTTGCCTGGCGGGCTGTCAACCGCCGGCTGGCGCAGGAAGGACAGCCAATCCATGTCTTCAGAACGCTGCATGAAATCGCGGCTGACCCACGGATCGCTCAGGAAAGCCAGCGCCGTGGAAAAAGCGAAAGGCCCCAGCCGGGCGTTAAAGGCTAGATCGGCCAGCAGGCGCACCGGCAGCTCGACACCGAAGTAGTCAACTATGTTCCAGCTACTGTCAAAGTCGTTATGGATCACGAACGGGGAATAACTGCCGTCGGCTAATTTGAAGACCGAGCGGCTATAGCCTAGCGACAATTGACCGCGCAGCGACTCCAGCGGCCCCAGGGTAGCCAGGCTGGCCAGTATCCCGGCGTGACCGCCCAGGTTGGCGTACAAATCGGCGAACACCTTAATGACGTCGGCATTGGTGGCGGTCTGCCGCTCCTCGGTATTCTGCAGGAAGATGCCCTCGACGCGCCTGACGTAGCCGTCGTCGCCCTCCACTAGGTTGAACAGGCTGATGGTCTCCTCTTTGGGCGGCTTAGCGCCAACCAGGTAGGTGGTGGTCTGGACGAAGCGACCCTCGATGTCACGAAAGCCGAACACCGGGTGAAAAACGATTTCCTGGCCCGGATAATAGAAAAAGGGGATGTAGAGCACCGGCAGCTCGCCGACGTACAAGGTGGCATTGGATATGGCCCATTCTTTACCGCCCAGGATCCAGATGCGGTCGGCGCGAATCGTGAAATTCGACTCGTCGCTACCGGCGCTGGAAATGACGCCGTCGCGGAAAACCATCACCGTCTCGCTGCGGCGGATTATCTCGTTGGCTTCGAAGACGAACTGGGCCTCGCTGTCGCCACCCTTGGTATTGCGGCCATCGACGAAGATACCGCTCCAGTCATCCAGGTCGATGGTCAGGACATCGCCCATGAAAATATCGGTACTGCCCTGATTGGCGCGCTCGTAGAAGATATGACCGCGGGCGATCATTTGGTTGGCGTCGCGGTTGTAGATGATCTCGTCGGCCTTGACGCTGTGCGTGGCGCCGCTGACCTCGTCGGTAACCAGCAGCGCCACGTTGCCGCTGAGCCGAATGTACGACGCGCCGTCGTCAGAACCACTGAAGAATTCGGTTTCGTCAGCCGACTCGATGGCAATGGTACGGCTGGCCGCGGCCGCGGCGGCCGGGGCAGTCACGTCGAAATGCTGGTACAGGCGCTGGCGCAACTCGGCGGCGCTGCCGGTTTCATCCAAATCCAGGCTGCGCACCCAATTGAGCAGAGCGTAATAATCGGAGGTGGCGATATCGAGGGGCAGGCTTTGGCGGAGGATATCGTCTGGATCGACAACTAGCGGCGCCTCAGCCGCGACGGTGTCCTCACCGGCGGCATCGGATGCGGCCTCAGCGTCGGCAGTAGTCGCCTCGGCATCGGTCACCGGCAGTCCGGCCGCCGACTCCGGCTCAGACAGCGACTCCATCGGAATAGCCTGGGCCACGGCCACGAAACATGAGAGGAACAAAGCTAGAACCAGCCAAAAGCAGCGCATTGTCAGCAATAATACATGCTTCCGCCTGTCTGGTAAATAGACAAGCCGCGCCAAGCGCTACGTTAGCGGCGTCCGCTGGCCGACCGGCGCCTTGACCGCCACCGCCAAAGCCGGTAAGCTGCACGGCAGAACGACGGCCGCGACCGCTTGGCGCCCCTAACCACCCACGACGACCAGCCGCGGCCCGATATTCAGCAACCTAGCATTCCAGAGGACACCATGGCATTGAATTGCGGCATCGTCGGCTTACCAAATGTCGGTAAATCGACCATATTTTCGGCGCTGTCCAGCGCCAAGGCCGAAGCGGCCAACTACCCGTTTTGCACCATCAACCCCAATTTCGGCATCGTAGCCCTGCCCGACCCGCGCCTGGATCGCCTAGTCGAGCTTTTCCAACCGGAACGCCGCGTGCCGGCCGTCATGGAATTCGTCGACATCGCCGGCTTGGTGGAAGGCGCCAGCAAAAACGAGGGCCGCGGCAACCAGTTCCTGTCGCACATCCGCGAAACCGCCATCTTGGCCCACGTGGTGCGCTGCTGGGATGACCCGAACATCGTGCACGTCGCCAACCGGGTCGACCCCATCAACGACATCGAAGTCATCCTGACCGAACTGGCCCTGGCCGACCTGGAGACAGTCGACAAGCGCCTGGACAAGGCCAACCGCGCCATCCGCGTCATGGGCGGCGAGCAGAAGAAGGCCGCCGAGCACGAACTAGCCGCCCTCACCAAGATACGCGTCGCCTTGGAGCAAGGTCAGCCGGCCCGCAAGGTCAGCCTGTCCGACGACGAGGCCGCCGAAGCCCGAGCCTGGTTCCTGCTGACCATGAAGCCGCAGATCTACGTCTGCAACACCGACGAGGACGGCATCCGCTCCGACAATGCCCACATCGCCGCCGTGCGGGCGCGCGCCGCCAGCGAAGGCGCCGATGTCGTAGTCATTTGCGGCAAGTTCGAGGCCGAGCTGGCCGAGATGGAAAGCGCCGAAGACAAACTGGCCTTCCTGGCCGAACTGGGCCTCCAGGAATCCGGCCTGTCGGCCTTGATCCACGCCGCCTACCACCTACTAGGCCTGCGCACCTTCTTCACCTCCGGCAAGGACGAATGCCGCGCCTGGACCATCCACTCCGGCGATAAAGCCCCCCAGGCCGCCGGCGTCATCCACACCGACTTCGAGAAGGGCTTCATCAAGGCCGACGTCTATTCCTACGCCGACATCGACCGGCTGGAAACCGAATCCGCCCTGCGCGCCGCCGGCAAAATCCGCATGGAAGGCAAGGAATACCTCGTGCAGGACGGCGATGTGATGTTCTTTAAATTTAACGTGTAGCGGAGAGTGGTGACTGGCAACGGCGGGGGCAACCGTACCGCGCAGTGTAGGCCATCGCCGTCCTGGCGCGCACGATGCTCGCCCACGGTGCAGGCCGCTTGCGGCGACGCGCCGGAGGCGCGCAGACGGCGATGTGATGTTCTTTAAATTTAACGTGTAGCGGAGAGTGGTGACTGGCAACGGCAGCCTTGACCGCACCGCGCAGTGTCCCAAAAGGAGAGGCCTGAAATGCAAGACCCCAAGCCGCTAACCAGTGAGATTTTCCCGTCACGCAGCCTCGGCCTTTTCCTGGCCCTCACTTTTGGGCTGACCTGGGGCATCGCTGGTCTTTTTATGCTGTTTCCAGAACGCCTAGTCAACATCTTCGGCGAGATCAGCGTCCGCAACCCGCTGTTCATCCTGGCCGTCTACTCGCCGGGCTTTGCCGCCCTCTTCCTGGTCCTCAAAACTAGCGGCCTCAAAGGGCTCGGCGCCTTCCTGCGCCGGCTAGGCCAGTGGCGAGCGCCATGGTATTGGTGGCTGATCGTGGTGGCGGGCATGCCGCTAATCATGTTCGGCGGAGCCTTCATCAAAGGCAGCCTGTCCAACGCCTTCGCCTTCAGCCCCTGGTACCAGGCCTTGCCGGCGTTGCTGCTGGCCCTGCTATTGGGCCCGATCGAAGAACTCGGCTGGCGCGGCCTGGCCCTCCCCCTGCTTCAGCGCCGCTTCCCGCCGCTGGTCGCCGGGCTGTTACTCGGCCTGATCTGGGCGCTTTGGCACCTGCCGGCCTTCTTGATCGGCGGCACGCCCCAAAGCGCTTGGGCTTTCGGTCCGTACGTCGGCGGAGTCCTGGCCATTGCCATGCTGATGACCCTTATGTTCAATGAAAGCGGCGGCAGCCTGCTGCTACCTGTATTGCTGCACTTCCAGGCCAACAACCCGCTTTGGCCCGATGCCCAACCCTGGGACAGCCTGCTGCTGGTGGTACTGGCACTGGTTTTGGTCGTCATTAAAAGGCGCAGCCTGACCACCAAGACCACCGGCGTGCTGACTATCCTGCGCGGCGAAGCAGCCGGCTAAGGCGCCGTCGCCGGCCGCACGGCCAACACCCAGCGCTCTGGCTGATTGAAGGTGCCTAGGCTGGTGACGATGGGCTGCCAGAAGCGGTACCAGCCGTCGTCACGGCCGCCCCAGCCCAGGTTGCAGTGCGTCTCGAACAAGGCACCGCTGCCGCGGCAGCCATCGATCACCAGGGCGTGGCCGCTACCCTCCTCGCCCGCGCTCGAACCCTCCACGTACAGCAGGAGCGGCCGCCCGGCCTGCAACTCGGCGCGAATAAAGGCTTCGATTTCCGCGGTCGAGGACTGGTCGCTGCGTAGCCGCCGCGTGGTCAGCGCGAAATGTCGCGCCAGACGCTCGCGACGCACATCGCTATTGCCGATATAGGTGCCAGTGCCGAAGTCCTTGCCGGTAACCAGGGCGGCGTACCACAGGTAACGCGCCGTTGCCTGGCACTGCGCCGGGCTGACGCCGGCCGCCCGTAGATCTACCGCCACCAAGCCTAAGTCCACCGGCGCGGCGTCGAAATTGGCCGCCACTGTCGTCCCCAGGCTCTGATAGCTGGTGTCGCCATGCGGCGACAAGTGGTGATAAAAAAGTATCTGGGCCAACGCCACCGACCAGCAGCCCAGTCGGGCGGGCTGCCCGGTGCTCGGGTCGACCGGACTAAAAACAGCATAGGCGTCGCGCTGGTACCAGCGGGTGGGCAGATTGAGGAAAACCTCGTCGGACGTTGAATCGGTCGCTTGGACGCCGGCCACCACAACCAGCAACAAGACGGTGCCAAGCCAAGCGCACTTCATGATTGCGCCCGCTTGGCCAGCTTGTCCTTGTACATGGCGCGATCAGCCTCGGCCATCAGCTCTTCCAGGGAAGGCTTGCCGGCCTGCGAGGGGTCGAAGACCGCCAAACCGCTACTAAGCGCCAGGGCGAAGGGCAACGGGGCAGTCCGGTTGAACTCGGCCAAGCCGCCAGCCAGACGGCCAGCCAGAACGACAGCGTCAGCCGTGTCCGCCAACAGGCCGAAGATCACGAACTCGTCACCGCCCAGGCGGGCGATGATGTCGGAGTCGCGGAAACTGGCCCGCAGGATGCCGGCCACCGCCTGGAGCGCGGCGTCGCCGGCGCCGTGGCCATGGTGGTCGTTGATCAGCTTCATATTGTCCAAGTCGATAAAGTGGACGGCATAGGGCTGCCGCTCGCGCAGGGCCAACCGGGATTGCTGACTGGCGATGGCCAGGAAACCGCGCCGGTTGTAGAGGCTGGTCAACTGGTCATATAGCGACAAAGCCTTGAGCTCCTCTTCGGCCCGTTTGCGTTCGATGGCCAGGGCGATATGCTCGGCGATGAAGCCCAGGATATCCTTCTCGTGGGCCGAGTAGCGCACTCCCGGATCGTAGGACTGCACCGCCATGGCCCCGTACACCCGGTCGCCGATCTTGAGCGGTACGCCGATCCAGTCGATAGCCGGATGCGCAACCAAATCCACCCCCTCCTTGGCCAGCACCATGCGATCGCAGGAGTACAAGTAGGGTTCACCAGTGCGGATCACCCGCGCCGTCAAACCATTGCCCAGCGGCCCGGGCGGCGGCGCCTGGTCGAACTCGTCCACGAAATGGACAAATTCCAGCCGGTCGATGCTGGCATTATAGGTTGCGATGTAGAAATTGCGACTATTGAGTAGTTCCACCACGATATCGTGGATGGCTTTGTAGCAAGCCGCCATATCTTCGGCCAGCCCGGTCATGGCGGCGATGCGGTAGAGGGCGGACTGGATGAGATCATAGTCGTACTGGCGGGTAATGTCGCGGCAATGCAGCAACCGGTAATGGCCGGCTTCCAGACTGGTGACGCGAACCTCCAAGTGAACCGGGGCATAGGCCGCGCCAATAGACAGGCGTCCGGTCTGGTGCTCGGGCTGCGCAGCAACAGCCAAGGCCACCCGCCGCGCCGCGTCGGCCACCGCGTCGCCGCTAGCCGGCCGGTCTTCGTCGTCCAGCAGAAATTCGGCGAAGCGCTGGTTAATGTACAGCGGCTCGCCCCGCCCATCAGCGATGACAATACCTTCCCAGGAATCGGCGAAATGCTCGGCAGTATGCGCCAGGCCACCACGGGCGGCAACTCTTATCATCGTGCCGATCAGTATGCCACAGCTGGCGGCTTTGTCAACCGGAAATTCCCTCATCCTGCCCCAGTCTGGCCGCTGCCGCCCCGCCTCAGGTACACAACAGTTTCGGCTTGCCAAGCCGCCAAAATCCGGCTAAGGTAGGAGCGGTTCGGCCGTCAACGCCGCCTGAAAGGACGTACATGAAAACCCGCCACCGTCACCATGAGCCACTGGGCGCCATGAACACCGTCAAGCATCACCTCGTCATCCTGGCCGTCATGGGCATGCTTTTCATGGTCTGCGAAGTCATCATCCGGGTCATCGGCTATCCGGCGCCCGGCCGCATCGATATGACCGTCATGTCGTTCTGGGCCTTCTGCGGCTACACCTCGCTGTGGATGTTCCCGGTCGGCGGCGTCTGCGGCCTGCTGATCGGCCTGATGAACGAGAAAATCCTGGCCGCCAAACTGCCCTACCGCCTGCAAGTGCTGCTGGGCGGCGTCATTATCACCGCCATCGAACTAGTCAGCGGGCTGGTGCTCAACGTCTGGTTGGACCTGGGCATCTGGGACTACTCGACCTTCCCGCTCAACTTCATGGGGCAGATTTGCCTGCCGGCCAGCCTGCTGTGGGTGGCCATGACGCCGCTGGCCATGTGGATCGACGACGTGTTGCGCTTCTACCTGATCGGCGGCCACAAGCCGGAAACGCTCTGGAAATACTACCGCGACCTGTTCTGCCACAATCCGGACGCTTGAATTCAGGGGGCGCCAGCCAAAGGTCTGTCGCCTCCCCAGAAAAGATTTCGGGCCATACAAGGGCGATTAGGTTGTTCATGGAGCTTGCAGACGCGGGGCCTGGCGCTTTCAAGCCTGGCCAGGCTTGGACGCGCCACCCACGCAGGTGCGGTTAATTGTACAAGCTAGCGCTTGGATTGGGGTGTATCACATCGTGCTCCAGCCAGGGTCTGTCCCCACCTACCCCAGGCGCTACCACCGCGTCGAGGTCGGCTTCCACGGCGCTGGAATAGCCAAACCCCACCGCTCGCTTATCCACGAACACCGCAACCGCTCTTGGACGCACCAGGCCCCGCGTCTGCAATCTTCCTAGCAGGGTGTTGAAAAACGCGAATGCGGCTTTTCAACACTTCAAAAGCCGGTACAATTACGCAGCATAGCGCAAGCTATGCGAGGAATTGTTAAGGTTGTTGAGAAAGCAACCGGCTTTTTCAACAACCTGCTAGACAAGCCTCCCGCCGTGGGCGTCAACCTTACTTCAACTGCGATTGGCCGTGTCGGCGCGTTGGTAGCCAGCCAACCCGGCCAGGAAGTTGCGCAGGAACTGGTCCAGGCACTCCTGATAGTTCTTCTGGCCCTTCTTGCGGAACAGGGCCGACAGCTCGCTCTTGGACAGCTCGACGCCGGCCCGGCGCATGATGGCTATCATGTCGCCTTCCTGCAACTGCAGGGCGATGCGCAGTTTCTTGAGTATCTGGTTGTTGTCCAGGAAAGGTTCCGGCGCGCCAGCGCCTTTCCCGGCGGATCCGCCCGGGGAGGCCGCGTCAGTTGCCGGTCGCGGGCCGCGCTCGCGCAGGATCAGGCCATCGAGCAGGGCGGCCAGCGCGCGGCGCGGGCAATCGACATAGCCGGGCGCGTCGTCGGCCAGGAACCAGGCGTCGAGTTGCGCCCGCTCGGCCGGCGCGCCGCCTGCCGCCAAAAGTTCGAGCATGGCGGCATCGTTCAACTTGATGGCAAAGCGCAGTTTCTTGAGTACGTCGTTGGTCGTCATGACAGCCAGTGTGACGTTTCTGGCCCGTCTGGTCAACTGGAACTAGCTGACTTGTAAATGCGCCACCCTGGCCTATACTTGGAAGCATGAAGCAAGCAAGCAAACTCGACAACCTGGTCGACCTGCTCAAACAGGCGCCGGATGAAGTGTTCCTCCAGCCGCACAACGTGCCCGACCCGGACGCCATCGCCGCCTGCCTGGGGCTGCAGTATCTCCTGGCGCAGCGCGGCGTCAAAGCGGTCATCGTCTACGACCGCGACATCGAGAAGGCTAATTCGCTCAAGATGCTGGAGCTATTTGCGGTGGACATGGTGCCGGCCGCCAAAGCCGCTACCCTGGGCGAGGAGGACTGGTCGGTGCTGGTCGACGGCCAGAAGGGTAACGCCAACCTGACCGAGCTGGCCACCGATGAGGTGGCGGCCATCGACCACCACGAGTTCATGGGCGACAAGGCTTACCGCTTCATGGACATCCGCCCCGACTACGGCAGCTGCTCGACCATCATCGCCGAGTACTTCTTCGAGAACGCCATTGCGCCGCCCGGGCTGGTGGCCACCGCCTTACTCTACGGCATCTTCATGGATACCGACAACCTGACGCGCGGCGCCCGCTCGGCCGACATCGAGATGTTCTATCGCCTCTACCCGCTGTCCGACCTCAGATTGATCACCGAGCTGCGCGGCAACGAGATCGCCTTCAGCGACCTGGCCCTGTACGCCGACGCCTTCCGCTCGGTCGAGGTCTACGACGAGCTTGGCTTCCTGCGTCTGGCGGCCGTGAACGACTCGCTCCTGGGGGCGGCCGGCGATATCGTATTGTCGGTGGCCGGCGTCGAGGTGGTAGTGGCCTACTCGGTGCGCCCGACCGGCATCAAGCTGTCGGTGCGCAGCCAGGACCGGGTAGTGGCAGCCCATCAGCTGGTGCGCTATCTGGTGGAAGGCTGCGGTTTCGGCGGCGGGCACGCCCACATGGCCGGCGGTTTCATCCCAGTCGAGAACCTGAGTCCGGCCCGCAGCATCGACACCTTGCTCAAGCACCGCGCCATCCGCTTCATGGAACGGCCGGCCTGACCGAGCGTCCCGACGCTTCAGCCGCCGCATCGTTGCTGGCCACTGGCACGGACTGGAGCAACCTGGCCAAGCGGGGCAATGACAGCGGTTTGCTGACCACGGCCTGGAAACCGGCCGCCAGAAACTGGTCTTCCTCAGACCGGGAGGCGTAACCGGTTAAGGCCATGGCCATGGTCTGGTTTCCGATGGCTCGGAGTTGCTTGATGCAGTCCAGCCCGTTAAGTACCGGCATACCGATGTCCAATAGATACAAATCATAGCGCCTGGTGCGAGCCAGTTCGAGGACCTCGGCGCCATTGACGGCCAGGCTGACCTTATGTCCCAGCTTGATTAGGCTCTGGTGCAGATAGAAGCGATTGATGGCCTCATCTTCAGCCACCAGGATGCGCAAGGGCTGCGCCGCTACGGCCATTGCAGCCGTGTCCGGACTGGCCGGCAGGGTCAGACTGGCAGCAGCGGCAGCCGACTGGGCAGGGGTGGAGCAAACGGGCAGTTCCAACTCCAGCCAGAAGGTGCTGCCGCGTCCCGCCTCGCTCTGGAGTCCAATCGACGCGCCTAACAAGGCGGCCAGGTTCTTGACTATCGCCAAGCCCAGACCGATCCCCTGCCGACTCTTGGAGTAGGTATCCTCCACTTGGTAAAATTTCTCGAAGACGGCTTGCTGCAACTCCGGCGCTATGCCCCGGCCTTGATCGGCCACTTCGAAGCGGCAGTGCCGGAAACCAGGCCGCGTCGGCGCCGTCACGACACGCAGGCTGATGCGGCCGACATCGGAATACTTAATGGCGTTGGACAGATAGTTGGCCAGAATCTGCTGCAGCCGGAATTCGTCGCCCTCCAGCCAGAGCTCTGTGGTCTCAGTCGATTCCAGGTCCAATTTCAGGCCCTTGCCGACTGCCATCTGGCTAAAAAGATCAAGCTGGCGGTCCAGCAGGCCGGCCAAGCAGAAGGGCTGGATGCGCAGCGTCAGCTTCCCGGCTTCAATCCGCGAAAAATCGAGGATATCGTTGACGATCAACAACAGCGATTGGCTGGCCTGCTCCAGCCGGACGAGGTGTTGGCGCTGGTCGTCGTCAAGGGTGGAACCGGCCAGCAGACCCACCATGCCGACAATGCCGTTAAGCGGCGTGCGTATTTCATGGCTCATGTTGGCCAGGAATTGGCTCTTCACCTGGTTGGCGTTCTCGGCCTTTTCCTTGGCCAGGCTAAGGTCGGCCTTGATAGCCAGCTCGTTATAAGCGCCAGCCACGATCTGGCAGAACAAGGCCAGCCAGGAAAGCTCGTAGGGACGGAAACGGTACTCGGCGTTTGGTCCGGCCACTAGTAGACCGGCCGCTAGGCCTGGCAGGCTCAAGGGCAGTACCAGGCAGTGGTCGGGCACGACGCCAGCGCGACGGCTAAGCTCGTCCAGGCCACTGTCATCTCCAAAGGTCGAGCCAGCCAGCAAAGGAGCTGGATAGGACTCCACCAATTCAACGCTGTGGTAGCCAAAGAATTCGTCGAGCAGAAAGGCGCCAACTGCCGGCGGAAAGTCGGCTTTGGGGCACTCGGCCAGGGTCTCGTTCCGAAAATGGATCAGCCGCTGCAAGGCCTGTAGCGTCCATTTGTCCTGGTAGTAGACATCTTTCTGCAGTTTTTCCTGCACCGCCGCATAGAATTGCTGCAGTCGCTCATACTGGATATGTAGGCGTTCCAGCTCGATGCCCTGACCTTGGGTGGTGCGGTGTTCGATAACGAGGTTGGCCTGGATATCGAGGAAACCTTCGGCTAGTTGGCGCGCCTCCGATTGCCACTCCCGTGGAATACTGACCAGCAGCAGCTCCCGTTCCAAGCGCTGAAGCCTGAAAGTCTCAGCCGGCACGATGAGCAGCCCCTTGAGCCGCGGTAGAAGCGCGCCAAAACTGTCCAGGAACGGTGCGGCATCAGACAACCACAAGGCCAACAGGGATTGACGCAAGGTGGCGGCGTCGACCAGCGGACAGTACTCAAAGCCGGGCGGCGCATCAAGTTCCAGCGACAGGCAAACGAAGCTCAAGCCCGCTCCCCGATCAGGAACACCACCACCGAGACATTATGGAACCAGGGCTGACTCCACTGACCGTTGCCTAGCTTGTAGGGGCCAATCTCGCCGAAGGACGAGAAGCCGGTAATCGGCAGTTCAGGGCCAAAAACAGCCTGCAGCCGGCTTACTTCCTGGCTGATTTCCTTCTGCAGCAGCCATTTGCGACCGCCGCAACTCACCACTATCGCCGCCTTGGGCACAAAACCCGGCTGGTGAAGCGTTGCGGCGATGGCATCAATCCCTTCCAGGACGTCGGCGCGGGTGGCGTTGCAGACCCGAACCGTGGTGCCCGGCCGGATGGAACCGAACAAGGTCATCGCGCCGCTGGCCAGATCGATTTTTGACGGCGTACGCAGGAAATAGCGCATACGACTGTCGTCGGTGAAGGCCATCAAGGTCAAGACGCCGAGTTCGGCATCGGCCGGCGGAATGCCAAACTCGCGCTCCACAAAGGCGTAAGCCGTCAAGTCGTCGATGCGGCTGACTACATTACCGCTGGCTGCCTGCACCATGCCGTAGCTGCCGATGGCCTTCCAACCGCTGGCGGTATGGCAATCGAAGGCCAAGTCGCCGGACAAACCAAGGAAGCCCACTGCGTCGCGGTAAACCTCTCCGTCCAAGAAAACGTAGCCGCGCTCAAATTTCCAGTCATCGCCGGTCAGGCCGCCGATTAGGGGGCATTGCGCCGCCTGCCAGGCCGCCTCGCAAACGGCCACGCCGTCGTTCTGGAAATCGGCCAGGAGGAGACCGACGACGAGCGGGACGCCACTAGCCGCCTGAGCCAAGGTGACACTGCGCTTGGCCCGGGTGGCCGGCAGGGCGGTTGGATCAATGTCCGCCGCAGCCGGGGCTGGGTCGCCGGCCTCCGGCACGCCGCAACTGATGGCGGGATGCCAGCCGATTTTCCCGCCCGAATTGATGCCGATAGCCGAGATACCGCAGTCGAAAACGCCCTCGGGCGAATAAACGCCGTCCGCCGTGCCGCCAAACAGGCGGGTCGACGACTTGGGCAGGACAGAGTACAAGGCTTCGAAAAATTCGGGGAAATCGTAGTGTATGGAGGAAAAAAGTATTACCTGTTCGGGCTGGCCGGTCTTGAGGCGCTCGCCAATTTCCAACCCGGCTTCATAAGAATCAGGGTTGCGGCTCAATGCCCAGGTAACGTTCATCCGGCGCCTCCCGATGACTTTTCGCACAGACTGACCAGGACGGAAAACTGTCGCGCGGCGCAGTCTACCCGAGAAGCATAGAAGCATCTGGTCGATCAGTCAAGAAAAAACCGACAGACCTGGTAGCGGCAAAGCATGCCGGGCGACCAACCGAGCGGCCGCTTTACCGCTCAGTCACTACCGTCGGGACCAAACAATTCGCAGATAGCCGGCTGTTTGAACAGTTTGGCATAGCGCCGGGCCGTAAAGCCGAGCTTGTCAGGGATGTCCGGATTGGCGCCGAACTCGCGGAGCAGCGCCACGACCGCCTGATCGGCGCGGCCAACCGCCAGAACCAGGGCAGTTTGTCCATCTTTGCTGACCAGGTCGGGTTCGGCACCTTGCTCCAGTAAAAAGCGCACGGTGGCCTCGTCGCCGGCTTGGGCGGCATCCATCAAGGCGGAGTAGCCTCGGTCTTCGCTCTGCAAGTTGATGTCGGCTCCGCGCTCCAGGAGGTCTTTGAGCACCGACAGGTGCCGGGAGCGGGCGGCCTGGCATAGCAAGGGCACGCCATGCTTGTCGCGCACGTCCACCGGATAACCGGAATCGAGGAATAGCTCCACCGCCTTGATGTCGCCTTCCTTGATGCACTCCGCCAACGCGTCGGCGTGATAAGATATACCCATCTCGAGCAGCGCGGTGCGGGCTAACCGGCGCCGCGCCAGGACGTCCCACTCCTGGCGCTCATGATGATAATAGGCTATAACCTCGGACTCGCTGTCGAAAACCGGCAAGTCGCTGATCCAGGGCGGCGGCTGCCACTCCGGGTCGGAGCGGTAGAGGGCCAGGCGGCGGTTCTCGCCCCGACCGTAGCCGATGACGAAGGGCAGCCAACTGGACACGGTGGACAGCGTCGACACCACGCATAGCACGTGGCTGGCGCTCGCAAACAAGCGATCGATGCGCTGCTTGGTCTCGTTCTGCCAGGAACTGTTGAACTTGAGGCCATAGACAGCATTCCCGGCCTCGGACAGGGACTGGATCAAGCCCGTAGCCAAGGAGATTTTTTCGACTGCTGCGACAATGGCAATTTTCAAGCCAACACCTTTGTTCCGTCCCCACGCGCCAATCGCCCCAACCAGCGTCAGAGCTGGTTGAGCCGATCCTGGCATTTACCTGCTAGGACTGGCGGTTCAGCGCTGCCACATCCACAATATGCACGCAGGGGGCGCCGAAATCAAGCTGAACGGTACCCAGAATCAGGAAGACGATATTATTCTCAAGGATCGGCATGATTCGCCCGTAGACTTTAGGAAAAACAACCGTCTCGTAGACGCCGTCGCCGTCCATGAACGACTTGAAGCACATGGCGTCGCCTTGCTTGGTCTGGACTTCTTTGCAAGCCGTATCAACGCCCAGCAGGCAAACCTGACGGCCGGCCAAGCGCGGCAAACCGGCGGATCCCACTGGCGCCGGCCAACGCAAACTAGCGGCCAGCTTCTCCGCCCGCCCTAAAAACAGCGCCGGTAGGCTGACCGAAAGCACTAGCCCGAGGAAATCCAACTCGTCGCGCAGCCTGATGGCCGGGCTGTAATTGGCGATGCCCGGCGGCGCCTCCCAGCTGACAAACAACTCACCGCCGTCGCCCGCCTTACGCCGTCGCTGCCACTGATGATACAGCCAGATCAGCTGCGGCCTGGTCTGCCCGCCGCCACCGCCGAGCCCGTCCAGGCTGCCGGATCGGATCAAAGCCCGGCAATCGTCAAGCGGTGGCCGCACCCGATCCAGAAATTCGATGAAACCGCCAAACGCCCCACCCCGCTGGCGCTGCTCCAGGATGGACTGGCGGGTAGCGGCCGATAGCCGGCCTGCACCTAGCAGGTTGTTGAAAAAGCCGGTTGCTTTCTCAACAACCTTAACAATTCCTCGCATAGCTTGCGCTATGCTGCGTAATTGTACCGGCTTTTGAAGTGTTGAAAAGCCGCATCCGCGTTTTTCAACACCCTGCTAGCGCAGGCCGGCGCGTATCGCCGGCTTGTCCGGCGCAGGCTGTTTTTCCGGCGCAGCCGGTGACGGCAGCGCCGCCACCGCGTAGTCGGCGCCGCCCTGGTTCACGCACGGTGGCAATAATTTATAACCAAGCCGGGCCGCCTCGTCGACATAGGTCTGCGTGCCGTAGAAGCCGCCGCCATTGTTGATAACCGAGCAGATGAAATAGCCAGGGTACCAGGCCTTCATCCAAGCCAGCCGGTACGAGACCAGGGCATACGACGCCGAGTGCGCCTTGCAGAACGAATAGCCGGCGAACGACTCCATCATATCCCACAGGGCGGCGACGGCTTCGCTGCCCAAGCCGTGCCTGGCGCAGCCGTTGGCAAACCGCCGGTACAGGTCGCGAACTTGTCGGCGCCGCGCTTCTTGGCCAGGATCTTGCGCAGGCGGTCGGCCGCCGCGGCGTCGAAACCCGCTACCGCCATGGCCACCCGGGCCACGTCCTCCTGGTACACCATGATGCCAAGCGTCTCGCGCAGCATCGCGCCGAGCTCCGGCGACAAGGGCGGCCGGCCGGATGATCGAGCTGGCGATTACCAGGTGGCCATAGTCGCCGGTACGCATTTTCTGCAGCAGTTGGCGGGTGGCCGGCGACTCAATGTAGAAAATGCCGATGGTGCGGCCCGATTCGATCAGGCGGCGCGGCACCGCCTCGTCGATAGGATTGGCTGGCCCAGTCCAGCGGACCGCTGACATAGGCGCCGCGCTCCCGGCCGGGGCCTGCCGCCGGCGGGCTTGCGCCCGACCCGCGCCCGCAGGTGCGTGGACAGAGCGACACGATGTCGCGCACCACCAGGAAGTAGGCGGCAAAGCCCTTGTCGTTGATGATACGCAACTCGCGCTCCAGGCGCGCTTGGGCCGCCGGCTGCCTACTCGGATCATACCGGCGCGGCAGCTGCTCCAGGCAGGCCTGCTTGAGCCGGGCGGCGCTGTCGGCGTCGCTCAAGCCCTGGTAAAGCGGGAAGACCGGCCGGTCCGACAGGAACGAGGCGGCCGACACGCAACTTCCGGCCAGTTCCCGGGCCTTGGCCACCGCCTCCGCCAGGCTGAATACTGGCGGACCACCGCGGCGGCCGGCGGCAGCGACCACTCGGCCAGGGCATCGACCGGCTGACCGCTACCATCCAGCCGCCTAGCCGCCGCAAAAAGTGCCAACTCACGGAAGGAACTACCAGCCTCCAGAGCCGCGTACCAGGGCGGCCCGGCCCTCTCCCGCTGACCAGCCACGGCCGCCTCCGCCAAGGCCTGCCACTCCAGATAGCGTTCCAGCGTCGCTCGGTCAGCGCAGGCCACCGACAGTCCGTCCCAGCCGCCGGCCAGCAAGTCGGCCACCGCATCGTAGGCCGTTGGCGCGGCTGGCCGGGCCGACGGCCTGGTTTGCCTGGTCGCCCTGCCGACGCCGCCCAGCCTGCCACAGGCGCTCGTCGTGTGCCATCCGCCCGGCCAGACCGGCCGCCAATAGAGCGCACAGCCGGCTGAAACCCTCACGGTTGCGCGCCCAGACATACAAGCAGCCGCCGGACGGCAGGGCTAGCCGGGCGCCGGCCAGAGCCTGCAAACCGACCCGCGCCGCCTGGTTGATGAACTCGGGCAGACCATACAGGTTCCCCTCGTCCAGCAGGCCAAGGCTGCCGAAGCCGGCCGCCCGCACCTGCTCCGCCAGCCGGGCCAGATCGGGCGAACCGCTCATCAGGGAAAACCAGGATTGTCCGGCCAGGAACGGCAGGACCGCGGCCGCGCTCACATCGTCACTCATATACCTAACATTTGTATAGTATTATGCAAAGACTGCCAAGACGTCAAGCCGAAAAATCTTGTATTTTCTGGCGCTGGACAGTAAATTAGGAGGGGATCGACAATCTGCCAAAACCAGGAGCCGCCGTCATGCGCCAACTACCCATCAAGAAGAACGTCCTCAAGGAAGAGCTTAAAGACACCCTGATTTTCCAGTACCTCGGCAACGATGAACTGAAGCCCCTCCTGGACGTCTGCGAGCAGTGGGAATACGCCCCGGGTGAGGCCATCGTCACCCAGGACTCGGTCAGCCGCTACCTCTACCTACTCCTGGGCGGCTCGGTCGACATCATGGTGCACGGCAAGGAGAAAGATAACATCCGCGTCTCGCACATCGAGAAAGGCGACGTTTTCGGCGAGGCCTCCATCTTCATGGACGTCCGCCGCACCGCCAGCGCCGTCACCAAAGACACCGCCCGCATCGTCAGTTTCTCGCGCGAGGCCATCTTCGACTACTGCAACAAGAATCCCCGAGCCGGCATGAAGATATTCACCTTCATTATCTACAGCCTACTGCGC
This sequence comes from Spirochaetes bacterium GWB1_60_80, assembly GCA_001829185.1. Taxonomy (GTDB): domain Bacteria; phylum Spirochaetota; class Spirochaetia; order Treponematales; family UBA12059; genus UBA12059. The sequence goes on from MIAR01000008.1 coordinate 31,616, forward strand.
AAACTGTCCATGATCAACAAGGACCTGGCCTACGAGCGCGAATCGATGGTGACCCCCGAGGACATCGACAACCTCAAGGCCATGTTCCCCAAGACCATCGACGAAATCGTCGGTTGACCGGGCGGGCTATGCGTTCATGAAATCATTCACCCGGGAACTCTGGTTCGAGACCAGGCAGCGTTACGAATTTATCAACATCACTAGCCAGCTGGAACAGGCGCTGCGCGAGTCCGATATCCGGGAAGGCCTGCTGTTGTGCAATGCCATGCACATCACGGCCTCGGTCTTCATCAATGACGACGAGTCCGGTCTGCACCGGGACTTCCTGGTCTGGCTGGAGAAACTGGCGCCGCACGAGCCGGTTTCGGGGTACCGCCACAATAGCGGCGAGGACAATGCCGACGCCCACCTCAAACGCCAACTCTTTGGCCGCGAGGTGGTGGTGGCCGTCACGGTGGGACAATTGCATTTCGGCCCCTGGGAACAAGTCTTCTACGGCGAATTCGACGGCCAGCGCCGCAAGCGCGTGCTGGTCAAGATCATCGGGGAATAGGCGGCCAAGCCCAGCCCGGCAGACTCCAAGTGTCTGCTCAACCGGCTAAAGCGTCCCCTTGTACATGCCGCCGTCCACCGACAGCATGGCGCCAGTGATGTAAGAAGCGGCTGGCGACACCAGGAAGACGGCGGCGCGGGCGAACTCCTCGGGGCGGGCGATGCGACCCAGCGGGCTTTCCTTGGCCTGGTCGCGCAGCTCAGCCTCCAGGCTGGTGCCCTTGGTCGCGGCCCGGGCGGCCAGCAACTCGCTGACGCGTTCGGTCTCGGTCCAGCCGGGCAAGATTGAATTGCAGCGAATACCATCCCGACCCAGTTCCAGGGCCAGGCTCTTGGTCAGGCCCACCGTGGCGGCGCGTACGCTATTGGACAGCACCAAATTGGGAATCGGCTGCTTGACCGAATACGAGGTAACCGTCAGTACACTGGCCGCCCGCGAGGCGCGCAGGAACGGCAAGGCGGCCCGGATGAGGCGGACATCGGCCAGTAGGCAAAGGTCGATGGCCCGCTGCCAGGCGGCGTCATCAAACGACTCAAAGCTGCCCGGCGGTGGCCCACCGGCATTGCAAACCAGGATGTCCAAGCCGCCCAGCGCCTCCGCCGCCGCCTCTACCACCTGCGCCGGACCGTCAGCCGTCGCCAAGTCGCCTGGAATAGCCAACGCATCCAATTCAACGGCCGCCTTAGCCAAGCGCGTCCCATCGCGCCCGTTGATAGCTACCAATGCCCCCTCGGCCGCCAGCAAACGCGCCGTGGCAAAGCCCAGCCCCTTGGATGAACCGGTCACCAAAACCTTCAAGCCGGACAAACCTAGATCCATACTGCCTCCTTCGCCGGCGCATCGTCGCAGCGCGCCCCACCTTTTCATGGTAACACGCTTCCGAAACGGCCACAAGCCGCTGTGGAGAATATGGCGAGATGAAAGGCTTGCTGACGCGGCCCATTCGTGTATAATGAAGATATCCGCCAAGATCGGAACCGGCTTCCAGGCTGCCGGCAGTAACAGACCAAGAGGCTGAGCATGGACTTAAAAACACGCGCCAACGGCAAGAGCATCAGGCAGGAACAACAGCTCATTGCCAACGCCACAAACGTCGCTGCCCTGTTGGACAAGCTGCCCTATAGCACCATGGTATTGGACGAACACCGCCAGATCATCTACGCCAACCGGCGCCTAATAGAAAACGTTGGCCAAGCATCGTTGGAAGGCATCCTGGGTCAGAGGCCGGGCGAACTGTTCAACTGCATCCATGCCAAGGACACGCAATGGGGCTGCGGCACTTCTCAGGCCTGTACCTTCTGCGGCGCTGTCCAGACCGTCTTGGCCGCCCTGACCAGCCGGCAGGAGACGGCCGGCGATTGCCGGTTGACGCTGGAAATACAGGGCAAACTGGTGTCGCAAGATCTGCGCATCACGGCCGCGCCGCTGGAACTGGCCAACCAGCTTTTCCTGGTTGTCACCCTGGCGGATATCAGCGCCGAGAAGCACAAGCAGCGCCTGGAACGCATCTTTTTGCACGACCTGACCAACACGGCCAGCGCCTTGATGATGCTGATCACCTTGATAAAGGATAAGCCGACCTCAGACGACCAGGAGAGCATCGAGCTCCTGAACCGGGTCAGCCAGGCGGTGCTGGAGGAGATCCAGTCCTACCGCGACATGTTAGCCGCCGAACAAGGCACGCTCAGCCTAAAGCCGGTGCCCCTGAAGGCCCGGGCCATGCTCGAGGAAGTGGCTGCCTACAGCCGATTTTTCGCCAACCCTTCACGAAGTAATACTTTTATAATAAACAGCGGCAGTCCGGAAATCGGCTTGGTCTCTGATCGCATCCTGCTACGCCGGGTACTGCTCAATCTGGCCAAGAACGCCCTTGAGGCCTCCGGCCCGGGCGAGGCCATCAACCTAGCCGTCCGGACCGAAGCTGATGCCGTGCTCTTTTCGGTGCACAACGCCGCAGTCATGCCGTATGAAGTCCAAGCCCAGGTTTTCCAGCGCTCCTATTCCACCAAAGGAAAATCCCGCGGCATCGGCACCTACTCGGTCAAGCTGCTGGTGGAAAACTACCTGGGTGGCAAGGCCAGGTTCGAGTCTAGCCCGGACGGCGGAACCACCTTCTTTGTCAGGCTGCCCGGCCAACCGGCCTAAGGTAGCGCGCCTGACGGCGCGCCGGTTCGCCCTGCTGTTATAATACTTTCATGAAGCGTTTTTCTGATTCAGGTAGATCGAGCCCTAAAGTGCCCCCAGGGTTTTCGCCTCCGTGGCGCGGGAGAAGCTGCCGGCGGCAGCTTCTCCCAATCTGCCGCGCGCGCATCCGTGCGCGCCATGAATCCGGGCGTTTCACTTTTTCATGAAACGCTTTTCAGAGTCTGGTAAATCGAGCCCTAAAGTCCCGCCCGGATTCATGACACCTTTGGGGTCGAAGTGGCGCTTTAGGGTCTTGAAGAGCTTCATGACTTCCGGGCCGACGTCGCCTTCCAGCCAGGGAGCGAAGGACTTGCCGATGCCGTGGTGGTGGCTCATGGTGGCGCCATAGCGCTGGATGCTGTCCAGGATGCCGCGCTGGTAGGCGACATACTCGTCGAGCTTCTCCATCTTGGCGATGAAAATAAAGTAAAGATTACAGCCCTGCGGGTAAAAATGCGACATGTGGGTCATGCAGATGGTGTCCGGCCGCGAATGGCAGAAGGCGCGTACGCCGGTATGGACTTCTTCCAGGTTAGTCCAGTTTACGGTGCATTCCAGGGTATCGATCATGATGCCGTAATCCTGCAGGTCCTCGCGCATGTAGGGGTCGCGGAAGCGGCCGTGCTCCCAGGATTTCTGCACCAGGCCAGTGGTATACATGGCGCCGTGGCGGGCGCATATCTTCTTCACCATGCGCTTGACGTGGCGGGAGAAGCCGGCCTCGCCGTCGGCCGTTCCCAGCATCAGGCAACGCTCGCCCTTTTTCATGCCGCGCAGGCTGATCAGCGTGTCTAGGATAGTGCCGTCGACGCCGTACAGCTTGAGGGCCACGTCGGTCTCCTCCGGGTCGGACAGGCGGAAGACGCTCGGGAAGCCGAATTCGCCTTGCATGATTTCGCGCGCCGCGTCCTTGGCCCGCTCCCAGTCCGGGAAGATGAACGAAAAGCGGCGCGTGTTCTGTGGCAGGTATTTGCGCAGCTTGAGGGTAGCCGAATAGAGGATGCCAAAGGTGCCCTCCGAGCCCATCATCAGCTGGTCGACGTCCGGGCCGTTGGCGGCCGCCGGAAAGTCCCGGGTAGCCAAGTCGCGGCCGCCCGGGCAGACGTAGTCCTGGCAGATGACCATATCCTCGATCTTGCCGTAGTAGGTTGAATTCTGTCCAGCGCCGCGCGTCACCACCCAGCCACCGACCACCGAGTACTCGAAGCTTTGCGGTAGGTGGCCCACGGTATACGGCCGCTTGGCCTGCAACACATTAGGCGCGTCGCGCAGGATGCGCTCCAGTTCCGGCCCGCTCATGCCGGCCTCGACCGTGATAGTCTGGTTCCGCTCGTCGAAGGCCAGGACGCGCTTCAGATGCACGCGCATGTCCAGCGACACGCCGCCCTTAACGGCCTCGACGCCGCGCGAGACCGATGAGCCGCCGCCGTAGATGTTAACCGGGATGGCGTGCGCCTCGCAGTAGTCGACGATAGCGCGCAGGTCGACCCGGTTGCGCGGCCACAGCACCATATCCGGGAAATTTTCGGTAACGCCGTAACGCAGGCGCATCAGGTCCAGCATGGTCTTGCCGTAGGCGACGCGCGCCCGGTTATAGGCGTCGGTATGGGCGTTCTGTGGCCCGACGATGGTACGCAGGGCCGCGACATGCACCGCGTCCAGAGCGCAGGGCAAATCGGCCGGCACCGCTTCCAGCCCCAGGTGGCGCGGCTGGCGGAACCAGTCGTCGCCCAGCTTGAAGGTCTGCCTCATTAGCCGGTAGAGCTTGCGGTTGGGATGCTTGTATTCCCGCGGGTCGCCCCACTTGAAGATGGAGCGGAAACTGTCCGCCGGCACCGCGGCCTCAAACCAGTCTGGGTAAAATTCGTCCTTATGCGCCATTGGCTGTTCCTCCTGCTTGATGCCTGTTGTCGGCCGCGGCGGACGAGACGCCGCCTGGCGCCGCGCCTCGTTTGCCGTAACCCGGTTTTTCCGGGTAGCCGGTAATATTCCTGATTGCTTCATAGAGAGGTTCAAGCGCCTGATACAGGCGTCGGTACACTCGCCGGTAGAGCCGGCCATAGAGGCGGGCATTAGCCGGCTGGGGCTCGAAACAGCGCTCGCGTCGGCTCATGGCCCGGGCGGCCTCGACCACCGACCCGTACCAGCCCAGCCCGGCGGCGGCGCACATCGCCGCGCCCAGGCCGCTGGTCTCGCAGGTGGCGCCGCGGTATAGCGGCAGGTTGAAGACATCGGCCGATATCTGGCAGATCTGATCGCTCTGGCTGGCTCCGCCGGACACCGCCAGCTGGCCGATGCGCCGCCGGCTGACATGCTCGATAGCCTCCAATCCCTCTTTGAGGCCGTAGGCTAGTCCTTCGATAATGGAACGGTAGAGGTGGGCGCGCTCGTGGACGTCGCCGAAGCCGATAATGGCGCCCTTGGCCGAGGGATGTTTCAACCCGGCCGTCCAGTAGGGCTGCATCACCAGGCCGTGACAGCCCGGCGGGCTTGTCTCGAGTAGCTCGTTAAGGGCCACCTCCGGCAGGATACCGCGCCGTCCGGCCTCCAGGACTTCCCGGTAGGCGAACTGGTTCTTGAACCAGGTAATCATCCAGTAACCGCGAAAAATCTCCACCTCCGGGTTGTACCAGCCGGGAAGTGGCGCCGGGTAGGCCGGCATGAAGCGCAGCGGTTCCAGGTAGCGCGAACTGGTGGTCTGGATGGTGGCGGTGGTGCCGAACGACAGGCTGGCCGCCGTTTCGTCCAGCACGCCCATGCCGATGGTCTCGCAGCCCTTGTCGCTGCCGGCCGCGAAGACCGGCAAACCAGCCGGCAGGCCAATCAGGGCGGCAGCGGCCGTAGTCACCTGGCCCAGCGCCCGGCCGGGCTCCACCAGGCGCGGCAACTTGCCCGGCTCCACCGGAAACATCTTGGAGTTGCGGTGGCCCGGCGCTGCCCAGCGCTGTCGGCGATAATCGAAAGGCAGGTGGCCGATCTGGCTGGCCACCGAATCGGCCAGCTCGCCGGTCAGCCGGGCCGACAGGAAGCCGGACACCTGCAGGTAGCTGCTGGTGCGCGCCCAGTTGGCCGGTTCAAACTGGCGCAGCCAGCTACAGCGGCCGGCCTCCTGGGTGCGGACGATGGCCTCATCCATGCCCAAGAGCTTGAGGCCAAGCGCCGTCAACCAGTCCGGCTGGTACGGCGGCGCCGCCTTACGCGCGTCCAGCCAAAGCGTGGCCGGGCGGACCACCGCCAGATCGGCGTCCAGGCAAACCATCGAGTCGCGCTGCGCCGTAATGGCCAGGCCGGCCAGGCGCCCGAACGGCTCCGGATAAAGCGCGCGCAGTTGCCCGACCGCGTCGATCAGTGCCCGCCACCAAATCTCCGGGTCCTGCTCGGCCCAGCCCGGCTGGGTTGAGAAGTACGGCTGGTATTCGATTTTGGCCCGCCCCAGCAGGCTACCGTCGACGCCGAACAGCAAGGCGCGCAGGCTCTGGGTGCCGCAATCGATAGCTACTATTGTATCACCCATGGGAAGCTCCGTTAGCCGGACAAACCGCCAGATCGTCGCTAGCCAGCATGTCGATGCCCAAACCCAGGAGGTCGGCCATCACCACGTCGCCGCAGCGCAGCGGCGCTTGTGCCACCACCGTATCGAGAGCGATACAGGCATCCAGCAAGCGTTCCAGCGGCAGGTCGGCGCTGGAGCGCACCGGCAAGCGCGGCCGGTCGGCGCCGCTAGTGCGCAGCGTGGTGGTCAGCGAACGCAGCGGCGCGGTGGCCTCCTGCCGGCCGTAGACCACGCCCCGGCCACAGGCTGCCCCAACCACCCTGACCGCGTCAAGGTAGTTGGGGGCGCCGCTTACGGCGTCGGCCGCTGGTTCGGTGATTTCCACCGTCAGCAGGCAGCCGCGCGGGCAGACGATGCAGGTAAATTGCTTAACCGGGCTCATGCTTCCCCCTCCGGCTTCAAGGCCAGCTGTAGCGCGCCAGTCAGGCCAGCGCTGCGGGCGGCCGGCAGAACGAAACGCTCCATCTCCGGCGGCCGCAGCACCTCGAACTTTCGTTCTACAAAGTTTTCGGCCGTTGTGGCTGGGCCAGTCGCGGCGAACTTAGCGGCCGGGCCGACTGCCAGTCGCGCGCCTGAGGCCAGGGTGCGGTTGCTGCGGAAATAGCAGATGGTGTCCACCGGGCTGGCGGTATCGACGAATTGAGGTACCGCATACAGTAGCGGCCCCTGTGTCTTCACGGGCTGCAAACGGCGTGGCGTTGGCTGGCCGACGGCTAGACCGCGCGCCCAAGCTGCCGCCGCCCGGCCGGCCGTCTCGGCCGACTCGGAGACGTAGTCCACCAAATCGTTGACGTGCACCGCGTTGCCGCAGGCGAAGACGCCGTCGATCAGGCTGTGCATGTTCTGGTCGACCTGCGGGCCACGCGTCGCCGGGTCCAGCGGCACGCCCAGGCTGACGGCGATTTCGTTCTCCGGAATCAAGCCGACCGACAGTATCAGGCAGTCGCAGTCCACCAGGCTGGCGCTGCCGGGCAGCGGCCGCAGGCGTTCGTCCACCCGGCTAAGCTCAACCGCCTCCACCCGTTGGCGGCCAAAGACGCGGCTGACGGTGGTCGATAAGCCCAGCGGTATGCCAAAGTCGCGCACGCATTGCTGGACATTGCGCGTCAGGCCGGACACCTCGGCCTTGACCTCGAAGACGCCGGCTACCGCTACGCCCTCCAGCGTCAGCCGCCGGGCCATGATCAGGCCGATGTCGCCCGAGCCGAGGATGGCCGCGGTACGGCCCGGCAGGAGGCCGTGCAGGTTGACCATGGCCTGGGCCAGCCCGGCGGTGTAGACGCCGGCCGGCCGGTCGCCGTGGATAAAGACCTGCCGGTCGGTGCGCTCGCGGCAACCGGTGGCCAGCACCAGGCTCCGGCAGCGCAGATCATGCAGACCGTCGCGGTTGACGCAGGTCAGGGCAAAGCCGTCCTGGCCTTTCTCCACCCGCGAGACGAAGGTTTCGGCCAGCAGGTACAGGCCCCGGCTCTCGGCGGCGGCGATATCGCGCCGGGCGTACTCTGGCCCGGTTAATTTTTCCTTATAACGCACCAACCCGAAGCCGTCGTGGATGCACTGCTTGAGGATACCGCCCGGCCGCTCCTCGCGCTCCACCACCAGCACGCTCGAACCGCTGTCAGTAGCCGCAACGGCCGCCGCCAAACCGGCCGGGCCGGCGCCCAGGACAATCACGTCGTAGATTGTTTCCCGCTTCATGGCCGGCCTCCTTGGCGCGGCAGAGTGTCGCGGCCGGCCTTGCTAGCCAGCGGGCACAGTTCCGAGCCCGGCCCTTTGCGGGTGACGGCCGTCATAGCCACCTGCTTCTCGTCGGCGATGATCTGCATGACGCGCGGCGTGCAGAAGCCGCCGTGGCAGCGCCCCATGCCGGCCCGGGTACGGCGCTTGACGGCGTCGACGCTGTCCACCGGCAGGGGGCCGCGCAGCGCGTCTCGAATCTCGCCCTCGGAGACCTCCTCGCAGCGGCAGACGATGCGGCCGTAGGCCGGGTGGGCGGCGATCAGGGCGGCGCGCTCCGGCCTGGGCAGGCGCTTCAGCTCCGGGATGCCGCGCTGGCGGCCTTCCCACCCCGCCTTGGGAATTACTTCTTTATAACCGGCCACTACCGCCAACGCCATGGCGGCCAGATCCTCGGCGATGGCCGGCGCGGAAGCCAGCCCCGGCGACTGGATGCCGGCGGCGTGGATCAGGTTGGCCACGGCCACACTGCGCTCGACGATAAAATCCTCGTCGTAGCTACAGGGGCGCACGCCGGAAAAGTAGGTGATGACCTGCGACAGCGATAGCCGGCGGTTGATGCGCAGGTGCTTTTCGAGTTCATGGATCTCGTCGGCGCTGGTGGCGTAATCCTCGCGCCCCGGACTCTCTCGCGCCGTCGGGCCCACCAGGATGTTGCCTTCCACGGTGGTCACCAGGCCGCCGCCCTTGGTCTTGGACTTGACCTGCAACAGGCTGGGCATGCCCAGGATATGGCGCTGCGTGGCGGCGGTGTTGCTGTCCAGGATCAACTCCGAGCCGCGGCGCTGGTGCAAGCTAAAGAAACCGTCACCAGCCAGCTCGGCCACCACGTCGGCCCAGTTGCCGGCGGCGTTGACCACCGCGCCGGCCCGGAACTCACCGCGGTTGGTGCGCAACGTAGCGATGTGCCCGGCCTCCAGCCCGAAGCCTTCCACGCAGCAGTTGAGGGCCAGCTCGACGCCGTTGCGCACGGCGTTCTCGGCCAGCGCCACCGTGGCCTTGTAGGGCGACAGCACCGCCGCCGAGGGCAGGAAGAAGCCGCCGTGCTGGTCGCTACAAATATTCGGCTCCTCGGCGCGCACCCGAGCCGGACTCCAGTATTCCCAACCGTCCACCTGGTTGTCGCGCGCCCGGGCCGCCATAATCGGGTAGACCAAGCGGCTGAAGGCGCTGCGGAAAACGATCAGCGAACCTGGCCGGTGGAAATCCAGCCCCAGATCGCGGCAGATCGGTTCCCACAGGCGGTTACCGCGGACGTTGTAGTGCGCCTTCTTGGTGCCGGGTTTGGCCGCAAAGCCATCGTGGATCATGCCGTCGTTGCGGCTGGAGGTATGCACCGCTACATCGTAGTCTTTTTCCAGAATCACCACCGACAGTTGATGTTTGGACAATTCGCGGGCCAAGGCGCAGCCGACCACGCCGCCGCCGATGATGGCCACGTCAAAAAAGCGGCCAGCCAAGCTACGATCATGCACGGTAGACGGTGGCAACCGTTCCTCGGCAATCCCGTCCACGCTCAGGCGGTTCACCACCCCGCGGTAGCCCTGCGCGGCCGCCGCCCAGCCGGCCGCCACCTTCTGATCCCAACTGGCGGCCCGGCCGGCCAGCACAATGGAACCAGAACGCAGCGCCAGCTCCGGTGCCAAGCCGCTTCGCCTAAAAATCCGCGCCCGCAGGGAATCCAGATTGGTCGCTCGCGGCTGATGCTTCATGGTACGCTCCCCTGCAGCCGGCCCAGTGGCTGGCCACGAATCGTCACGTGGTCATTACTGGTAATACCAGTATACCAGTTATACAGCCAAGTCCGGCCTCCGTCAAGCCCGATTACTGGCCCTATAGGCCACGATACACCCGCCGGGGCGCCTTGTCATCCTAAAAAAAAGGCCGCCCCGGAATCGCTCCGAAGCAGCCTTCATGAAAAAAAGTTACGGCCGGCCAGCGGCCGGTCAGGTATTCAGTAAACTCAGACCAGACCCTGGGCGATCATGGCATCGGCCACTTTCTTGAAACCGGCAATGTTGGCGCCGATGACGTAGTTGCCATCAAAGCCGAATTCCTTGGCGGTCTCCACGCAGGTAGAGTGGATGTTGACCATAATCTGGTGCAGCCGGGCATCGACTTCCTCGGCGGTCCAGGATAGGCGGGCCGAGTTCTGGCTCATCTCCAGGCCGGAGGTAGCCACGCCGCCGGCGTTGGCGGCCTTACCCGGGGCAAACGGAATCTTCTTCTCGATGAAGAGCTTCCAGGCTTCCGGGGTACAGCCCATGTTGGAGGTCTCGACCACGGCCTGGACGCCATTGCGCAGCAGGTTCTGGGCGTCCTCGCCGGACAGCTCGTTCTGGATGGCGCAGGGCATGGCAATGTCGACCTTCTGCTCCCAGGGGCGCTTGCCGGCAAAGAACTTGGCGTTCGGGAACTTGCGGACATAGGTCTCGACCTTGTTGCGGTCGATGACCAGCATCTCTTCCAGGTAGGCGAACTTTTCCTTGGTATTGATGCCGTCCGGGTCAAAGACGTAGCCGTCCGGACCGGAGATAGTAACCACCTTGGCGCCGAGGTCGGCGGCCTTGATACAGGCGCCCCAGGCCACGTTGCCGAAACCGGACACCGAAATGGTCTTACCCTTCAGTGTCTGGCCCTTCAGCTTGAACATTTCTTCGGCGAAGTAGATGGCGCCGAAACCAGTGGCCTCCGGGCGGATCAGCGAACCGCCGAAGCTGCGGCCCTTGCCGGTCAGCACGCCGGTGAACTCGTTGGTCAGCTTCTTGTACTGGCCGAACAGGAACCCGACCTCGCGGCCGCCGACGCCGATATCGCCGGCCGGCACGTCGGTGTCGGGGCCGATGAAGCGGAACAGCTCGCTCATGAAACTCTGGCAGAAGCGCATGATCTCGTTGTCGCTCTTGCCATTGGGGTCAAAGTCGGAACCGCCCTTGCCGCCGCCCATGGGCAGGCTGGTCAGGCTGTTCTTGAACATCTGCTCAAAACCGAGGAATTTAAGGGTGGAGAGGGTCACCTTGGGATGGAAACGGAGGCCGCCCTTGTAGGGGCCGATGGCGCTGTTGAACTGGACGCGGTAACCGCGGTTGACGATGAACTCGCCCTTGTCGTTGATCCACGGCACGCGGAAAATGACGGTGCGTTCCGGCTCGACGATGCGCTCCAGAATGCGCTGGGCCTTGTATTTGGGATCTTTCTCGATCAGCGGCGCGATCGATTCCAGAACTTCTTCGGCAGCCTGCAGGAATTCAGCTTCCCACGGAGCGCGAGCCTTCAGCCCGTCCAGGACCTCTTGAATATAGGCGTTCATGTGCCCTCCTTAGTAATCGTGCAGCAAAACATGCACCATCGCCGCCAGGCAGCGAATGGCACCATTCTACAAGGTAATCTGAAATAATGCAAGCTTGTTTTTAATAATTGAACATTTTTTTTGACTATTGAAACGATTTTGGGCGCGTCGGCCGAAATTTGGCCGTCAGGCCTTCCGCTGCAAGCTGGCCGGCGCCTGAAGCGGCTCCTCTCGGCCGTTCCTGACGGACCGGCCGCCGCCCGGCGGGCAGCCTTAAGCGCCGCGCCGGCCAGGCTTTCCGCTGCTGTCCCTGGCCCGGCGACGCCTGGAAACCAGCCAGCGGTTTCGGCTTGACGATAGCGCTAATCGTGCTACCATTATAGCTAACGCACCTGCGTACCGGGCCAGATTTACCCGACCCGATCACACCACAACTGTCCGCCGGACGCCTCGCCAAGCCCGCCGGCCGGAAAGGTAAAACGATGCTGAAACCTCAAAGCCTGAAACTGGCCGGGGCCGACGACACCCCGGACCCGCGCAGCCCGATCGTCGTCTGGGGGCTACCCACCTCGGCCGGCGGCGGCACCGGCCGGCTGGGCGCCGAAAACGGCCCGGACGAGCTGCGCCGGGCCAGCCACGGCTGGAACTCGCTGCGCACCAGCTCAGGCTACCCCTTCGGCGGCGGCGGCGCCATCAGCGACCTCGGGAACCTGAACCTGGACGGCCTGGCGGGCCTGCCCCTGATGGAGCGCATCGAGCGGCACTGCCCGGTGGCCGGCTGGGAGCGCTTCCTCCTCAGCCTGGGCGGCGACCACTCCATCAGCTACGCCGTGGTCAAAGCCCTGGCCCAAAGTAGCGGCCAGGCGCCCGGCCTGATCTACTTCGACGCCCACCCGGACACGGTGGACATGGTGGACGGCAACCGCTATTCGCACGCCGCCGTCCTGCGCCGCCTGGTCGATGAAGGCTGGGTCGACCCGGCGCGCACCCTGCTCATCGGCATCCGCGTGCCCGAGGCGGAGGAAGTCGTCTACCTGGCCAGCCGCCAACTGGCGGTCATCACCCCCTTTGACATCCTGGAAAAAGGCTTTGGCCACGTCTGGTCGGCTATCCAGCAGCGCATCAACGGCGCCCCGCTCTACCTGTCGCTGGACCTGGACGTCATCGACGCCGGCGAAGTGCCTGGCGTGGAAAACCCCGAGCCGGCCGGCCTCTCCAGCCGCGAGCTGTTGTACCTGGTCGACAAACTGGCGCCGCACCTCTGGGGCGCCGACATCGTCGAGCTGTCGGCGGAATGCGACCCGGCCGGCATCACCGCCAAAACCGCCGCCCGCCTGGCCATCGACATCGTGGGCGGCAAACTGCAGGGGCTGGGTGGCGGCTGAATAGACTTGCTGAAAGCCGTTCTTGTACGGCCTCCAGACATGGGCTATAGTAGAATGAGCTGTATCATCTAATTGCCGGCTTGCCATAAGAGGAGACTGTTTTGCTGCTACACGACGTTGAAGCAACCTTGCAAGAGCTTTCAGGCAAGCTACGGTCATATGGCATTCGCCGGATCGGTATCTTCGGATCCACCGCCCGCGGAGATCAAACCGCAGCATCTGATTTGGATCTGCTCTTGGAATTCAAAGCAGGGAGCAAGTCCTTTGATTCCTTTATGGATGTAGTCGAGCTACTGGAGTTGTCATTCCAAGTTCCGCTCGATGTTTTAACGATTGATGCCTTTGAAGGACCAAGACGCGCTCGCGTGCAACGGGCGGCAATCTACTATGAAATCGGCGCATGACCTTTTAACCGATATTCTAGCGGGCATGCGCGGCCGTCTGATTCATGCCTATGCTGCCGTTGATCATTTTTTGGTTTTCGACGTTGTTAAAAACAAAATTCCAGAACTATCGGCGCAGATACAAAAAATTCTTGTTAATCAAGCAAAGATAGACTGACGAGGCGCGCCACAGCGCCTGGAGCCCAACCCGGCCTACTCCCCCGCCGTGGCCCCGCTGACCGCGTCGGCCGGGATCACGCCCGGCGATACGCTGCCGGCCGATCCGGCCGGGCGGGTGTACTGCGCCTTGACGCCGGCCCAGACGACGGTGGACACGCCTAATCCGATGGCCAGCAGGCCCAGGACGGCTATCGGCACGAAGGCCGGCCCCGGCCGCCGCCGCACCAGCCTGGCCCGCAGGGTACAGGTCAGGCCGGCCAAGAGGGCGCAGCCGAAGCTGGCCCCCGGCGCAAAGGTGCAGAGCGACGAATAACCCAGAACGTTGGGCCAGGAGGCAGCCGGCCAGGGCCATACCGTCGCCACCGCCCCCAGGCTGAACAACAGGCTCAACCCCAGCAGCGGCGCGTAGGCCGGGCCGTAGCGCCGGCTTGTACTCATGCCCGCTCCACGCCGGCCAACCAGCCGTGGAAGCGGTGCAAGCCCTTACCCAGGGCCATCATCGGGCAACTGACGGCCACCGTCATACCCAGACTGCGGCATTCAGCACTCAAGCCTTCGTCGGTCGACTGCCGCGAGTTGAACAGCACCCGTTTGACACCCTTGGCGGCTAGCCGGGCGGCCAGGCCGTCATTGTGGCGGCGATTGGTCAGCACATAGGCCAATTCCGGCTGGGCCGGCACCGTTTCGATACTGGAGAAGACCTCGACACCATAGTCGCCCTGATTCGGGTTGACCGGATAGACCTTGGTACCGTGGTCGGTGAAGGCCTGAGCGGCCATGGTACAGAACTCGCGATGCCGGCTGGAGTAACCGATGAATACCATTTCTTTGGCCGCGAAAAAGGCGGCCGGTATTTTAATAGCCATACTGATCAACGCTCCACGCACAGGGCAATGCCCATACCGCCGCCGATACACAACGTCGCCAAACCCTTCTTGACGTCGCGCTTGATCATCTCGTGGATCAGGCTGATCAGAATGCGCGCGCCGGAGGCGCCGATGGGGTGCCCCAGGGCGATAGCGCCGCCGTTGACGTTGACGATATCCATGTTAAACTCCAGGTCGCGGGCCACGGCCAGACTCTGGGCGGCAAAGGCTTCGTTGGCCTCAATCAGGCCAAGATCGGCCATTTTCCAGCCGGCCTTCTGGAGGGCCAGGCGGACAGCCTCGACCGGGCCGATGCCCATGATGGCCGGATCGCAGCCGTGCCAGCCGTAGGAGGCGATGCGAGCCAGCGGCTTGAGCCCCTTGGCCTTGACCGCATCGGCGCCGGCCACCACCAGGGCAGCCGCGCCGTCGTTGATGCCGGAGGAGTTGCCGGCCGTGACTATACCGTCGGCCTTGAAGGCCGGCTTCAGCTTGCCGAGGGCCTCGGCCGTAACGCCTGAGCGCGGGAACTCGTCCACCTGGAAGATGATCGGGTCGCCCTTGCGCTGTGGCATCACCACCGGCGCAATCTCGTCCTTAAAGCGACCGGACTTGAGGGCGGCCTCGGCCTTGTTCTGGCTGGCGGCCGAAAAGGCGTCCAACTCGGCGCGGGTCAGGTTATATTTCTGGGCCAGGTTTTCGGCCGTGATGCCCATATGGTAGCCGTTGAAAATGTCGGTCAGGCCTTCGTAGATCATGGAGTCGATCAGCTCGCCGTTGCCCATGCGGTAGCCGGTGCGGGCCTGCTTCAGGATGTAGGGGGCTAGGCTCATGTTCTCGGTGCCGCCGGCCACTACTATAGAAGAATCGCCGGCCTTGATGGCCTGGGCGGCCGCGGCCACCGAGCGCAGGCCGGAACCGCAGACCATGTTCAGGGTCATGGCGGTCCGTTCCTGCGGCAACCCGGCGCGGATGGCTACCTGGCGGGCCACGTTCTGGCCCAGGCCGGACTGCAGCACGCAGCCGAGCAGCACCTCGTCGACATCGGCCGGATTGACCCCGGCCCGCTCCAAAGCGGCCTTGACCGCGATGGCGCCCAGCTCGGCGGCGCCGACGTTGGCCAAAGCGCCGCTGAAACTGCCGATGGCCGTACGGGCCGCGCCTGCGATAAATACTTCACTCATGGTACGCTCCTTTTTTATCGTCCGCCGGGCCGCCGGCTTGAGGCAGCGGTCCGGAATAAATCCTTACATAAAGCCGGCGCCGAGGCTGGCTCAGGCGCAGCCTTCCTCAGGCGGCCAGGCTGAGCTTGGCCTTCCTGCGGCAGCCGGTCGCTTACAGGGCTAAACCGTTTTACTTGCAGCCTTCCTCAGGCGGCCAAGCTTTGCAGTCCTGGCGCACCACTACGTCGGCGTCGGTGTGGGCTAGGATCCAGTCCGGCGTGTAGGGCGGGAAGTACTCGGCCAGGTGGAAGCGGCCGCCCAGCACCTCAAAGTAGCCGACGTCGGTGACGACGATGTTGACCTCGTTGGCGGCGGTCAGGGGCAGACTGCAGCGGCGCTTCAGCTTGCTTGTACCCGACTTTTCCAGGTGGGTGGTGGCGGCGATGACGACGCGCGAGCCGGTAGTCAGGTCCATGGCGCCGCCCATGCCGGGCACCATCTTGCCGGGTATCTTGTAGTTGGCCAAATTGCCTTCCTGGTCGGTCTCCAGCACGCCCAGCACCGTGTAGTCGACGTGGCCGCCGCGGATGATGCCGAAGCTGGTGGCTGAGTCGAAGAAGGCGCCGCCGCTCAGGATGGTGACCGGCATGGCGCCGGCGTTGGTCAGGTCCTTGTCGGCCTGGCCGGGCTGCGGCGCCGGCCCCAGGCCGATCAGGCCGTTCTCGGACTGCAGGATGACGGTGACGTCGGCCGGCACGAAGTTGCCCACTAGCGTGGGCAGGCCGATGCCCAGATTGACCACCTCGCCGGTCTGGAAAATGCGGGCGATGCGGCGGGCGATGATTTCCTTGTTTTCCTGGTATTCGATCATGTGGCCGCTCCTGTGATCACGAGGTAATCGACGAAGATACTGGGCGTGTGCACCTGGTCGGGGTCGATCTGGCCGATCTCCACCAGTTCCTCCACTTCGGCGATGACCAGCTTGCAGGCCGTGGCCATCAGCGGGTTAAAATTGCGCGCCGTCTTGGCGTACTGCAGGTTGCCGGCCTTGTCGCCCTTGCGGGCCTTGACCAGGGCGACGTCGCCGGGCAGCGGCTCTTCCAGCAGGTAGACCTTGCTGCCGACGGTCAGCTTCTGCTTACCGATCTCCACCTCGGTCCCCAGGCCGGTGGGGGTCAGGATGCCGCCCAGGCCGGCGCCGGCGGCGCGCACCCGCTCGGCCAGGGTGCCCTGCGGCACCAGCAGCACCTCGGTCTCGCCTGAGTTCATCTGGCGCTGCGTCTCCGGGTTGGTGCCGATGTGCGAGGCGATAATCTTGCGCGCCAGTTTGGCCTTGATGAGCGGCGCGATGGACGTGAACTTGCCCTTGGCCTCGTCATGCAGGCCGGAATCGTTGCAGACCAGCGTCAGCTCGCGCGGCGCTTGAGCGCCCCGGGCGACGATGGCGGCGATGACTGAGTCCGGCGAGCCGCAGTTGATGAAGCCGCCCACCTGAACCACATCGCCGGACTTGACCAGGGCAGCCGCCTCGGCCGCCGTGATAATCGGTTTCTTGATCACCTGTACCTCCGGAGGCCCGGGGCGTCGCGGGAAGGACAATCACCGTTGCGCGCCAGCCAAGCCATTTCCTAAAACGTATAATATTCCATTTCAAATCGACACCATGTCCGGCCGCGCGGTATCTGCCCGGCCGGAGCCGAGTCAGTATAGCACGCTTTTCTGGGCAGGTGAAGCGCTTCTCAGTGCAGGCAGAACCCGGACCAGATCGGATCGTACAGCCGGCTGCTGGCCAGGCGCGACACCTGATCGGCGCTCAGATGGAGCAAAGGCAGTCCCAGGGTTTCCGCCGCCGGCACGGCTTCAAGACCAGGCCACAGTACCAGGCAAGCCACCGCGGCCTGGCCGGCGGCTGACCGCCATAACTCGGACGCGTCGCCCGCGCCCGGCAGCAGCACCAGAAAGACGGTGCCGTTTTTAATCAGTAGCCGCCAAGTGGCCGCCGCGGCCGTTCCGTCCGGTGCCGGCAGGGCGTGGTAACCCTTGCCAGTCAGCAGGCCTTCGACGCGGTCCGCCAGCCCCGGATTCGGCACGGCGGGCGGAATGGACGTGGCGCGGCTCTGCACCGGGAGCGACTCGGCCGCCGGCGAACAGATAGTAGCGGCCGCCGGCGCTGCGGCAGGCGTGGCTGCTGGCTGGCGGACCGGTGCCGCCGGTGGTGCGGCCTCGCGTGGTCCGGCCACCTCGATTTGCCCGGCCGGGGCTTCAAACCCGCCGCGGTCGGCGGCATCGGACTGGTTGGCAAACGCCGCGGCCGTGGGCAGTCGGGCCGCCACCACCAGCAAGCGCTGGGTCCAGCCGGCCCAAAAGTCCGGCAGATTGGCCAGCCGGATCAGCCGGCCCTCGTCCGCGAAAGCCGGCACGCTAGCTGCCTCCAGCCGCTGCCGGATGACCTGGTCGAGATAAAACAGGCGGTCGTGCAGTTCCGCTTCCGGCAGCTGCCCGGCGGCCGCCTGCTGGCGCAGCTCGGCCAGGAATTCCTGCACAAACTGCGTCAGCGAAGCGTCATGGACCGGATCAGGTTCCACAAACAGCGTTGAGCTGCTGCCCTTGGTATATTTCTTGCCGAAGGCGTACACCACAAAACCCAGAACGATCAGGCCAACCAGCAATTCCATGTCAACTCCTCCACCGGCCACTGGCCTAAAACAATGACCGGCCGTACGGCCCCTACTCTAACACAGCCCCGCTGCTCATGCAAACCGGCGGCCTGGCAACAAAAAATCAACCCCGGCCAGGCGGCCGGGGCTGTTATCTCAGGTCAAGCGAAGATCAGTCCGCTTTGTAGTTCTTGACGCCGAACCAGATCGGCAGCAGGTAAATACCGGCCACGAACAAGGCCAGGGTAGTTATCAGGCCGACGATGGCGTTGAAGCCGGCCACGCTGGCCACGATGGTGCCGATACCGGCGCAGATGGCCACGAAGACCGCATAGGGGATCTGGGTAGCAACGTGCTCCAGGTGCGGGCAGGCCGCGCCGGTAGACGACAGGATGGTGGTATCGGAGATCGGGGAACAATGGTCGCCGAAGACCGAGCCGCCCAGGACGGCGCCGATCGACAGGGCCGTAACATTGAGGACAGCGTTCGGGTCCATGCCGGCGGCGCGGG
Source organism: Spirochaetes bacterium GWB1_60_80 (assembly GCA_001829185.1). Taxonomy (GTDB): domain Bacteria; phylum Spirochaetota; class Spirochaetia; order Treponematales; family UBA12059; genus UBA12059. The sequence goes on from MIAR01000008.1 coordinate 50,076, forward strand.
CCAGGGTGATGACCACCGGCAGGGTGATCGGCACCATGATGCCCATCGTGCCCCAGCTGGTGCCGGCCGCGAAGGAAATCAGGCAAGAGATGATGAAAACGATGATCGGTACCAGGGCCAACGGGAAGTTGCCGTTGACCACAAATTCCGAAACAAAACTAGACATGCCCACGCCGCCGTCGGCCGGGCTACTCTTGATGATGCCGGAAATGCCCCAGGCCAGGGTCAGGATGGTAACGGCCGGGGTCATGGCCTTGAAGCCGTCCAACAGGGCTTCGCCGCCGGTGCTCAGCTTGATCAGGCCGCGGATCAGGAAGTAGATATACGCGAAGGCCAAGGAGATGACCGAGGCATACATCAGGGCGGCTGACGAGTCGCAATTATTGAAGGCTACGTCGAAGGGAGTCGCGGCCATGGCGGCGCCAAGCGTGGCGGCGTCACCGGAGGCGACCTGGCCCAGCCAGAACTGGAGCGGGAAGAACATCAGGGCGATAAAGATGAAGGCCAGAATCGGGATGACGAAATCGCGGGCCTTGGCCTTGCCGGCGTCGTGGGCCTTGGACTCGACCTGGGCAACGATGGCGCCGTACTTCTTCTCGTAGAACAAGCCGTCGCCGTTCTCGGCGCGGGCCTCGGAGCGGGCCATCGGGCCGAAATCTTTGTGCGTCAGGGTGATGAAGACCACCATGAAGACGGCGAAGATGGCATAGAGGTTGAACGGCAGGGAGCGCATGAACATGGCCTGGGTGGTAACGCCCAGCGAGTCGAACTCGGCGCCGCTGAACTGGCCCATGACGTAGACAACCCAGGTGGACAGCGGGGCCAGGATGGCGACCGGCGCGGCGGTCGAGTCCAGGATGTAGGCCAGCTTGGCGCGGCTGATCTTCTTGGCGTCTGTCAGCGGCCGCATGCAGGTGCCGATGGTCAGGCTGTTAAAATAGTCGTCAAAGAAAATTAAAATGCCAAAAACCCAGGTAAAAAGCAGGGCGCCGGTCTTGGTCTTGATCTTCTTGGAGGCCCAGTCGCCCAAGGCGTAGGCCGAGCCGCTCTTGGACAGCAAGCCGACCATCATGCCCAAGAGGATGGTGAACAGCACAATGCGGATGCTCCAACCGTCAGCCAAAGTATCGGCGATGCGGTCGGATACCATCAGGAAGGCGGTGAAGGGATTACCGCCGGCCACAATCAAGGCGCCGGACAGGATGCCGACAAACAGCGATACGATCACGTCCTTGGTCAGGACCGCGAGCAGGATCGTCAGAATCGGTGGAATCAGGGAAAGCAGACCAAAATGTTCCATACAGGGAGCCTCCTTGGAATTATGCGTGCCGCGAGGGGCACGCCAGGATTATCCACCCGTTTATCCGATTTGGCAATCGTTTTGGCAATAAAAAAAGCCCGACACCTCGGGCTGTAGCGGCCAAAAACGGCTATACCCTAGTTTGTGGCATCCTTTTCGCCGAACAAGCGCTCAATCAATTTGTGATATTTCTCTTCTATATACTTTCGTTTTATCTTGAGAGTCTGCGTCAGTTCCTTGCCGACTGAAAAATCGCTGCGCACCGGCAGGATACGGGCGATGTACTCGAAAAATTTGAAGCCGTGCGTCCTGGAAATAAGACTGTTAACTTCTTTAAGCAGGATCCTGTAAATGACGTCGTTCTCGATCGAGAATTCGCCTTCGGTGCAGATCTCGTTCACCGACAGCTTCAGTTCGCCGGCCAGGCGCAGCAGCTCTTCCTCGTTCACCGCCACGATGGCCGAAACCTGTTTCTGGTCCTGGCCTATCACCACGGCATGGTCGATAAGAAGGCTTTCCTTGAGCTTGTCCTCGATTGGCTCCGGCTCGACGTTCTCGCCGCCCATCAGGACGATCGTGTCTTTCATGCGGCCGACAATGATGATCTCGCCGTTCTCGGAGCGCACCGCCAAATCGCCGGTGTTCAGCCAGCCATCCGGGCCGAGCACCGCGGCGGTGGCCTCGGGATTGCGGAAGTAACCTTTCATCACCTGGGGGCCGCGGGCGAAGACCAGCCCCTTCTCGCCGATTTCGGCGATAGTCCCGTCGTCGCGCCGCAGCTCCACCTCGGTATTGTCGAAGGGGATGCCGGTACTGCCGAAGGTATTGCCGTCGACCGTCCTGGAAATGATGCCCGGGGCGCATTCGGTCATGCCATAGGCGTTGATCAGCGGGATGCCGATGGCGTTGAAAAGCTCATCCAGGTATTTGGGCAGCGACCCGGCGCCGCAGGTAGCTAGGCGCAGGCGGCCGCCGACCTTGGCGCGGAAGGGCTTGAATAGCGCATTGGCCAGGCGGTGCCCCGGCCACAGCAGCGCGGTCTGGGCCAACCGGCCCAGCCAGGCCAAGCCCCGCCGCAGGGCGGAGCGGCGGCGCAGCGAGATATAGTGGCCGCCCACGTATTGGGCAGCCGACAAGTACAGCTGGTTCAGCTTGATAAAATACAGCACCAGGCGCCGCTTGAAGGCCGGCATTTCGCTCATGGCCTTGATCAGCTTCTGATGGATGGACTCCCAGATGCGTGGCACCGAGATCAGCACCTGCGGCCGCTCGGCCAGCAAGTCGGCCGAGAAACGCCCGGCGTGGGAATAGACCAGCTTGAGGCCGGCGCTGAGGCTGCAATACTCAAAGGCCCGCTCGTAGACATGCCAGGACGGCAGCATGACCACCGTCGTCTCGGCCTTGGCCGGATCGATCTGCAGACGCGGCGTATTGGCCTCGACATTTTGCAGGAAGTTGCCCTGCGTCAACATGACGCCCTTGGGATTGCCGGTGGTACCCGAGGTGTAGACGATGGTCAACAGGTCATCGGGAGTAATATGCGCCGCCTGCCGCTCCAGTAGGCCGGGGTCGGCCGCCAGGCCGGCCTCGCCGTCGCGCGCCAGGTCGGCGTATGACTGGACGCGCGCCCGCAGGCTTTCCGGCACGTGGTCGAAACCAGCGTCCTCGACCAGGAAAATCCGCCGGCAACGCGCCCAATCCTCCGGCTCGAAGGTCTCCAGCAGGCTGGCCAGCTGGGCGGCCGTCTCGAGAATCAGCCAGACCGCCTGCGAATGCCGAAAAATGAAGGCTATTTCCTTGGCCGTGGTATCGGAACCGCGCGGCACCGAGACGGCGCCCAGAGCCATCAGGCCAAAGTCGGTCGCGATCCACTCGTAGCGGTTATTGACGAAAAAACCGACGTGCTCGCCCTTGGCCAGCCCGGCCTTGGCGAAACCGGCGGCCAGGACACGGATGAAGCGGGCGAATTCGGCGAAGGTATGCGTCGCGACGCCGTCGGCCAGGCGGCCTTGGTGGGAAATGCGGTCGCCGAATTGATTGGCCGCCCGCAACGGTATCTCGAGCAGATTCTTGTACATGCTTTCTCCGGCAGCCGGCAGGAGAAAACATTTCCGGCCCTGGCTGAATTAGCGGTATACCGTTCACATGCGCCAGTATCGTACGCCCATTCATCATGACAGGATTTGACTTATTGTCAAGGAGTCGGGCGGAAAGGTTTGGCCTGGCCGAGGCGGCCTCCGCCCGGTCTGCGGCGGCTTAGCGGCGCCCGCTCTTGTCTTCCAGCAGGCGGTTCAAAAATTCGTTATTTGTCTCAAGCTGCTTGATACGTTGGTCGCCCTCATGATGGAGCTGCTCCAGCTCATGCAACTTTTTTTCCAATTCATCGAGGCGCTTTTGGCCGTCGGTGGAAATGACCGGGCGCTTGACAGTGGAAATGATGCCGGGCAGCATGCCGAACAGGCTGAGCACCAGCACGGCGCCGACCGAAACCAGAAAATAAATCATGATGCCTCCCCGAACCGGATGTTGGCTGTCAGCCCGACTACCCGGAGCGAACGTACGAATGGGAGGCAGTCTGCACCGGCGGACGGAAAAAATCAAGCTGCCAAAGGGGGAGCACATCCTAGTGGGCGGTCCGGCGCTTTGAGCCGCGGGGTAAAACTAATCAACGGCGAGGAGCTTGTTCATGGAGGTTGCAGACGCGGGGCCTGGCGCTTTCAAGCATGGCTGCGCTTATCGCTTAGCCATGCTTGGTCGCGCCACCCGCGGCGTCGCGGCCACCCTGTATAAGCTAGCGCGGGGTTTGAATGTTTCACGCCGTGGGGCTATGATGGTGCGGCTCAAAGCGTCGGGCTGGGTGCCCATTAGGCGGTGTCCTTGCACGGAGGGCGGCTCCCCCTCGGCCGGGCTTCCGGCGCCGCCTTTGGTGTGCTGGTGTGGCGGTCTTGCGAGGCAAGCCCGCCAGTGCTGGGCGTTGGGTGCGGCGCTGGCGATCCCGGCCTGCCCCCACGTTTGGTGGGTAAGCGCTACCATCACCCCATCAGGCACAGTGCGAAAAGCAGGGTAGACTTCCGGCAGGAGGCCCTGCATGAGAACACCTCAAGAAG
>MIAR01000009.1 GCA_001829185.1 Spirochaetes bacterium GWB1_60_80
CCTCGCTTACTTTGCAAAGAAGCCTTGGAATCCTGCATGCCCAACCCGGTAAGCAGAGCATGAATCTGGTTCTTCACCGTTACGATCGTCCGTACCAAAGTGGTCCGCACCTTGATAAGACGCCGCAGTTGCTCGCTCTGTTCCGAGCACAACTTGGCTTCTGGAAGCATATCTTTCTCCAGAAACTCGGCGATCGTCGCTGCATCATGACGATCAGTCTTCTTGACCGACTCGTTGACCACTTTGAACTTCAACGTGTTGATAACTACTACCTCAATACCGGCTTGCTCCATCTGGTTCTTGAAAAAACGGGTATTTCCCGTAGACTCTACGCCCACACGGACAAGTGCACCTTTTTTCTGCCAGGCCTTAACCCGCCCAAGAAACTTTTTGTAACCATCTTCATCAGTCTGATATTCCGCAAACTGATTCTTTGTGTCTCGCACAGACACGGTAAACTGCGTCTTGTGCAAATCCACGCCAACATTGACCACCATACAACCCTCCGTCCGGCTCAGGGTCTCTTCGGTAAATTGGATCCATTCTCCTATTCGGCCTCGAAGGCCATTGGATGATGCGGCTAAGGCTCCTCATTCTCCTAATCGGTCTCAAAGACCAGTAAAAATGGCGAGCTATAGCCTTCCCCTGCCGGTTGTCCGAACAGGATAACCCGATTTACCTACTCCCGGTAGTCTTTTTATCATACCTCCTTAACAGCTTTTGAAGTGTTGAAAAGCCGCATTCGCGTTTTTCAACACCTTTTAATATTAAAGCTTGCTTAACTATCAAGTGTGCCTACTATACTGACAGGCTGGCTGCTGGTCAAGCGACCGACTGCCGCCGGTCAAGCGACCCGGCTGGCGCTTGTGCTTTGGCGTGGATAGCATTATCTTCAATACAGCATCTCTCGACTGGCCCGCCTGGTCGCTAGTAGTACAGGCCGGGCACCTGGAGTGAATATGTTCAGTTCAATCTACACTTGGTTTGCCGACCTGACACCTATCATGCAGGCCCTGATGGCTTCGCTGTTCACCTGGTCGGTTACCGCCCTAGGCGCGGCTATGGTATTCTTCTTCAAGACCATCAACCGCATCGTTCTCGACAGCATGCTCGGCTTCGCCGCCGGCGTGATGATCGCCGCCAGCTTCTGGTCGCTGCTCAGCCCCGCCATCGCCATGACCGAAAGCGCCGGCGGCATCCCCTGGCTGCCGGCGGTAACCGGCTTCCTGGCCGGTGGCGCTTTCCTGTGGATCGTCGACAAGATTCTGCCCCACCTGCACCTCGGCTCGCCGGACAGCGAGAAGGAAGGTATCAAGACCAGCTGGCAGCGCAGCATCCTGTTGGTCATGGCCATCACCCTGCACAACATCCCGGAAGGCCTGGCCGTCGGCGTCGCCTTCGGCGCTCTGGCCGCCGGCATCCCCGAGGCTAGTCTGGCCGGCGCCATGGCCTTGGCCCTCGGCATCGGCCTGCAAAATTTCCCGGAAGGCGCCGCCGTCTCCATCCCGTTACGCCGCGAAGGCATGTCGCGCTTCAAGAGTTTCATGTACGGCCAGTCATCGGGCCTGGTCGAGCCGGTAGCCGCCGTCCTCGGCGCCTTGCTGGTGGTAAGCATGCGGCCGCTCCTGCCCTACGCCCTGTCCTTCGCCGCCGGCGCCATGATTTACGTGGTCATCGAAGAACTCATCCCCGAGGCCCAGCTGGACCGCAAGACCGACGTGGCCACCATCGGCGCCATGCTCGGCTTCGCGGTCATGATGTTCCTGGACGTGGCCCTGGGTTGAGCTGACGATTTTAGTGGGGCCGCCAGGCCGTTATAGTTCGGTTACTTGAGCCTCGACGCGGCCCCGGCCCGGGCCTCCTCGCGCCGCTGCGGGGTCCCGGGCCACCCCAGGAGGGACGACCGGCTCTACCTTCAGCCGGCCTTGGCTAGCAGCGGCCGCAGCAGCGCCACCCAGGCGGCGGCCGCCAGGAACGACAGCAGGCTGCCGGCCAACCAGCCGACGGCCGGAAAACTGAGCTGAGCCACCAAGGCGTAGACCACGATATTGGACGACGAAAGTAACAAAATCTTACCGGTGGCGCGGGCGAAATCCGGTCCCTGGGCGAGGCTCAGGATGGTCATGGTGGACAGCAGTACCGCCGGGAACGTGGCGATGAGGCCGGTCAAGTAGGGCGGAGCAAAACTAGCCGTGGCCACGGTGGTGGCTACCACCGATCCGGCGAAGACCGCTCGCAGCGCCAGGGCAGCCGGGCGGAAGTGGCTGTCGCGCTTGGGCACCGCCCGGATGCGCAGGGGCCCTTCGGCTACTAGAAAAAGTCCACCGGCCACGATAACGAAGACCGCCACGCTGGCCAGCATCGGTAGCGGCGGCAGCGCCAGAGCCAGTCCGGCGCCAGCCGCCCAGGCCAGCAGGGCCAGCGGCGCTGCCCGCAGTGGTCCCAAGCCGGCGGCCGCCACAAAGGTAAACAAGAACACCGTGTCGATGGCCATGCCCAACGGCACCGCCCGCGCCGCCTCGGCCGCGAAGTGTGGTCCCTTGGTCAGGCTGACGAAAATCAGTGACACCACAATATTTGACGGCAGGTTCCCGATCAGTCCGCCTAGTCGGCTGCCCAGCTTCTCGGCTGCCAGCGTCGCCAGGCTGATCCAGGTGCCGGCCACCAGGAAGGAGGCGGCCAAGCGCAGTACAAACGCGGTGTCCATGGCTGGAATCATATACCGGCCGGCGCCGCAAATCAAGCGCTGGCCGCCGCCTGCAGGAAGCCGAGTAGATTCATGCCCACCAGCAAGGCCAGGGCGATCGACATGATGAAGGTCAGCTTGCGGCTGCCGGTTTTTTGCCAGCGATTCAGCAGGAAGGAAAACGACAGCAGGTAGATGGCGAACTCCGGCAAGCCCAACAGGTGGATGCTCAGCGGGAAGGTGGTAAAGATATAACCTTCCAGCGAGCCTGGCGCCGGCCCGATGGCCGACAGATAGGACAGTCCGGCTACCAGCAGCATCAATTTGGGCAGGCCGCCTTTGTCGCGGAACAACTGCTGCTGGAAAAACCAGAAAACCAGGGCCAGGACCAGTCCCCGGAAAATTTGCAACACCGGCCCCAGCGCCACGATCGGATCGCTGACCGGCCGCATGAAATGCGACAGTGGCGGCAGGGCATACAGGTTGCCGTAGTCCATCACCAGCAGGGCGAAGATACCGGCCAGCGAATAGGCGATGATGTGGCTGGCGCTTACTCGATAAGCGAAGCCGAGTTTGCTTTCAGTCTTGTTTTCCATGGTTGCTCCTGAAAAGAAAAAATGGCGCCCGCTACCCCCGGGTTGCCGGGATCGGACGCCATTATGGTACGCGACATTCTGGTGTGACTCAAGGACGATAGGCCGTTAAAAGCCGCTTGCCGCGGTGACTAAAGTCATACATCAGTTAATCTTTGGTCATGTTGGGCGAAACTGCCGCCGATGAGCCAGGCTAGCGGCGGCCAAATCCGATTTTCAGGATGGCGCGGGGGCAGGCGGCGACGCATTCATTGCAGTACATGCATTCGTCGAATTTTAGCCGGCCAGCGGCCACGCCAGCCTGGACATCCAGACCCATCGGGCAGGACTTGGTGCAGGCTCCACAGGCAATACAAGTATTACTAGTGGCGTCAGATCTGCCGGCGTGACTTGCGTCTGAGGCTACGGCCAGTTCTAGCAGGGTGTTGAAAAACGCGGATGCGGCTTTTCAACACTTCAAAAGCCGGTACAATTACGCAGCATAGCGCAAGCTATGCGAGGAATTGTTAAGGTTGTTGAGAAAGCAACCGGCTTTTTCAACAACCTGCTAGGCGCAGGCCTGGCAGGCGCAGCAGTCGGCCGAAGCGCTGGCCGAGGATCATGAATGGCGCCATCCAGCAGATGGTATGGCAGCTGGCCCGCTTGCCGACGGCCAGGCTGAGGCTGAGCAGGATAATCAGGACGCCGTAGTAGACGATATAGGCACCGGGACGCGATACCGAGATGCCGCCGTCGATGCTGAACAATGGATCGAGGGTCAAGGCGCCGGAGTAAGTGGTCAACAGGATGACCAGGCTGGCCACCCAGGGTAGCCAAATGCCAAACTTGATCAGGTCCTTGCGACCGGCCTTGAGCGCTTTGGGCTGGACGTAGAAACAGGCTTCCTGGAAACCGCCGCAGGGCATCAGCCAGCCGCAAGGCGCTTTGCCGGCAAACAGGCCAACCACAAAAAGGCCGGCGAAGACCAACACGCTGCCGGCCACGATACCGAGCGAAGCGCCCCACAGCGATAGGTAGGGCGAGAAGTAGAACTGGATGATGGGCAGGGCCAGGAACGAAATGAACAGCAGGGTGCGGCGCAGGCGGATAGCCTTCATGTTTGACTCCTTTTAGCCGGTCCGTTTTCCGGTAGGCTGGTTTCAAGGCTCAGGCTAAGGCCGCGCCGGCGGGCCAGGCTGACCAGGCCGGCCAGATCGGCCTTGACGCCTAGTTCCAGATGCAGGCCGACGATGCCGCCGCCGGTCGCTGTCAGCCGGCAGGCCAGTAACTTTTTCTTGGCAAGGCTCTTGGCAGCGATGGTGAACTCGGCTCCGTCCTGAGTCCGCCGCAGGGTGTGGGCCAGATCGGCGGCCTTGAGGTAGTCGGCTGTCAGCGCCAACAGCGTCGGCAAGGCCGGCGCGCTGCCGTTGGCGGTTGGGCCAAAGCTGACCAGGCAGCCGAAGCGCTCCGGGACCTTGTCCTCCGGAACAACGCAGAAGCCGGCGACCGCCAAGCCGGCGCAGGCCGGGGCGGAGCGGAAGCCCAGCCGGTACAGGGCGTCGCCGTGGGCCTCCGGCAATCGGCTGGACCAGTCGGTGCCGCCGGGGAAGACTTCCTCGGCCCGCAGGTAATTTTCAGCTAGGTCGGGCCGGGCAGCCAGCAGGCGGGTGGCGAAATCGGCGGCGCAGTAGCCGTCCGGGGCGGCGGCCAGCCTGGCTGGGCGGCGGTCGCGGAAGGTTAGCCAAGTCGGCCGCCGCTTGGCGGCCAGGCTGGCCTGGAGGCGCTCGATATCCATCCGGGTGGGCGGAATGATGCGGTGGTCGGTCAGGCTAGACCGCTCGGCGTCGTCCAGGCAGGCGGCGCAGCCGGCGCAGTCGGCGCAGTCGGTTTCGCCGGTGCCGGGTCCGCTGGCCGGGGGCTTGCCGCCGTGTACTTCGAGTCCGCCAAAGCAGGCTGCTGCGGCGCGGTACTGGTCGGCCGCCTGGAAGCGCCGCTCCAGGAAGCGTCGCTCGACGGCCGAGGTCACGAAGCCGTAGCCGTCCGGCGGCGGCGAGCCCGGCGGCGGCGCGCCCGGGCTCGCCTGGTCGCCCGGTATGGCCTGGCCGACTGGGCGCGCTTGTACGTCTAGCAGTTTCCTGGCCAGAGCCCAGGCGCCTTTGGTCAGGCTGCGGTCGTAAGCGTGCCCGCGCTCGGCAAGGGTTAGTAAAAGTTTCAGGCTGTCGGGGCCGGGCAGGGTGAGGGCCTGCGACAGGCCGTACTCGTCGGCTGCTCCCGGCTCGCGGAAGTCGAAGCGCTGAGCCTCCACTAGGCGGCGCAGCTCGCGCAGGATAGGCTGGTAGCTAGCCTGGTCGAGCTCCACCCGGTCCAGGGCCAGCGGCGTGCGCGGCATGCGGATAAGCGTGCCGACCGAGAACAGCATGGCGCTGCGGGCGCTGGCGGCCGTGCGCAAGGCGGTGATGCGCTCCAGGCAGCGGCCGAACTCGGCTAGGTCGGCCGCGCTCTCGCGTCCGCTTACGATATAGAAGAACTTGATCTCGCGCGCCTGGGCGGCCAGCAGGAGGCTGACGGCTTCCAACAGTTGGGCTTCGGTCAGCTCCTTGTTGTAGAAGGCGCGCAGTCGGGCCGAGATGCCTTCGACGCCGACGGTGAAGGAGCGCTTGCCGGCCGCCACCTCGAAGTCCACCAGATTGGGCACGGCCGCCAGGATGTCGGCCCGCTGGCTCATGAAATTGACTTGGTGAAACAGGCCGTGCAGGCGCTCGATGATTTCGACGATGCGGCTGTGGGCGTTGAAGTTGTAGCTGGCCAGCTCGACGGTATCGGCGGCGGAGGCGTGCTTGAGGAAGGCAGCCTCGGCCATGATGGAGGCGACGCTGCGCTCGCGGTACGGTTTGCGTTCCCAGCCCTCGAAGCAGAAGGTGCAGAAGCTGGGGCAGCCGCGGGTGATCTCTAGACGGACGGTACCGCACTCCGCGCCGGCCAGGCGGGGCGGGACTACCGGCAGCCAGTGGTCAGCGTCGGAACGAGCCTGCGTCACTGCCTGTGGCCGGCGGCTGTGCCAGAAGCCCGGCAGGCTGTCGGCCAGGTCGTCGAGGGTGGCCAAGCGGCTGGACTGGTCGGCTCGGGCGACGGCGGCCAAACCCACCGCCAGCGTACCGATGTGGCCTTCGCCTTCGCCGAAGAAAACGGCGTCGACTAGGCTGTCGGCGCAGATTGGCGGCGCGTCCGGCGCGGTGGCCGGCTGGAAGCGGTGGATGGCGGCGCTGGCGAAGACGTTGGAGCCACCCAGGATGATCAAAGGCGGGCGTGGCGGGCTGTCCTGGCCGGCAGCGGCTGAGCCGGAAACGGCCTGACGGTCGCGCGTCGAGCGTAGCGGCGCGATTCCGGAGCCAAGCAGCAACAGCGGCAGGTTGACCAACTCCAGGGCAAAGGCATTGGAAACCAACAAGTAGTCGAACTCGGCCGCGCCGCGGGCCGAGGCGATGCCGTGCAACAGGGGTAGGCCTAGGTCGTTAAGGACGACGCGATCACGCGGTCCGGGCAGAAAGCCGAAATCGATATAGGCGTTCGGCAAGGCGTGACGAAGCTCGCGGACCAGCAGTAAGTGCGGCGTCGAGCGCTCGACATCGGCGAAGGCCGACAGCCGTACCACCAGGAAGCGGCTGGTCGCCTGACCCCAAGCCGGGTTGCCGAAGTCCGTTTCGCCATGCACGGCGTACAGCCGGTCTTGGGATAGGCTTTGGCGGATTAGCCCGGCAGCCTTGAGGACGGCGCAGGCGGCGGGCGGCGGGGTAGTGGCGGTGGTGCTGGACATGGAGAGAGTATAGCATAACGGCGGTCGGCGCATGAAGCCATGTGTCGGGAGACTGGATCAGGCGCTCACCGGCCTGAACCCGGCGGTTTATACCTGCATAACTATTGACCACGACGTCGGACTCGACCCTTTCGCGGAGTTCTTCAAAAAAAGTGGGATACTTCCGGCCCCGGCAACCTTGAATCCGGTTTAAAAAACGGGCAAGGGAGCATCTGACATCGACACCTATTTACAAATACTACTGAACTTCAAGGACGGAACGAACGCCGGCCAGTCTGACGGCGTTCGATGCCTCACAGAATGATACTGCCTGTTACACTTGGTTATGAGACCAGTTCGGCACTTCGAGCCGCGCCGCTATTCCCCTTACGGCGTGAAAAAGCCAAGCCTCGCGACCGCGCGCCAAGCCCCGCGTCTGCAATGTTCATGAACAAGCCCCTCGCCGTAGCCTTGAATTAACACTGTAACTGCATCTCTGCAACTCGCGGCTCAAAGCGCCGAACCGTCCCGCGTGCTCCCCCCCCCGGTACTTCCCTTGACCGGCCGGCTGATGTATACTCCGGGCCGCGGTAACGGACGGATCTGCCCTGCCGCCGCTGAACCATGCACAAACCACGCCGCCGCGGGGACGCCGCGGGTATCAATCTGCTCCTCAGCCTGATCGCCATGGCCTTTATCCCGGCTCTGGCGGAAGAAATTGCCGCCAGCCTGCCGGTGGTGGCCAATGAAGCGCCAGAGCAGCGCGTCTGCCTGATTGGCCAGGCTCAGAATCCCGCGACGGTGGCCGCGACTGATTACACTACCGAGACCAGTTGCTCCATCGGCCTCATCCACGAGACCCCCTGCGGACTCCCCCGGCCGGGTTTGGTGGCTGACGCCGGTCCACCTAGCCTGGTCGGACCCTTCTCCCTGTCCCGGCCAGTCTGGAATTCGGCCCGGGCGCCGCCTACCGTCTGAGACTCCCACTCGCCCCGCCGAAGACAATCGGCATCACACCGACCCGCGCTGGCTTGTCCGGCACGACGGGTTTCCGCATCTACAATTGAGGAGTACCTATGAATATCGATATCGGCAGCACTGGCTTCATGCTGCTGGCCACCAGCCTAGTCATGTTTATGACTCCAGGCCTGGCCTTTTTCTATGGCGGCCTGGTTGGTCGCAAGAATGTTCTGACCATCATGTTCCAGAGTTTCGTGTCGCTGGGCGTTACCACCATCCTGTGGTTCCTGTTCGGCTACTCGCTCTGTTTCTCTGGCACGCTTGGGCATGGCGATCTGGGCGGCATCATCGGCAACCTGGATATGGCCTTCCTGCGGGGCGTCGACCTGAACGGCGTCAGCCCGGTAAACCCCGGTGTGCCGCTGCTGGTCTTCGTTGCCTATCAGATGATGTTCGCCATTATTACACCGGCGTTGATTACCGGCGCTTTTGCCAACCGTATCCGCTTCCCGGCCTACCTCTTGTTCCTGGTGGCTTGGTTGGTGCTGGTCTACTTCCCCTTCGTGCATATGATCTGGGGTGGCGGTATCTTGGCCTCCTGGGGCGTCAGAGATTTCGCCGGCGGTATCGTGGTGCACACCACGGCCGGCTTCGCCGCCTTGGCCTCGGTGTTGTACGTTGGTAAGCGCCGCTCGGTGGACAAAGGCCTGCATTCCCTGCCACTGGTGGCGCTGGGCACGGCCATCCTGTGGTTTGGCTGGTACGGCTTCAACGCCGGCAGCGAATTCGGCGTCGACCGCATCACCGCCCTGGCCTTCCTCAATACCGACGTGGCCGCTTCCTTTGCCGGTCCCACTTGGTTGCTCTTGGACTGGATATTCACGCGCAAGCCGAAGTTCCTCGGCTTCTTGACCGGCGCGGTGGCCGGCCTAGCGACCATTACCCCCTGCGCCGGCTATGTCTCGACCAGCGCGGCGGTAGTCATCGGCATCCTGGCCAGCTTGATATGCTACCTGGCGGTGCACCTCAAAAATAAAGCCGGCCTGGACGACGCGCTGGACGTTTTTGGCGTGCATGGCGTTGGCGGCTTGACTGGTTCCATTCTGCTGGGCGTTTTCGCCACGGCCACCATGACTTTCCCGGGCCGTGATCCAGCGCTTTTGACCTCCGGCCTGCTGGAAGGCAACGTCCGCTTCTTCCTGGTACAGCTGGTGGCAGTTGCAATCGCCGCCGCTTATGCCTTCCTCTTTACCCTGGCCATGCTCTGGCTGATCAACAAGGTGACGCCGGTCCGAGTCAGCGCCCTGGTCGAACAGACCGGCCTCGACGAGGGCGAGCACGGTGAGACAGCTTATATTTAATTAACACCGCGCGGTGGGCAATGGGCAAGTATGGCTCGCTGCTGCTGCGCCTGTCGGTTCCTGGGGGCTGCCCCCGGAACCGCTTGCTCAGTTCACTGGCTGAGAGTGAGCTGCCATGCTTCTGCAAATCACGGCGTGAAATAGTCAAACGCCGCGTCAGCTTTTGCAGGGAGCATGCTACTGTGCGGGTGGCGCCTCAAAAACAAGGCCCTTGCCTTAAGGGCCTGTTTTTGAAGCGCCAGGCTCCGCGTCTACGCCTTTTTTCAACAAGCCAAACGTCGTTGCCCCTGGACAAAGGCCGTAACCGTTTTGCTTCCTCGGGCGGCTGGCTATCAGCCTCCTCTGTCCTCGGCCATTTCCCGCCGCGCCCGGGCCAGCGCCCGCCGTATGCCCTCATAACCGGTACAGCGACACAGATTGCTTTGCAGCCATTCGCGGTCGGCCGCCTCGTCCGGCTGCGGATGCGCTTCCAGCAGGGCCACGGCGTTCATGATCATGCCGGAGGTGCAAAACCCGCACTGGAAACCCTGCTCGGCCGTAAAAGCCCGCTGCAACGGGTGGTCGCGCAAGCCTTCGATGGTGCGGATGGCCTGTCCGGCGCATTCCACCGCTAGCACCATGCAGGATTTTACGGGCACCCCAGCCAGCAGTACCGTGCAAGCGCCGCAGTCCCCGTTTTCGCAGCCGCAGCGCGTGCCGGTCAGCCCCAGCCGTTCGCGCAGCAGGCGCATCAGGCTTAAGCCCGGCTGCACCGCCAGTCGTATGCTCTCCATATTTATTTGTAACTCGATTGTTTCGGCCGGACCGTATATTGTCATGTTAGTTCCTCCAAGGCCTCGGCCAGCAGTTGTTGCAGTAAATGGAGGCGATATTCACCCGAGGCGCGGCTGTCGGTCCGTGGTGGCGGCAAAGTCTCGGCAATAGCTTGCGATAAAGAGCGCAGAAGCGCCTGGTCATGGCGCCGCCCTGCCATCTCCGCGCCCGCGGCGGGTTGCGCCCCATCCTGGCGCAGCTTCGCTACCGCCTGGCCAAAGACCGCGTCGGTCGCGTCGGAACGCCAGGGGTAGGAATATAGGCCGCCGACCGCCAGGCCACGAGCTGCCAGGCCGGCGACATCAGTGTGCAACTGCGCACACAGCGTTATCAAAGGATAATCGACTGATCCGGTTCTGGTGCGTCGTCCGGCATAAAAGCGTCCAGCGTCCGGGCGGGTCGCCGCCAGCGGCACGGCAAAACCAGTGACCAGCTCGGCCGGTTCCAGCGCCAGGCGCTTGTCGAAACAGTCGCGCAAGGCTCTCCGCCGCTCGATTATCCCGATGCCGCCGGGACCGGGCAGGACGCTCAGGACCTCCGCTCCGGCCACCAGCAAGGGTAGCGCCGCCTCGCGGTAAGGCAATTGCCCGATAATATTGCCGCCCAGGCTCAGCCGGTTGCGCACCGTGCGGTCGGCCACCGCCCGCGCCACAGCGCTCAGAAAGGGCCAGCTTCCGGCATCGGCCAGTTCATTCAGGCTGACGGCCGCACCCAGGCGCAGCCAGCCGTCGCTAGCTTCAACCGAGCGCAGTGCGGCAATCCCTTTGATGTCGATCAGGGCGCCGACCCGGTAGGCGGCGGAACGTCGGGCCAGGGTGTGGATTTCCGTCCCGCCAGCCAGATAGCGAGCCTCCGGGTAGCCGAGCCAGGCTTGCACCGCTTCCGCGGCGGATTCCGCCCGCAGGTAGACAGGATTGCCCGGAATCATGCTTGTCCCTCCGTCTTGTTCCTGGCGGCGCGCATCGACCGCCATATATATTCGGGTGTTAATGGTAGTTCACAGAGCTGCACGCCAGCGGCCGTTGAAACAGCCTGGGCCAGGGCTCCGGGCATGCCGATGATGCCTTGTTCGCCCAGCCCCCTGGCTCCGTATGGACCGTCGCCTTGCGGGGTTTCCACAAAGTCGATGAAATACTGCGGATCTTCGCCATAACGCAGGATCTTGTAATCGCGCAAAGAACCATTTACCACCGCCTCGTGGCTGTCAAACTGGAAGGCCTCGCGGGTGGCGTAGCCGATACCCATGCCCATGGCGCCAACCACCTGGGCGCGGGCCAACGCTGGATGCACTACCGTGCCCACATCCATGGCGCAGGCCGAGCGCAGCACCCGCAGACGGCCGTCGCGCGGATCGAGCTCGATCTCGACGCCCTCGGCCCCCATGGTCCACTCCAGCCCTGGCCGGCCGGCGCCGCTGGCCGGATCCATGCCCGAGAGATGCCGGGCGATATAGCGGCCGCGCCCGATGACTGGTCCGCCGACGGCATTGCCGTCTGGATAGACGTAGCCCAAAACCAGGGCCGCCAGCGGCAGCCCCCGCTCCGGGTCGTCGCGCAGGCAGACCCGGCCGCCGCCAACCGCCAGGTCCTCGGGTGGGCAGCGCAGCACCGCGGCGGCCGTCTGCCGGATCTGGCCCGTGGCATCCTCCACCGCCTGCAGGGCGGCCCGGCCGGCCATGAACAAGGATCGGCTGGCTGCGGTCGTCCAGTCGTGCGGCGACAGGTCGGTATCGACCTCGTTGATCACCCGCACCAGGCCCGGATCCATGGCCAGCGCCTCGGCCACTAGTAGCCGCAAGCCGTCATGGGTGCCCTGGCCGATTTCTACTACCCCGGTGGCCAGGCAGACGCTGCCGTCCTCGGCGAAGCTGACGGTGGCCGCGGCCTCGGTAAAAGTGGGAATGGCTGGCGCCTTCCAGAAGCAGGCCAGGCCCTTGGCCCGCACCTTTCCGTCGGCCTGGACCGACCGCGTCCCGGCCGTCCAGTCCAGGCGCCGGCGGACCGCGTCGATACAGGCCGGTAGATCGCCAGTGCTGGCATCGAGACTGGCCCCGGTCGGGGTGGTATCGCCCGGTAGAATGGCGTTGCGTCGGCGCAGCTCGGCTGGGTCCATCCCCAAGCGTTCAGCCAGCAGATCCATGGCCCGCTCGGTGGCGTACGACAGCTCGATATGGCCGAAGCCCCGGAAGGCGGTGGCGAAGGGATGATTGGTGTAGACGCACAGACTGTCGACCCGGACGTGCGGCACGCGGTACGGCCCAGTACAGGCCGCCGCCGCCGCCCGCGACACATTAACGGCGTAGTCGGCATAGGCTCCAGAATCGAATAGCAGATCCATGTCTAAAGCTAACAGTTCGCCATCGGGGCGGGCAGCCAGTCGCACGTAAGACTCCAGGCCGGGGCGGCCCGGGCTGGACAGCAGATCGAGCTCGCGCGTATTGGTCAGCCGCACCGGCCGGCCGGGGAAACGTAGCGCCAGCAGCGCCGCCAAAGGTTCCAGCTGGATACCGGCCTTGCCGCCAAAGCCGCCGCCCACCGGCGCGGCCCGCACCACGATATCGCGCTCCGGTAAACCCAGCGCCTTGGCCAACAAAGTGCGTACCCCGAAGGGCGACTGCGTCGAGCTGGCCACCGTCAAACGGCCATCTAGCCCGTATTCGGCCAGCACCGCCCGCGGCTCCATGGCCACATGGTCACCCGGTGGAAAAGAGAAACACCCCTCCATTACCACCGCCCCAGCAGCCTCAGCTGTCGCGAAAACTGCCGCCGCGTCACCCTTGCGGATGCGGGTACGGTTGGCCACATTCGAGCCCGGCTCCGGCAGAATCGCCGGAATCCGCCGGTAGTCAGCCAGAGCCGGATGCAGCACCGCCGCCCCGGCAGCCAAAGCGGCCGAAGGCGAAGCCAGGGTCGGCAACGGCTCAAACTGAACCTCCAGCAAACGCAGCGCCGCCAAGGCCGCCGCCTCATCGTCCGCCACCACTACCGCCACCGGTTCACCGTAATAGCGCACCGCGCCGCGCGCCAAAGGCGGCTTGTCGCCCAAGTACAAGCCAATCAGCACCTCCGGCCAGTCCGCGCCAGTAAACACCCCGCGCACCCCCGGCGCCCGCCGCGCCGCCGCCGTATCGATAGCTGTAATCCGGGCATGAGCATAAGGGCTAGCCAGCACCGCCGCCTGCAAAGTCCCAGGCCGCACCCGGTCGTCCGTATAGCGCAACGTCCCGCCAGTCTTGGCCGCCGCGTCGGCCCGGAGCGGCGACGTGCCGATAGAGTTAAACGTCTTCATGCCTCAAGTGTAGACGCAATTCGCCTGGCGCGCAAAAAAAACAGCATTCCGCCTTGGGGACAGACCCCGCCTTTTACAAATCCCGCCCTACGCGCTATACTGGTTCCAGTTAAAGCGCAGGAGCATCCATGAAACAGCGTCTACTGGCCTGCCTGGTCGCCGTGCTGATTGGCACCGGCCTGGCAAGCGCCCAGGCTATCGACCCCGACAAGCTGCTTACTCAATACATCCGAACCACTTGGTCGGCTGACGACGGCGTCAAAGAGGCCCTGGACATCATCCAGGACAGTCGGGGCTACATCTGGATCGGCACTTACGACGGTCCGGTGCGCTTCGACGGCCTTACCTTCGCCATTCCCGGCGATATCGACGGCGGAGTGGTGCCCGGTTCGGCCCGCGCCTTCTGTCTGGACGACGAGGGTAGCCTGTGGATCGGCTCGAACAACCAGGGTTTGGCGCGTTACCGGCAACAGCGCTACGAATTTTTCGATATGGACGACGGTTTGCCCAACAACTCGGTTCGGCGGCTGCTGCGCGATTCGCGCGGACGCATCTGGGTGGGTACCGTGGCCGGTCTGGCGGTTTTCCAGAACGGCCGGCTGACCACCTTTCCCGACCAGCCGGAGCTGCTCAGTGCCCAGATCATGTTTCTGGCGGAGGACGAACAGGGGCGCGTCTGGATTGGCACCAACGGAGAAGCCGGCCTGTTCGTGGCCGGCGACGGCCCGCCGGCGGCCAGCCCGAGTCCCCGTAATGGCCGGCTGGATGGGAGGCCGCTGGTCAGCCTGTTGTTCAGCGACGGTCTGGTTTGGGTTGTCACCGACCAGGCCTTGTTCCGGCTTGATCCCGCCAGCTTGGCCGCTGCTCTGTCTACTCCGGCTACCACCGGAGTAGACGCCACCACTGCAGGTAGCGCGCCGGTTGGTCCGGCGGTCTGGCAGGAGCACTGGGCTTTCGCTGCCCTGTTGCCCGACGGGGCGCGCTTTGCGCCGTCTAATTTGTACCGCGACCAGGCCGGCAGCCTCTGGGCCATCGGCGACGGCGGCATCTTCCGCTTGCAGGGTGGAGAACCCGAGTTCTTCTCCGCCGCCAACGGTCTGTCCGATTCGCAGGTCAGTTGCATCTACCACGACCGCGAGGGCAATCTCTGGCTGGGCACCGGCCGTGGCCTCGACAAGTTCTCCGGTTCCAAGTTCGCCGTCTACGGCCTGCCGGAGGGCTTGGCCGACCCGGGCGTCAACGCTATCCTGGCCAGCCGCGACGGCTCGATCTGGCTGGGCACCAACAACGGTATCGGCATCATCGATCCGGGCGCCGGCGCGGTGCGGATGCTGGAGGGTGCTCCCGAGCTGGTGGGGCGCATCCGTCATATAATAGAAGATAACGCTGGCGTGGTCTGGGTTGCCGTCTACGGCAGCGGCTTATACGGCTGGCGCGATGGAAAGGTCGTCTATCGCTTCAGCCAGGCGGACGGTTTGGCCGGCAACCGGGTACGCGCCCTGCTGGAAGCCCATGACGGGCAGCTCTACGTCGGCACCACCACTGGCCTGTCCATCGTCAGCCCCGACCGCCGTTCAGTGCGCAGCCTGACCCAGGCCGACGGCCTGGCCTTCCAGTACGTGATGTGCCTGTACGAAGACGACGCCGGCCGCATTTGGCTCGGCTCGGACGGTTCGGGCATTCAGCTGTTCCAGGACGGTGCTTTCGGGCGGCATTGGAATCGGCAGTCTGGCCTGGCCGGCGACGTGGTGTTCCGCTTCTTGCAGCTCGAGGCTGGCGGCGATCTATTCATAACTACGGCTGGCGGCATCAGCCGCTTTAATGGCGAAAATTTCTTCACCTACAATGTCGGCAACGGCCTGCCGGCGGACGCCATCTTCGAGATCGTGCCCGACGGGAGCGGCGGCCTGTGGTTGACCAGCACTTCCGGAATCGCCCGGGTGGGCCTGTCTTCCATCGACGCGCTGCGCTCCGGCGAGCTGTCCCGGCTGGATGTTCAATTCTACGACAAGGGCAGCGGCCTGCGCGATCTACCGATGTCCACCGCCTGGTCGGCTATCGACACTGCCGGCGGCATCTGGTTCCCCACCCAGAACGGCGCCGCCCGCCTCGACCCGGCGGCCATTCCGCGCAACTTGGTGCCGCCGCCGGTGGTCATCGTCGACAGCGTCTTCATCGACGGGCGCGAGTTCGAGCGCTCCGCGCGAACTACCCTCGAGCCGGCTGAGCGCAAGCTTGAGCTGGGCTTTACCGCCCTCAGCTTCGTGGCTCCGGAGAAGGTCCAGCTCCAGTACATGCTGGAGGGCTTCGATCACGACTGGTCGCCGCTGGGGCGCAAGCGCGACGCCACCTACACCAACTTGAACCCGGGCACCTACCGCTTCAAGGTGCGGGCCGTGAACAACGACGGCCTCTACTCCAGCCAGACGGCTGTCTACGAATTCGTCAAACGGCCGTGGCTCTGGCAGCGCTGGTGGTTCTGGCTGCTGGTCGGCCTGTCGGCGACGGCCGCTTTTATCGGTCTGGCATCGCTTATTCATTTCCAGCGCACCAGGCACATCCGGCGCAGGCTGGCGCGGCAGGAAAAGGAATTGGAGCTGGAACGCAAGGCGTTGGAAGCCGAACGCCGCGCCAAGCAGATCGAGACCGAGCTCAAGAATTCCTATAGCCGTTTCGTGCCGCCGGAGTTTATCAGCATCCTGGAAAAGAGCGGCATCCAGGAGGTGCAGCTGGGCGACCAGGTGCAGAAGCGCATGACTGTCATGTTCATCGATATCCGCTCCTTCGCCTCCATCTCGGAGGAAATGTCGCTGGCCGACAGCTTCAATTTCCTGAACCGGTACCTGCAGGCCATCAGCCCGATCTTGCAGCGCAATGGCGGCTTCATCGACAAATACATCGGCGACGCCGTCATGGCGCTGTTTCCCGGTTCGTCGGCCGACGCCGTCCAAGCCGGCGTCGAGATCCAGG
Organism: Spirochaetes bacterium GWB1_60_80; assembly: GCA_001829185.1. Classification (GTDB taxonomy): domain Bacteria; phylum Spirochaetota; class Spirochaetia; order Treponematales; family UBA12059; genus UBA12059. The sequence goes on from MIAR01000009.1 coordinate 16,444, forward strand.
CCGAACTGCGCGCTTTCAACAGCGCGGATCGGCCCTTGGACTGGCCGGAACTGCGGGTGGGCATCGGCATCCACTGCGGCTCGCTGATGCTGGGCGCCATCGGCGCCGACCAGCGCATGGACGTGACGGTGATCAGCGACGCGGTTAATATTGCCTCGCGTCTGGAGCAACTTAATAAGCAATACTACTCGGCGCTGATTGTCAGCGAGGATGTGGCGGCCGACCCGGCGGTGCGAAAACGCTTTGGCCTGCGCCAGCTGGACCGGGTGCGCCTCTATGGCCGGCAGCAACCCTTGACCATCTATGAGGTGCTGGAGGCCGAGCTGCCAGGCCGGGCCAAGCAGATTCGCGATACCCTGACGGCCTACGAGGCGGCCATGCAGCTGCTCCAGGCCGCCCGCTATACCGAGGCCGAGGACGCCTTCGCCGCCTTGATCGAGACCGCGCCGGCCGACCTGGTCTTCGGCCTGCATAAGCGCCAGGCGGCGGAGTACGCCATCGACGCCCTGATGAGCGGCTGGGACGGCGTGGTCGATCTTGGCAAGCGCTAAGCGGGTGGGGGAGATAGCATGACTATTCAAGCGCACGAGGCGCAGTTTACGGTGCGCGGTTACGACTGCGGCTACGGCGGCCCGCTGCGGACCTTGGCCTTGGCCGACTTCCTGCAGGAGGCCGCCAGCCAGCACGCCGAAAGCCTGGGTTGGGGACGGGACGGCATGGGCCAAAGCGGCCGCACCTGGATGCTGACCCGCATCGATCTCCGCCTGGCGGCGGCGTATGCCCTGGCGCTGCGCGAGAACGACTGGCTGACGGTGCGCACCTGGCCGGCGGCCATCGAGCGGCTGTTCGCGCTGCGCGACTTCGAGCTGGAAGGCCCGGACGGCGAAAGGCTGGCCGCCGCTACCTACAGTTACCTGATCGTGGATATCGCCAGCCGGCGGCCGCTGCGGCCGGAAGGCATCCTGCCGCCCGACTTGCATAGTCCGCGGCCGCGCGCCGTGGCCGAGGGTTGGCAGGCCATCGGCCGACCGACCGAAGCCCCGGTGGAGGCCTTCCGCCAGCGGGCCGGCCGGCGTCACATCGACCACAACGGGCACGTCAACAATGCCCACCTGCTTACCTGGCTGGTGGACGCCGTGCCGACGGCGGCCGTGGCTGGGAGCCGGCTGGCGGCGCTGCGGGTCGAGTTCGTGCGCGAGGTGCTGCCAGGCGACGAGGTGGCGGCCGTGGCAGCGCCCCTGGCCGGCGGGCCAGCGGGCCAGCGCGGCTTCGTCAGCGAGCTGTGCCGCGCCGGCAACTCAACTGACGGCGGCCATCAGGGCGGCGAAGTCTGCGCCCGGGCCGAAACCTGGTGGCAGGTCTGAGCCGCCGGCCTGGTCCGCAGCGCTGAAGCGGCGGCTTGAACTAGTCGCCCTCCAAAACTTGTTTACCGATATTTTCGCTTGACGAGTGGCCGGAGCTCTTGCATAATCGCGGCATGAACAACCCATTATTGACTACTTGGGAGACTCCCTACGGGCTCCCACCCTTCAATCTCATCAAGGCCGAGCACTACGCCCCGGCCTTTGAAACCGTCATGGCCGAGCATCGGGCCGAAATCGAAACCATCGCCAACAACCTGGACAGGCCGACCTTCGAGAATACCGTCGCCGCGCTGGATCGCTCCGGCCAGGGCTTCGAACGGGTGGCCGGGGTCTTCCTGAACCTGACCGCCTCCGAGACCAGCGACGCCTTGCAGACCGCCGAGCGCGATTTGATGCCGGTGCTGGCTACCCACCAGAACTGGCTCAGCCTACACGAAGGCCTCTTCAAGCGCCTCGACAGCCTGCACGCCAAACGTGCCAATCTCGGCCTTAAACCCGAGGAACTGCGCCTGCTGGAGCGCGTCCACCTCGACTTCGTCCTGGCCGGCGCCAAACTAACCGGAGAGGCCCGCCTGCGCTACGCCGCCATTACCGAGCAGCTGGCCGGGCTCTACACCACCTTCAGCCAGGCCGTGCTGGGCGACGAGGCGGCCTTCAGCCTGGTTCTGGCCAGTCAGGCCGACCAGGCTGGCCTGCCGGAGTTCGTGCTCGACGCCGCTAAGTCGGTGGCCGCCGAGAAGGGCATTGACGGTCAGGTCATCAACCTGTCGCCGTCCCTGGTCGAGCCCTTTCTGACTTATTCCACTCGGCGCGATCTGCGCGAGCAAGTCTGGCGGGCCTTCAAGGCCCGCGGCGAGACCTGCCCGGAGCGCGACACCCGTAAAGTGGCCGCCGACATCATCCGCCTGCGGGCCGAGCTGGCCCGGCTAATGGGCTACAAGACCTACGCCGACTACGCCCTGGTGGATCGCATGGCCAAGGTGCCGGCCGCCGTCGACAGTCTGCTGCTGCGCGTCTGGGAGCCGGCCAAGGCCCGCGCCGCCCGCGAGCAGGCCGACCTGGAACAGTTGGCCGCCGACGAAGGCTTCAAGGGACCCATCCAGGGCTGGGACTGGCATCACTACGCCGAGAAGGTCCGCCAGCGGCGTTACGCCTTGGACGAGGCCGAGCTGAAGCCCTATTTCCAGCTGGATCGCATGACCGACGCCATGTTCGATGCCGCCAGTCGGCTGTATGGCGTCGCTTTCAAGGAAATCAAAGGCGTGCCGCTGCATCATCCGGATGCCCGCCTCTTCGAGGTGCAGGACGCTACCAACGGCGGCATCGTCGGCATCTTCATCGCCGATAGCTTTGCCCGTCCCACTAAGCGCGGCGGCGCCTGGATGAGCGAGTTCCGCAACCAGTCGCGCAACCGTGGCGGCAAATACGCCTATCCCATCGTCATCAACAACAACAACTTCGCCAAGGCGCCGGCCGGCAAGCCCACGCTGCTGTCACTGGACGAGGTGCGCACCCTGTTCCACGAATTCGGCCACGGCCTGCACGGCCTCTTGTCCAACGTCACCTTCGGCCGCTTGGCCGGCACCAGCGTGCTGCGCGACTTCGTCGAACTGCCCAGCCAGATCAACGAGCACTGGGCGCTAGCGCCGGAGGTGCTCAAGAAGCACGCCATCCACGCCAAGACCGGAGCCGCCATCAGCGACGAGCTGATCCGCAAGATCAAGGACAGCGAGCACTTCAACCAGGGCTTCCTGACAGTGGCCTACACCTCCTGCGCCCTGGTGGACATGGCCCTGCACAGCCTGCCCAACCCCGAGTCGCTCGACCTCGGCGCCTTCGAGGCTGCTGAATGCCAGCGCCTGGGCGTGCCGACCGCGGTGGGTCTGCGTCACCGCCTGCCGCACTTCCGCCACCTCTTTGCCGATTCCGGCTATGCGGCCGGCTACTACGTCTACCTGTGGGCCGAGGTGCTCGACGCCGACGGCTTCGAGGCCTTCGAGGCCTCCGGCGACGTCTTCAACCCAGAACTGGCCGCCAAGTTCAAGCGCTTCGTGCTGTCGGCCGGCAACACCCTGGACCCGGCCGAGGCCTTCCGCTCGTTCCGCGGTCGCGATCCCGAAGTAGCGGCGCTGCTGCGGGCCCGTGGCTTGGCTTGAGCAAGCGCTAGTTCTGCCGCCGGCTTTGATGATAGCATGGCCGGCGGTAAGCACCCGGGGAGGGACAGGCATGAGTATCAGGGATTTTCTGAAAATGTTAAGCGGGCACGGCGTGGTCACGGCCCTTGTCCTGGTTGCCGTGCCGCTGGCCAGCCTGGTCTGGGGGCTGCTGCATCGGCGGGTGCGCTCCGGCCAGGCCCCCTGGAAATACGGCTACTCGGCCCTGGTCTACCTGGCCTGCATCCCTGGCATGCTTTCGGCCGTGCTGGTAGCCTACTCGGTGTTTTTTACCCGGGAAAACCTCTTGGACGCCGATTTCCTGACCTACTTTTTGCCCCTATTGACCATGGCGGCCAGCCTGCTCTTGATCCGCCGCCGGGTGGCCTTCGCCGAGCTGCCGGGTTTCGGCCGCCTGTCAGGGCTGATGATACTGCTGGCCGTCAGTTTTGCCCTGGCCCTGGCCATCGACAAGACGCGCATCTTCCTCGGCTTCTTTGGCTCCATCGACCGGCTGTTTATCCTGGTGGGCGTTATTTTTGTCTTGCTCAAGACCAGCCTGTATCTGACCTTCGGCAAGGGCAAGGCACGCTCCAACCTGCCGGTGCGGGACTGAGGGCCGCTTGTACCCGGGACGCGCCTTGGACGGCAACGGCAAACACCGCATGACCGACAGCGACATGGAACGTCTGCTGGCCCTGCGCCTGTCGCCCTTCATCCAGTTGGCTTACCGCCTGGTCGACGTGCCGCGTAAATACCACGGCAACATGTTCCGCCACCAGGGTCAAACCTTTTTCATCCTGATCGACTACGGCTACACCGACCACGTTCTGCTCAAGGCCGCCATCATCCACGACGTGCTCGAGGATACCGACACCGCCCCCGAAGAGATCAACCGCCTGGAGGACGGCCCGGCCGTGCTGGCCCTGGTGCAGGAAGTGTCCCGGCAGCCTGACGAATCAAAGGACGCCTTTCTGGGTCGAGTGGCTGGCCAGGGCTCCTTCCACGCCCAGGTCCTGAAGTGCGCCGACCGTATCGCCAATCTGGCCGACCTGGGTTTCTGCACCGAATACGAGCGTATCGTCCGCACCGTCGACGAGACGATTCGCCACATCCTGCCGATGGCCCACCGGGTCAACGTCAACATGGCCCGGGAACTGGAGGATCTGATCGCCTCGCGCCTGGCCATCGCCCGCAAGATGGGCGCCAGCGCCTGCGCCAGCGCCTGCGCCAGCGCCTGCGCAGACTCAGGCGACGACACCTGTCCGGAGGCCTGAGGGTAACCCTGCCAGCCCTATCGGCTGACCGGTGCGGACGCTTTGCTTCTTTGGCCGATTTGCGCTAGAATACCGGCATGACCATTTTAATAGTCGACGATTCGCGCATCATGCGCAACATCATTAAAAACACGCTAACCGGCCATGCCCGCTACGCCAACTGCCAGTACCTCGAGGCGCCCGACGGCCGCGAGGCGCAGCGCCTCATCCAGAGCCAGGCCATCGACCTCCTACTCTTGGATTGGAACATGCCGATGCTCAACGGCCTGGAACTGGTCAAGCGCCTGCGGGCCGACGCCGTGCAGGCCAAGCTGCCCATCATCATGATAACCTCGGAATCGGCCAAGTACAGTGTCATCGAGGCGGTTAAGGCCGGCGTCAACGATTACCTGATTAAGCCGGTGTCGGAGAAACTGTTGATGGAAAAACTGGAACGACTCGGCCTCTGACGGCCAACGCCGCAGTCCGGCAAGGAGCATGGCATGAATATCAATCACATCGAGCCGTTTATCGAGGCCACGGTCGGCGTTTTCCGCGAGCTGTTTGGCCTGGAGCCGGAATACCTCAATCCCTACCTAGTGCAGAAGGATGACCGCAACGAGTGGGACATCTCCGGCATCATCGGTATCGGCGGCGATTCCAAGGGCGTGGTGGTGGTCAGCCTGTCCGGCCAATTAGCCGCCGCCCTGACCGCCAAGCTGGTCGGCGGGCCGGTCCAGCTGGACGACCCGGATATCGTCGACGCCGTCGGCGAGATTGTCAACATCATCGCCGGCAACGCCAAGAAGGGACTCGAGCAGTATCGGCTGGAAATTTCGCTGCCCACCATCGTCAAAGGACCCGATCACCGTATTGCCTGGCAGCAAAATGTGCCGATAATCGGGATACCGTTCAAGATACCGATGGGACGCTTCCATCTGTCGATCGGTTTAGAAAATATCATAACCGGCTGACGGCCGGGGGGGCCGCGCTGCGGGTCTGGTCGTCACGGGAGGATCGATGAAAAAATTGTGGTTGTTTTTCGGACGCGCGGTGATGAATGTCCTGACCGGCGGTAACAAGGGCCTGACCGACATCGGCCAGCGCAGTCGGGTAATTTTCTTGAATGCCGTGACGCTGGCCGGCGCGGTGATGATTAGCCTGTTTTCGGCCATCAGCCTGGCCAGCGGCAACCTGCCCTTGGCGCTGGCCTGCGCGGTGGCGGCTGGCGTGGTCACCCTGAACTTTGTCTTGATCCGCCTTTTTCGGCTCTACCTGCTGGGCGGCATCGTCGATTGCGTGGTTATCTTCGTCTTCTATTATTACCTGGTGCTGTCCGGCGGCGAGGCCGGCTCGGGCATCCTGTGGATCAACACCTACCCGCTGATCAGCCTCTTCCTGCTCGGTTCCGGCATCGGCTCGGTGGTGGCACTCAGTTTCGGCGCGGCGGTCGGCCTGGCCATCTTCACGCCGGCCCTCAACGCCGCCGCCTTCCCGCCGCTCTACTCGGCCCGCGTGATGGGCACCTACTTCTTCATCTGGCTATTTTCGCTGATCTACGAAGTGGTGCGCACCAATACCCTGCGCCGCCTTGAGGACTCCAACCGCCACCTGGCCGAGGCCTCGGCCGCCTTGCGCGCCGAGAAGCAGCAGACCGACGACATCCTGGCCGGCGTGCGCGAAGGCATCTTCCTCTTGGACGGCGAGCTGCGCCTGGGCACGTCGCATTCGCGCTACCTGGAAACCATTTTCCAAGGCGACCAGTTGGCCGGCCGCTCGCTGCTTGAGCTCCTGAAGCCGCTCCTCCCGGCGCAGGACTATAGTTCGGCGGCTGACTTCTTTGACCTACTGCTGGCCGGCGCGGTGAACCCCGAGCTGCTGGCCGAGATCAATCCGCTGTCCGAAATCCGCTGCCTGTTCCCGGCGCCGGACGGCCAGGCGCACAGCAAGCTGCTGCGCTTCGCCTTCTCGCGGTTGGGTGCCGTCGGAGCCGCCGGAGCCGCCGGTGCCGCCGGCACCGCCTTCTCGGTCCTGGGCGTGGTGGTCGACGCCAGCCAGGAATACGAGCTCCAGCAGCAGCTGTCAGTCGAGGAACGCAAGCACAAGCAGAGCATGGAGAACCTCTTCCGCATCATCCACGTCGACCCGGCCATGATGCGCGAGTTCATCGGCGACACCGAGGCCGAGCTCGACCAGGCTAACGAGCTGTTGAAGACCGAAGGCACCGATCGCGAGCACATCATGGTCGCCTTGGGCAGCTCCTTCCACGCCATCAAAGGCAACGCCCTGTTGTTAGGCCTCGAGGAGTTCGCCGCCAAGGTGCACGGCTACGAGGATACCGTCAAGGAGCTCCGGTCTCGCGGCCACAGCTGGCGCGACCTCTTGTCGCTGACCGTCGGCCTGGGCGAGATCCGCGGCGACCTCGAGGAGCTTAACGGCCTGATTACGCGCATCGAAAGCTTTCAAGCCCTGACCGTCTCGCGCGACGGCGGCGCGGCCTCGCTCTTGCAGCTCAGCCTGGACAAATTCGTCCAGAAGGAAAGCAGCCGCCTGGGCGTGCCGGTCAGTTTTGATTTCCGCATCGCTGAGGGCGCCGCCATTACGGAAGAACACCGCAAACTGGTTAAAGACGTGCTGGTGCAGCTGGTGCGCAACAGCTTCGCGCACGGCTTCGAGCACGAGACGACGCGGCTCAAACTCAAGAAGAATCCGCGCTGTGCCATCAGCGTCCAGGTCGACGAGCAGGCCGGCAGCCTGGTGTTGCGTTACCGCGACGACGGCAACGGCCTGGATATCGGCCGCATTCGGGCCAAGGCCGCCAGTCTGCCGCTGCTGGCCGGGCGGGCCGCGGCTCTGAGTGACCAGGAAGTCATCAAGCTGATCTTCATGCCCGGCTTCTCGACCGCCCGCCAAACCAGCCTGGATGCCGGCCGCGGCGAAGGCATGGCCCTGGTGCGCAACCGCGTGACTGCGGCCGGCGGCCGGCTGGGCGTCAAGAACAAGCCCGGGCAATATCTGGAGTGGACCGTAACCCTGCCGGGTATGGCCGTGGCCGAGGTCAGCAGCGCCTGAGTACCGCTCCCGATTACGGTATTTAGTAGATTAGGAGATCCCCATGAAGTACGCAGACAGCATTACCGATCTGGTTGGCCATACGCCGTTACTCAAAATAAACTTGACGGCGACCGGTACCGCCAGCGCCGGTACACCCGGCGCTACCGTCCTAGGCAAGCTGGAGTCGGCCAATCCCTTCGGCAGCGTCAAGGACCGCATCGGCCTGGCCATGGTGGCCGACGCCGAAACCAGAGGGCTGCTGGGGCCGGGCTCGGTTATCGTCGAGCCGACCAGCGGCAATACCGGCATCGCCTTGGCGGCGGTGGCGGCGGCCCGCGGCTATCGGCTGATCCTGACCATGCCGGAAACGATGAGCCAGGAGCGACGCAAGCTGCTGCTGGCTTACGGCGCCGAATTGGTCCTGACCGAGGGATCCAAAGGCATGAAAGGCGCCATCGACAAGGCGCGCGAACTGCTGGCCAGCCTGCCCAAGGCCTTCATGCCCATGCAGTTCGAGAATCCAGCCAATCCGGCGGCCCATGTCCGCACCACTGCGGTTGAGATATGGGACGATACCGACGGCACGGTCGATATTCTGGTGGCCGGCGTCGGCACCGGCGGCACCATTACCGGCGTGGCGGGCGCCCTCAAGGCGCGCAAGCCTGGCTTCCGGGCCATCGCCGTGGAGCCGGCCGCCTCGCCGGTGCTGTCCGGCGGCACGGCCGGCCCGCACAAGCTGCAGGGCATCGGCGCCGGCTTCGTGCCGGCAGTGCTGGAGCGCGGCCTGATCGACGAGGTGATCACGGTCAAGGACAGCGATGCCGGTGTAATGGCAAGGCGCGCCGCCCGGGAGGCCGGCTTGCTGGCCGGCATTTCGTCCGGCGCCGCTCTGTGGGCAGCCCTCCAGGTGGCGGCTCGACCAGAGAATGTGGGAAAGACCATCGTGGTTATCCTGCCGGACTCAGGCGAGCGCTATCTGTCCACGTGGCTGTTTGAGGACTCACCGCTGGCTTGAGGCGCTGGCTTAGGGCGCCGGCCGCCTCACTTCAGCGGGGCGGCTGTCAGGCGTTGGTCTTGAAGCGCCGGGCTTCCTCGTTCAGTTGTTCGATGGCGGTCATATTGTGCTGGCTGAGTTCGCTAACTACGTTAATAGCGGTGTCGATGCCGGCGATGCCCTGGATCATGGTATCCATGGTTAGGCCAACCTGGCCGGTGCGTTCGCTCAACTCAGCCACGGCTTCCCGGATGCGCTTAGACAGGCCGGCTAAGGTTCCGCTGCCAGAATTGACTTTCTCGGCCAGGTTGACCGCCTCGGCCAAGGCTTGGTTGGCCGATTGGCTGGCGTTTTGCTCGCGCTCAATGGACGCCAGGTTCCTACCCACTAGGTGGGAGAGGCGGGCGATCATCTCGGTGATGGCCACGAAGTTGTTTTCCAGGGTCTGCGAAGAAGCAAACAAGGCATTGATCACGGTGGTGATGGCCTGAAGCATGGCCTCGGTTTGTTTGGATTGCTCCCCGGTGGATTCGGACAGGCGCCGGATTTCCTCGGCCACCACGGCGAATCCCTTGCCAGCCTCGCCAGCGTGGGCGGCCTCGATGGCGGCGTTCATGGCTAACAGGTTGGTCTGGCTGGCGATGCCGGAAATGGTGGCGGTGGCATTGAGTAGGTTGTCGGACTGGCTAAAGACATCAGTGACCTGGGCGTTTACCTCGACTAGGCGGCTGCGGCCGGCCTCGGATGAAGCGGTCAACTGGTTGAAAATACCGTCCATCTCCTGGGCATTGGCCAGTACTTCATCCTGCAAATTTTTCATCGCCACGAACGAACCCGAGGCTGAACGGATGCTGTCGGCCTGCGAGGTGGACCAGCCGCTTTGGGCGGTGATGGCACGGTCTATGTCTAGCAACACGTCGCGAACCAGTCCAGCCACGCCATCGATAGAGTTCACTTGGGACTTGACCCCGGCTACGCTGGCGCCGATGTTCCGAGAAGTGACGGCAGTGGCGCTGGCGTTGCCGGCCAGAGCTTGGGCGCTGTGGTCTAGCTCGGTTACCGATTGGCGGATAGTGCCGACGATGCCGCCCAACTTGTCGAGGAAGCGGTTGAGATGGAAGGCCAGTTCGCCGATTTCGTTACGGGCCTTCACCTTCATGGTGACGGTTAGGTCAGCTTCGCCTTCGGAAATGTCGCGGATGATGGCAATCGCCGACTTGATGGAGTCCACAATAATGCGGTTGAGCAGCAGGGTGAAGATGACGGCGAAGACCGCGAACAAGCCGGCAGCCACCAGTATGGAACGCTGGACTTCGCCGGCGATGATCTCCGTGATGTACATCGTGGAGACAGAGATGAAGAGATAGCCGGCCAGGCTCTCGTCAACCAGCACTGGCAGGATCAGCCGGTAGCCATCGGCTTGATCCTGCCGGTCCAGCGCCGCCAGCGGCTGGTAGACGTCGGCGAAGTCCGCCACCGGTCCAGTCGCATCGAGCTTGGCAAGGTCGGTAGAGGCCAGTACCAAGCCGTCCTGAGCCAAGAGGGTCACTTCCCGGTAGGAGTGATTGTCAGCCGCGGCCGCGTCCACGATGCGGGTCAGTTCATCCACGATCAGGTAGCGCAACGGATTGACCACCGCCTCGGCCAGGGTTTTAATGGTGACCCCGTTTTTCTCGAAATCCAGGCGCTCCAGATTGGCGGCGATACCCCTGGCATTCAATACGGTCAGGGTGGTCACCATGCACAGCAGGACCAGGAAGAAGATCAACAGGATCCGGATGGCGATCCGATCCAGGAAGCGGTAACGGAAGGTCCCGGCATTAGTCATGGTGTAGCATCCCGGACTCAGCGCCCGGACAGGTAGTCCGTGATCGGACTAAAGCGGTTCTGGGCGGACTGGAACTGATAGAGGCGCAGTCGGTGCACGCCCATATGCGAGGCCGGCGTAAAGGTGACGGCGTCGAAGATGCCTCCGGTGGAAAAGCCGTTGAGCCGTTCCAGAGCGGCTTTAACCTGTTCCCCAGTGGGGTTGGGGCCGGCTAGTCGGAGGCCTTCGAAGAGGACGCGGGCGGTAGCCCAGCCTTGGACGTACTTCATGCTACGCGAGATAGGCGTGTTGCGGGCGGCGCGGATTTCTTCCAGGCCGGGCAGGTTCTCGTCCGGGAAGGCGGTGGCGGCTGCGTAGATGAAGCCATTGAGGGCCGGACCGGCCAGGCGGATCATGTCCTCGTTGACCGTCCAGTTGAGTCCGTACAATTGCATGGTCGCCCCGGCCGCGCTGTAGGCGCGGATCAGGTTAAGGGTGGGCACTGCCACGTTTTGGATTATAACGCCCTTGACTCCGGCGGCCTGCAGGCTGCGCAGTTTGGCCGTCATATCCAGGCTGGCGTCCATCGGTATTTTTTCGGCGATGACCAGGCCCAGGCTGGCGGCTTCGGCCTCGGCATCGGCCAGGGGCGATTCGCCAAAGGCCGAGGCGTGGTGGAAGATAGCGATCTTGGCGCCGCGGCCGTTGGCAGCGGCGAAATGGCGCAGAATGACGCGGATCTGCGACGAATAGGTAACTCCCACTACGAAATTGTAGGGATTGCGGCTCGTCACGGTTAGGGATTCGTCGTAGGAAGCGGACAGGAAGGGGATGCGGTCGGTTGCCACCACCGGCGCCAGGGCTAGGGTATCGCCAGTGCCCCAGCCAATGATGGCCACCACTTTATTCTTGAGTTGGCTGTTGTAGAACTCGGTGGCCTGGGCCACATTGTAGCGATAATCGGTCCAGATCAACTCCACCCTGGTTCCGTTGACGCCGCCGCGGGCATTCATGGTGTCGATATAGTCCCGGACTCCCAGGGAGTACGGAGCGCCGACATCGCCGGTAGCGCCGGTTAGATCAAAGATACCGCCCACCTTGATGGTGGGTGGCGTGTCAGCCGTGACCAGCAAGCCGGTTAGGGCCAGCAGGGCCAAGAAGATAATGACAGTTCGTTTCATGAGTGCCTCCTCCAAATCGAGTGGCCGGCCGGCATACGCTCCGGACTGGCATAGTACTACACCATTAATAGTAGAAAGGTAGTGGTCTCCTGTCAATCTTGTATTGAAGAATATCGGCCGAAATGACGAAAGGGAGGCGGGCAAGGCTGTGTAGCCTTCATGGCGCTGCTGCTGATACCGGTGGTCACGCTGGCTTGAGCCCCCGTGTTGCCTCATAATAAAATCTAGTCCTACGAGGTGGTTGCCTCATAAGTCAAATTCTAGTCCAAGGATAAGCTTGGACTAGAGTTTCC
>MIAR01000010.1 GCA_001829185.1 Spirochaetes bacterium GWB1_60_80
CAGTCCAGGAAACTCTAGTCCAAGCTTATCCTTGGACTAGAATTTGACTTATGAGGCAACCACCTCGTAGGACTAGATTTTATTATGAGGCAACACGTTCTGCCTGAGCTGGTTGGGCGGTGGCGTCGACGTGGTCGGTGGGAAAAGGCTCAACCCGGCGGTTTTTATTGCCGAATCTGTAACAGGGCTTTTCCAATATCAGCGAACGATCCGCCAGGATAGTCAAGGATGCAGGTATGCGCAAGATTCCGGTAATATCGAGTGATGACAAACTGAATGAATTCATTCGGTCCCAGTGCAATGTTTTCGGAAATGAGTTCACGCCCGTCTTTTTTACTAACAAGGACGAAGTGATCGCCTTCCTGAAGTATGAGTTGCCGGAGATGAAGATATTCAACCTGTCTGACAAGAAGGTTGATGTTCAGGGTATCATCGACGAGATCAGGAAAGATCCCTGGCTGCACTACGGCGGCTTGATTGTCATTCATGACGTGGTGGCTGACAAGGTCCTCCAGGAATCGTTGGTCGAGCAAAACCTGGTAGCCACGCTGCGCCGCCGCGATGTCGAGCGCGGTTTTATCCGCTTGCTCAAGATACTCCGGCAAAACAAGCAAATCCTCTTCCAACGCGGCATCCAGCAGCATCTGCTCAAGAATATTTCCGGTTCCTTCGTTATCGACAACGACCCGTTGGACATCACTACCTACGCCAACTTGGTTACCAATTACCTGTTCAACGCCAACCTCATCAGCCGCGATATCAAGGAAAAGCTGCACGTCGCCCTGTTGGAGCTGCTGATCAACGCCATCGAGCACGGTAACTGCCGCATCAGCTACGACGAGAAGACGGCCTGGCTGGAGCAGAATCGCGACATCATGGACTTGATTCGGGAGAAGAACAAGGCTCCGGAAATCAAGGTGCGTAAAGTATTTTTCACCTATACCATCACCCCTGAATGGAGCCGCATATCCATCCGCGACGAGGGCGACGGTTTCGACTGGCGGGCCAGGCTGGCCAGCAAGCGCGATCAGCCGGAATTGCACGGTATGGGCATGCAGATGGCCGGGTTGTACGTGCAGCGTCTGCAGTACAACGACAAGGGCAATGAGGTGTCCTTCGAGATCGACCATCAGCACAACGAGTCTAACATCATCCCGGCCATCTTCGGCTCGTCGCAGGAAATGATTTTCCAGGACGGACAGTACATCTGCTCGGAGGGTGAGGAGTCGGATTACCTGTACTACATTGTTTCCGGCATGCTCTATGTTTATTCCAAGGGCAAGCTGGTCTCGGCGCTATCGCCAGACGATATTTTTATGGGCGAGATGAGTTTCTTGCTGTCCAATAAACGCTCCGCGACCGTCGTATCCAAGGGCAAGAGCGTCCTGATACGGATTTCAAAGCAGGACTTTGTCAATTTAATCCGCGACAATCCGCACTATGGTATCTTTCTGGCCCGCCTACTGGCCCAGCGTCTGGCCCGGCTCAATCTGCGCATGTCGCGGCTGAACACCGAATACCTGAAGGTGAAGCAGGATCTGGCGGCCTGTGATCCGCCGCACGATTGAGCCGCGTTGCCTGGACTAGCTGGGGTGGCCGCCTGCGCGGCTGGTCGTCAGTAATTTTCGAACAGGCGAATCTTGCTTACCTGTCCGGTGGCCCGGATATCGGCGAACAGGCTGCCGAGGTTGAGCTTCAGCGGCACGCGCACCAGCAGGCTCAGGCGGGTGTGTTTGGATTTGTGCGATTCCGAGGCGTCGATACTCTGCGGGATGATACCGTTTTTTTCCAGGACTACGTCCAGCGCCGCCCGATCCAGAAAGCCGTCGGTACACCAGATGACCAAGTTCTTGAGGCGCTCCTTGGGGAACAGCCTGGCTTCCAGCGGGTCCAGGATGATCAAGGCCACGAAGATTATGCCCAACGCGACCAGCGATATTTTCCACATGCCGGCGCCGATGGTCAGGCCGAGGCCGGCGCAGAACCACAGCGTGGCGGCGGTAGTCAGTCCCTTGACGTTATTGCCGATCTTGAGGAAGGCGCCGGCCCCCAGGAAGCCGATACCCGATACTACTTGGGCGGCGATGCGCGCCGAGTCGCCTTCGCCGGTCATCTGCGGCAACCAGATGGACAGCATCATCAGCAGAGTGGCGCCGATACCGATGACGATGTGGGTACGCCAGCCGGCGGTCTGTTTTTGGATTTCGCGCTCCAGGCCGATCATGCCGCAGGCCACTAAACTGAGGCACAGACGCGCTACCGCCGCCGCGAAGCTGAGATCGGTACCACCCAGCAGCAAACTTAATTCATGCATTGTTATCATCCTCCCACCCCGAACGGGCGGCACTGTCGACCGCGCCGCTGGTTGACAGTATAGCATGAGGCGCCACGGTTGCCCAGTTTCCGGTGGCCGGCCGCAGTCTTTTCGGGCTTGATTGACTACTCCTTTTTACCGATACATCGGAGGAAGCCGCATCGCTGACTGGCTTGCGCTATGGTCGGGCTGACAGAAGATAAAGAGCTTGGACGGGAGATAATGCCTTGAGTGATACCGGAAAAACATCCTTGCTGGTGACCATAACAGGCAGCTGCCTGGCCATACTCTCGTTCCTGCTGCTGCTAGCCTTGGTGCTTACTCAGCTGGCGCTTTTCGGGCTGTCGGTCAATGTGGCGGCCTTTTTGCTGCGGGGTTTGTCCTGGGCGGCCTATGCCTTACCTTTGTATATCATGGTGGCGGCTGGTCTGCTCCTACTGACCAATCCGACGCCGGGCCGTATATTCCTCTACTTGGGTTCGCTGCCGCCTTTCGCCGTCCTGGTCTTCCTGGTCCGCTTCCTGGAGCAGCCGGTCTATTGGCTGGACACCCGCCCTGGCCTGGCCTTGCTCGGTATCCCTGGCGTAATGGCTTTATTTGTTTTCTTGTTCCTCAGCCTGATGGCGCTACTCGTCCTGTTGTATTGGCGCTTTTTCGGTGGACGCCGGCCGGTGCGCTCAGCGCTGTCGCCCTCTAATGCGCCGGCGGTTGACGAGGTCGAACCGCGGACCATCGCCGAAAGCCTGCAGACTATTTCGGAACGCTCCCAGTACTCGTTAGCCGATTTGGCGCCGCTTGGCCCGCTGGCCTCCCTGGCAGGCAACGACGCGACTAATCGGGAACTGCCTGGCGACCAGCCGTTGCCGGTAGAGCTTATCCCGGCGGACGGCCAGGCAGCCGCTCCAGCGACCGTCATAGTGGCGGCTCCCGCTGCCTCGGTTACCGCAGTTGAGCCGACCGTTGCGGTTCTGCCGACCGCCGATGCCGACCAGCCCATCCCGTTGATGTTCCGGCGCTCCGTCGAGGCTGAGCCTGCGGCGGCAGCTGTCTCGTCGACCGCGCTGCCGGCCGCGCTGCCGGCTGAGGTTCCCTTGGTCGGCAAGCAGGATCCGGCCGGCTCGGGTGATTTTTGGGAGGATCGTCCGGCGGCGGCTGCTGTCGACAGCCCGGAGCAAAAAAAAAACTTGATCCGGCCAGCTAGCGCGCCGTCGGCCGCCATCGAGATCGAACTTGATCCGGTCGTTGAGGGTAAGCCATCAGTCGCCAAGATCGCCGACTTCGCCAAGGCGCGGGCCGTGCAAACCATCCCGGTTATCTCGGTGCCGCCTGAGCATCACGCCGTCATCAAACCCCGGCCGACCCTGGCCTATCGCGTGCCGACCGAAAACCTGCTGACCGCGTATCCCGATGGTCAGTATTGGCTGGTCGACGACAAGACGCGCCGGGCGGCCGTCGTGCTCAAGGAAACCCTGGCCGAGTTCAACATCGAGGCCGAGGTTACCGGCATCCGCAAGGGGCCGGTTATCACCATGTTCGAGATATTGCCGGCGCCTGGCGTGCGCCTCTCTAAAATCGCCAACTTGGGCGACAATATCGCCCTGCGGCTGGCCGCCTCCAGCGTGCGCATCGTGGCGCCCATTCCCGGCAAGCACGCCGTCGGCATCGAGGTGCCGAACGAGAAGCGGGCCATCGTGTCCTTCAAGGAAATCGTGGAGAGCGAGACCTTCCAGGCGCACCGCACCGGCGTGCCGGTAGTGTTGGGCAAGGACATCACCGGCGACGTCCAAGTGGCCGACCTGACGCAGACGCCGCACCTGCTCATCGCCGGCGCCACCGGCTCCGGCAAGTCGGTCTGCGTCAACTCGATCATCTTGTCAATTCTTTATCACTCGAGCTTCAACGACGTCAAGCTGATGCTGATCGATCCGAAGGTGGTGGAACTCAAGCTGTACAACGGCATTCCCCACTTGCTGACGCCGGTAATCACCGAGCCAAAGCGCGCTTTCCAGGCGCTGCAGTACTGCATCTGCGAGATGGAACGCCGTTACAGCCTGCTGGACGCCATGGGCGTGCGCGACGTCAAGTCGTACAATCGCAAGATCATCGACAAGAACATGGCGGCCGAGAAGCTGCCGTATATCGTGGTCATCATCGACGAATTCGCCGACCTGATGGCCACCACCGGCAAGGAGCTCGAGTCGACGCTGGCGCGGCTGGCGGCCATGTCGCGGGCCGTCGGCATCCACCTGGTGCTGGCCACGCAGCGGCCGAGCGTCGACGTCATCACCGGACTCATCAAGGCCAACATCCCCAGCCGCATCGCCTTCATGGTGGCCGGTAAATTCGACTCGCGCATCATCATCGACATGGTCGGCGCCGAGAAGCTGCTCGGCAAGGGCGACATGCTGTACTCCAGCGCCACCGACGCCTTCCCGGTGCGCATCCAGGGCGCTTTCGTGTCCGACGAGGAAGTGGAGCGGGTGGTGGAATACGTCAAGACCCTGGGCGAGCCGGACTACAAAGATGATGAAATATTTATTGACGAAGAGGAAGACGACGGCCCTAGCCTGTTTGACGACGAGGACGACGATCCGCTGTACGAGAAGGCTTTGGAGATCGTGCTGTCCCAGGGCAAGGCCAGCGCCTCGTACCTGCAGCGCAAGCTGAAGATCGGCTACAACCGGGCGGCCCGCCTGGTGGAGTTGATGGAGGAGAAGGGCATAGTCGGGCCGATGCAGGGTTCAAAAGCGCGCGACGTAATGCGCAATCCGGAGATGGGCAGCCTGCGGCCCCCAAGCCCCAAGGCGCGCTACGTGCCGGATTTCAGTCCGGCCGACGATGAGGATGTGGCGGAGGGAGACGAAGCCTGATGAAGAAGATCGGAATTATCGGGTCCGGCCAGCTGGGCCGCATGACCATCGAGGAAGCGCGCAAGCTCCTGTGCCATATCGAGGTGCTGTCGCCTGAATATCCGGCGCCGGCGGCCGAGCTGGCCGACGAGACCATCGTCGGCAGCCTGATGGATTACGACGCCGTCATGGAGCTGGCCGATCGGGTGGACGTCCTGTCCTATGAGATCGAGCATGTCAATATTGAGGCCTTGAGGGCGGTGGAGCGCAGCGGCAAGCCCGTCATCCCGCCGGCCGAGATACTGGCGCTGATCCAGGACAAGGCTTCCCAAAAGCGGGTGATGGACCAAGCGGGCGTGCCGACGGCCGGCTGGTGCCTGCCCGGCGCCGAGGCCGCCGAGGGCAGGTCAACCGGCAGCGGCCAAGCGGTTGCCGGCGCGGTCGGCCTGGTGGCGACCGCGGCCGACATAGAGGCGGCCGCGGTCGGCCTGGGCGGCTTTCCGCTGGTGCAGAAAAGCCGGCGCGGTGGCTACGATGGCCGCGGCGTAGCGGTGCTGCGTTCGTCCGATGATCTGCGGCCCGCGGCTGAAGGCGGCCGCCTGCTGGCCGTGCCGAGTTTCCTGGAGCGCTATGTCGATTTCAGTAAAGAGCTGGCCGTCATGGTAGCGCTGGACGGCCAGGGGAAGCTGGCTACCTGGCCGTGCGTCGAGATGGTGTTCGACGAGCGGGTCAATCTGTGCGACTCGGTGTTGATGCCGGCCAGGGTTTCGGCCGCGGTGGCAGTCGAGGCCGAACGCGTGGCCAAGCAGATGGTCGAGGCTCTGGCCGCGGCCGCCCGCCTGGTGGCACAACGGGACGGTTTGGATATTACGGTGGCCGGCGTCTTCGCCGTCGAGCTGTTCCTCGATAAGGCTGGCCGGGTGCTGGTCAATGAGACGGCGCCGCGGCCGCATAATTCCGGCCACCTTACATGCGAGGCTTGCATCACCTCGCAGTTCAGCCAGTACTACCGCATCCTGTCCGGCTATCCGCTGGGGGCGACCACGCAGGTCATGCCGGCGATGATGCTCAACCTGCTGGGCGAGCTTGATGCCGACGGCGAGCCGGTCTACGACGGACTGGCGCTGGCGCTGGCGGTGCCGGGCGTCTCGGTGCACCTGTACGGCAAGCGCCTGGTGAAGCCGTTCCGCAAGATGGGCCACCTGACGGCCTTGGGCGCCACGATTGAAGAAGCCATCAGCCGGGCCAACCAGGCGCGCGCGGCCATAAAGGTTCGATCTAAAAAGTAATTAATTATTCTCTTATAATATCGATTATCTGGGCGACTAGGCTATCAACGGAGTTTTCCGCGTTCAGGCGGCGGCGGGCGCAAGCCGTGTAGAGCGGCTGCCGCGCCGTGTACAGCCCGGCTGGATTGTCGGCAAGCAAGGGGCGGGTGGCGTCTCCCCTCATGCGGGCTTCGAGGACCGGCCAAGGCGCGTCCAGCCAGAAGACTAGCCGCCGTTGCCGCAAAGCGACGGCGCTACTCGGATTTTGGCAGGCGCCGCCGCCGGTGGCCACCACCCGACCGCCGGGTCCGTCAGCTAGGCTCCGGATCAGGGTCGCTTCGGCCGCGCGGAACTCCGCCTCCCGGCCGGCTGCAAACAGGCTGGCGATGGAACGGCCGAATTGCCCAGTCAAAACTGCGTCACAGTCGACGAAGTCCCAGCCCAGTCGCCGCGCCAGCATTCGCCCCACCGTACTCTTGCCCGAGCCCATGAAGCCGATCAGGAAGAGCGGGCCGTCATCCGGGCTGGCGCCTGGCATTAGCCGGCGGCCTGTCCGTCGGTCGAGTTGGCGGCCGGCCCGCCAATTTTCTCGGGTGGCGGTGCGTCAGTATCGGAGTACTGCGAAATCAGGCTGTGCAGTTTCTCGGCAATGTCGTTCAGCTGCTTGGAGGTTTCGCTAGTATAGTTGGCGGAGTCGACGAAGCTGTTAACGCCGCCAGAAATTTCCTTGAGAGCCTGCAGGATCTGCCGAAAGGCCTGGCTCTCTTCTTGGAGCGAGGTATTGATTTCCAACGTGGCCGCGGCCGAGGTCTCGGTGGATTCGACGATGCCGGAGAAGGACTCGCCCATGTTGGAGGCGATGTCCCAGCTCTGTTCCAGGGCCGAGTAACCGTCGCGGGCCACGTTGACCACTTTACCAGACGAGGCGATCAGGCTGTTTACCCGGGCGCGGATGTTTTTGACGCTGCTCATGGTGGAGTCGGCCAGCCGCTTGACCTCGTCGGCCACGATGCGGAAATTGCGGCCAGCGTCGCCGGCGGCCACCGCCTCCAGCGAGGCGTTAAAGGCGATGATGCGGATCTGGGTAGCGATGCCCTCGATGAACTTCACGATCTCGGTGATGGAGCCGAGTTCGTCGTTGAAGCTGTTGATCATGTTGATCGATTCGGCGATGCGGGCAATGACCGCTTCCAGCTTCTTGAGCGCCGTACGGACGTTGGCCGCGCCGTCGGTGGCCCGGGCCGCGCTGTCGTCGCTGGCTTTGGCCACCTGGCTGGACTGTCCGGAAATATGGGTCAGCAGTTCGCTGGCGTTTTCCATGGTGGCCACGATCTCGCGTACCGCCGCCGCCTGCTGGTTGCCGGTAACGCTGACCTCGCGCGCCGAGACGGCGATCTCCTCGGCCGCTCTGGTCAGGATGCCGGACTCGATACCGAGGTGCTTGAATACCGTCTGCAGGATGGCGTTCTTATCGCTGATGGCCTCGGTCTGCAACAGCGTAGTCTTGAAAATCGCCTCTTGCCGGCTGGCTAGTTCGAAGAAGATGCAGAGCACCAGCCAGATGAAGCCGTAGGCCACGGTCCAGATGTAAGGAATCAGGTTTTTATTTTCATAGCCCATGTCGTAGAAGCTGGTCAGCAGTACCACGCTGAAGCCCAGCACCAGGTAGAGATTCTTCTTGAGGCCGGCCTTGAAGATACTGATGACAATCAGGACGACGCAGAAGATCAGGTGAGGCGTGATGGCGAAGTTCATGACCACATGGAACATGTTGTTGGTGGCGTTGAAGTCCGGCTGCGCCAGCACCAGTATGCTCGCTAGCGCCGCCACCGCCGCCATGGCGAACTTGAGCGGGCGAAAACGCCGCAGCAGGTCGGTCGCTTCCATCACGTAAAACGACATTACGGCCATGCCCCCGAAGAAGCCGATGCGGCTGAGCTTGGTGAGCAAGGTGTCGGACAGGCTGAGGTGATTGAGGGCGATGTTGAAGTTGGCCATCATGAAGCCGCCGCAAAATAGCGCGAACCACAGGAACTGTAGGTTCTTGCCTTGGCCAATGGCATACATGAAAAGAAAGTAGATCAGCAAGAGGAAACTGACGGTCATGATGCCAGTGGACAGCTGAGTCATGAAAAAGTTACGCCAAAAGACGTAGGCGGCGGCTGGCTGGGCGTCGCTGATGGCCAGGACCATCAAGGGCGTCCGCTCGCCTGATATCCAGGCTTCCACTTCGATAACGTTGCGCCTCTGCAGCAAGGCCGGATCGATGGCGCTCAGGCTGCTGGCGTAGCGGCGGGTGCGGTTGCGGTCTTCGGCATAGCCGTAGTGGCTCAGGGTCTGGCCGTTGAGGCTCAGGCGGTAGGGATAGTAATTGGGGCCGACCACCAGGGTGGGCTGCCTAAGGCTGCCGTCTTGCGGCAGGCTGAACTCGATCCGGAAACGATAGCTGACGATGTGGCCGGCCGGGGAGGGGGGCAGCTGCCCGCCATCGTAGGGTTGGAAGCCCCGGCCGTCGCCGCTGTCCAGCTCAAGCCGCTCGATGGCCATGCGGTCGATGGCGGCGATGTCGGTGGAACAGCTGGCCAGGAGGATGCCGGCCAGCATCAGCAGCGTCAGTCTGGCTAGGAGCGTCCAGCCGGGCGCCGGAGCAGAAGTCGTCGGTCGATTTTTTTGTTTATTGTTTTTCACGCCAGTTCCTTCCGGGTGGCGCCGGCTTTGTCGTTGGCAAAGCGGCCCAGGACGCCCTGCAGTTCCTCGACCAAGCGCTGCAGCTTGCCGGTCTCGTTGCCCGAGTCGCGGGTGCTGGCCATGATCTGCTCGGCGCCTTCCGAGATCTGCTTGAGGGTGGCGAATATCTGGTCGAAGGCTTGGGTCTGCTCGATCAGGATGCCGCTGATGTCGCGGGCGCTGCCGGCGGTGCTTTCGGCCGAGCTGCGCACCTGCATGAAAATCTGGTTGAGGTCGCGTGACAGGTTCATGCCTTCGTCGATTTTGGCGGTGCCTTCCTCCGAGGTGGCTTGCAGCCGTTCTGAACTCTGCTGGATCTGGGAGACGCGTCCCTTGATGCCAGCCAGCGACTCGACCGTGCCCTTGGCCAGGCGGCGAATTTCCTCGGCCACGATGCGGAAGCTGGCGCCGGCCGCGCCGGCTGAGGAGGCCTCCAGCTCGGCGTTGAAGGCGATGATGCGTGTCTGGTTTGCGATGCTGTTGATAATTTCGATGATCTCGCCGATGGAGGCGATCTCCTCAGTCAGGTCGTTGATCTCGCTCAGGGTCTGCTGGTTGGCCGCCCGAATCTCGGACATTTTCTGGATGGTGTCCTGGACTTTGCCGAAACCCTCATCGACCGAATTCTGGCTTTCGGCGGCATGGCTGGCCAGGGCGTGCGACTGCTCCTGTATCTGGCGGCTGATTTGGCTGGAGTCCTGCATGGTGCTGACAATCTCCTTGACGGCCGAGGCCTGCTGGGTGGTGGCGGCCACGGTCTGGCGGTTCTGCGAGGAGAAGCCCATCACCGCGCCGGCCAAGCCTTCGGCGGTGGCGCCTAGCTGGTCGAGCACCAACCGGAACAGGTCGAAGGCTTGATTGATCTGGGCGGCCGTCAGGCTGTTGTCGTCGCGCAGGTCGGTCGGGATGTGCTTGGCGGTGTCGCCGCGCTCCACCATGTCGCGCAGAGCCTGCCGGATGACCTGGAGGCGCTGCTTGCTGAAGTAGCGGGTGTAGATGAGGATGGCCGGGATGGTGACCAGGTTGAAGGCTAGCGCCAGTAGGATACGGGCGGTGAAGAAGCGGAGGTCGGCGTGGCCCTGGCGGATAACGAGGGTCAGCAGCATAATGCCGCCGGAGGTGAGCAGGCTGGGCAAGGCCAGAGGGATGATGCTGACCAACCAGCGCAGTTGGCGGCTGCTAGTCCGGCCGGTATCCTCGGTCGCAGCCTTGAGGTGGCCATCGGCCACCAATTGCCTGGCTAGCCCGGTGGTGGCGGCGTGCAGGTAGTAGTAGATGACCAGGCCGGTCAGGAAGCTGGCGTACATGGCGTAAATCCAGACGGCCAACAAGTGGATGCCGCTGTCGAAGTAAGTGCTGACCAGGAGAATGCCCGCTCCGGCGCACAACAGCATGCGGACGAAGACCAGCCCGGCCTGCAACAGGGGTAGGCCCGTGATGGCGCGGTACAAGGCGCCGGCCAATCCCTCGTCGCCCGGCTTGTCCTGCCAGCGGCGGATATGCCCGGCCAGTCGGTAACCGATGAGTCCGTTGAGCGGCAGGGCCAGGAAAATCTGGTTGACGACTATCACGATGGCCAGGCGGGACAGGAAAAGCCCCAGCGGCACGGTGCCGAAATCGATCAGGGAGCCGCCATAGATGGTAGCCAGTGGCGCGCCGATCAGGTTGGCGAACAGCTCGGTCATGTAGAAACGGCCGGTCAAGCTGCCGGCCATTCTGGGATTTTTCATGTCTACCTCGTCGGCTATATAGTCAGGGATTGCCGCCGCTCTGTCAAGCCTTTTCGCGACCCGTTGCCGGCGCCAGCCGAACCACTGCCGGCGCGGGGTTGCGGCCGCCTTTTTTGGCGAAGAACCGTGACAGCCGCCCAAGTATATTGTACAATGCTGGCAGCGGGAGGAAAAATGCAGCAACCTGATTTTACCCAGTTGAAAAAAAAGGTGGTCGTCAAGATTGCCATCTCATCCTTCGTCATCCAGTTTCTGGCGCTGTACTCCAGCGAAATCTTTAACGGGTTGTACAATGTGCAGCTGAATGCCCTGGGTCTTAGCCTGGTGGAGCGCTTGCCCCATTTCTTCAAGCCGACCATTATGGGAGTCTTTCTGGCGGCCTACCTGTTTCAGCTGACCGTGATGTTTGTCACCCTGCGGCCGATGTTTCAGTACCTGCAAACCGGCGAACGTTACGGCCAGGCCCGGGTGGCGGCCATCAAGCTGCCTTGGCGGCTGATGCTTATCCAGTCGGGTTCCTGGATTCTCGGCGTCACGGCCTATTATATACTGATGCAGTGGCAACCGGAGAGCGGCTTGCCGTACCCCATCAGCCTGTCGCTCAAGCTGGCCGTCGGCTTTGTCGGTACCATGTACAATTGTATCGTGGCCAATATCCACCTCCTGCCCATCAAGCGCGCCATGCGCATCGTCGACATTCGCCCTGGCGAGTATGACCGGTTTACGCGGAACAAGAACCTGCTGGTGGTCTTCGCCTCCGCCTTGCTGATCGGCACGCACTTCATTTATTTCGGCTGGTTTGTCATTAGTTCGGCTGGCGCGAGCCTGACCATGCTGCCGGGGCTTATCGCCTGGATCGCCTACTTCATGCTGGTCTCACTGGGGCTGATGTTTATATCACGCTACGAGTATCACCAGCAGTTGGCCTTCCTCAAACAGCATATCAGCCGCCTGCTGGACGCCTCGGTCAATACCCGCGAGGATAAGGTGCAGCTGCTGTACTTTGACGAGGTTGGCGAGTTTGCCGCGCTGTTCAATCGCTTTATGGATAAATTCCACGGTCTTTTGACCGGCATGACTGGCTCGGCGCTGCTGCTGTCCAACTCGGTGCAAGACCTGTCCACCACTACCAAAGAAGTTACTTCCACCTCCAATATGCAGGCCGCCGCCGTCAAGGAAGTGGTCTCCACGATGGAGGATTCCAACCAGATTACCCAATCCATCGGCCGCACCATCACCGAGGTGACGCGCATCGCCATCAAGACCAAGGAGCATGTCGAGGATGGCACTGGTCTGGTGCAGGACACCAGCCAGAAAATGTCCGAGATCCGCAAGAAGAATACCGACACCATTTCCGGCATCCGTCTCCTGACCGACAAGATCCGGGCCATCTGGGATATCGTCGACATCATCAACACCATCGTGGAACAGACTAGGATCATCGCCTTCAACGCCGCGCTAGAGGCTTCCACGGCTGGCGAGGCGGGCCGGAACTTCCAGATCGTGGCCGGCGAGATTAAGCGGCTGGCCGATTCCACCAGCCAGTCGACGGCCGAGATACAAGCCCGCATCACCGAGATCCAGAAGGCCGCCAACAGCCTGATCATCGTCTCGGAGGAAGGCACCGAGCGCATTCGCCAGGGGCACGAATTATCGGAGCAGTTGCACGCCGTCTTCTCCAGTATATTGGACTCGGCCGACATCTCGGCCAGTTCTTCGGAGAACATCGAGTTCTCGATCCGCCAGCAAGCCAGCGCCTTCGAGCAGATACTTGTTACCATGAAGGAAATATCACGCGGTATCGACAATCTGGTGCTTACCCAACAGCAGACCGCCCAGACCGCCGAGGCGCTGGCCGGCATGGCCGTCTCGCTCAAGGGGCAGGCCGCCCAGTTCGCGGTCGGCGCAGGAGAGGCGGAGGCCACGCATGAAAAGCACTGAAATCATCGATGCCCTGGAGGCTGTAGACGATGACGGCGATCTCGGCCAGACGCAGGCGGCGGCGACTAGCCGGCTGTTCGTGTTCTCGGTAGGAGAACTGCTGTTTGCCTTGCCGCCGGAAGTGATCCGGGAAATTGTGGCCGGCCTGGAGGTCTACCCGCTGCCGGCTTGCCCGCCCTATGTGCCGGGTCTCATCAACAGCCACGGCGAGCCGCACACTGTCTTCGACCTGCGCGTGCTTTTCGAGAACGAGCGCCAGGCCGTCGATAAATTCCTGGTGCTCAAACTCGACGATGATAGCGTCGCCTTTGGCTGTAGCGACGTCAACGAGATAGTCGAGGTCAAGCTTTCGGAGATATCCACCTTCGCCGATACCGAGGCGGAAGGACGCTTTTGCTCGGCCCTGTTTCAGTTGGACGGCCGGCAGGTGATGATCCTGTCGGTTAGCCATGTTCTGGCGCAGCTGGAGCATGACCTTGGCTGAGAAGGTTGAAGTATTCAGCTTCGCATACCGCGATTTTGAGGTGCTGATCAACGCCGCTGATTACTTCGCGCTGGTGCCCGGCGCGGAATGCAGCCTGGATGACGGGCGCAGCTTGGCTGACGCGGCGGAGACTGGCTTGCCGGCGCTGGACTGGCTGACGGCGAAGGGCCAACGCTACCAGGCTTGCCTTTTGGAGCCACTGGCAGCCAGACTGGCGGCACCAACGGCCAGACTGGCTGCGCCAACAGCCGAGCGGTCGGATCCCTCAGGCGCCCAGCCTGACGCCACTGCCAATGGCAATGGCGGTGGCGGTGAGGCAATAATAACCTGCGCTTTCTTGATGCGCCTGGAGGGGGGGCGATCGTTAGCCGTCGTCGCCACGCGCGGTTTTGAGCTCAAGGAATATGATTTGGCGGATTTTCGGCTGGTTCCCCGATCGCTGCGCGCGCGGTTGGGGACACTCGGGCTGCTCTGCCTGCGATTTGAGACGGACGGACGCCTGCAGTTGATGCTGTATCCGCCGTCTTCGCGGTTTTGCCCAGCGGGCGGGGAGCTGAAATGATGAAGGTCTTCATCGCGGATGATTCCATCCTGATCAGGAACGTGGTTAAGGAAATTCTAGGCACTGATGGCGGCATCGCGGTAATCGGCGAGGCCGCCAATGGCGAGTTGGCCGTATCCAAGGTATTGGAATTAAAGCCCGATATCGTCATTATGGACATGGATATGCCGGTAATGAACGGCCTGGAGGCCACCAGCCGCATTACCCGCCGTTCCAACATTCCAGTGCTGCTGTTTACCAATAACACTGATCCGGAGCTGCCTTTCCGGGCACTAGAGCGCGGCGCGGCCGAATTCATGCGCAAACCCACCTTTAACGATCTGAACCGCCCCGAGTATGTCCGCATGTTTACCGAAACCCTACGAACCATTGCCGGCCGCTACCGGGGAAGAATATTTTACTCACCAGAAAAGGCGGGCGACGACTACGATGCCGCGGCCGGAGCATCGGCCTTCCATTCGTTGCCGGAAGCGGCTGCCGCGCCAAGTGCAATGCCTGGGATGGTCCCGGTTGCGGTTCAGTCGCCAGCCGCAGTCCAATCGGCCAGCGCCGGCCTGGCATCTTCCCTGGCCGAGGCCGGGCGCCAGGCTTGCCTGGCTGATTCCGAGGCGCGGCCCCGGATAATCGCGCTGGGAGCCTCAACTGGCGGCCCGCAGGCTGTGGCTCGCTTCCTTAGCCTGCTGGGCGGGCCGGCAGAGCTGCCTCTGGTTATCGTGCAGCATATCGAGACCGGCTTTGACAAGGGCTACGCCGATTGGCTGTCTCAGGAGAGCGGCCTGACGGTGCGCCTGGCCCGCGCCGGCGAGCGGCCAGTGGCCGGCATAGTCTACGTAGCCCCGACCGATTTTCATTTGGTGTTCACGGCAGGCGTCTTCGGTTTGGACGATGGCGAAAAATTACTTAACCAAAAGCCGGCGGTTGATGCCCTGTTTAAGTCGGCGGCCGAACAGTATGGCCGGCACGTACTGGCGGTGCTGCTCACCGGCATGGGCACAGACGGAGCCAACGGCTGCCTGGCCGTCAAGGCGGCTGGCGGCGTCACCTTGGTACAGGACGAAGCTAGCAGTCTCATTTACGGCATGCCCCGGGCGGCCGTCGAGCGCGGCGCCGCCTGCCATGTCTTGCCGCTGGATGCCATCGGCCATTATGTGGCCTGTCTCATGGAGCGTTTCCGATGACCACGCTGGCGGCCGACGAAAGCCAGGATAGCCTGGAAGATTTAGTGCTCAGCATCGAGCGGGAGACTGGCCTGTGTTTCCCCGAGGTTCATCACGACACCATTCTCAAGGCGGCGCGTTTGCATTGCCGGCAGCTGGGCTTGGCGCCGGATTGCTACGCCAGCATCTTGCAGACCGACAGCGAGGAGAAAGCCCGCTTCCTCGACGATATCATGATAGGCGAGACTTATTTTTTCCGCGACGAGAAGCAGTTCGCAGCCTTGGCCAGCTTTGTGCTGCCGCAGTTGTTCCGCGAAGTTTTACGGCTGCGGATCTGGTCCGTAACCTGTGCCACCGGCGAAGAAGCCCTGTCGCTGCTGGCCTTGCTGGAGGAAGTCAAGGCGACGCTGGGCAGCGCCGGCAGCTGGACCCTTCTGGCCAGCGACATTAATCGCAATGCCCTGGAGGCGCTGCGGCGCGGCGTCTATTCGCTGTCATCGTTCCGAACCGATGGCCGACGCTGGCACGATTTACTGCGACGCCTGGGCGAACGACAAGAAGGCGTCTGGGTACTTCGTCCAGGCGTGCTGGACCAAGTGACCATTCAGCATGTCAACGTCTTATCCGGCCAACTGCCGGCGGCCGCCTCCATGGACCTGATCTTCTTCCGCAATACGCTGGTATACATGAAGCAGGAGCAAAAGGACTGCATTGTCGGCCGGCTGGTTGGCACGTTGCGGCCGGGCGGTTTTCTGTTTCTGGCCTCGCCCGAGGTGCCTACGGTGCGCCATGCCGAACTGGAAGTGTTGGAACGCGACGGCGCTTTCTTTTACCGCAAACGAACGGCCGCCGCTCCGGCCGTCGCCAAGCCTGCAACCAGCCGTGTCGGTCCCAGGCAGCCGCCGGCTGGAAGCGCGCCCGGGCCAGGCACTGTCGCAGCCAGCGTTCAGCCCGCGAGCCAGTCAGCGTCCCGCCCGGCGCGCCTCCGCGTACCCGGTACCCGGCAGCTGAGTCAGGCTGAGCTGCGTAGCGCGTTGCAGCTGGCGTCGGAGGGCCAACCGGCCGCGCCGGCCGGCAGCGAGCCTGTCCAAGCCGTTGCCGCCCTGGTAGTCCGGATCGTCGCCGCTATCCAGGAGAACCGTTTCGGCTACGCCCTGCAGCAGCTCGGGGAATTGGAGAAGGCAGCGGGTGATAATTTCCTCAACCACTACCTGATCGGCCTGGTATTCAAGCACCAGGGGCGATTGACCGAGGCTCTGGACCGCTGGGAGCGTGCCAGGCTGTACGAGTCCGGCTTCTGGCCGGCGACCTTCCAGGCCGGCGCTACCCTGGCGGCCAGCGGCAATGACCGAGGCGCCGACTTGCTCCGCGAGTGCCTGGCGGCCATCGATGGCCGCCAGCATGGCAGCCGCTATCGTATCTTGCTCGATGGGTTCGATATTTCATATTACCGGCACATGGCGCTGCGCATGCTGGAGAAGTTCGCGCTTTGACCTGCTCCGAAAGGATGGATGTATAATGGCTGTTTCCAAAGAAAAATTCATGGCCTTGTTCCTCGACGAGTTTCGCGAAAATTTGCTGGCAGCGGAGAACCAGATCATCGTCCTCAAGAATGACCAGGGCAACAGCGACGCGCTGGCCTTGCTACTGCGTACCTTGCACACTATTAAAGGCGCGGCGCGGCTGTTGCAGTTCGGCCGCATCGAGCGGCTGGTACACGGGCTGGAAAATGTCTTCAAAGGCGTCCGCGAGGGACGCTATGCCATCGACGCGCGGCTGGCTCGTTTTTTCTTCATCGGCCTGGATCATCTGCGTTTTGCCGCCGCCGCAATCCAGGAAGGTCGCGGCGAGGAGCTACCCGGCCTGGAAGGCCTGCTGGAGGCCTGTGAAAAGATTAGCGCCAACGAGGCTTTCGATGTCATGGCGCTGGAGCCGTTGCCGGCCGTTACCCCGGCCGTAGTCGCCGCGGCCGGCCCCCTTGCGGCTGCGCAGGCGGCGGTCGCGCCACTGGCTGGTCCGGCCGCTTCGGCTGTCTTCTCGGCCGGGAGCGGCTTGTCAAACCAGGCGATCGACGCCAGCATCAGGGTTGACGCCGCCACCATCGACCGATCTATCAGCCTAGTCAATACCCTGACCGTGCGCCAGTTGCGCCTGCGCTCCGGCGTTAGCCAACTGGAGAGCCTCGAGCGGCATTTGGATGAAGCCGTTCGCCAGGGTGAGGATCTGCGTGCACTGCGCAAGAAAATCAGCGGCGTCTCCCGTCAGTTGCGCCAGTACAGGAATCTTTACTCTGACCAGCTCTTTGAGATTGAGCATGGCACGCACGAATTACGCGACGCGGTCATCAGCATGCGGATGCTGCCGCTATCCACCGTGCTTGAGCACCTGCCGCGCATGGTCGAGGAGGCCGCCGAGGCCTTGGGGAAGGACGTGCGCATCGCCATTCGCGGCGACTCGGTGCACCTGGACCGGACCGTGCTCTCCAAGTTATCCGACCCGCTTATTCACTTGGTGCGCAACGCTATCGACCATGGTATCGAAAGCCCCGAGGAGCGGTCCCGCGCCGGCAAGCCGGCTTGGGGGCTGGTCGAGATCGATTGCCGAACCGAAGGTAACCGTATCTCGGTAACGATTCGCGACGATGGCCGCGGCCTGGACTACGAGTCCATCCGTCAGAAGGCCATCAGCCTGTGGCCAGAGAACGCCCCGGATATCAAGCTGATGGGAAATGACGAACTGGTACGCTTCCTGTTTAGGGCTGGATTCTCCACCCGCTCTAGCAGTACCACCCTATCCGGACGGGGGATCGGTTTGGATATCGTCAAGACGAACATCGAGGCTGCCAAAGGCCAGATCCAGCTGGACTCCGCGGCTGGCGTGGGCTGTACCTTCACCTTGTTGCTGCCGGTTTCGGCTTCCACCATGGACGGCATGTTCGTGCTGGCGGCCGGTAGTAAATATTATATACCTTCATCGGCCATAACCCGCACCCTGCTGCTTGATTCGACTGATGTATTCCATATAAGGCAGAAGGAAATGTTCGCGCTCGATGGCCTAAACATCGCCATCAGTGACCTGTCCGTCTGCTTGCAGCTGGACCGTCGGCCGGAGAAGGCCGGTAAGGTCGCCGTGCTGCTGGTGCGGGGCGCGAGCGATCTGGTCGGGCTGCGCGTCGACAAGATATTGGGCTACGATTCGCTTGTCTACCAGTCGCTGCCTGCCAGTTTGCGCCGCAATACCCTCATCCAGGGCGTTGTTTTCGATTCGGCCTTTGACATTATTCCCATTCTCAACATGTGGGCGGTGCTGGACAGGCTGCGCTCGGTACGCCTCATGGACACGCACAAGCGCTTCTCATCGGCCAGCCAGCTGGATCGGCCGAGCATCCTGGTAGTCGACGATTCGATCAGCACGCGAGAGATCGAGGTGTCAATGCTGTCGCTGGAAGGCTACGATGTCATAGGGGCGGTAGACGGCGTCGATGCGCTGGAGAAAATTCACGCCATGCGTTTCGACCTTATCGTCTCTGACCTTAATATGCCGCGCATGGACGGGATGAAGCTCCTTGAGAACATCCGCAACGACGAGGCTACCAAGGCTACGCCGGTAATCCTGGTTACCACGGTTGACGAGGCGGCCACCAAGGCCAGGGCCGAGGCGCTGGGGGTGAGTAAGTACATCCTCAAATCAAGCTTCGAGCAGGACAACCTGATCAGCTCGGTCAGGCAGCTCCTGGCCGCCCTCAAGGAACCACGCTTATGAAAAAAATATTACTGGTAGATGATTCTGATTTGGTGGCCGAGGTGATCGGCGAAGCGCTGCGTGACGGTGGGTTTGAGGTGGTGCGGGCTCGCGATGGCTACGAGGCTATCGAGCAGTGCTACCGGGTGATACCGGATCTGGTGATAATGGATATCGACATGCCGCTGCTGAAAGGCTACCAGGCTAGTCGGCTGCTTAAAAGCCGGCGTGGGGTTAAGGATATCCCGATTATCATGCATACCGGCAACTCGGAAGACAAGGACCGCTTCTGGTCGTACAATTCCGGCGCTTGCGCCTTCGTGGTCAAGGATTACGGCAACATCGGCCCGTTGGTGGACAAGGTGAATTCGTTCATCGATTACGAGCCGCTGGACACGGCGCTGATAGTGGAAGACGCCAAGTCCATCAACCGCGAGTTCATCGCAGAAAGCCTGTCGAACATCCTCGATAAGGAACTCTATCACTCCACCATCATCAACCAACTAAACGACGCGGCCCGTAGCATCTCATCACTGTCCGGTACGGTGCTGCGGGTGCTCGAGCTCCTGGACCTGGCTTGCGAGCGTGATATCGCCGCCGTCATCCTGAAGATTGGCCGCGAGGCGGTGCCTTATGTCTTTCCCCAGGCTACCGTCAACAAGGCTATGGCCGACGATTTCCTGTCGGTGGCCTTCGAGGATTTCTATAAACAGTTTCAGCTGAGTAGCGTCAAGCCGGCCGAGCCGCAATTCTTCAATCTCGAAGAACGCGCTGACTGGAATAAACTGCGCCTCGACAAGGTTCGCCTTTGTTCCTACCACGCTGCGCCGATTTTTGGATCGGCCGGAGAATGCGTCGGGACTATCCATTTGGGCCATGTCAAGAATAATTACTTCGCCGAATCGATTCTCGAGAATATCGGCGCTTTCGTGCGCGACGCCGGCGTCATCATCCATAATGCCATGCTGTTTAACCAGTTGAGCAGCATGGAGCGCGACATCAGGCATATTTTTTCCAAGTTCGTGCCGCAGGAGATCATCAACGATTTGATCGCCCGCCGCACTCACACTTCGATGCTGGCCGGAGAGAAGCGTGAACTGGCCATCGTGTTCAGCGACATTCGTTCCTTTACCACCCTGTCCGAGAACAATCCGCCGGAAGTCGTCGTTTCCTTCCTGAACCGCTATCTGGAAACGATGTGCGACATCATTACCGACCATGGCGGCATGGTGGATAAATTCATCGGTGACGCCATTTTGGCCGTTTTTGGCGCACCCAAAAGCTGGCCTGACAACGCTCGCCGGGCCGTCCAGACCGCCATGGCCATGTCGCGGGCGCTGGCCGTCTTCGACACCACTGGTATCCAGCTGCCGCCGGAAGGGCTGGAGATCGGCATCGGCGTCCACCTAGGCGACGCCATTGTCGGCACCATCGGCTCGTCGGCCAAGTTCGACTATACGGTCATCGGCGACACCGTAAACCTGGCCTCGCGCCTAGAAGGCTTATCCAAGCAATATTTATGTCGCATCATCGTCTCCGACCGGATAGTCAAGGCCATCGACGCCCATAAGGATGTCCTCGAAGGCGTTCGCTTCCGGGAAATCGAAGAAGTCATCGTTAAAGGCAAGGAGGAGCCGACCCTCATCTACCAGCTGGAAGACGAAGGCCTGCCCAGTCTGAGCGACGCCGAATACGACTTGTACAAGAAAGCCCAGGCGATGTATCGTCTGCGTAATTGGCAAACCGCCATCGATTATTTTTCAAAAGTGCTGGCCGCCAAGCCACACGACCCGGTCTGCATCATGTTCCGGCAGCGTTGCCAGGATTTCCTGCTAACCCCGCCGCCGGCCGACTGGGACTTCGTGCAGCGTTACCTCACCAAGTAAGCGGCTGGCAGACGAAAGGAGCCTCTGTGTTCAAACGTATTACCGCCTTGATTCTGACCATCGGCCTGGCGGCGGCTTTGGCCGCCCAGGACGCCGGCACCTCGCGGGCCGACGCTCGTGCCCTATGGGAGAATTCCGCCAACCCCGCCAGCTGGGGTCTTTCCGATGCCTGGTACGCCAGCGGCGTCCGCATCAGCTGGCAGCTGCCGGCCGATATGGCCAGCTTGGACGCCCAGGATATCGAGGTGATCCTGGCTATCCCGTTGCTGAATTACCACTTGCGCCGCTTGCCCGACGGCACTATGACGCACGACGTGACCAGCGTCGTGGCGGTTGGCGATAGCTTGTCCATAGGCTATCGTACTTACTTTTCCAGTAGTGAGGAATTGTTTTCACGTATTGACTACGGCCTCTTGTGGCGGCCCAACTCGCTATTGTCCCTCGGCTTTACCGTGAGCGACCCCTTTGCCGACGACGCGGTCTTGGGGCTTGGCTTGGCGCTGCGCCCCCTGGCCGCCTTCTGGCCGGCCGGCGGCCATAATCTGACCGTCAGCTCCGACGCAGTCTATTCCGGCGGCGCCTTCAGCATGGAATCGATTGGGGTGCGCTTGGGCTGGGATGACCGCCTGTCGCTGCGCTCCTGGTACTCCTTCCCCGGCAACAGCTTCGGCCTCAGCCTGGC
Source organism: Spirochaetes bacterium GWB1_60_80 (assembly GCA_001829185.1). Taxonomy (GTDB): domain Bacteria; phylum Spirochaetota; class Spirochaetia; order Treponematales; family UBA12059; genus UBA12059. The sequence continues at coordinate 21,342 of MIAR01000010.1, forward strand.
CGTTACCGCCGGACTGGGCACCTTTGCGGTGGATATGCCCGAACTTAGCGCCCCGCCGTTGGCCTTGCGCGTCAGCAGCAGCGTCCAGCTGGTCGGGTCGCCGGCCGATGCTGGCGCTACCACTGGGTTCCCGCTGGTAGGCGTCGGCAATTGCCTGCTGGTCGACGGCCGCGACATTATCGCCCTGACGCCATCTCCCAGCTCCTCGTTCTTCCGGGCCGGGTCAGACTACAGCTTCGACGACCTGGTGCGCTCCATCTACCGGGCGGCCGAGGACAGGGCCATCGCGGCCTTGGTGCTGGTGGACCCACCGGCCTTCGACACGGCCCGCCTGCAGGAACTGGCCACGGCCATCGCCGCCTTCCAGGCCGCCGACAAACCAGTCTACGTCTACGCCGACAACCTGGAAACCGGTCAGTACAGCTATCTGGCCGCCGCGGCCGATTACCTAGTTCTCGACCCCAACGGCAGCCTCGGCTTGACAGACGCCGCCTGGGGTAATTTTTACTTTCGGCAGCTGCTGGAGAATATCGGTATCAATTTTTATTCACTCAAGTCGCATGATACCAAGACGGCCGGCAACCCCTTCACCGAATATGGCGTCACCGCCGCCGAGCAGGCCATGCAACAGCGCTTGCTGAGTGGCCGCAGCCAACAGTACTACTTGGCGCTGGACAACGCCCGGCCCGATCTGGCCGACGGCGCGGCTGCCCTGTTTGCCCGTGGGCCGTATCTGATTCCGGGGCGGGCGTTGGACGCCGGCCTGGTGGATGGTCTCCTGTACCGCGAGGAGTTCGACGACTGGCTCGAGGAGCGGCATCCGGGGCACAGCCTGCAAGGCGTCGCCGACTACCTTGACCAGCCTGACTTGGCCTGGGGCGTTGATCCCTTCGCCCGGACCGTGGCCGTAGTACACCTGAGCGGCAACATCGTCGACCAGCCTGGCGTGGCCGGCGCTTCGATCGGATTTCAGGCCGCCGAGCTGTTGGCCAGCTTGCGCGAGGACGCTACCGTGGCCGGTATTATCCTGCGCGTCGACTCCGGCGGCGGCGCCGTCATGGCTAGCGACCGCATTGCTCGCGAAGTGCGCCTGACCGTGGCCGCCGGCAAGCCGGTTTACGTCTCGATGGCCGACTACGCCGCTTCCGGCGGTTACTATATCGCCGCGCCGGCCACGCGCATCTGGGCCGAACCCGGCACCCTGACCGGGTCGATCGGCGTCTTGGGTCTGAGCTACTCGGCGACCGGCTTACTGGAAAAGCTTGGCGTCAATTTTGACAGTATCGAGCAGAGCGGCTCCAGCAATTTCGGCAACCCCTTCCTGCCAGTGGACGAAGGCGATCTGGCTGTTACCGCCGAGTGGATCGAGCACGTCTATGGGCGCTTCGTGGCCGTCGTGGCCGAGGGTCGCGGACTAGACCCGGCCCGGGTGGACGAACTGGGCCGCGGCCAAGTCTGGCTGGGTAGCGAGGCCTTGGAGAACGGCCTGGTGGACGAGTTGGGCGGCTTGGAGGCCGTGCGTCAGGCTATGCGTGACGAGCTGGGCGACCGGCTGAGCTTTGTTGATCTGCTGCCCGGCTCCCCTACGGACTTCAGCCTGTTAAATCTGTTCATGGTTGGCAACCGGCTGGACGCCATCTGGTCGCTGACCGGCCTGTCGCTGCCAGCCGACCTGAGCCGCGGCCTGCGCGTGCTGGGCGATCTGGAGGAGCTGGGTACCGGCTGCCTTTACCTGGCGCCCGAGTATCTGTGGCGCGATTGACCAGGCGGTCGCGGTAGCGGCGACGGCCGAGGCTGGCGGTAAAGGCGAGGGCGCCACCGCTGGCCGGAATCGGTTAGCATGATCGAATTATAACAATATTCCCTTACTGTTCCGAATAGCCGCCGGCGAAGTCCTGGACGCAGACGGTGCCGTAGACCTGGTGGCTATCGAAGGCCACGCCGACTACCAGGAAGGCCGGGTTGAATATGTTTTCGCGGTGACCCCGGCTGGGCACACCGTCGTCGACGATCAGCTGGATGACGATATCGCGGGCCGTGTGCGGACCGTAGGCGATGTTTTCGCCGGCGCTACGCTGCCATTGCCCGTAGCGGGAGATACGCTGGCTCATGGTGCTGCGGTCGCTGCCGGTGTGGCCGACGGCGCCGGAACGCGCCTGATCGGCGGCGTGGTCGGCGGCTGCCCGACTTAACCCGCGCGACAGGCTCATGGCCGGAACCGGCGTCTGGCGTTCCAGGGCGGCGATGGCCTCGTCGACGGCGTGCGCGCCTTCCTGTAGCTGGATGCGGATCTCGCCGGGTCGCTCCAGAAAATTCCCGCGGATCAGGCCGCGGTAATCGCGCAATAGCTGGGCATAGGCCCGCGGATTGGTTCGGGCTAGGTTCAGTTCGGCCACCACTTCCAGCTCCAGCTGGCTGACAAACGATGCGTTCGTCAGGCCGCCGTTAAGGTTAACCGTCGGGGCGTTGGTGGCGGCTGGCGTGGCGCTGGCCGGCGTTGGCGAGCTTGACGGCGGCGTGGACGTTGGCGTAGCAGCCGGTATGGCAGCCGGTGTGGCAGCCGGTGTGGCAGCCGGTGTGGCAGCCGGCTGCGCGATGACCGCGCCCAACGTGGTGCCGGGAACGGCGGCGGGCGTAACCGAGCCTAGGGTCGTGCCGCTGCCAGTCGTGGCCGGCGGCGGCGACGGAGCTGCGCTGGCCGCAGGCGGATAACGCCGGACAAGAGCCTCGAGGGCCACCAGGCCATTCGGGCTGGCCGGATCAAAGTTGCCGTTACGCACGGCGATGATATGATTGTCGGGAATCATCAGTAGCCAGGCTGGCGCGGTCGGTGATCCGGCGGCTTGCAGGAAGGCCCGGGCGTTGGCGATGATGAACGGATACATTGATCGGTCCGCCACTAGGGGGCGCACTATATCTGGTTGTTCCAGAATGGCCACCAGAAAGCGTATGCCAGGCACCTGTGACATGGCCTGCCGGATAGTGGCCAGGCCAGTGCCGTTTGGGTCAAGGCGGCGCGACCAGAGGTACACCAGGCAGACGGAGTCGTGCAGCGTCGCGTTGTTGACGAGTTGGCCGGCCAGGTTTGGCAACTCGAAGGCCGCCAAGGTCCTGTTGATGGTATTGAAACCGACTCGGCTGACCTCGGCCGGCAGGTTCTGGCCAAATAGGCTAACGAGCGCGCCCAGCCACAAGCCAAGCAAGAGAATGCCAGGTTGACTATAGTGCATTCGTATCGTTTTCATATCATAGAGTGTGCTGCAGCGCGGGGCATTTGTCAAAGGGACGGCAGACTTCTTTTAGCAGGGTGTTGAAAAACGCGGATGCGGCTTTTCAACACTTCAAAAGCCGGTACAATTACGCAGCATAGCGCAAGCTATGCGAGGAATTGTTAAGGTTGTTGAGAAAGCAACCGGCTTTTTCAACAACCTGTTAGAGATCTAGCCAGTCCCGGATGACCAGGTTGGCGGCCGCTTCGCTGCAAAAGTGGTGGGTGGCCATGCCCAGGGCGGCGGCTGGGGCCAGGTTGGCCGCCACGTCGTCCACGAACAAGGTGTCGGCCGCTAGCCAGCCGGAGCGTTCCAGGAACAGCCGGTAGACGGCTGGATCGGGCTTGGCCACCGCTTCCTGGCCGCTCCACAGGCAGGTCTGGCAGCCGCGCAGCCAGGGCCAGACTTGCAGCCAGCGCTCACCCATCCCGGCTGGCATGTTGGACAGGATGCCCACCGCCCTATCGCTGCTCAGACTATCGCGGGCCACCTGGTGGATGAGCGGTCGCGGTCGGCAAAAGGCCTCAAAATCGCAGTCCGTCAGCGTGGCCGATTCTATCTGCGCCAGCGCGCCCAGTGTGCGGTCGGCGTCTGAAGGCAGACAATCAGCCAGTACTAGCTGCCAGTAGGCCGGCGCGCTGAGTAATCCCAGATCGTAGGCCGGTCGATGCCGGGTCCAGGCCAGGAAAAAGGCTGGCGGGTTGATGCCCAGCCTGACCAGGAGCGGCGAAAAGACTGTCCGGTCCTGTTCTAGGGTTAAAACCATACCAAAATCGAGTAATAGGCGGCGAAAGTGAGCTGTGGGCATGTAAACCTCGATTGAATTTATAAAGCGGCCGGACTTCTGTCAATCGGGCACCTTGACAGGGTAGCCCCGGTCGGTATTATTCTGGGCAGAGGAAAAGCCGCGTGCCAGTCGTCCGAAGTAAAAACATGCCGCTATCGACCCGGCCAATCAGCCCCCTGGCCTGGCTGGTCGCCCTGGTCGCCTTGAACACGTGGGTTGGCCTGTTAGCCGCTTGTAACAGTCTGCCGGCGGAATTGCCCGTTACCCAAAGCAGCCCCGCCAGCACGGCCCTCGTCCCGGCGTTGACCGAGACCACTACGTTGGCCGTTGACCCGACGACGGCTGACCCGCCGGCCATCGCGCCGAGTGCCGCCGACCTGTCCGGGGACTGGTTGGCCGCCTATCCCAGCCTGGAGCCCGACAGCCTGGTCATCGGCCAGTCCGTCCAAGGCCGCCCCCTCATCGTCCGCCGCTTCGGCCGCCTTAACGCCAACCGCGCCCTGGTACTGATGGGCGGCATCCATGGTCGCTATGAGGGCTTAAGCGTCGACCTGGTTGAACAGCTGGCGTGCCATTTTGGCGATCAGGAGCTGCCGTTGGCCGTGTACCTGGTGGAATGCATCAACCCGGACAGCTTTTTCGTCCAGACCGACATCAGTCAGGACTCGCGCAGCGGCTACCGCGACCACCGCAAGGTAGGCAAGGCCTGGTGGCGTTTCAACGCCCGTTATGTGGACTTGAACCGTAACTGGCCGACCGATAGCTGGCGCTCCACCATTATCTACCATAATAACGACATCCGCTACTACGCCGGCGGCAGCCACCCAGCGTCCGAACCGGAAGTGCAGGCCCTGATAGCCTTCCTGTCCAGCCTCACCCGCAGCTATCAGTCGCTGGTGGTGGTCAACTATCACGGCCTGGTCTACTCAACCGGGCCTGGCATGGTGCAGCCCAGTTATGACGGCCCAGCCGATACCGCGCTGGTGGATAGCCGGGCGGTGGACCTGGCCCGGATCTACGCCCAGGCCGCCGGCCCCAATTGCCAGTATCTGGAACGGTGGACCCGCTACGAGGTACCTGGCGAGTTTCTGCACTGGGCCGGCCAGAACGGCATCATCGCCCTCGACGTCGAACTGATGGCCGGTAGCTCGATTTTTAGCCGCCTGCCCAACAGGCTTACCCAGTACGCCGAGCAACTGGCGGCCATCCAGGCCTTGCTGGCCCACTTGGTCGCCATGAATAACTGAGCCACCTGGCCTTGGTCGGTTACGGTTCAACGATGGGTCTGTTGATCAGCTCGGGCCGGTATTCGAAGTGCATGGTGTCGTAATGGTACCACTTGCCGCCCCAGATGAAGCCGTATTTCTCGAAGACGCGCACGATTTCCAGTGGCACCGTATTGCGGTAGGGTAGGGGGCCGCCCCGGCTGCGCCAGTAGTCGCTGGTGTTGAGGTCGATGGCCGCGCCGAAACTGTGCATACTCAAGCGCTGCGTTCCAGCGATGAAACGCCAGGAGTAGGTTCCCAGACTGGGCTCGTAGATGGCTCGCCAGTCTGGCAGGCGGAAGGCGGCCAGTTCGGCCGCGACGCGTGCTAGTCGTTGGTCGATGCGGTTGACGCTGCTTACCTGGAGCGGCCTGCCAAACCAGTCGATGGTGACCAACTGAGCCTCGACCGTCTGGCGCGTGCCGCCGTACATCCGCCGGAAGAAGGCCTCGTGACGCAGGCGGCCGGGGTCGAAATTTTCAGCCAGCGGCAAGTAGCTGTCCGATTCAGGATAAACTTGACTCATCTGGTCGGCCAGGCTGGCCCGGTTCAGACGATCTTCGTAATCGGCTATCACTACCCCGTCGTCGTAGCTCATGCGGTGGCCGTCCCACCAAACGATCTGGCCGTCCTCAAAGGTCCGCAGCCGCTCCGGATAGGCCCGTACCAGCCGCCAAGCCAGCTCGTTTGCCGAAAGCGCGACCGTGCTCCACAGCAGACTGACGGCCAGTACAAGAAGTCGGTACTTGGCTAGGCCGGTCTTGATAGAAGAATTCATGGCGACAAGTATAACCCGCCGACCACAGCCCGGCAACCGGCTGCCATTATCTACCCCAGCTTGATTTTATTGTCAAAGTTGGCTATAGTAACGGCTGTAACCTGGGGAATTAGCTCAGTTGGTAGAGCGATAGGTTCGCAATCTATAGGCCAGGGGTTCGAATCCCCTATTCTCCAAAAACCGCCGCAAGGCGGTTTTTTATTGGGAGAACAGGGGCTTCGAACCAAGCAAGCGCGTCGCGCATAGCGGCGAAGAGGCGCCATGGAAGGCGCCGCCAGCGAGCGCGGCGGCCCGGAGCGAGGCGCAGCGGAAAGCGATCAGGACCTCGTTTTCACGGTATCCATTTTACCGGAAACGGCCGGTTTTTTCTTGTTAACGATCTCCGTCATAAGGCGCGTCAGCCTGATAACGCTCTTTCCGGTCGTAGACTATCCTATCCGATTGCGTTATCGGCAGAATGATCTCGAAGGCGGCTCCTCCCGTAACCGGATTGAATGCCCGGATTTTACCGCGATGCATGGCGACTATCCGACGGCATATGCTTAGTCCCAAGCCGAACCCCCGTACGTTGGCTTCTACCAATTCTGCTTTGGGATTATTGTCACGCGGTTGGGAAGGCTCACCCTGAAAAAAGGGAGTGAATAAAAGCGGCAGGGTATCTACCGGAATGGAAGATCCCGAGTTCATGATTACCAACCGGCAAATCCTGGCGTCTCCCGTAACTTCCCGATAAAGCTCAATGCTAATTTTCCCTCCTTTCGGCACGTGTTTGTACGCATTATCTAATATGTTAACGATCGCCTGCTTGAAACGGGGGGCATCGGCGTCAATCATGAAAAGAGCAAAAAGTAATTCCGGAACGCGGGGAGAGAGCGTATCCTCCGCGCGAAATTCCTGGATTCGGTGGTTCTGGTAATAGCGGTAACAGTAGTTAAAGCGAATGGATTTTTCTTCCCAGAGCGGCGCAAGCTCGCCTATAGTCTCTTCCAGCAATTTTAACAGGTCGCAAGGGGCGTAATGAAGGCTTTCGAGGCCGTCAAGCCTGGCAAAAGTCAGCATGGTATTAACCAGGGACGTGATGCGATCGATATCGGCGATGTTATTTTCGAGGATGGCCTGGTAGTCCCCGATTGAACGGGCTTTTTGCATACCCAATTCCACAGCGCCGCGTATCGAAGTCAACGGAGTGCGCAATTGGTGCGACAAGTCGCTGACCAATTGGCCTTGGGATCGATATGCTTTCTCGATCCGGTCAAGGGTATGATTGAATGTCGCCGCTAGCATCCCCAATTCATCGTCTTCCGACAGGATGTCCAAGCGCGCGCTTAGGTTGTTTTCAGTAACGCGGTTCATCGCGTCACTCATTTTCCGCACGGGATCCAGGATTCGCGAAACGAAAAAGGCTCCACCGAAACCGTTGATCAGAAGAAACGCTAGAAATAACATGGCGGCATATATAGAAAAGTCTTTGGACGCCTGGGTAACCGGATCGAGAAGGCAGGCGAGATATATCGAGCCAACGAAAGCTCCGTTAAGTTCAATGGGCGTACGCAGGACGCGGTAATTCCATCTTTCGTAGCGCACGGAAAAGAGCGATGAATCCTTTCCAATATGCTTTTCGGCATAGATCAGCGCGGAGTGGGAAATCAGGGAATCAGGATTCAGATTAAGTGCTTGATTGGAAACCGAAATGAGATGATCCTTGGAATCGGTTACCAACAAGGTCGTTTGATAGGAAATCGGCCTATCGATTCGTCGCACGAGTAAAGAAGACAGAAACTTGGAGAAATCCGGGTCTTTCAGAGGTTCAGGATTGCCGTTACTCCCATTTTCATCAAGGTTTACATAGGTTGATAAGGCAGTGTCAATTCCATTCGCCTCGGTATTGAGAAAAACATCCATTTGCCTAAGCTGGTTTCCGCCATACCAAATCGCGGCGAGTACAGTCAGAATGAAAATTAGTCCACCGCTCGATCCGACAAAAGCCAGAACCAGCTTGGTCTTGATGGAAAGTTTCGTCCGCAATTTCATGCCTTTGGGGAGGGAGCCACTTCACTGAGAAGGAAACCCTTTCCACGGATCGTATGGATTAATTTTGTGTCCGACGCGGCATCGACTTTCTTTCTGAGATAGTTGATGAATACGTCGATGATATTCGTGTAGGTATTGGTGTCACACTCCCAAACCCCTTTGGAAATCATCTCTCGCGTCACTAAACGGTCATGATGGCGGGCAAGGTATTCAAGAAGCTGGTATTCCTTTTTTGAAAGATCGATCTGCGTCCCGCTTCGATGGACCGTCTTCGCGTTCGGCTCGATGGTCAGATCAGCGATCACGATGGTTGATCGGGGGTATCCTTGGGTTTTTCTGATTAAGGCGCGCAGGCGCACTAAAAGTTCCTCGTATTCAAAGGGTTTGGTCAGGTAGTCGTCCGCTCCAGCCGAGAATCCCTTTACCTTGTCGGCAAGATCCCCTTTTGCGGTCAAGATAAGTATCGGAGCGGTTATGCCGTCATCGCGAAACTGACGACATAACTCGATTCCGTCAGCATCAGGCAACATAAGATCGAGTATGTAAGCGTCAAAAGAATGCGAATTTGATTCTGATACGGCAAGCGCGCCTGTCGGCGCGACCGTTACCATAAAACCGTCCTCCGTTAAACCTGCCTTGATAAAATCTGATATTTTATTTTCATCTTCGACGACTAATACCCGCATAGAGCCTCCTTTCTCAATAATATGCATAAAAATAATGAAAATATCAACGAATATTTCATTAAATTAGCTATATCGGATATAATTAAATATATCATTAACGGAATGGATACCCGGCAATAATCGCGGATTCAGGAGAAGGAGCCAATTATTTGTCCGAACCACGCTTTTGGGTTTCGGATACACGGTCATTGAGGTATTTGAATCGCAGATGAAACGGAAAGAATCCTGTGGCCATACAAATTTCACGAAAGTATTGGAATGGTCAGGGCATTATGCATGATACTATAATAGACGATCTAGCAACGGTTTTATTGTATTGAGGCTGTCTTGTAACTTGGAAAGTTATACAATAACTTTCTTGCCCTAACGAGGTGTTTTCCCCTTTCTGCATCGTCGGTATTCCGATGTATCGCCGAATTGAGAAGCAAAGCGAGATAAATTATGAAAGACAGACAGGTTATCCTGATAGTTGACGACCAACTCAGCAACATCGAGCTTCTTGAGGCGTATCTGTTGCCCCAGGGATACGTGATCGTCACGGCAACGAGCGGCGAGGAAGCGGTCGCTAAACTGGGCCTCAATGAAGTCGATCTTATCCTGCTGGACGTCATGATGCCAGGAATGAACGGTTTCGACCTTACCGCTTGGATCAGGCAGGATCCTGAATATCATGGAATCCCGATAATCCTCGTTACCGCCCTGCGCGATACGGAACATAGAATCAAGGGTATCGAGGCCGGCTGCGATGATTTTCTGTCAAAGCCCGTAGATAAAATGGAGCTTTTGGCGCGATCCCGTTCCCTGCTGAAGGTCAAGGCCTACAATGACTTGATGGTCAATTATCGAAACGAGCTTGAGGCTGAGGTGATCAAGAGAACGGAGGAATTGAATAACCTGACGGTCGCCTTGAAAGAAAGCAATACCGCGATGCGGCGTTTCGTGCCCGAGCAGTTTTTAAAACAGCTCGGGAAGGCGACCATCGAGGAAGTCAAGTTAGGAGATCATACCGCGCTGAATATGACGGTAATGTTCGCGGACATCAGGCAGTTCTCCTCTCTTTCGGAAAAGATGAATCCGGAGGAAACATTCGCGTTCATCAATCAGTATTTGACAAGGCTTGGCCCCCCGGTCAGGAATCATGGCGGTTTTATAGATAAATACATAGGGGACGGTATTATGGCCCTCTTTCCCTCATCATCTGAAGGCGCCGTCCGCTGTGCCATTGATATGCACATTCGGCTTGCCGATTTCAATTTATACCTTGAAGGCATCAATCGGCATCCAATTCAAATCGGCATTGGGCTTCATGAGGGTTGCCTTATGCTTGGCACCATCGGTGAGAATGAACGCATGGACGGTACGGTGATTTCGGATACGGTAAACACCGCGAGCCGGATTGAGGGGATTTCGAAGCAATTCGGGATCGGAGTCGCCGTAAGCGAGCGCATTCTCCTTAGCCTGGATGATCCGTGCGCATACCACATCCGTTTCATCGGAAAAGTGGATGTTAAGGGGCGACGGGAGGCGGTTCCAATATTTGAAGTGTACGATGGCGACCCGGAGCCGCTTAAAAGGAAAAAGGATTTGATCAAAGCCCCGTTCGAGCGCGGCGTCGATGCGTTTTACGCGAATAACTACGCGAAGGCCAGGGGATTCTTTAATGCCACGCTTGAGGAACTTCCGGACGACCAGGCGAGTTGCCACTATATCCGGATCATGCAAAAATTCGACAGGTCCTGACCGCCCGAGTGAAACGTTCATGCGGTCGGGGCGCTACGGTCGGAAAGGGAAAAAATGGTTAGCAAGGAATCCACGACGAATGTTCAAGAATACGCGGAGAGCATCATCGACACGATCCGCGAACCACTGATCGTGCTTGATCAGGATTTGCGGGTTCTCTCCGTTAGTCGCTCCTTCTATGAGGTCTTTAAGGTAAAGCCCGAAGAGACAGTGGGCCAGCTGATCTATGACCTAGGAAACAAGCAGTGGGATATTCTCAAGCTACGTGAGCTTCTCGAGACCATACTTCCCCAAGAGGCAACCTTTGACGATTACGAGGTGGAACATGACTTTGCCACCATAGGCAAGCGGATAATGCTATTGAATGCCCGCCAAATCAAAAGGGTATTGGGGAAGGAGCGGATCATACTCCTGGCAATCGAGGACATAACCGAACGAAGGGAAATAGAGGCTGGTTTTGAGAAGACCCGAAAAGAACTCGAGATCATAAAAAAATCGGCAGATGAGGCGATCGAATTCGCTGAGAGCGTGATTAATACCATTCGCGAGCCACTTATTTCCCTGGATCAGGATCTGCGGGTTGTCTCGGTTAGCCGCTCCTTCTATGAGGTCTTCAAGGTGAAGCCGGAAGAAACCGTGGGGCAGCTTATTTACGATCTCGGGAACAAGCAGTGGGATATACCTCAGCTACGCGATCTTCTGGAAACCGTATTACCCCAAAAGACTACCTTTGACAACTATGAGGTTGTACACAATTTTACCACAATCGGTAGGCGGGTCATGCTGTTGAATGCCCGTCAAATCGAAAGTTTGTCTGGCAGGGAAAGATTCATCCTGTTAGCGATCGAGGACATTACCGAGCGCAAGGAAATCGAAGATGGCCTGGAAAAAGCGCATAAGGAGTTGGAGGTGTTGGCAGCCGAGCTGGAACGCACCGCGAGGGCCAAATCGGAATTTCTCGCCAACATGTCACATGAACTCAGGACACCTCTTAATTCAATCAATGGCTTTTCGGAGGTGTTGTACGACGAGACGTTTGGAAAACTCAACGAGAAGCAGAAAAAATATGTCACTAACGTACTAACCAGCGGGAAGCACCTTCTCCTGCTCATCAACCAGATACTGGACATGGCTAAGGTGGAGGCCGGGAAGATGAAATTATCATTGGCCTTTATCCCCATAAAAAACATTTTGTACGAGATTTCCTTATTGGTCGAGGATATGGTCGGGAAAAAGCAGCTTGATATGCAGCTTGAAATCGACGAAGACCTTCCCGAAATAGAGGCGGATGAGCTAAAGATCAAGGAGATCCTTTATAATTTGCTTTCAAACGCGGTTAAATTCACCCCCGTGGGAAAAATCGGGATGAGGGCAAAACGGAAAGGATCCTCGATAGAGATAGTGGTTTGGGATAGAGGGATTGGCATAGCGAAGGAAAACATGGGTAAAATTTTTGAAGGTTTTTTTCGCGTCGACACCCCGTATTCCCGGGTGACCGAAGGCACGGGACTCGGTTTGCCGCTCTCAAGAAAATTGGTGGAGCTGCACGGAGGGGAGCTGTTCGTGGAATCTGATGGATTGAATAAGGGAACCGCTGTCAGGTTTTCTTTGCCGATTCTATCCAGGAAGGCGGTGTGAGATGGGTAAAAAGGCATTGGTGATCGATGACAATAAAAACAACCTCATGCTCGAAAAGGACCTTTTGGAAGTGGCTGGCTTTGAGGTCTTCGAAGCCGAAAACGCATCAAGCGGAATAGTGATTGCCAGGATGGAAAAACCGGACGTTATTATTATGGACGTACGGCTTCCTGATATGCGCGGCTCGGAGGCCGCAAGGATATTGCGTCAGGACAGGGAGACAAGCGATATCCCTATTATTTTCGTGACCGCTTCCGTATTTCCGGAGGGCAAGGAAGAACTGAAGGACATTGCCAACTCGGGTTTTATTGGTAAGCCGATTAATACACGTACATTCGCGAAGGAAGTCAGGGAGTACATCGAGTGATCAACGAGAACCGACTTCGGGGGAAGGGATGAAAGGCAAGCCTGAAATTCTTATCGTCGACGACCAGGTTCAAAATCTTGAGCTACTCGAGGTTTACCTCGCTTCCCAGGGATACGATGTCGTTAGGGCGACGAGCGGAGCCGAAGCGCTCGAAAAACTTTACGCTAAGGCCATCGATCTGATACTGCTCGACGTAATGATGCCCGAGATAAACGGCTTTGAAGTAATCCGCAAGGTAAGGCTGAACGCCGCATTCGCGCAAATTCCGATAATTCTTGTCACCGCGCTGCGGGAAACGAAAGATCGAGTGAGGGGGATCGAGGCGGGCTGCGACGATTTCATCTCTAAGCCGATCGATAGGCAGGAACTATTGGCGCGTGTTCGGTCTCTCCTTAAAATTAAGGCCTACCACGACTTGATGAGCGATTATCGGATCGAGCTGGAAGAGGCGAAAACGACCGCGGATGCCGCCCGGGAATATATCGAGAGCATCATCGACACCGTGCGCGAGCCATTAATCGTGCTTGATCATGATTTGCGTATAATGAAAGTTAACGGATCGTTTTATAACGTTTTCAAGTCTACCGACAGAGAGACGATCGGGCAACGTATATTCGATTTGGGGAATGGGCAGTGGAATATCCCCAAATTACGGGAATTGCTTGAGAATATCCTTCCCGGGGAAAAGGCTTTTGACAATTTTGAGGTGGAGCACGATTTCGCTATAATCGGGAAGCGTATCATGCTGCTGAATGCCCGTAAAATTAATGGTTCCGCTGGCATGGCCGGGGTGATCCTGCTTGCCATCGAGGATATTACCGAACGCAGGTGCTCGGAGGAAAGGATCGAGCTGATGGCAACCCACGACTCGCTGACGGGGCTACCAAACCGGACGCTTTATGCCGATCGCCTGCGCGCCGCCTTGATCCACGCCCAACGGGAGCAGGGAAAAGCCGGAATCGCGATGCTTGATCTCGATTATTTTAAGGATGTCAACGACACCCATGGCCATGACGTAGGTGACATCCTCCTCAAAATGGCGGCGCAACGGCTGAGTTCAACGCTACGGAAGGGTGATTCCGTAGCGCGATTCGGAGGAGACGAGTTTGTGCTGATATTTTCCGATCTCGCCGAAAAGGAAGACGCGGCTCTGATTGCGCAGAAACTCACGGACAGCCTCCGGGCGCCATTCCGCATCGGCGCGTATGAACTGGCGATGACGGCGAGTATCGGAATTGCCCTTTATCCGGATGATGGAATGGATGGGGGGGTGCTGCTTAAGAACGCCGATATCGCAATGTATAAAGCCAAGCAAGCGGGGCGTGCCCAATATCAATTTTATGAACAGGACAAGCGCTTAGCCGAGTGAAAAATGATAATTGTTAAGACGAGTCAGCCAGTCGCCAGTCGCATCACCGCAAGAGACGATGTCTTGAGATCCATATGCCATATAAGAATGCTGTATTGAGAATATTTAATTAGTATTATAATTAAAAATCTACTTGATTTTTAATTAATATGTAAGTATACTCTTAACAAGAGGTACATATGAACAAGCAAAAGAACAGCCTTTTTAGCGGACTCGGAGTACTGCTGCTAGCGGCACTCGTGGCTTCATGCAACAGCCCGTTGGCCCAAGGTAGCGGCATAACGGATGACTCTTTGGTGTCACGGGGCATCGCCAGCCCCACAGCGCCGAATCTTGGCGTGGCGGAAACCTTTGCGGTATTCGGCGGTGGAGCCGGCGTTACCAATCAGGGCACAATGACCATGATAGTGGGTGATTTGGGAACCACTGGAGCATCGACAATGATCACCGGATTCCACAGTTCGACCTTTAGTTACGCCGAAACACCGCTTAATGTCGGCTCGGTGAGCGGATTGGTCTATACAGACGCCCCACAGGGAAGTCCCGAGGACTTCGCTGTCGCCGGGTCGGTGGCATATGACGCGTTAGCGGCATTCAATTATCTAGCTTCGCTTCCCGACGGTATGGATCCGGGAGCCGGGCAGCTCGGCGGGCTCACCTTGATCCCCGGTGTCTACAAATCTGCCTCTGGTGCCTTCCTTGTAACAGGTTCAGACCTGACTCTCGACGCACAGGGTGACGCTGACGCCGTTTGGGTTTTCCAGATGGCCAGCTCCCTTACGGTAGGTACCCCGCTTGCTTCAAGCAGCGTTATACTCAGTAACGGCGCCCAGGCCAAGAATGTGTATTGGCAGGTAGGCAGCGCGGCTACCATCAACGGAGCGGGCGGCGGAACTTTTGCGGGAACAATCTTGGCAAGGGCCGGAATGACTTTTTCCACCGCCGGAAATACGTTGGTAACCACCCTTAATGGCAGGGCCTTGTCCCTGTTCGCGGCGGTTACCATGGTGAATACGGTAGTCAACGCTAGCGGAATCCCCGTGGAGATTCCTGTTGTCGTGAACGAAGAACCGACCGTTGTGCCCAGCATAACGATTACGGGAAGCGCAGCGGATTTGGTCGTAGCGGTAGCGGGCAACGGTTTCATCAACGTCGAGAATAACGGCGGCGTGGTAACGGCAACCGAGGTCGGAACTGGTATCATCGCCATCGTCAACAACGGCGCTGTCCTTACCGCCACTAATACCGGAAACGGCATCATGACGATCAACAGCACCTGTACAGGAGCTGTTACGGTTACCAATACCGGCAACGGCAATGTTTTCGTGAACGCGACCGGTGCGGCGGCGATTACCGTTACCCATACGGGCGACGAGGATTATACCTACCAGAATTAATCCTGAGTAGTATCACAAAGGATTTTAAGGCCGTCCGATTGATCCAATCAACCGGACGGCCTTTTTTTGCGCGCCTGGCAGGGCGCACCTCCTTGCGGTAAGCTCTGGGTCGACTGCCTTGTCTGGTGGTCACCTGGCTTGACGCCAGCCTGATTCCGGGCCAGACTAGGGTACAGCCGGCGCAAGAGAGAATTTTTTATTGAAGCGATAGAATTTTCTTGATAAGATTATCAAAGAAGTGTAGCATCTGTCAGGGTCGATGTGTTTAGTCAGTATTCGGAAAACTGCTTGACTACTGTTTGATAGATGAGTATTCAGCGTATGGGGAGATATGATACATGAAAAACCAGGAATATATTTTTTGTTCATGGAGTGGCGGAAAAGATTGCTGTTTGGCATTGGATAGCTATTTAAGGACAAACCCAAATTCAAAAGTTCATTTGCTCACAATGATAAAAAAATCATTGGGCAAAACCTATGGACATTTCATTACTGAAGGCTTATTGCAGAAGCAAGCCGACGCAATGGGTTTGGAAATAAGTTTTGGGTATTCTGATGATAGCAACTATGAAGATAACTGGTGCATTGAACTTGAAAGATTGAAAAAGAAAGGTGTGACAAAAGGGATATTCGGCGATATAGATTTGCAAGTTCATCATGAGTGGATTGAAAGAGTAATGAAAAAACTGAAGCTGCAATTTGAAATGCCATTATGGTCTAAAAAAAGAAAGGACGTTGTCGAAGATTTTATCAATAAAGGGTATAAAGCCACGATAATTTCTATCAGGGAAGAAAAATGCCAAGAAAAATATCTGGGAAAGACATTGGATCTAAACTGCGTTGAAGAAATGGAAAAAGACGCCATTGATCCATCGGCTGAGGGTGGGGAGTTCCATACTTTTACAGTAACTGGCCCATTGTTTAAGCGAAATTTAGCGCTTTTTAGCGATGGTATTTCGGAAGGTAATAATCATGTATATTTAAATAACTTGGAGCTAGTTTCAAAGTAGCAGCGAAATGGCGTTTTTATTATACTTCGCTATTTTCTGAAAGGATAAACTGGATGCTGGGCGAAAACAGGAAACCGAACTACATCTTTACTATTCTTGTGCTTATTTTTGTGGTGTTGGCGCTTGCGGTTTCGATATTTGGTTTAAGTGTGAAAATCGATGAAAACCAGATCAGGATACAGGGTGTTTTTAGCGCTAGCCTGGCAATCAGAGAAATTACTGAAGTATCACTGATTGACCATTTGCCAAGCGGGCTGAAGTTGCTGGGAGTCAGGCTTGGTTCAATAAGCATTGGTGTCTTCCGGTACCCAGAAATTGGAAATGCTTCAGTCTATATTTCAAACATGGAACAATCTTTGCTTCTGATTAAAAGCCAAAATAAAACAATCGTGATTGGCGTTGGCAAGGTTAAAAATCTGGAATACTATAATCTTCTCATGGAAATGCTAGGGAAGTCTTTGTGATGGACTGTCGGTACGTTAGGGGCTGGAGTGGGATGGTAGCTTCAGTCAGGTGTGAAGAGTAATTAGCGCGAACTGGAGGCGGTTTGTGAAGATTGAAGCTGACTCTTTGATCTCTAACAGGTTGTTGAAAAAGCCGGTTGCTTTCTCAACAACCTTAACAATTCCTCGCATAGCTTGCGCTATGCTGCGTAATTGTACCGGCATTTGAAGTGTTGAAAAGCCGCATTCGCGTTTTTCAACACCCTGCTAAGTTGATTCTGGTTCCGATTGTTTTTATATTCTTCAATTGCTTGGCTGTTTCTGTTCTCATGATAAAGGGTTCGTCGTTTTTAGAGATTGTTCCGTTGGTTATTCTTAATGGCATAGTGTTTTATGATCTTCTTACTAGAAAAAGGTCAAAGGAGCGCGATAATTTTAATCGGATTGCCTTGCTAATATCCTTTTTTATTTTTCCAGTTGCCATAGGTAGCCCCTATCTTGAAGTGGCATTGCGCGGATCGAAAAGGATTGATCTTGTTTTTTTTATCCCGGGTATTCTCACGGAAGCACTGGGTGGCTACCTTGTCATTAGCTCCAGAAGGATTCTTGGGACTATGGGCACCCCGAGTTTGGTAATTGAAAAAAACCATGTGCTTATTAATAAGGGGTTATATAAGCATATCAGAAATCCAATGTATTTAGGTTTTATTTGTTTGCTTATCGGATATTCCATTTCTCTTTGTGCTTTTATCTCCTGTGTTCTTACAAATACAATAATAATTGGGTATTTATTGAAGCGAACAAGGATTGAGGAAAAACTACTAGAAGAAAAATTTGGGAATGAATACTTGGCGTATAAAAAGCGAACAAAACGTTTTATTCCCTGGCTTTATTGATGATTTGCTAAATAGTGGTTGCCTTATCCATTCTTCCCAGGAGACTTGCCCTGGCAGGCGGCACTGGTCTATTTATGGATTTTCTTGAAAAAAAATACGAAAGAAGAGGAGCATCCAAAGGTACATGGCATATTGTGACGATGGCGAATGGAGGGGCCGTGAAGTTGATTGTTTATCAAGTCGATTCGTTTACCACCACGCTTTTTGAGGGTAATCCCGCCGGGGTGGTCTTAAACGCCGATGGATTGAGCGAGTGGCAGATGCAGCAACTTGCCCGGGAAATGAACAAGTCGGAAACGGCTTTCATTATTAATAAAGGTGGTGATGATTACGATATCGAGGTGCGCTTCTTCACGCCAACCAGGGAAGTTCCGATTTGCGGACACGCTACCATTGCCGCTCATTTTGTCTATGCCCTGGAAAAAGGCATTGATTGCGGCATTATCATTCAAAAGACCAAGGCCGGGGTGTTGCCGGTAGAAATTGTCAACGATGGTGCAGGCAAGCGGGTGGTAATGACACAGGCAAAAATCGAATATGGGGCAATTATTGCAGGCCGGCAAAGGGAAAGGCTATTGAGAGGCTTGAATATTGGTTCGGCTGATATTGTTGATGATTTACCGATCCAGATTGTATCGACCGGGCATTCCAAAGTGATGATTCCTGTACGGGGAAAGCGACTGCTGGATTCCATGGCGATAGACTCAGGGTTATTATGCGAGTTGAGCAATGAAATCGGCTGTAACGGGTACTATGTGTTCACCTTTGATTCTCAGGAAAAAAATATATTGATCAGCGGTAGAATGTTCGCTCCTGCCATCGGTGTTGATGAAGATCCGGTAACCGGCAACGCGAATGGACCACTGGGGGCTTACTTGACCCATTATGGCAAAATTGAAAAAAGCAAAACCGGCTATACCTTTGAAATCAAGCAAGGCGAGGCAATGAAGCGAAAGGGCTACATGAAAGTCCATGTTTTCAGTAATGATCAGGATGCCGAGCTGGTAAAGATCAGTGGTAATGCTTGTATAGCTTTCAAGACAGAGATCGATATTTGCTAGATGGATACCAAAAAGGATGGCAGGGATGGAACAGAAAAAGATGACGCCGGGCAGCCTGCTCGACGAGCGGGGGCGACTAACCGAGCCAGGCTACGCCTTTACTCCCGTCAAGCAGTACGACCGCAAGGCCGTCAAGGCTGGCCGGTTGCGCATCAAGGAATGGGATTATTATCTGGTTACCAATCGCGACTACGGCGTGGCCATCACGGTGGCTGACAATGCCTACATGGGGCTGGCAAGCCTGACCTTGCTTGATTTTCGGGCCGGGAGTCAAGTAACAGTCAGCCCGATGCTGGCGCTGCCGCTGGGACGGCTTCGAATGCCGGCTAGCTCCGAGACTGGCGACGTAGTCTGCCGAGGGAAGGGGTTTGAGGTCGTTTTCCGGCGTGTCGGCACGGTGCGTCATTTATCGGCCAGGTTTAAGAACCTGGAAAAAGGGCAGCCGGTAGCGGTGGATATCGAGCTGTTCGACGAACCGCGCGACTCGATGGTCATAGCCACGCCTTTTCCGAAAAAGCCGACGGCCTTCTATTACAATCGCAAGATCATCGGCATGCGCGCTCGTGGCGAAGTTCGTTATAGAGGCGAGACGTTTGCTTTCTCGCCGGAAGACAGCTTCGGCCTGCTGGATTGGGGGCGTGGCGTCTGGACCTATAAAAACACGTGGTATTGGGGCGCCGGGCAGGGTTTGGTGGATGGTGCGGTTTTCGGCTTTAATCTGGGCTACGGCTTCGGCGATACTTCGAGCGCCAGCGAAAACATGCTGTTCTACCAGGGGCTGGCCCACAAGTTGGATGACGTGACCTTCCAGATTCCGGTCGACCAGGCTGGCCGGGATGATTTTCTGAAACCCTGGCGTTTTTCGTCGTCGGATGGACGCTTTGAGGCCGACTTCACGCCCATCCTGGATCGGGCCGCCCTGACTTCGCTGGGCGTGCTGTGTAGCGACCAGCACCAGGTATTCGGCTTGTTCAACGGCACGGCCACCTTGGATGATGGCCGGGTGTTGCGGCTGCGCGACTTTCTCGGTTTTGCCGAGAAAGTCTACAACAAGTGGTAGCCGCGGTTCAGGGCTGTGACGGCGCTGGGCTTTCCGCCATTTCCGGCTGCAACTGGCCTCGTTCCCGCAGATCGCTAATGATCTTTTTATAGAAGGTTTCGTCGATGCGGAAAAAGAGGCGCCAGATGATGAAGCCGGCCACGATGCAGACTAGGGGGAAGACCAACATGCCGCTTTTAAGGAGCAGCAAACCTTGGCTGGAGACGTCGGCCGGGCCGGCCGCCTCGTTGATGCCGGAGACGATGACCACCACGCCGACCGTGCCGGCGGCCATGGCGCTGCCCATCTTGTTGATGAAGGGCTGTACCGAGAAGGTGACGCTCTCGTTGCGCTTGCCGAGCTTCCACTGGCCGTACTCGATGCTGTCGGCCAGGAACATCAGCATCAGCAACTGGATGAAGGCTTGGCCCACGAAGATCAGGACGCCGGCCAGGCCGATGAAGCGCATGTCCATGGGCGAGAAGAAGAAAATTATATAACCGATCGTCACGAGGATGGTGGCGCCGGTGTACAGTTGGCGCCGGTTGAGCCGTTTGCTGGCCAGCGGGAAGATGCCCAGGGCGCTGAGCTGCGAGACGCCCAGCACTAGGGCGAAGATGGAGTACATGCCTTCGTTGCCGTAGGCGTACTTGAAGAAATAGATGCCGAAGCTGGCCGTGGTATCGTAGCCGATGGTGAAGATGACCATGGCGATGGCCACCACTCCCAGCTGGTCGTTGCGGAACAGGGCCCTGGCCATGCCGCGTAGGGTGGTGCTGGCCTCCACCCGGAACAGGCCGGCTTTTTCGCGCACGCCAAACAGCGTAATCAACTGTCCGAGCCACATGATGGCCACCAGAGCTATGGCAAAGACCAGGTAGGCCGCCTTCATGCTGCCCAGCAGCTTGCCTAGGGCATTGGTCAGCGGCACCACGCCCACTACCACCGAAAACAGGCCGATGTTGGCGCAGATACGGGCGAAGGCGCCGATCTTCTCGCGTTCTTTTTGGTCGATGCTCAGCGACGGCATCATCGACCAGTAGGCGATGTCGTTGGCGGTGAAGCCGATGTCCCACAGCAGGTACAGGACGGCGAAAAGCGTCACGAAGCTGGCGCCGCTCAGGCCGAAGTCGGTAAACAGCAGGATGGCGACGATGCCGGCGAACAGGGCGCCGAAGGCGATCCAGGGTTTGAACTTGCCGAAGCGGCCGCGGGTGTTGTCCACGATGACGCCCATGAAGGGGTCGTTGACGGCGTCGAAGGCCCGGCCCACCATCATGATGCCGGTGATCCACCACAGGATGGAATTTTCGACCTGGAGGATATCCGTCAGGTAAAACATGAGGTACATGCTTACCAATGAGTAGACCATGTCGCGGCCCACCGTGCCGAGGCCGAAGGCGTACAGGTTGCGGTCGAATTGATTTTTCATTCTGCGATCCCCTTGGATGCGGTCTGGCTAGCGGTATCAATTGTTGGCAGTTTCTTTTCTATTGCATTGGAACTTGAGCCATCCAGGCGCAGGATGGCGGCTTCCCAGGGTTCCAGCTGCCCGTTGTAGCCTGTTTTGCCGTAGCTGGAAACGACCAGGTGGCCAGTGGACGGTACGAACCGCTGGCGGGCGGAAAAGTTGAGCAGTACTAGTAGCGGCGCCTGGCCAGCCAGCTCGCGCCGGAAGGCGAATAGGCTGCGGCTGGTTTTAACGGTCACGAAACTGCCGGCCAGCAGCACTGGTTCGGCGGCGCGCAAGGCTATCATCAGCTTGTACCAGCTGCGCACCGAGCTGGGGTCGCCCAGTTGCGTCGCCAGGTTGATGCGGCGGTGGTTATGGTTGACGCCCAGCCAGGGCGTCCCGCGGCTGAAGCCGGCGTTGGGGCCGGCCGTCCACTGCATTGGGGTGCGGCCGTTGTCGCGCGAGCTGAACCGGATCATTAGCCAGCGCCAGGGCCGCGGGATACCGAGCTTGCCGGCCATGGCGTAAACGCTATGCGACTCGACGTCCCGCACCTGGTCCATGGATGTGAAATCGAAATTGGTCATGCCGATTTCTTGGCCCTGGTAGACGAAGGGCGTGCCACGCAGGCTGAAGAGCAGGGTGGCCAGCAGCTTGGCCGACTCGGCCCAGTAGCGGCCATCGTCGCCGAAGCGCGAGACGCTGCGTGGCTGGTCGTGGTTTTCCAGGTAATTGGCGTTCCATGGTAGGTCGGCCTGCCAGCGCGCTAGGTTGCGGGCCAAGCGGCCGGCGTGGAAGCGTCGCTTGAACCATTTGACGAACAGCTGGTCGGTCTCCATCTGGCTGAAGGTGAAGACCATGTCCAGCTCGCGCCGCTCGGGCAGGCAGAGGTCGCGGGCTTGTAGCGGCGATACGAAGACCGTCTCGCCGACGGCGAAGCAGTCGTAGCGGTTCAGGACGTCGGCTCGGAGGGTACGCAGTATTTCATGGACGCCAGGCTGGGACAGGTAGTGTTCGCTGCCGGTTAGGACCAGTCGCTGGCGGCCGTTCTCCAGGCTGGTCTTGTAGATGACGTTGATGACGTCGCAGCGGAAACCGGCGATGCCCCGGTCCAGCCAGAAGCGCATGATGGACTCGATCTCGGCCAGCACCGCCGGGTTGCGCCAGTTGAGGTCGGGCTGCTCTTTGGAAAACAAGTGAAGATAAAATTCGCCGCTGCGCTCGTCAAATTCCCAACAGCGGCCGGCGAAGAAGCTGGTCCAGTTGTTCGGTTGGCGGCCTTTGCGGCCAGGACGCCAGAGGTACCAGTCGCGGTACGGGCTGGCCGGATCGCGGCTGGCCTGGAACCAGGGATGCTGGTCGGAGGTATGGTTGATGACCAGGTCCATGATGATCTTGATGTCGCGGCGCTCTGCCTCGGCAATCAGGCGGTCCATGTCGGCCAGGCTGCCATAGCGCGGGTCGATGTTGCGGTAGTCGCTGATGTCGTAGCCGTTATCGGCGTCCGGCGAGGGGTAGACCGGCGACAGCCAGAGCACGCCGATGCCGAGGTCGCGCAAGTTGTCTAGTTCCTCGATGATGCCGGCCAGGTCGCCCAGGCCGTCGCCGTTGCTGTCCTTGAAACTGCGTGGGTATATCTGGTAGACCACCCGTTCCTGCCACCATGTAAGCATGCTGGCAGTATACTCCGGCTGGCCGCGCTTGGCAACGAAAAGCTACGCCGCGGGCTGTACTGGAAAAGCTACGCCGCGGGCTGTACTGGAAGCCGCGCGGCGGGTTGCCGGCCGGCGCCAGTCTGGGGTACGATAGCGGCCATGCGCGTTTCCATCATTCTAGCCCTGGTGGCAGCCTTGCTCTTCGGCGCCGCCACGCCGCTCAGCAAGCTGCTGCTCGGTTCCATCAATCCGTTTTTATTGGCGGGCCTCTTATACTGCGGGGCGGCCTTGGCGCTGGCGCCGCGGGCGCTGCATGGCGGCTTGCTTGGCCGCTTGCGCGCGCTCAGCCGGCGCAATGTCTGCTATATTTTCGGTTCTATCGTCGGCGGCGGCATCTTGGGGCCGGTCTGTCTGTTGTTCGGCCTGAGCCTGGCCAAGTCGGCCTCGGTGTCGTTGTGGCTGAACCTGGAGCTGGTGGCTACCGCTTTGTTGGGTCACTTTATCTTTAAAGATCGCATGACTAGGGCCAGCGCCGGCGCCACGGCTGGCATTCTGGCAGCCTCCGTGCTGCTGTCCTTTGACGGCGGCCGCACCAGTTTGGCCGGCGGTGCGCTCATCGCGGCAGCCTGTCTGGCCTGGGGCTTCGATAACCATTGCACGGCCTTGATCGACGGCCTTAAACCGGAGGAAAGCACCTTTATCAAGGGACTGGTGGCCGGTGGCACCAACTTGACTGTCGGCCTGCTGGTGGCTGGCAGTGGCCCGCCCAGCTGGGCGGGGTATGGCCTAGCCCTCGGCATTGGAGCGCTGTCCTATGGCGCCAGCATCGTGCTGTACATCGCCGCCGCTCAAGGCTTGGGCGCCTCGCGCGCTCAACTGTTTTTCTCGTCGTCGCCGTTGTTTGGCCTGCTGCTGGCCTTCGTGGTGCTCGGCGAGTCTTTCTCGTTGGCCCAGGGCGGGGCGCTGACCTTGATGCTGCTGTCGTATCTGCTGCTCTTGTCGGAGCGGCATGGACATGGTCACGTACACGCTGCCGCCCGCCACACGCACTGGCACCGGCATGGCGAGGGGCATCATGAGCATGGTCACCTTGGTCAACACGAGGCGGGGCACGACGGCTTGGAGCCTTTGGCCCGGCTGTTTGGCCACAGCCATGACCATGAGCATCAGGCACTGGAGCATGAGCACGTTCATGTCTCCGATATCCACCATCGCCATGGGCACCCGTAGCCGGATGGTCAGAATTGGCGCCCTTGCCGACCGAGGTACTGGCCTGGTTGCCGGTGTTGCGCAGCGAAGGCAACCGTGAGTTTCGGGTCGCCCTGTGGTATTAATAGTGCCTCCAGTTAGTGGTTTGGGGATCAGATTTAATTTTCTTTTGACAAGCACCTTTTTCCGGGCTAGAATCCACCTCGATCAGCCCAGTTTTGGGCAGGAGGTAGCTATATGAAACGTCTGTTCTTGGCATTGACCATGCTGATGCTGGTGACGGCATCGCTCGTCTTTGCCCAAGCCACGCCGATTCCGGGTCTTACCCGGTATACGCTGGCCAATGGCCTGGAGTTGTATGTGTTGGAGAACCACCAGGTTCCCCTGTCACGCATCCAGATCACCTTCCGCTGCGGCGCGCTTACCCAAACGCCGCAGACTGCCGGCTTGTTTCACTTGTATGAGCACATGCTTTTTAAGGGAAACGCCCGCTATGCCACCGAACGTGACTTCTCGGCGGCCATGACCGCCTTGGGCGTGTCCGAGTGGAATGGTGGAACCTCATCCGAGTATGTCACCTATTACTTCACGGTGCCGTCGGATCGTACCGAGCAGGGTCTTGATTTTTGGGCTCAGGCGGTACGCAGTCCGCTCTTTGACGAGGCGGAGTTTGCCATCGAAGTCGACGTCGTCGTCAATGAGATCAATGGCTACAACAACGAGCCGGACTGGATCAACAGCGCGGCCGTCGACCGGGCGCTGTTCCCCAACTTCCCTTGGCGCCGCGATGTGGGCGGCTCGGAAGAAATCCTGCGCGCCGCCACCGTCCAGAATATGCGCGATATCCAGACCCGCTATTACATCCCCAACAACGGCGCCATCTTCGTGGCCGGCGACGTGGACCCGACCGAAGTCCTAGCCATGGTGGAGCGCCTCTATGGCGACTGGCAAAAAGGCAACGACCCCTGGACTCCCCGTATGCCGGCCCAGGCCACGCCTTTCGGCCCGCGGCCGGTCTATCTGGTCTACCCGGATGAATCTTTACCCGAGGGTATCGCCAATGTCGACCTCCGGATGCGCGGTCCGGACGTCATGGATGACCCGGAGGCCACCTACGCCGCCGACGTCTGGGGTTCCCTGGTTGCCAGCCCGAACGGCCAGTACCGCAACAACCTGATGCGTAACGTTGCCGGGATGTACCACAAAAATTACATCAGCGCCTATTATTATACACAGCGCGACGGTGGTCTGGTGTCCTTTGGCACCTACTTCCGCACCGACGCTACCAACAACCCGCTGACCGCGTTTGCCATGCAGCGCTATGTACCCGGCGTTATGGCCGAGGTGCGCCGCATCGTCAACGAACCGAATTACTTCTCGGCCGAAGAATCCGCCGTGGTCAAGAATATAATGGAAGATGGCAACATCCTCAGCCTGGAGAAGCCGGAAGCCTTCATTGAATCGTTCTCCTTCTGGTGGGCGGTGGCGACGGCCGATTACTATTTCGGCTATGTACCGAACATGCAGCAGATCGAGCACGCCGACATTGCCGCCTTCCTGCAACAGTATGTACTCGATAACGTCGCCATCGTGTCCATCCGGGCCAACCCGGCCGACGTGGAGGCCGATCTGGCCAATCTGCAGGCTGCTGGCTTCACGGTGGTCACGACCGAGAACGCATTCTGGTGGAGGAACCGATGATATTGACTAACAAGCTTTTCCCCGCCAGGGCCTGTACCCGCGCCTTCAAGGCGGCCGGCCTGATCCTGGTCTTCCTGGCGCTGGCCGCTTGCGCCGGCATGAATGCCGCAGGCGACGAATCGACCGTACCAGTCCACGAATTCGTGGCACGCAGCCTGGAGACCATCGAGGTCCATACCCTGTCCAACGGCGTTCCGGTAATCATCAAGCACAACGACGCCAACCGCGTCTTTAGCCTCAAAGTTATCTGGGATGGCGGCGTGGCCATGACCACCCCCGAGCAGGCCGGCATCGAGGCCTTTACGCTGGCCCTGATGACCCGTGGCACCGCCGACTACAGCTACTCCATGCTCAACCAGATGGAGTATGAGCTGTCCAGCGCCATCAGCTCTTCGGCTGTCGGTTATGACTGGGCCAGCCTGGACCTCAATACCCTCGACAAGTACTGGGACGAGCTGTTTTCGGTCTTCGCGGCTTGCGTCATGAGCCCGGCCTTCAGCGAGGACGAGTTCAACCAGCTCAAGTCGGAGACGGTAGTCGCGCTGCAGAGCGCGCTGCGCGACCCCTACAACATCGCCGTCCAGCAGCTCAACCAGCAATTCTTTGCCGGCCACCCCTACCAAGCCGATTTCGCCGGTACCATTGCCTCCATCCAGGCCCTGACTTTGGCCCAGGTGCGCGACTACTATACCCAGAAGCTGGCCGCCGACCGGATGGCCATCGTGGCTGTCGGTAATTTCAATGCCGACGAGTTGGTGGCTGACCTTGAAGCCACCCTCGGCACCATGGGGCGCACCGGCGTTACCAAGCCGGCCATTCCGGCGGTGCGCGGCCAGACCGATGTCATTCAGCTGCCCTTGGCGTCGTCCAAGGACGTGGCCTATGTCCGCGGTAACTATATCATTGCCCCGGCCAACAGCCGCGACTTTGTGGCCCTGCAACTGGCCTACTCCATGCTCAACGAGCTTTTGTTTGACATTCTACGCACCGAGCACGGCGCCTGCTATTCGACTTGGTCCAACGCTCACGGCTTTCGTGTGGCCTATGGTTCCCTGGTGGTATTCAAGACCGATCAGCCTGAGAACGTGAAGGCTTGGATCGATGAAGCCATCGCCGTTCTGGCTGCCGGCAATAGTAAGAATATTACCGTCGCCGAAGGTAACTACGCCCCACTGGCCGACACTATCGAGGCCTACAAGGCCAAGTACATCAACAGCTTCTTTGGCAATCAGCAGACTAACGCCGAGATGGCTGCCCAGCTGGCTTCCAGCCTGGTTACCTACGGCCGGCCGACTGAGTACCTATTCCTGATCGACAAGATCAACGCCATTACCGCTGACGACATCGTTCGCGTCATTAACCGCTATGTGGTGGATGCTCCCATCACCTGGATTATCGCCTCCGATGGCCCGACCCTGGCTCGCGTGGACGAGAGCGTCTACCGCCGCTATACCGGCCACTAACTAATTATCCGCCACAGTAGCCGACCGCCCGGTTTGGTTTCCGCCAGCCGGGCGGTTTTGCATAAAAAGTGAATAATTTTTATTTTTTTACCGCATTTCGCTTGATCTTTTTCGGCCGTGCAATACACTATAGTATATCTCTTTTATGGGAGGAACTATGGCAGTAAAACCAGCCGACAGTGGCAAGGGTGGAGCGAAAGATAAGCCGGCCAATCCCGCGCAGAAACCGGGCGTAACCAGCAAGCCAGGCGCTACCCCCGCCAAACCCGCTGACAAGAAGAAGGATGGCCCGAAGCCTCGATGAAAGGCTAGTCTGGCGCAGGCTGCCCTCCAGGCGGCCTATCCTGATTACCGCGCTCCAGCCGTGTTGTAAGGCACCGGTAGAGGGGCGCTTTTTTTTTGGAGCCGTCGCCCGGTTCTGGCTGGATGCCAGTGTTCCATGGGAAGGAGCTGATGATGAGAAAGTTCGTAGCGGGCGCTGCCCTGCTGCTGGCATTGGTGGCCACCGTCTCGGCCCAGGCTCTAGCAGGGTGTTGAAAAACGCGAATGCGGCTTTTCAACACTTCAAAAGCCGGTACAATTACGCAGCATAGCGCAAGCTATGCGAGGAATTGTTAAGGTTGTTGAGAAAGCAACCGGCTTTTTCAACAACCTGCTAGTGGTAATTGAACCGTTCCTCGATTTAGGCCTCGGCCGGCAAGACTATTCCTATGATACCATGGTGGCCGAAGATCCTTGGGACTCGGCATATTCCTGGCATGCCGGCTGCCGTCTGGCCTTTTACGACTGGAACCCCCGCGGCTTGCCGCTGGGCTTGTGCCTGAGCGTCGGCTACCAGTACCAGGACATGGGCTACCATGACGCCTTCGATACGGAATTAGGGTACGACTATTACATCAACCGCCTTAGGATCGTCGCCATGGCCAGCTGGCCCTTCCTGCGCAATGAGACTGGTTTCCTGGCCGTCAACGCCGGCGCTTACTATGCGCCTTGCCTGGGCGGAGAGTACCGAGGCATGGGTTCCAGTACCTACCACGTGCTGTCCGACGCCGTGCTCAGCCCGGATATCGGCCTGCGCGCCGAATTCTGCGTTGACCTGGCGGTGTTCAGCCGCGGTCCCAAACCGGCCATCGTCGGCTTGGGCCTGTTAGTTTACCTTGATATCGCTTTGAGTGATTCGACCATCGAGCCGCAGGAGAATCTGACCTACTGGCAGCTGGGTTTCGCCTTTACGGTGCCGGTTTTCCTGTAAGCCGACCGATGACGCTGGCTTCTGGCGGCGACTTGCGCCTCTTGTCGTTGTTGGGTCTTCCGGGCTAGCCTCTAGTCATGCCCGCCAAAAAGAAGGCCATCGATGAGGCCAGCCTGTCCGGCGCCGCCCTGGTCAAGGAAGTGAACCGCCGCATCCGCCTGGCTCGCCTGTACTGGGACCGTCACAATAACCTAGCCTGCCGAACGGAACGGGAACGCGCCTTGCGACTATATGAACGCTTGAGCGACGAGCAGAAGGCCGGCGTGCCGCAGGCCCTGCGCGTCTGGTTGCGCTACCGCAGCGAGAAGTACTTCGGCCCGGAGCGGACGCCGCCGGCCGGGCGCGACTGACAGGTTGGCGAAAAAGCCGGTTGCTTTTTCACCAACCTTAACAATTTTCGCCAGAGTACTGACGCTCGCATAGCTTGCGCGATGCTACGTAATTGTACCGGCTTTTGAAGTGTTGAAAAGCCGCATTCGCGTTTTTCAACACCCTACTGAGCCGGGCTGGCAACAGTCAGGCGGTTTCCAGTATAGTGGAATTATGCGCAATTGGAAACGGGATATCGTGCTCTTTATGACCAGCCAGACCCTGTCGCTGCTTGGGTCGGCGCTGGTGCAATACGCCCTGATGTGGCATGTGACGCTGGAGACCAAGTCCGGCGTCTATATGATGCTGTACATCATCTGCGGCTTCGTGCCCACCTTCCTGCTCTCGCCCTTCGCCGGCGTCTGGGCCGACCGCCACGACCGCAAGAAGATCATCATGCTGGCCGATCTGGCCATCGCCTTGGTGACACTGGCCCTGGCCGCAGTCTTTGCGGCCGGCGGGCGGGCGCTGTGGTTGTTCTTCTTGGCGGCGGCCATCCGCGCCCTGGGTGGCGCCATGCAGGGACCGGCCGTTGGCGCGCTGCTGCCGCAGATCGTGCCGGTGGACCAGCTGACGCGGGTGAACGGCATCAACGGCAGCATCCAGTCGGTGATTATGCTGCTGTCGCCGGCCCTGAGCGGCCTCCTGCTAACCATAGCGCCCATCCAGGCCATCTTCTTGATTGACGTGGTTACCGCTGCCCTGGCTATCGGCGTGCTGGGACTGTTCCTTGAGGTGCCGCCCCACGCCAAGGCCAGCGCGCCGCAAACTACCAGTTACTTCCATGATATGCGGCTGGGCTTCAAGTACATCCGCGAGCACCGTTACCTGTCGGCCTTCTTCGCCTATCTGGCCGTGTTGCTTTTTCTGGTGACGCCGGCCGCCTTCCTGACGCCGCTGCAGGTGGCGCGCAACTTCGGCGCCGAGGTCTGGCACCTGAGCGCCATCGAGATAGCCTTCTCCGGCGGCATGATGCTCGGCGGCGGCCTGATTGCCTTGTGGGGTGGTTTCCGTAATCGGATGCGTACCATGGCCGCCTCCAACCTGGTGATGGCCGGCTGCACGGTGGCCCTCGGCCTGATTCCGTCGTTCTGGCCATATACCGCCTGCATGGTGGTCTTCGGCATCGCCATGCCGTTCTTCAATACGCCTTCGGCGGTGATGCTCCAGGAGCACGTCGAGGAGTCCTACTTGGGCCGGGTGTTCAGCGTGCTGACCATGCTCTCCACCTCGTTAATGCCGTTGGGTATGCTGGTCTTCGGCCCCCTGGCCGAGCTGGTACGCATTGAATGGCTGCTGCTGGGTACCGGTGGCCTGATGCTGGCCCTAGCGGCCGGTGCTACCCTGAACCGGCGGCTAATGGCGATTGGCCTGCCGCCGGCCAGCGCTGTCAGCCCCGGCAATCCCGGCATGGCGGAAAATTAACCGCTGGCGGCCGCTGGCGGCCGCTGGCGGCCGTCGGCAAAGGCGCCTGAGTTGCCCTCTTCCCGAAAGGCGCCGGCTGGCGGCCAGCTGTTTTCTCCTTCACTTTTAGCTTTATAAAAATATCGCGTTACTTTTTGACGCGGGGGCCGTATTCTCTGTAGCATGTGCGCAAGGAGACGAGGCATGGAATTGGAACGATTGGTCAGGGAGGCTGTCCGCGGTAACCGCCGGGCTTTCGGCGAGTTGTACGACCGCTACGCCAAGCGTCTGTACGCTTACCTGTACTATCGGACGCTGAACCGCGAGCTGGCGGAGGACTTGGCGGCGGAAGCTTTCCTGAATGCGCTTGAGAAGCTGCTATCTTTCCGGCCGGAAGCCGGCAGTTTCCCGGCCTGGCTGTACGGGATTGCCCGCCACGCTCTGGTCGACCATTTCCGCGGGCAGCGGCCGGCCGTCTCGCTGGATGGGGCCGGCGAGACGGCCGGCGCCGCCGAGTACGGCGACGTGTGGGAGCTGGCGGACGGGGCGGATTTCACGCTTGACGTGCTGGAGCGTGACCGGTGGGAACGGCTCAAGCCGCACCTGGCGGCGCTCTCGGCCGAGGCGCGCGAGATCATCATCCTGCGTTTATGGGACGAGCTGCCCTACCGCCAAATCGCCGAGCTGACCGGCAAGTCGGAGGCCGCCTGCAAGATGGCGTTTTCGCGGGCGCTGAACGTGCTGCGCCAGTCCATGCCTTTGCTCTGCCTGGTGGCCTGGCTCTTGGCCAAGCCCAGCGCCTGCTAGAAGGAGAACGACTATGAACCCGAACCTGGACATCGAGCGGATACTGGCTGACTTGTACGCCATCGACCCGGCGCTCCGAGCCGAGGAGGAGGCCTTGAAGAAAGCGATCGGCGAGCTACTGGCCAACCGGCCGGGGGCCAAGCTGGACGAAGGATTTGAACGGGAACTGAAACAGCGGCTGCTGGAGCGTTTTACGCAGACCGCTGGCGGCGGCATTGGCGGTACTAGCCGACTGCGCCCAAGACCGCGCTGGCTGATCCGGGTGGTCGGCGGCCTCGGCGCCGCCGCCGCCCTGGTGGTGGTGGGCTTGGCGGCTGGCTCCCTGGTCGGCGGCCCGCGCTATGGAGATATGGCGTCACCGTCGGTCGCCCTGGACCAGATGGCTTTTGGCGCCGCTGGGTCGGCCTTCGCCAGCGAGGCCAGCGAGGCCAGCGCCAAGTCTTATGACGAGCCGGCGGCCGCGCCGACCGCCAGTCGGGGGGCTACCGGAGGCGCCGCCGATGCCCTAGGCCGGATCGACGGCGGGCTGGCCGACGCGGCGGTGGTCAGTCCGGAGCGGCAGATCATCCGCAGCGCGGCCCTCGAGCTCGAGGTGCCGGCAATCGCCGCGGCGCGCGACCGTCTGGTGGTCCTGGCCCGGGGCCTGGGCGGCTTCGTATCCGAACAGAACGAGACGCGCGATTATGCGAATATTACCTTGTCTGTGCCCCAAGCGGCTTTCGACGCCGCGCTGGAAGGCTCCTCCGGTATGGGTAGCGTGCTGAGCCGCTCGGTGAGCGCCCAGGACGTGACCTACCAGATAGCCGATTATGGCGACCGCATCGCCAATCGTCGGGAACTGCTGGCCGTCTACCGCAGCTACCTGAGCAACGCCCGCCGGCTGGAGGATATCCTGGAGATCGAAAACCGGCTGAACAACCTGACTTACGAGATCGAAGGCCTGGACGGTCAGCGGACGTCTCTGCAGCGCCTGGTGGCCTATTCGACCATCGTGGTCAGCCTGCGCGTCCCGTATACCGCCGCGGTGGAGTATCCGCGCGATGGCTTGGGCCAGAAACTGGCCCGCTTGTTCAGCGGACTGGCCGAGGCGGCCGAAGATGGCCTGATTTTCCTGGTTGGCGCGTTGCTGTGCGCCGTTCCGCTGGCGCTGCTGGCCATGGGGCTGTGGATACTGCTGTTTGGGCGGATTGGGCTGCTGCGCCGGGCTATCCGGCGGGCGCGCGACACGCTGCGTAACCAGAGCTGACCATGACGGCAACCTGAATAGCGCCAGGCCCTGGCCACCGGCCAAAGGCCTGGTTTTTTTTGCCAGGCAGTGGTCTTGCCTTTCGTCGTCTGTTGGCTTAATTTGTAAGTTGGTAAATATCAGGTAATTTGCGTTCGCTGGCCGGCTGGCCGGCGCGCTGACAGTACCGGCTGGAACGGTGGGCGGAAGGAATTGACCATGGACCAGAAAATCAGGAAGACGGTCCTGCTTGTCGAAGACGAGGCGATTATCGCCATGAACCAGAAGCTGTTCCTCGAGAAATACGGCTATAACGTGGTGACCATCGACACCGGCGAGAAGGCCGTCCAGATCATGACGGATCCGGCTCGCGTCAAACTGGATATGGTGCCGGACAGCAAGCGGGCGCCGCTCGAGAATTTCGGCTACAGCGTCATCCTGGTGGATACGGCCATGAAGGCCATCGAGACCATCCGGAACCATGCCGAAATCGATATCGTGCTGATGGATATCGACCTCGGCGACGGTATGGACGGGACGCAGGCCGCCGAGCAGATTCTGGCGCAGCGCGACATTCCGATCCTCTTCCTGTCCAGCCACACCGAGCCGGATATCGTCGAGAAGACCGAGAAGATTACCTCTTACGGCTACGTGGTCAAGAATTCGAGCATCACCGTGCTGGATGCCTCGATCAAGATGGCCTTCAAGCTGTTCGACGCCAACAACCAGCTCAAGCAGGAGCTGGTGGAGCGCAAAAAGCTTGACGGGCTGTTCCACACCTCGGAGAACCGCTATCGCCGGCTGTTCGAGATGGCGCAGGAAGGCATTCTCATCCTTGATGCCGATTCCGGCATGATCTTGGACGTTAACCCCTTCTTGGTAAGCTTGCTAGGCTATTCATACAAGCTATTCTTAGGCAAGGCCATCTGGGAAATCGGGTTTCTCAAGGATACGGTCGGCAATAAGGAAAAATTTACAGAGTTGCAGCGGAACCGCTATGTACGCTACGAGAACCTGCCCTTGGAAACGGCCGACGGCAAGATCATCGAGGTGGAATTTATCAGTAACCTCGACGAGATCGACGGCAAACGGATTATTCAATGCAACATCCGGGATATCAGCGAGCGCAAGGCCATCGAAAACGGCCTGGAGACATCTCGCCAGGAGCTGGCGGCCATCAAGCGGCTGGCCGACGAGGCCAGCGAATTCGCCGAGAGCGTTATCAATACCGTGCGCGAGCCATTGCTTTCGCTGGATCAGGAATTACGGGTGGTGACGGTTAGCCGCTCGTTTTACGAGGTCTTCAAGGTTAAGCCCGAAGAGACGGTAGGGCACCTGATCTACGACCTGGGCAACAAGCAGTGGGACATTCCCAAATTGCGCGAGCTTTTGGAGAATATCCTGCCCGCCAAGACGGTCTTTGACAATTACGAAGTCGAGCACGATTTTGCCACCATCGGCCTGCGCACTATGCTGCTCAACGCCCGGCAGATTCGCCGTTCGTCGGGCAAGGAACGGATCATCCTGTTGGCGATCGAGGATATTACCGAGCGCAAGGGGGCCGAGAACCGGATTCAAAAGCTGCTGGCCGAGAAGGACATCATCCTCAAGGAAGTGCACCACCGGACCAAGAACAGCATGAACACCATTAAGGGCCTGCTTAACCTCCAGGCTAACATGCTGACCGATCCGGCAGCCATCGAAGCCCTCAAGGACACCGAGAGCCGGGTGCAGAGCATGATGGTGCTTTATGACAAGCTGTACCGCTCCATTGATTACCGCGAGATTTCGATGAAAGATTATCTTGATACCCTGGTCGACGAGGTCATATCCAATTTTCCGAATAACCGTTTGGTGAATGTGGTTAAGGCCATCGCCGATTTTCAGGTGTCTGCCAAGATCATGCAATCGCTTGGCATCATCGTCAACGAGCTGCTGACCAATATCATGAAATACGCCTTCGTCGGCCGCGACCGGGGAACTATAAGCGTTTGCGCCAAGCAGAGCAGCGAAGCCGTTACCATCGTCATTCAGGACAACGGCGTCGGGTTCCCGGCCGCCACCGACAGGCAGAGCCCCACCGGTTTTGGCCTGACGCTGGTGCAGACGCTGATCGAGCAGCTCAAGGGGACTATCCGTTTCGGCCAGGACAACGGCACCACGGTCTGCCTGACCTTCCAGCTTTAACCCGAGGAGCATCCATGAGCGACTATCACCCCAAGCGTAAAGAAAAAGTTATCCATGATCAAGCTGAAATAGAGCGTTTGCTGACTGGCGGCAAGTTCGCCGTCATCGCGCTGTGCCGGTCCGACGAACCTTACCTGGTAAGCTTGAGCTACGGCTACGACCAGGCCAAGCGTTGCCTCTACTTCCATTGCGCCAACGCCGGGCATAAGCTGGATTTCATCGCCGCCAATCCGCGGGCCTGCGCCACGATCATCGAGGATCGCGGTTACCTGCCCGGGCAGTGCGACCACGACTATGCCTCGCTGGTCATCCGCGGGAAGCTGGCGGTAGTCGAGGACTTGGCTGAAAAGAAGCACGGCTTACTGGCGCTGCTTGAGCATCTGGAGGCCGACCCGCAGCCGATCCTGGCCAGGAATATCAAGAACGACGCATCGTACCGGGCCGTTACCATTCTTAAGCTGACTATCGACGCGGTCAGCGGCAAGGCTTACCGCCAAGCGGAGGTGGGTTGAGCGTGCCGGCGCGGCGCAGGCCGGGACGGCGCAGACTCCTGGCCGGGGTAGCGCTGGTTAGCCAGCTCTGGCTGTCTGGTTGCGCCGGCTTCCTGGCCGGATCGCCGCGGGGCGAGTCGGTGGCCAATGCCCTGCGCCAGTCGGCCGGTCCCTGGTTGACGCCGTACTTCGGTTCGGAGCCGGCCATGGTGGTTTCCTGGCTGACGGCCGATTCGCTTGCCACGCGGCTGTTCTTTGGCCCTGACCCGGACGCGCTCCAGCCGCTCCTGGCCGGGGCGGCCGGCCGCCGGCACCGGGTGGAACTGAGCGGCCTGGCTCCGGGCGGGCGTTATTTTTATATTCCCGATTTCGGGGCAGGCGCTACCGTTGCCGGCGCTCCCTTTTCCTTCGTCGCGCCAGACTCCAGCGCCGCGTCGGCCGAGCTGGTCTTGTTCGGGGACATGCAGGCCGCTGATGATTTCACCCGGCGGGGCGGCGCCTTGATCAGCCGGGCAATCGCCGCCAGCGGGGCCGACCTGGTCGTCCAGTTGGGTGATGTGGTCCAGGCTGGCGGTTACGCCCCTTTTTGGCGCGATGCCCTGGTGGCCATCAGCGCTTTCGCCGCCGCTACGCCGCTGGTGGGCGTGATCGGCAACCATGATTACTACGGCGACGATGCCCGCGCCTTCCGGGATTTGTTTCCGTATCCCTATGTCGATCCGACGGGCGGCTATTGGTCATTCGAGCTAGCCGGCGCCTGTTTCGTGCTGCTCGATTCGTCCAGGCTGGGCGGGTCAGCCGGCCGGCGTCAGAAAGCCTGGGCCGAGGCGACGTTGGCGGCGGCGGCCGATGCCAGTTATCGTTTTATCATCCTACACCATACCCCGCTTACCACCGGCACGTCGGGCAGCGGCGGTGCATTAGAAGCCTGGCTGCTGCCTTTCGCCGACCGGCTGGGCGTCGACGCGGTATTCTTCGGCCACGACCATCACTACGAGCATTGGGAAACGACCTACGGCAACGAAGGCCTGCTCTTTGACCCGGCTGACCGGCCGAGCGGTCGGAGCATCCACTGGTTCTGCTCCGGCGGCGGCGGCGCCCGCCTGGAGATCGACTATGGTCTGCTGACGCGCGCCCCTGCGGCCATCCAGCGCCGCCTGTATGACAGCAGCGCCGGCGCCTGGCTGCAGCGCAGCGATTTTCGGCTGGCCTGGGACAGCGGCCGCTATCTGGACTATCAGAACGATCTGGACTACGGCCAGTTGCGCGACGGGCGCCATTACTATCACCTGCCGGCCGAAGCCGCCTACCAGGGCGATACCGGCTGGCTAGGTTACGGCTATGGTGAGCAGACGCTGCATTACCTGCGGCTGTCGATTGGGCCGGACGAGGCCGTGATCAGCGTCCACTATCCGAACGGCGATACGCTGACTGGGCCGGGCGGAGTAGTCCCCCAGGTGTTCCGGTTGCCGGCGCGGCGTGGTACCGCCGGTTCGGCCGGCTAGCCCGGCGGCGCCCCCGTGTTGCCTCATAATAAAATCTAGTCCTACGAGGTGGTTGCCTCATAAGTCAAATTCTAGTCCAAGGATAAGCTTGGACTAGAGTTTCC